>JAZLMH010000023.1:0-180408 GCA_045598525.1 Bacilli bacterium | reverse complement strand
ATCCCTGCCAATGCCGGCAGGCACAAAATCTCGCCTCCCTTCTTTATGCTTGAGGACGCAATCAAGTTTGAATTTCCAATCGTATTTCATGAAAAAATACCCCTTTCCTGTTTTTGTCCAGGATTAGGGGTACATTTCAATTTGGCGGGTTTCTTTATTTTTCAACCAAAGCTTTAAGTTTCTTAACCTCTTCTTCGCTGAGTTCACGATATTTACTAAGCTCTATTCCTTCTGAGTCTAAAAAAGCAAAAGTCTTACGATCCAACTCAGTAACTTTGAGCCCAAAATGCTGGAACATTCTTTTTACTTGGTGGAACTTCCCTTGGTGGATTGTAAGTTCGGCATGATTTGAGTCTAAGATAACCAAATCTCCTGGCAATGTTTTCTCCCCGTCTAGAATAATTCCATCTCTAAAGTGTTTGATTAACGATTGTTTGATTTCTAAATCCGTTGTTACCGAATAAGTTTTATCAACATGATACTTAGGTGATAAAAGTTTGTGGCACAGATCGCCATCATTTGTTAATAACAACGTTCCTGTAGTATCGACATCGAGTCTCCCTACAGGAAACAAATTGACAAAAGCATATTCACTCACTAAATCAGTAACAGGTGGATAAACATTATCTTCAACTGCTGAAACATATCCCTTCGGCTTGTTTAACAACAAATAATAAAATTCTTTATAAACAACAACATCATCATTAAACGTGACAACGTCTTTATTCTCGTCAATGTTCAAAGAAGAAGATTTTACTAATTCGCCGTTTACTCTAATTTGTTTTTTTCTTATGTAAGTTTTGACTTCGCTTCTAGTGCCGACACCAGAATTAGCTAAATATCTGTCTAATCTCATAATGCATAATTATATCACCATTCGAGTCTCTCTTTTCTCCAAACAGGTTTTTAGAAAGCAAAAACATCATTCTGAAACAATCGTTTGCAGTAAAAATTACGCAATGATTACTTACATCTGCCGTTTTTTTAGAATTTTTTAATCGGTTGCTATAAACATCAATTTTTGCGTTATTTTAGCTAAAAAATACAAGTATATGCCAAAATGTGTATCATTATTGCGTGTTGTAAAGTGAATCTTGACAAAATACCTAGTGTCAATTTCTTATTTGCAATTGGCCATTTGAGTACAATTTAAGCATCAGGAGGTCCGATTATGAATATTGGAGAAAACCTACAAAGAGCGAGGAAAAGAAAAAACCTCTCTCAAGAAGAAGCGGCAATCAAGCTTGATGTCACAAGACAGTGCGTTAGCCTCTGGGAAAACGACCAAACCGCTCCTACATTAGATAACCTTGAATCTCTTAGTAAATTATATGGTTTATCTATTTCTGTCCTTATGGGGCAAGTTCCTTTCCCGGAAGATAGGGATGACAGGAATGCGGCAATTGAAAGACGCAAAGAAGAAGAAAGGTTAAGAAAGGAACAAAACGAGCTTAACGAAGCCTCTAAGCAAGGCGCAACCGGCATGATTCTAGGAATCTGCGCAATGTTATTCTACATTATCCCTGTCGTTGGCATTATCCTTACCATCATCGGTTTTGTTGCTTCGTTCGCAAGTTATAGAAAGCTCAAGGATTTTAGATCAATCGCTTTTATTATTATTAATCTTGTTTATTTGGTGGCTTCATTTATCTTCACGTTCACCGGGACGATATTCCACATATTTTAAGGAGACTAACCATGACAAAAAAGAATTTATTCAAAGTTATAGGAGCCTCTATATTACTCGTAGCTCTTGCTAGCTGTGGCTCGCCAAATGACGGATCTGGCACACCTAATACCCCTAGCGGAGGCGCCGATTCAAGCACTTCACACAAAATCATTTATCACGTTGACTACACTATCTACGATAATAACTTCCACAAAGTCGCCAGTGAAATCTCAACCAAAGCAAATGAGCTGGAAGGTTACGTTTTGACTTCAAAAGAAAATCTTGAAGAAGCCCACTACGTCTTCAAAATCCCAACAAAGCAATTAGACATCTTCATTTCCTTCGTCGACACATATAATGTCGGCGCAAAGAACTTAGAAACAAAAGACGTTACCGATTCATATGACCAGGTTTCGGAAATGATCAAAACCTATGAATCTCAGAAATCCGAAATCGAAGAGGCTCTTAAAAGCGAAAATCTTGACCCCGACCTCAAGGGGCAACTTGAAAATGATCTTTATCAAATCAACCGTAATTTGACTTCTCTTTATGCAGAACAATCAAAACAAGACAGCATGGTCAATTATTCATCCGTTAATATTGATTTCTACAAATCAAGACAGACCGAAAGTGACCTCTACTGGAATGATTACTTCTATTACCTCAAATTAGTTGGTAAAGGACTTGGCTCTGTTGTTCTCTATTCTGCTCCTTTCGCTCTTATTGCAGGAGGCGCAATAGGTATTGCATACCTCGTAAGAAAAAAGAAGAAAGAATAAGCAAAACAAAAGAGGCTCAATTGCGAGCCTCTTTTTCTTTGTTCTTTAGAATTTAATAGTTCTAGGTGCTTCAACAAACGAGCAGAAGGTTGCGGTTGCTTCTTCTAAATAGAAGACTTCTGTATTTGCATCATCCTCGTTATACATGCCACGGAGTGATGGATAACTATCAAGCATGTGCTTCTTGGCCTCTCTTCTGCTGTCTTCTTTTAATTTACCAAAAAACCTAATCCATTTTTCTCCGTCAAAAGCGCTAATCTCAACGTTAGGGTTAGAGTGGATCTGCTTACTCACCTCTTTAACCTTTCCTGTTTGGATATATAGTTTTCCTTCAAACATATCAATTGTTCCAAAAGGGCGGACTCTAGGCTGGCTACCTTCGACGGTGGCTAAGTAATAAGTTCCGCATTTCTTTAAAAATTCATAAACTTCTTTCATAATCAATCTCCTTTAAATTTATTTAATTGAATAATGGCGTCGATAAATATCTGTCTCCTGTGTCAGGCAAAAGCACAACAATAGTCTTCCCAGCGTTTTCTGGTCTTTTTGCCAATTCTGTAGCGGCATAAACCGCAGCTCCAGAAGAAATGCCTACCAATATGCCGTCGCTTTGAGCGATCGCTTTTCCTGTTTTGTACGAATCTTCGTTTGTAACAGCAACAACCTCATCATAAACAGCGGTGTCTAAAGTTTCAGGAACGAAGCCAGCGCCTATTCCTTGAATGCCGTGAGAACCTGCATGTCCTTCAGTTAAAATAGGCGATCCTTTTGGTTCAACGCCAACAACTTTTATATTTGGATTCTTCTCTTTTAGATATTTGCCTGTTCCAGAAATAGTTCCTCCAGTTCCAATTCCAGAAACAAAAATATCAACTTCTCCATCTGTATCTTTCCAAATCTCTGGTCCGGTTGTTAGGTAATGCGCTTTTGGGTTTGCAGGATTGATAAACTGACCAGCAATTACTGACCCAGGAATTTCTTTATGTAGCTCTTCGGCTTTCTCAATTGCACCTTTCATTCCTTTTGAACCGTCTGTGATAATAAGTTCTGCTCCATAGGCTTTGATCAAACTTCTTCTTTCGACCGACATGGTGTCAGGCAAGGTGATTATTAATCTATAGCCTTTAGCAGCAGAGATTGCGGCTAGACCAATACCCGTGTTGCCTGAAGTAGGCTCAATTATTGTCGCTCCTGCTTTCAAGATTCCTTTCTCTTCGTAATCTTCAATAATTGCCTTAGCTATTCTGTCTTTAACAGAACCTGCTGGGTTAAAATATTCAACTTTTGCAATGATTCTTGCATTCAATCCATTATTTTTTGTGTAATTTGTTAATTCTAATAATGGAGTGCTTCCAACTAATTCGGTGATGCTTTTATAAATTTTTGCCATATGTAACACCTTCTTGCTTCCAATTACATTAAAGACTGCTCATTTATGATGAGTTTGAACTTTAGTCCTAATTTCTCTGCAGCCTTTCTACATAAGATCATTCTATTTGTGAAGATCTCAAAGTATTCCATGACTGGGCTAATTTTTGTATCGATCTCAAGCTTTAGTTTGATGATCGTGTGATCAGTATTTATTTTAAGCTGAGCCTTCTTAACCGAATAATTAACGCGGTCATGAATATCAAATTGTTTGATGTTGCGGTTTCTTGTCCTTGTTCTTCTGACATCTGCTTTATCCGCTAAGATCAAAGCGGCAGAAACGGGATTCACTGGAGTGCCACATCCTTCATCATGGTTTCCAATTGCGGTTACAACTTCTGCAATATCAAGAGGATCCATTTCTAAATGGTCTAAAATTCTAAAAGCCATTATTGCGCCGCTTTGAGAATGGTCGACCCTATTAACAAGGTTTCCAATATCATGCAGGTAACCGGCTATCTTTCCTAATTCGACTATATGTTCATCATAACCCAGTGTTTCAAGGATATATCCAACATCGCTTGCAACCTTAGTAACGTGAGGAAACGAATGCTCAGTGTAGCCTAGAGCCTTAAGCGATTCATCGGCTTTCTCAATATATGTATTGATCTCTTTATTCTTTTTTATCTCTTCAAATGTAATCATGCGTGTAAACCTTTATATTTTTAAATCTCTTAAATTGTAATTCTTCTCGAGAAGAAACAATAAGTAAAAGGTTTGCAAAGAAAAAAGGTTTGATAATTATTCGATATCAAACCAAGAATACTTTTTGGTGCAGGATGGGGGACTCGAACCCCCACGTCCGGGGACATAAGATCCTAAGTCTTACGCGGCTGCCATTACGCCAATCCTGCACTGCGAGAAAAATCTTAACATCGCACTTGCTAAACCTCAATAAGATAGACTTGTTATAATTAGATTATGAAAGATGAAGCAATCACCTTATACGACTATCTGTCCTCTGCGAAGTTCGTTAACAACAGACGAATAATCAAAGGAATCCGCCATGGCTTAGCAAAAGTCGACGGAGTCGTTATTGATAACCCAAATGAAATAATTAACCCATCATCAAAAGTCGAATTCGAAGACAAAGAAATACCATACATATATCACTTTGTGATAATGCTTAATAAACCTGGCGGATACATGTCTTCTACAATCGACGAGAAGTATCCTAGCCTTCTTCACTTACTTCCGACCGAATTAACTTCTAGAGCCGTCCTCTCAGGACGATTAGACCACGATACGGAGGGAATTCTCCTCTTAAGCGATTCCGGACGCTTGGCAACTAGATTAGTTCATCCTTCTTTTGGCTTAGAAAAAGAATACCAAGTCACTTTGGATAAGCCTTTAACAGAAGAAGATGCGACAGACATTTTAGAAAATGGAACTGACTTCGATGGAGAAATAGTTAAACCCGCCAATCTCACATATAACGGCGATATAGCAAATATTGTCGTCAAGGAAGGGAAATACCATGAAGTCAAACGCATATTCTTTAGAAGGGGCTATCACGTATGCGCGCTCAAACGCGTGAGATTTGATTTCTTAGAATTGGGAGATCTAAAAACCGGAGAATGGCGATTCTTAAATAAAGCAGAAGAAGAAAAACTGTTCTCTTTAGTAAAAATGGAGCCCCAAAAGCAAGTAAAAACAACAAATAATAATTAGATTCTTGCACCACTAGTTTTGTAGTTGTATATTATTAGAGCGCTTCACGGAACCAAATTCTGGAAAACGCATATTGTGGGCCTTTAGCTCAGCTGGTTAGAGCGCACGCTTGATAAGCGTGAGGTCGATGGTTCAAACCCATTAAGGCCCACCAGTAATGCTAAACAGAGCTCCGGAGAAGCGGAGCTTTATTAAGTTTGAAGGGTGTTTAGCTCAGCGGGAGAGCGCTTCCTTCACACGGAAGAGGCCGTAGGTTCGACACCTATAACACCCACCAATTACATATGCCGCCATAGTACAATGGTAGTACAGTTGACTTGTAATCATCAGACCTTGGTCCGATTCCGAGTGGCGGCACCACATCAAATGAATGACTCCAGAAATGGGGTCTTTTATTTTTGCCTGATGATTACAAGAAACGAAAAAAGCCCAACCACAAGGTTGAGCTTGTTTTTTGTAACAAGTAGAGCCAACGATTAACGTTTGCTGAACTGTGGAGCACGACGTGCGCCTTTGAGACCGTATTTCTTTCTTTCTTTAACACGTGCGTCACGGGTTAACATACCAGCAACTTTAAGTGTTTTACGATCTTCGCCTGCTTCAAGAAGAGCACGGGCGATGCCAAGACGGATAGCTTCTGCCTGACCAGTGAAACCACCACCGATGACGTCTGCTTCGACATCATACTTTGCTTCAGCGCCGCTAAGAGCTAAAGGCTGTTTGAGGTTCTGGACGAGGGTTTCGTATGGCATGTATTCGTTAACATCATGACCGTTAACGACGATTTTGCCTGAACCAGCTTGGATGTAGACACGGGCGATTGATTTCTTTCTGCGGCCGGTGCCATAGAATTTTGTAACTTTTGCCATTTGTCTTCTCCTTATTTGAGGTCAAGAGCGACTGGTTTCTGTGCAGCCTGCTCGTGTTCTGCGCCTTCGTAGATGAAGCATTTCTTCATCATAGCATGGCCGAGAGGTCCTTTTGGTAACATACCCCAGACAGCTCTCTGAACCATTTCGACTGGGAACTCACGCTTCATTGTGCCAGCGGTACGGGTTCTAAGACCACCGTTGTAACCGGAAACGTTGTAGTAGTTCTTTTTGTGTTCTCCACCTTCTTTGCCAGTAAGTTTGACACTTGCGGCATTGATGATGATGACGTAGTCACCAACATCTTCATTTGGAGTGTAGATTGGTTTGTTCTTGCCCATTAAGACTGTAGCGACTTTGGTTGCGAGACGGCCGAGGACGACATCCTTAGCATCAACGACATACCAAGCACGTTTGAGTTCAAGAGGCTTTGCAATTGTTGTTTGACGTTGCATAACTTTTCTCCTGTGTAAATTGATTTACGTGTGCCACCGATATGGTAGCCCAAAATCAGTGCTCGTATATTATGCACACGCAAAAAGAGAGTTGCAACATTTTTTTAGGAAAATTGTAAAGTTTTATAAATACAAAGTATTTATGTACATTTACTATTGGAATTTGTTCACTTTTTTATCAATTTTTATCGCTTTTACGCGTGTGCATATACGTCTCCAAATGATACTAATGGCCGTTTTTGTTAGGTAAGCGAACAAAAAAAGAGACCGCATTTTAGCGATCTCTTTAATTAAACGTGTTCCAAAGATTAGATGTTGCTGACGTTGTGGTAAACGTTCTGGACGTCTTCACATTCATCTAACATAGCGAGCATATCTTTGAGCTTCTGGGCATCTTCGCCGCCGAGTTCAACATATTCATTTGGAATGAATGTAACTTCTGCTGAGTCAAATTCTGTGACACCCATTTCTTTGAGTGCATCTTGAGCTTTCCCAAGATCGCTTGGAGCGACTTGTGCTTCGACATAGCCATCTTCGAATGCGACGCTTTGGACATCGACATCACCAAGAACGAGTGCTTCTTCTGCGCTATCTCTTAATGCTTCATCACCTTTGAATGCAAGGTAGCCGCAAAGGTTGAAGTTATATGCGACTGAGCCCATTTTGCCGCCCTTCTTCTGAGCGATGGTTCTAACGTTAACTAACGCACGATTAACGTTGTCTGTTAATGTATCAACGATGATGTAGCTTCCGCCTGGGCCATAGAATTCATAACGGCCAGCGATATATGCTGTGGCGTCACCGCCTTTTGCTTTTTCAATAGCTCTGTCGATAACATCTTTTGGACAGGATTTGCGGTATTTTTCGATTGCGCTGCGAAGAGCGAGGTTGCTTTCAGGATCAGGGATGCCGCTCTTTGCTGCAGCATAGATTTCCTTTGAAGCACGCATATAAATGGCGCTCTTTGCTTTAGCAGTTGCTGCCATAGCGGCAGCTCTAACTTCAAAATGTCTTCCCATAATTATTGCTCCTTAAATAGGCGTTAGTATTTTAGCACCGCTTTAAAGCGGTAGTTACATTTTTTTATAATTAGTAAATTACGTCTTCTAAACATAGACCCATAGGGTCAGCTTTGTAGGATAAGATTTTTCTTTCTTTAGGGTTGAGATTTTGTTCAACTTCTTCAAGAGTCATCTTTCCAATTCCTACCCTAAAAGCAACGCCGACCATAGTTCTTACCATATACGTCATAAACCCGTTGGCTATGACCGTTACCTTCATATGGTTATCTTTCAAGTCGAAATACATTTCCTGGATTTCGCGAATGAAATTGTCTTTGTCTATTGGCTTAGGGGTAAAGTTCTTAAAATCGTGTGTCCCAAGGTATAATCTCATGGCTTTCTCAAAGAGAACAAAGTCAAAATTCTTTTGCTCAAGCTGATATTCGGTTAACGCAAAAGGATCTCTTTTCCCAAAGTGGAACGAATAGGAATAAATCTTTTTTGCTGCGCTATGTCTTGAATCAAATCCATCATCTTTTAATTCGATTGATTTAATGAAAATGTCCTTTGGGAGAAGACGGTTTAAGGCAAATACAAAATAGTCTAAATCCTTGATTGCCTCTTTTGGCTTAAAGTTGCACTTTTGGTTATGGGCATGAACCCCTTTATCGGTTCTTCCTGACCCATGTATTGCCATCTTATAACCAAGGAGAGTAGAAAGAGCTCTCTCCACTTCTTCCTGGATGCTTGGATATTTCTTTTGCTTCTCGAAGCCATAATACTTAGAGCCGTTATATGCGACTGTTAACAAATAGTTCATATCGTAACAAGCCCCCAGAAATAATTAAAAGCATCAAACTGCGTAATCGATAAAACTAGGCAGCCTGCAAATATAGCAATAACGACAAACGTTTCAAAAGCATCCCACCAGCGGAACTTGAGTTTGCGATATTTGGTTCGTTTTGCGTTTGGATCATATCCACGGCACTCCATTGCGTTGGCAAGTTCATCACTTCTCACAAAGGAGGAGACAAAAAGAGGAATAATCAAAGACACAATTGCTTTAATCTTGGTCCCTAAACCGCCGTTATCAAAATCAACGCCGCGTGAAGACTGGGCCTTCATGATTCGATCCACATCATCGAGAATGGTTGGGATGAAGCGAAGCGCTAATGTGATGATCATTGCAACAATATGGGAAGGGAATCCGATCAATTTTAATGGGTAAAGGTACCATTCAAATGCCTCTGTCATATCTAACGGCTTAGTTGTTGCAGTTAATATCATCGAGATAGAAATCATCAAAACAAGCCTTAAAAAGATTCTTCCTGCTTCGAGGATGGAATCCCAGTAAACAACAAACGAACCAATATTAAACGCAGGCCAATTTGTTGTTCTTGGAACAAGAACGTATATCAAAAACAAGAAAATCATCATGAACCATAAAGCCGCTAAAGATTTTAAGAAGTTCAAAAATGACATATGCGAAATCCAGAAAAGAAGCAACGTGAGCAAGAATAGAATTCCTGCGATAGTAAAGGACATTGCATAGGTTGGATAAGGCAAGAAAATTGCGACCATCAAAATGATAAGCCCAAATATTTTTGCACGAGGATCCATTTTGTGGACAAAAGACTCGTAAGGCACATATCTGCCTAACGTGATGCTAGCCATTCTTGTACCTCCTTGCTATTTCTTTTGCCAAGTCATCAACGCTCTTCAAAGATGAAATATCGATGTCAAATCCACGCTTCTTTAGAGATAAGGCAAAATCAAAAATATGCGGGTTTTGCAAAGAATATTGAGTTAAATCTTCGCCAAATAACTGATTTGGTTCGCATTTTGTATAAATCGTTCCGTTCTCAAGAACCACAACTTCGTCACAGTAAGACGCAACGATATCCATGTCATGAGTGACGAGAATTATCGTTGTTCCCTCTTTGTTGATTTCTTTGAAAAGATTCATGGTGTCTCTTGCTGCAGACGGATCTAATCCCGCTGTTGGTTCATCAACAACCAAAACCTTAGGTTCCATTGCCAAGATACCGGCGATTGCGACTTTTCTCTTCTCCCCGCCTGAAAGCTCAAATGGTGATCGTTTGAAAAAATCTTCCGTGAGACCAACTTTAAGGATTGCTTCATGAGCTTTTTCTAAAGCCTCTTCTTGTTTTAAACCAAAATTCTTTGGTCCGAAGGCAACGTCTTTTTCCACCGTTTCCTCGAAGAGCTGATATTCAGGGAACTGGAAAACCAAACCTACGTGCTTACGGAGAGGTTTAATTTTCTTTGTTCTTTCTTTTTTGTTTGCAGAGTTAACGAATTCATCAATCTCCACTTTGCCTTGGGTTGGCTTAATAAGTGCATTGATGTGCTGCACTAACGTAGACTTTCCACTTCCTGTCTTGCCTACTATTGCAATGAATTTCCCGTTATCCAATTCAAGGTTAATATCTTTTAACGCATTGTATTCAAAAGGAGATTTTGGGGAATATGTGTAATAAAGATTGGAGAACTTTATTGGCATAAAGAATCCTCCTTCTCATTTTTACTAGATTGGCATAAGAAATCCTCGAGCTCTTTTAATGTGCTGATTTCTTGAGGTATATTTACCCCTTCTTTTCTAAGCTTGCCAATTAACGAGAGCGCAAAAGGGGCGTCTAAACGGATTTCTCTAAGAGATTCTTCTGATGCGAAAACTTCGCTTGGTTTTCCTTCAAGAATTAACTGTCCCCCGTTAAGAACTAAAACGTAATCAGCTCTAGAGGCTTCTTCAATATCGTGAGTAATTGAAATGACTGAAAGATTTGGGTTTTCGCTTTTTAGACCAAAGGTGATGTCAAGAATGTCTTTTTTTCCAACCGGATCAAGCATGGATGTCGCTTCGTCATAAATGATGAGTTCGGGTTTCATAGCCAAAACACCTGCGATAGCCACTCTTTGTTTTTGACCACCGGAAAGATTCTCAGGAGCGCTATCTAAATATTTCTCCATTGAGACTTTTTTTGCGTACTCATAAATAATACTATCCATCTCTTCGGTCGGAACTTGTCTGTTCTCTAAGCCAAAGGCAAGGTCATCTCTGACCGAGGCTCCAACGAATTGGTTATCTGGGTTTTGGAACACCAAACCCATTCTTTGTCGAATGGCAGTAATGTTTGCTTTTTTTAGTTCTTCACCAAATAGCTTAACTGACCCTTTTTTATATGAGCAAAGGCCAGCAATTATTTTTGCTAAAGTGCTTTTCCCTGAGCCGTTATGTCCAACGATTGCGACATAACTTCCTGAAGGAATAGAAAAAGAAAGGTCATGTAAGGCCTCTTTCGTTTCTCCTTGGTATTTGTAGGAGAGATTTTTTACTTCGAGAACATTGCTCATTTCTTTTTCTTTCTAATTACCATCTCGTTTACAAACACAGCGATCGCAAACAAGAGAAGCGATCCGCCAGCGATTGACCAGAAGATAGCCGGATGGATTTCTCCAACGCTAGAAAGAGATATTACAATACCGGATACCAAAAATAAGTAGACGATAAGTAAAACGGTAAAACGATATGCAAAACTATCTCTTTTCATTGCTTTTTACTGAGTAATTTTGACAGTTGGACCTTCGTAGCGTGTCAATTTGACACCTGCCATTTCAAGCATTTTTCTTGATGCTTGGAAATTTGTTGCTGTTGCGTATTTGTCATCCAAATAAACGATCTCTTTGATTCCGCACTGGATAACTGCTTTAGCACATTCGTTACATGGGAATAAGGTAACGTAGAGGGTGCATCCGCGTAAGTGAGCGCCATCTCTTGAATTAAGGATTGCATTTAATTCTGCATGACACACGTAAAGGTATTTACTATCAAGGCCTTCGCCGTGTCCCCAAGGAATTTCGTCATCGTGGACACCGCAAGGCATTCCGTTATAACCAATGGACACAACTTTGTTGTGATCATCTACAATGCATGCGCCAACCTGAGTTGATGGATCTTTGCTTCTGAGAGCGCTTAATTGGGCAATGCCCATGAAGTATTCACTCCAGCTTATATAGTCTTCGCGGTGTTTCTCTGACATAAATAACTCCTTATTAATACATATTAATAATAATTGCTAGTTGGCAAAAGTTCACACAAAAAAAGAAAAGGGTAAGAAAAAGAGCCCTACGGCTCTCATTTTTCTTAGACTCTGCGAGTGAGAAGTAATCTATAACCGACTCCGTATACGGTATCGATTCTGAATCCTTTCATCTTGCTAAGTTTCTTTTTGATGACGCCGACATGGACGTCAATTGTTCTGGTGTTTGCGCTGTTTGCAGCAAGTTTATCACCGTCCCAGAGAAGAGCTAACAAGTCTTTTCTTGGAACAGCTGTTGGGTTGTGTTCGTAGAGACAGTAGAAGATTTTCCATTCTGCTTTTGTGAACGAAACGGTACAGCGGTTATACACCAAAGTTCTTTTTTCAGTGTCACAAGTAATGACCGTTCCGTCAGCACGAGTGATAGGAAGTAGAGCCATGGTAATTCCTCCTAAGATTTAGGGCTATACTACTTTAATGAGATTAAGAAAAATTTCAAGACAAAAAGTAAAGAATTTTGAAAGTTGTAAAAATAGTTAAGCAGGAATGCTGTTAATTACGATGATGCAAACAACCATCATTGCGATTACGATTCCAAAGAAAAGAAGCCACCCAATCTTGGCTCTTTTTTCTTTTTTTGGGTCATAGCCTTCTTCTATTGGCTCGAAAGCTTTTGTCTCTTTTATCTCTTCGTTTTTCTTTTCTAATTCTTCAGACATTATTCTTTAACCTCATGAAGATGGAGATATTTATTTTCGAAAGCAAGCATCCAATATGCCGCCACTGTAGAAAGAGTTAAGTTAACTGGCATTCCAAGGAAGATCGTATAGAAAGAAATTTGATATGGGATTCCATACATGATTGTGAAAACAAGGCCTTTGCCTGCGCACATAATGAGCAATTCGCAGACCAACGCAATGATTGCCACTTCATATGGCGATGGAATTGATGATTTTTCTAATAATTCAGCTTCATATTTTTTATTTGATACAGTCACTGCAATGCAGCATAAAAGCGAAACAACAACTATGATGCAAACACATAAAACACGACCAATGTTTGCAGACTCGCCAAACTTATCTTCAAAAAACCCTGTAACAAACATAGGGACCATTACTCCAACGGCGATGATTGCCATAGAAGCATAGAGAACGTATGGTTTCTTTAATGATTTTCTGAAATGTTTCGTTAAGAAAACAAGTGCCCATGGAACGATGCCAAGAACCGCATAAACCAAAGTGATTAAAGGCAATATTGATCCCGTTGGAGTGATGATTGCTGGAATTAAATCACTCCCTGCGCCAACAATAACGCCACTAATTGGTCCTAAGGCAATAGATGTGAAAATGATAATTGCTGGGGTCAAAGAAAAACGAAGCAATCCTAAACTACCCATCGGGACTAATTTGAACACTATTGTTGAAATGGTGGCCAAAGCCAAGAGAATAGCTGTACTTGTTATCGTTTTAACTGTAAACACATTTTTCATAAACCTAACTCCTCAATAATGAAGCTTCTGACGACTGCAGCAAACGCAAGGCTGCCAGTCACTAACACGATGTCGTTCGGATACTCTGCAATAATGCCTTTAATAACGCTCTTGTAGTCATCGTTATATTCGTGGTCTCCTGCATAGAGGAAATAATCCATTTCATCGCGAGCTCTCTTACTATCAAATGTTGTTAGGGTAATATCTGCGACATCTCTAGCAATACGCGGAAGTTCCACTGCTATGTTTTTGTCCCTAAACGAGGCAAACACAGCGTGTATGTTTTTTCCTTGGGAAATATTTACTATTGAATTCATCATTTCGTTAACAGCTTCCGGATTATGGGCTCCATCAATCACCACGTTTCCGTGTCTTTCTAACCTGCAAGGAAGCGAGTCGGCATATATTCCTTTTCGCATTGCGTCTTCAGTAATAGGGAATCTGTCACTCAGGATTCTTGTCGCTTCAATTGCAAGAGCAGCATTTCTAACTTGGTATGTTGCTCTATTAGATAATTTGAGCCCCGAATAAGGATGGTAATCAAATTCATATTTGTCCGTAAGTTTAACATTATGGAAATCGTCTACTTTGTAGAACGTTGATTCTTTTCTTTCAGCAATCTCGCGGATAACATCCTGGATCGTCTCATCCATATAACCAATGAGAACAGGGCAGCGAGGTTTAATTATGCCGGCTTTGTTTCTGGCGATTTCGCTTGTGGTTCTTCCTAAAAACGCGGTGTGTTCTAACGATACAGTTGTGATAATTGAGAGAATAGGCCTTCCATCAGTTAAGTTGGTGCTATCCGTGTCACCACCCATGCCACACTCCACAATAACAACATCAGGTTTTTGTTCATTGAAATAATCAAACGCTATATAGGTCTGGATCTCGAAGGAAGAAAGATTAAACTTTTCATATTCGCGTTCTTTTTTTGAAAAAACCCTAGCAAAATCAGCGTCGTTTATCATTTCGCCGTTAATTTGAATCATTTCATTAGGCTTCTTTAGGTATGGCTTGCTGAATAAGCCTACTCTATAGCCAGCAGCCTTATAAATCTCATAGATAAAATTTGCTGTTGAGCCTTTGCCATTAGAACCTGTTATATGTATGAATGGGACGTTGATGTTAAGACCCATCTTTCGAACGAAAAGATCCCAGTCGTTTCTTTCATAGCGAGACATGGTCATGTCTCTTTCTTCCATGAATTTTAAAACTTGTTCGTAATTCATATTAGTCCTCGAAGTCTCTAGATGATCTAGCGTTCTTATCAAACTCGCGTTTAAGATCTTTTTCTTTTATAGATTCTCTCTTGTCGTGAAGCTGCTTACCTTTTGCAATAGCAATTTCCATTTTGGCATAACCGTGATGAAGGAATACTTTTGTTGGGACGCAGGTGTGACCATCTAATTTGATATGGTCAGCTAATTTTTTAATCTCTTTTTTCGTAAGTAAAAGCTTTCTGTCGCGAAGATGATCAACATTAAAAATGTTTCCTTCTTTATATGGCGCGATATGCATATTTGTCACATAGACTTCGCCATGCTGAATCATAATAAAAGCTTCGCTAATCGTGGCGTTTCTTTGCCTGAGCGATTTTATTTCAGTTCCAGTAAGAACAAGACCGGCAGTCATAAAATCAGACAAAAAATACTCAAAATGAGCTCTGCGATTTTCTAACAATACTCCTGATTCTTTTCTTCTACTCATTCTTTATCCTCTAGGCAAAAAGAATTATATAGATTTGTTGGTTGTTATTGAATAACAAAGAAATATATTGAGACAAACATCAAAATGGTGCCAAGCAAACAAAAACAATGGAAGACAAGATGGAACCATTGGTTATGATGGCTTCCTATTGCATAAAGAACCGCCCCAACAGTGTATGAGATTCCACCTAACAAGAGGATGAACGAGGCCGGAAACCATCCAATCGAGTTGATGAGAGGGAAGAAAGAAAAGATAACAATCCAGCCCATTGCAATATAGTCGATCATGCAGAATATTTTGAATTTTTTCAAATTTACAGAATTCAGAACAACTCCAATAATGCCCAAAGCCACGCAAACGCCGTAAATAGTCCATCCTAAAGCCAGGCTATCTTTAGCAATACCCACTAAACAATACGGAGCGTATGTTCCAGCAATGAGAGTGTAAATCATATCGTGATCAAGCACTCGCAATACACGTTTTCCATTATTTCTAGCTAATGCATGATATACGCAAGAGATTGTGTATGTGGCAATAATCGAAACAACAAAGAGAGAGACGGACACTACTGCGAAAGGGTTTTTTGTTAATACTGCTTTGATGATTAAAAACGGACCAAAAATTAAGGCTAAAAGAGCGCCGAAGCCATGCGTGATCGAATTAGAAATCTCCTGAGCAAGGGTGTATTTTGGTAATTCTGTTTTTAACGGACTCATGCTTATATAGTATCTATTCTAGTTTTCTTGTCAAGGTTATTTAGTTTTCGTTACTAGATGCATTTATTTTGTATTCTCTTTTGTTTGTACTAAACTTGTTTAGGAGATAATTATGGTTACCCTCCTAAGAAAACTTTTCATCAAAAATTATGAAAACACTTCTGATCCATCCGTCAGAAAAAGCCACGGAGTACTCGCCGCGGTCTATGGAATAATATCTAACCTTATTTTGGTTGCATTAAAGTTAACTGCTGCCCTAATAATCGCATTTAATTCAAATTGGGTTTTATTCCCTATTGCTTTAATTGCCGATGCGGTAAATAACGCTTCAGACGCTCTTTCTTCAATAATTACTTTAGTTAGCTTTAATATGGCTGCTAAGCCAGGCGACAAAGAACACCCTTTTGGCCATGAGCGTATTGAATACGTTGCCGCAATGATTGTGTCATTCTTTGTCGTCGTTATTGCTTTTGAAATTTTCAAAAGCTCTTTGGACAAAGTCATCACAGGTAACTTTGCTCAATACGACGTCCTTTCAATCGTCTTATTGGGCGTGGCAGTTTTAATGAAGCTCCTTCAATTCCACGTTGTTGGTTCATTGGGAAAAGCCGTCAGCTCCCTGGCTCTAAAGGCTACCGCAACAGACGCCATACTAGATTCATTAATTACCTCTGTCGTTGCGGTCTGCGCAATTCTATCAAATACACTTAGATTGAACTTCCTTGATGGCTGGTTTGGTATGGGCGTGGCAGTCTTTATTTTCATTACTGGACTACGTGGATTAATCGAGGCTTCTTCTCCATTAATAGGCGAGGGAAGCAATAAAGACATCGTTAAAAAGATTGAGGCTTTAGTTGAAGCCGATCCTCGCGCAATAGGGGTTCACGACATAATTTGTCATTCATACGGGCCAACTAAATATTTTGTTTCTCTTCACGTTGAAATTGATGAGAACACCTCTCTTCAGGAAGCCCATGACATCGCTGAATCAATCGAAAACAGAATAAAAGACGAGCTGAAAGTAAGCGCAACAGTCCACATGGATCCAGCAAGAGTAAACGACCCTGAAATCGAAGACATTAAAAAAGACGTTTATGAAATTATCAAAAAATTCGACGAGGAAGGCAGCGCACACGATTTCAGAATCATCGAAACTAACTTAGTTAAGAAGGCAAGTTTTGATGTTGTTATTTCTCATAAAAACATTAAACATAAAAAAGAAATATATGATGAAATCGTCCAAAAATTCAAAGAAAAAGGGCGAGACCACGAAGTTGTTATTGTGTTTGAACACAATTATTAAAAAAAGAAGCGAAATCGCTTCTATTTTTATTTTTGCTTATTTAACTAAGAATCGCGAGACCGTGTCATAGACCAAATCTTTTTTTGTTTCGTTTAATATTTCGTGCCTCATCTTGTCAAACATAACAAGTTTTGTTTTCTTAACCCCATGTTTTTGATACATCCAGAGAAGTTCGCGTGGGCCTTTGCCGCTATTGCCAACAGGATCTTCTTCGCCAGCAATAATCAATATGTCTTCATTTTGGCTAACTTTCTTGGCCTCTTTGCGATTTGCTATAGTTTTAAGCCCTCTAAAGAATTCTTTCCAAAAACCTCTTGTTGTTTTTGCTCCACAATAAGGATCTTCAATGTATTTTTTGACGTTATCCTCATTGTATGAGAGCCAATCAAGTGGCGTTTTAGCGTCTTTAATTGCTTTCGAATATGCACCCATAGCAGTGTTTTCAAGCATCTTAGAGTGCTCGTCTCTGTTCCCTGCGGTTGTTATCATTGAGGCTAACAAAAAGCCAAAGCCAGCTAACATGCCCGGCATTTTATTAGAACCGCAGATAATTGTTTTCTCAACAGTATTTGGATAGAGCTGTAAATAGCGCTGAACCATGAAAGAGCCCATTGAATGACCCATTAGGCATGTTGGCAGTTCATTCTTTTTCATCTCTACTATGGCAAGGTTTGCCGCTAAAACGTTCTCATCAAAAGCACCTTCGTGCCATCTTTCTTGATACTCTACTTTAGGAGCGTTTAAACCTTGGGCTACTGCATCTAGAACCCTAACGTTTATACCAAAACTATTTAAGTATTTCGCAAAATCTTCGTAGCGGCCAGCATACTCTCCCATGCCAGTTAATATAAGAAGGTTCATCTTTGGGCTTTCAGCATCAAAAACTAAACCTTTTTGGATTTTGCCAGACGGCAAAGAAACGGTAAAAATGTTTTCCATATTATTCTTCCCTATCGATACAAATATTTTATAACAAAAAGATGAAAACTCACAAATCTAGAAGTTCAAAAAAAATAAAAGATGCGGTTTTTGCCGCATCTTTTTAAATTATTCGATTCCGTTTGGATTCTTTTTTTGGAAATTAAACGAATCACGGCAAGCATCTGTGATTGTTAATTTTGCCTTCCAATGCAACTCCTTGAATGCTTTATCAACGTTTGCAAAGTTCTCATCAACATCGCCTGGACGTCTTGGCATTATTTGATACGGGATTTTAATTGCGTTGGCTTCTTCAAAAGCATGAACAAGTTCCAAAACAGAAGTTCCTTTGCCTGTCCCTAAGTTATAGACAACGAGGCCTGGTTTATCTTCTAAGCGCTTAAGAGCTGCAACATGTCCTTCTGCAAGATCGACAACATGGATATAGTCACGAACGCCGGTTCCATCAACTGTTTTATAATCATCACCGAAGACCCTTAAGAATGGAAGCTTTCCAATTGCAACCTGAGAAACGTATGGCATTAAGTTATTTGGAAGACCGTTTGGATCTTCTCCAAGCAACCCTGATGGGTGAGCGCCAATTGGGTTGAAGTATCTAAGGAGACAGATATTCATGCTTGGGTCAGCTTTGGCGGTGTCTTCAAGTATTCTTTCAATCATGATCTTGGTTTCGCCATATGGGTTTGTGGCAGAACCAACAGGATCAGTTTCAACGAGTGGAACCCTTTCAGGAACGCCATAAACGGTTGCAGAACTTGAGAAGATAAAATTCTTAACGTTCTTTTCCTTCATTATCTGAAGAACTGTTAATGCACTACCAAGATTGTTTTGATAATACTCGATTGGTTTCTGAGTTGATTCGCCAACCGCTTTATAACCGGCAAAATGAATAACTGCATCAATGTCGTTTTCTTCAAAAATATGTTTCGTTTCTTCGTATTTGCAGCAATCAACTTCATAAAAACGTGGGCGAACGTTGGTAATTGTTTCAATTCTATCAAGAACTGCTAACTTAGAGTTGTAGAGATTATCTGCGACGATTGGCTCGTAGCCGTTTTCGATTAAACAAATTACAGCTTCGCTTCCGATAAAACCAAGTCCGCCAGTGACTAATACTTTCTTCATAGTTTATTTACCTTTCTTTTCTTCTTTTGTCTTCTTGTCGAGGGCTTCTTTTTTAGCAACTTCTCTTGCTTGCTTTTCTTTTTGTTTTTCGTTTTTTATTTTTTCTTTAACGATTTCGTTTTTGGCGTTAGCAATACGTTCAGCCTCTCGGTGCCCTGCTTTTGCTTTATGCTTTATTTCTTTATGGTGCTTTTTGTTTTCTACCTGGTAGGAAGAGGCGGTAGATTGACCTTTCTCAATGGCATCTAATAAAGCTTCTGCCACAACGCGGTAAACACTTGCTTGAATGGACATCCTTAATGCAACAAGGCCAAGCGAATCAACTAAACGCTGTTTGGCTGCTTCTGGATCTTTCTTTTTGTTCTCTTCGTATTCATTGGCAAAACGGTTGACTCTCTTCTGAGCAAGAGAAATCGTGTCTTTATAGACCCCTTTGCTCATGATTCTAAAGAAACCATAGAGAACGGATTTATCATCGCTGACCTGATCGTCAAGAGCAATAAGATGCGATAACTCTGCCATTGTTAAGGAGTTCTTCAATGAACAAATAGCTAAAAGGTAACCAAGGTGTTCCTCGTTGTATTTCTTTTTAACAGGTTCCTTGATAATTTTTGCCTTAACATAGTTATTGACCATGAACGAGGTAAGTATCTCATTGTCTTTTGGGGACATTGGCGATAACGATTTGTTGATATAGGCAGTTACTTGCTCCATATAGAGAGGAACGGTTGGAAGTTCTTTAAAAGATGGAAGCTCAAACGATGAGGCCTCATCTAACCATTCCTGGAGATTTTTTAATTCTTCGTCCATCATCTTTTTTCTATTTCCTCCTTTAGAAGTCTAGATACTTCTGAGGCATTAACCTTTCCATGGCTAGCTTTCATAACTTGTCCAACCAAGAAACTTAATGCTCTATCCTTGCCGGCTTTGAAGTCGACTATAGATTTTGGGTACTTGTCTAACACCTTTGCGACGAAAGTCATAATCGTCCCTTCGTCTCTAACTTGTGCTTCGATTTTTAGTTCTTTCTTTGCATCTTCGGGGGTTATGCCCTCAGAAATGACCTTATCGAGAATACTCGCACATTGTTGATGTGACAAGCCTCCCGTTTCTTGCATTCTAACTATTTCAGCAAGATTCTTTGGATCAAGATGCAAATCTTTGATTTCGATATCATTTTTATTTAGATAAGCGTTAATTTCAACAATAACAAAGTGAGCTAAGTCTTTTGGATTATTCACTAACGTCATTCCTTTTTCGAAAAAAGAGGCGGTTTCAGGGTCGGTTAATATTATCTCAGACTCAACCTTTGAAAGGCCAGCAGCTAAATAGCGTTCCATTTTTGAATCATATAATTCTGGGCATGTTGAAATAGCGTTCTCTATAAAGTCGTCGTTCAACTTAATAGGGGTGATATTAGGTTCACAAAAATATTTGTAGTCAACGGCGTCTGGTTTTACACGCATAAGGATGGTTTTACCACTGCTCTCATCAAATCTTCTTGTTTCTTTCATGACTTCTTGCCCAGAAAGAATGATTTGGGTCTGTCTTTTTATTTCATAATCGATAGCAAGCTCAACGCTCTTAAAAGAGTTTAAATTTTTAACTTCTACTCTTGTTCCGAATTCATTAGATCCTATAGGACGTATTGAGACATTTGTATCGACGCGAAGAGATCCTTCTTCCATTTTTCCATCACTGGTGCCGCTATAAAGAACGATGTTGCGAATGGCTTCAGCATATTGTCTTGCCTCGCTGCCGTTTGCCATTTCTGGATTTGAAACAATCTCAACAAGCGGAGTGCCTGCGCGGTTGTAATCCATCAAAGTGTAATCTTCAAAATGCTCTTGTTTACAAGAATCTTCTTCTAGATGAATTCTTTCTATGCCTATTTTCTTTTTTCCAAGAGGAGTGTTTACAAAAACATACCCGTCTCTTCCTATCGGTCTTTCTTGCTGTGTGATTTGGAACCCTTTTGGGAGATCACTATAAAAATAGTTCTTCCTATCAAAGTAAAGTGTGTGATCAATTTTCATATGAAGAGCATTTGCAACTCGTATTGCATTGATAACTGCCTTTTTATTAACGACAGGCATTGTGCCTGGAAAAGCCATATCAAAAGGGGCCACATTAACATTTGGAGCATGAGAAAAAGATGCTGGACCAGATGAAAACATCTTGGATTTAGTTTTCATCTGAACATGAATTTCAAGGCCGATGACTGCTTCGAAGTTCATATCTTGCTCTCCTTTCTCAATTTTGTGCTTACGCCTCCAAGGCCAGTAGCTTTTTCTAAAGCGTTTGATACGTTGAAAAGTTTTTTCTCTTCAAAGGCTCTGCCCATAAAACAAACACCAACCGGAAGGCCTTCTTTAAAAAACAGTGGCAACGTAATAGAAGGGAGGCCAGCAAAGTTTCCTAATATTAAATGACTATCGGCCATAAGATATTCATCCGAAAGTTTGTCACTGGTTGAATCAATCAAAGGAGCCACAGAAGGAGCCGTTGGCAAATAA
This sequence comes from Bacilli bacterium, assembly GCA_045598525.1. Classification (GTDB taxonomy): domain Bacteria; phylum Bacillota_I; class Bacilli_A; order RFN20; family CAG-826; genus UBA4951. The sequence continues at coordinate 158,677 of JAZLMH010000023.1, read as the reverse complement.
ATAAAATCGTAGTCTTTAAGAATTTCATTTGTCTTAGCAACAATCTTTGCGCGGTTACGCTGAGCCCTGAGGAAGAGCTCTTCTTGGTTCTCTTTCATCAGGCAATATGAGCCAATAACAAAACGTCTTTTGATGAGTTCGCTGAACCCTTTGTTGCGGGCGTTAAACATGACCTCTTGATAAGTTCCTCCACCTTGATATGGGCCGAACTTAATACCATCTAGATTTGCGTCATTGCTTGTAGCTTCTGCACAGGAGATAACCATGTATGTTGCATAAATAGATTCAAGCAAATCTTTATCCATGCTAATAAAATCAACAGCAATTCCCATGTTTTTTAGTGAATCAACCGATTTTTGAAAATGATTTTTTACTTCTTTATCTAACAGAGAATCTATGATTTCTTTGATAACCGCTACCTTCATTCCTAAGACAGGTCTATCTAGATCTTCTTCGTATCTTTCTACCGGCTTATTTGAGCTTGTTGAGTCATGAAGATCTCGCCCCGCAAGAACGTTAAGCGTAACGGCCGAAGAATAAACATCCCTCGTGAAATATCCAACGTGATCTAAAGAAGGAGCAAAAGGAAATAAACCATAACGACTTATTCTTCCCCAGGTAGGTTTGAACCCAACTAAACCAGCGTAAGATGCAGGCCTGCGAACAGAGTCCCCTGTATCGCTTCCAAGCGCAAGAGGAACGATTCCTGAAGCACAGGCTGCAGCGCTTCCGCAGCTAGATCCGCCGATCAACCTTTTGTGTGTTGGGTCGTATGGATTAAACGTTGTTCCGAGATGGCCTGTTGTGCCTGTTCCACCCATTGCTAATTCATCTAGGGTTGTTTTTCCTATCAAGATGGCTTTGGCTGCTTTCATTTTTTCTATGACGGTTGCATTAAACATTGGTATGTAACCATTGAGAATGTTGCTAGATGCGGTTGTTGCTAAACCCGCCGTTGAAAAATTGTCTTTTGCAACAAACGGTATGCCCCAAAGAGGGTTGTTGATTTCTGGTTCTCCAAGCGAGGAAGCGAAAGCCTTTGCCCCTTCATCGTCGATAAGTTCAAAAGCATTATCTTGGTTTTCGTGTGCTCTCTTTAAAGCTTCGATGGTTAAATCGAGTGGTGTAACCATCTTTGATACAAGAGCCTCGTGTAATTCTTTAAGTGGCATATCCAAATAATTCATTAGAGCACCACCTTTGGCAGTTTAATCTGATCATTCATAACGCTGCCTGCATTTTTTAAAGCTACTTCACGGTCTAAAATTTCATCAGGTTCATCCTTACGGAGATAGTCTGTTGTGCAATCGAAAGGAAAGGTCATTGGTTCATATTCATCAAGACCTTCTATTTTGCCGATTTTGCCCATAAGCTTAGTCAAAACTTTGAACTCTTCTTGCAAAGTCTCAAACTGCTCATCTGACATGGTAAATAGCAGTCTATTTGCTGCATCAACCAATACTTCTTTTTTGATTTTTTTCATTCTTTTAGGCCCGATATAGGTTACCACTTTTTAGTGGTAATAAAAAGAAAAGCCGCAAACATAGTGCGGCCTTTTAGTCTTAAAACTAAAAATTAACGGTTCTCAATATCAGCAATCTGATTAACTCTTCTTAAGTGTTTATCACCCATGAAATCGGTTGAAAGGAAAATTTCAACTCTCTTTAAAACATCTGTTGTTTCCATGAATCGCCCTGCGAAAGCAACCATGTTAGCGTTGTTGTGCATTCTTAACAAGCCAGTTACTTCGTCATTGTAGCCAATACCACAACGAATACCTTTTACCTTGTTGGCAGCGATAGAAATGCCTTCTGCGCTGCCGCAGCAAAGAATGCCGAATTTTGCTTTTTCACTAATAACATCGTTTGCGCATCTTTCAGCGAATACAGGGTAATCAACTGAATCTACTGAATTTGTTCCTTCGTCAATGACTTGGTGCCCTAATTTTACGAGATGCTCTCTTATTGCTTCTTTCAACTCGAAGCCTGCGTGATCACTTGCTAATGCGATTATCATTTTGTTTCCTCCCAAAGGGTTTTTATTTTTTCAAAAGGCACAGGGCCTTCTCTTACCAAAGTAATTGTATCATCTTCGACGAGATTAACTATTGTTGTTGGAATCAAAGATTCGCATTCGCCTTTAACAATTGCAGGAAGCTCTTCGCCATAGGTTTTAACAACGTCTTCAAAGAATCTTGTTGTCGGTTCTCCGGATTTGTTTGCGCTAGTAACAAGTAAAGGCTTACCAACCTCCTTGATCAAACACTCAACAAATTGAGATTGTGATACACGTATCCCAATTATTTTGGTTCCAAGAGTAACGTGATAAGGCAATTCTTCTCTAGCCCTAACAAGAAATGTGACTTCTCCAGGCAGGAAGTTTCGCATCACTTTTTTTGCTCTTTCGCTGATTTGAATATACTCAAAAGCTTGCTCAAGCGTAGAGCACATTAGAGCAAAAGGCTTGTTTGGTGGTCTTCTTTTTATGGTTACCAAACGATCAAAAGCGAGTTTTGAATCGAAAACCACGCCTACGCCATAAACAGTCTCAGTAGGAAAGGCCAAAACACGCTCATCATCGATAATTTTTGCTGCTTGTTTTATATCTGTTAATTTCAAAATTTCCATGCAAAACCTACTTATTTTATGAAAATATAGAGGAATCTTACAAATCCATTGAGGTCTTTAACAAATTCGTAAGTGTAGTCTTCTAAATACTTATTCATTAGGTCTTTTAACCATTCTTCTAAATCGGGAGAAATCTCAAAAGCCATGAACATTGTTCCTTGTTTGACTTTTTTATAGTCCCTGAAAATAGACTCATAAACACTATGGGATTTATCTAACCAAAGAGCTGAAGCGGGCTCAAAATCACGAACTGAAGATTGAGCATCTTCCTTATTTAAGATGTAAGGTGGATTTGAAACAATGATGTCTAAATTAATCTTCTGCTCGATGTATGGTTCAAGAGCGTCGCCTTGGAGAACCTGAGCTCTAACGTTATAGTGATCGAAATTTTGTTTTGCGACTTCTAAAGCTTTTTCCGAAATATCGCTAGCAACTAGAAGCCAGTTACCAAAACTCTGTCTTAAGCCAACAGCGATACAGCCGCTACCAGTTCCTATGTCTGCGCAGACTAAATAATTGCGTGGGTCGTAATAATCGTCAATTCTCTCTGTTAAACCAGCAATAAGTTCTTCTGTTTCGCCACGAGGAATCAATACGTTCTCGTTGATTTTTATTCTAGAGCCAAGGAAATCTGCCTCGCCAATAATGTATTCAACGGGTTCGTCTTTTATCAATCTTTGAACTTGTTTCTTAAAAAGATCGTAATGAAGCATTGGCTTATCTTTTGAGAACATAACATCGATTTGTTCTCTAAGACCTTCGTTATGCATAATCAAAATACGCAAATCCATGGCTGTGACGCCATAAGGTTTTGCTAATTCATGTGCTTCTTTAAGGGCTTCACCGATTGTAGGCATATTAGTTACCGTTCTCTAAAAGCTTTTGTTCCTGGTCATAGTGAACGAGAGCTTCAATGACGCTGTCGACTTCACCTTCCATGATTCTGTCTAATTGATTGATCGTGAAACCAATACGATGGTCGGTAACACGGTTTTGTGGATAGTTGTATGTTCTAATTTTCTCGCTTCTTTCACCGGTGCCAACCTTAAGCTTTCTTTCGGATGCAATGGCTTCATCTTGCTGAGACTGGAAATAATCATGGATCTTAGCACGGAGCATTCTCATACAGATTTCTTTGTTCTGAAGCTGGGCCTTCTCTGTTTGGCAGCTAACGACAATACCTGTTGGTATATGAGTGACACGGACAGCAGATTCTGTTTTGTTGACGTTCTGACCACCTGCGCCTTGAGAACGATAGGTGTCGATTTTGAGATCTGCAGGATTGATTTTGACTTCAACTTCTTCTGCTTCTGGCATGACTAGAACAGTCGCTGTAGAGGTATGGATACGTCCTGAAGCTTCTGTCTTAGGAACACGTTGAACACGATGTGCGCCGCTTTCAAACTTAAGTTTAGAGTATACGTTCTTGCCTTTAACCATAAAAGATACGTATGAGTAACCGCCAGCGGAGCCTTCTTCGTAATCAAGATACTGGATTTTCCATCCCTGGTTTTCTGCGTAACGAGTGTACATTCTTAAAAGATCGCCAGCAAAGATGTTTGCTTCATCTCCGCCAACCGCGCCACGGATTTCAACAATGATGTTTTTCTTATCGTTAGGATCTGATGGGATAAGACTTGCTCTTAAATCAACTTCAATCTGAGTCATTTTTTCTTCAAGAGTTTTTCTTTCTTCCTTCATCATTTCAACAAGTTCTGGGTCACCGCTATTGATGACTTCCATTGCTTCTTGTAAATCTGATTCTGCTTTTAGATAAACCATAAAAGCTTCATAGGCGTCGTCAAGATTTGCTCTTTCTTTAGAAAGTTCGGTAATTTTTGCGACGTCATCCATCATGGCTGGATCAGCCAAATCTCTGTCTATTTCTTCGTGCCTTTGCTTGATTACTTCAAGGCGTTTTCTCATGCTTTCTTCCATAACAACCTCGTATGCTTTGCGATTATACCATACCTTTAGTTTACCTAGAAGCCGAAAAAGTCTTCATTCTCACTAGTGAGAAAAAGGATATTAAGGTATAATTAAGAACGGAAATCGCGAATATGTCATACAAAGCTTTATATTTAAAATACAGACCTCAAACTTTTGAAGAAGTCGCTGGCCAAAAGCCAATCGTTCGTACATTAAAGAACGCAATCACTACAGGAAAGATGGCACACGCCTATTTGTTTGCAGGGCCTCGTGGCACTGGCAAAACATCAATGGCGCGTCTTTTTGCCAAAGCTCTGAACTGTGAACAAGGCGTTGGTTGCCAGTGCAACAGATGCCAAAACTGTATTGAAATTACCGAAGGCACTCATCCAGACGTTATAGAAATTGACGCAGCTTCTAATAATGGCGTTGATCAGGTTCGCGACCTCATTGAAAAAGTTAGATACGCACCAATCAAGGGAAAATATAAAGTCTATATAATCGACGAAGTCCATATGATGACTACCGGCGCTTTCAATGCCTTACTTAAGACAATCGAAGAACCACCAGAAAACGTCATATTTATTCTTTGTACAACCGAGCCTTATAAAGTCATTCCGACAATTCTCTCACGCTGTCAAAGATTCGATTTCTCAAAAGTCTCTAATGAAGATATGACCGAGAAATTAGTCGACATTCTTAGCAAAGAAGGGACTAATTATGACAACGAAGGTCTCAAAGCTATTGTTGATTTAGCTGATGGCGGCATGCGTGATGCTTTGTCTATCCTTGACCAAGTTCTTGCCTATAGCGACAACATCCTTCGCTCGCAAGATGTCTTGGCCATTTACGGATTGGCAAGCACAGAAGAAAAAGTTGATCTTATTCTTTCTATTAAGAGTGGAGATGTTTCTAGAGTCGTCAAAAAGAGCGAGGCTTACCTTGCTGGGGGCATTGATATCCGCCGTTTGGTTTTAGAACTCATTACATTGTTAAAAGATTTACTTATTTTTGAAAAAACAAACGAAACATCTTTAATGGAAAAGCTTGACGAAGATAATGCCGCCCTTCTTTCACAAAAAGTTTCGCCAGCCGAATGCAACCAGATGATCGCAACCCTCATCGACGCTCAAAACAATTTCAAAAACGTTTCCGATATCCGTTCATTATTTGAATTAACATTGCTTAGAATGGCTTCTACAACTGAAACGGTTGTCGAAAGAACAATAAAGCGTGCACCAATGCCAGAGCCGATGAGAGAGGAACCAAAATATGAAGCTCCTCTTCCAAGACACGAAGAACAAAAATCGGTTCCTCAACCTGAACCAAAACCAGCGGTTGATGAGCCAAAGCAAACACAAGAAGAAATAAAATCTCCTCTCTTTGATTTCATGAGAGAAAACAGATATGCTCCAAAACCAAAGAAAGATGCTGCAACACCAGATTGGCTTGAAGACAAAGAATCGGAAAAATCAAGAGAAGAGATCATTCGCAGAAACACTCTCGATGTTTCAAAAATTACACAGTACGAAATCGTAAACGTTGGCGATAGTTATGAACTTTCCGACGAACAAATATTCAATATCAGTGTTCTTGCTTCCAAGGAAGAAAGAGGCGAGCTCGTTAATAAATGGCCATTACTCAGAGAGCTTCTTATGGACCCTAAATACGGGCAGGTTGCAAGCCTTCTTAACGATGGCGCACCATTCTGTCTTTGCAAAGATGCTTTAGTCCTTGCTTACTCACATAAGAATCTCGCCAAGAAAGCAAACCTCAAAGCAAACCAAGCGCCATTATCTCAATTGGTAGAGACAATGCTTGGCAGAAAAGTGTTTGTCATTGCCTTAGACCCAGATCGCCGTTTGGCCATCCGCAACCTCTACTATCAGAAAATGCAGCTTGGCCAGATACCAAATAAAAAAGACATCATCTTAGATTTACCAAAAGATAATTAAAGGAGTAAAAACATGAATCAAATGCAACAGATGTTCGCTCAAGCAAAAAGAATGGAACGCGAGCTCAAAAATGCACGTGCTGCTTTAGCAGAAAAAGAATTTGTCGTTAAGAAAGCAGGCATAATTGAAGTTACTTTAAAAGGTAATATGACTGTTCAATCAATCAAAATTGAAAAGGACGCTTTCGAACCAGACAACAAGGAAATGATCGAAGATACTTTAGCAATGGCTATCAACGAAGGCTTAGCTCAAATCCAAGCCGAAGCTGACGCTATTGAACAAAGAATCACCGGTCAATCAGGATTAGGCTTCTAATGAAAGAGCTTCGTTCCTTAACTGAATTAGTTGAATCTTTTAGCAAACTCCCTGGTATTGGGGTAAAAAGCGCAGAACGTATGGCATATGCCGTTCTTCGAATGAGCCAAGAAAACAGGGATGATTTTGTTAAAGCCATCCAAGACGTTTCATCAAACATCCACCACTGCCCTGTCTGCGGCCTCTATACCGAAGACGAGAAATGCGAGATCTGTTCAAACCCAGAAAGAAACCACAAAACAATATGTGTCGTAGGCGATACAAAAGACGCATTAGCTATTGAAAAAATGGATTCGTTTGATGGTGTTTATCACGTCTTAGGCGGAGTTATTTCAACGAGCCACGGCATTGGTCCTGGAGACCTTGCAATATCAAGCCTGGTAGACAAAGTTAAGGAAGACGGGGTCACAGAAGTTATTATTGCAACTAGTCCGACTATTGATGGAGAGACCACCGCTCTCTTTATTGCAAAACTTTTAGAACCATATGGTGTTAGTGTCACAAGACTTGGATACGGCTTACCGATGGGTTCATCCCTTGATTACGCAGACGCATTGACTCTTTCAAAAGCGTTTGAAGGAAGGAAGAAAATCTAACATGTTCATAACATTTGAAGGCGGAGAAGGCGCAGGCAAAAGCACCGCAATTAAAAGAATCGTCGAGAGGCTTACTGCAAACGGTTATGAAATCGTTTTAACACGCGAACCTGGCGGAACGCCTATTGCAGAAGAGATCAGAAACGTTATTCTTGATCGCAAAAACACAAACATGGATCCTCGCACAGAGGCCCTTTTATACGCGGCAAGCCGCCGTCAGCATCTTGTGGAGAAAGTTATTCCTGCGCTTAAAGAAGGAAAGCTTGTCCTCTGCGATCGCTTCTTAGATTCCTCCTTAGCCTATCAAGGCGGAGCAAGGTCATTAGGAATAGATAATGTCTATAACATGAACTTATTCGCAACCGAAGGCATGCTTCCAGATTTAACAATCCTTTTTGATATTGAACCTGAGCTTGGCTTGCAAAGAATCGCAGCAAACTCACAAAGAGAGGTTAATCGTCTTGATGTTGAAAAGATGGCTTTCCATAAAAAAGTTCGTGAAGGATTCCACGAGCTCGCTAAGAAATTCCCTGAAAGAATTGTCATTGTAGACGCTTCAAAAACGGCAGACGAAGTATTTGAAGACGCTTATGAAGCAATAGAGAAAAGACTAAAAAAATAATGAAATTTGGCGAATACCTAAAAGAAAAACAACCGCTTGTTTACCGCACTTTTTCAAGCGCCGTAACCAACAAGAGAATAGCTCATGCATACTTATTGTGTGGAGAAGCAGGAACTCCTCTTTTAGAAACCGCAAAATACATGGCGAAAAGCCTCATCTGTGATGATCCAAATCCACTAGCCTGCGAGAACTGTAGAAGCTGTGGAAGAATCGATCATGGATCTTATTTAGACTTCCATATTTTAGGCGCTGATGAAGGAAGCATTAAAAAAGAAGAAGTCGAAAATGTTGTAGAAGATTTTTCAAAAACCCCTGCAGAAGCCAAGGGAATCATGATTTATGTGATTCATTTGGTTGAGTCAATGAGTGTTGAAGCGATCAACTCTTTATTAAAGTTCCTTGAAGAGCCTCCGCCACATACATTCGCGATTTTAACAACTCAAAACGAAGCGAAAGTTTTGCCAACGATTCTTTCACGTTGCCAGTGCATGAGAATGCTCCTTTCACCGAGAAGTGAAGTTATCGAGGAAGCAATTAAAGAAGGTGTCTCAAAACAAGATGCTGAGTTACTTTCCTATTTCAATAACAGCGTTCCTTTAATTCTCAAAGATTCAAAGACTACTGAGTATAAGAATGCTAAAGGTTTATTCGTTTCTGCATTAGACGCTCTTTCTTGCCCAAAAAGTGAAACTTGTTTCCGCTTCGAAAAAGACATAATTCCAGGATTAGATAAAAAAGGCAAAGCGCGTTATTTCTTAGATATGCTCTCGATAGCTTTTAAAGACTTAATATCTATTAATCAAAAGCAAGAGCCACTGCTTAGTTCTTATGTTACACTTATTGAGCCTCTTAAAAAGTGGCCACACCCAGAGGAAAGTCTTTTAGAAATCATGAAGGTCAGAAATCTTCTTGATCTAAATATACATACCGCTCTCTTAATGGAGCACCTCATCAATTACATTACCAAGGAGTTCATTTTATGAATGAAGTGAAAGAAATGAACAATTACAAATACTTTATTGGAGTCAGCTTTACCGGCAACGGAAAGGCTTATTATTTTGGTTCGAACGATGATACTTTGAAGCTTGGCGAAAAGGTTGTCGTAGAAACAATTTCGGGCCTTGAGCTTGGCGAAATTACTGTCGCTGCAAAACCTACAAGCGTCTATAAATCTGAATTAGAACTTAAACCAATTATTCGTAGACCAACAGCTGCTGATATTCAAGATTACGAAATGGGCAAAACAGAAGCAGTCATTGCTTTGAAAATTACCCAAAAAGAAGTCAATAAACTTGGTCTTCCAATGAGGCTTCTTGATGCAAACTACACCCTTGACGGATCAAAAGTTACCATCACATATACCGCTGATAACCGCGTTGATTTTCGTGAATTACTTCGCATTCTTGCCCCACAGCTCAAATGCCGCATTGAACTTCACCAATTAGCGCCACGTGACAAGGCTAAAATGGTTGGAGGCATGGGCATTTGTGGTCTTCCACTTTGCTGTGCAACTTTCCTTAACCAGTTTGATGGAATTGCTATCTCAAAAGCAAAAAACCAAATGCTTACTTTAAACATTCCTAAGTTATCTGGACAATGCGGAAAGCTTATCTGCTGCCTCAACTATGAAGATGACTTATATACTGAAGCGAGAAAGCGTTTCCCTCGTCCTGGAACGCCAATAAAAGTCGAAGGACAGGATTATGTTGTTGATTCGTTCAACATCCTTTCTCAATCTATTAAACTCAGCTCTGAGTTAGACGTTAGGTTCTTAACGCTTGATGAATACAATGCGATGGTTAATCCACCACGACCAGCTCATAACAACAACAAGAAACACCACAAATGATTGAAAGAGAATTAAACTTTTTCGGCAAACGCCCTTTGCTCTATCTAATTGCCACTCCAATTGGCAATCTTGGAGAAATGACTCCAAGGGCTTTAGAAGTTCTCAAAGAGATGGATTATATTGCCTGTGAAGACACCAGAAACAGCGGATCGCTTTTAAAAAAGTTTAATTTAGATAAAAGCTTTATTTCTTGTCACGAACACAACGAAGAGGAAGCGGCTAATAAAATTATTTCTCTCTTAAAAGAGGGAAAGAAAATAGCCTATATGTCTGATGCTGGCTATCCAACGGTCAGCGACCCAGGAGAAAGGCTAACCAGACGTTGCATCGAAGCAGGAATTAAGGTTTCTGTAGTGAATGGCCCAAGCGCAGCTATCTGCGGTCTTGTTGGCTCAGGTTTAGAAGCTGGACACTTCTATTTTTATGGGTTCCTACCAAGCAAACCATCAGCAAGAAAGAAAGAGCTTGAGGCTCTTAAGGTCAGGGAAGACACAATCGTATTTTATGAAGCTCCACATAGAATTGGCGACACGTTACAAGATATGGCATCAATTCTTGGGAAGGACAGGAAAGCCGTAATAGCAAGAGAGCTAACCAAACAGCACGAAGAATATATCCGTGGCACTCTCGGAGAAATGACAGAATTAGATGAATCTACCCTCATGGGAGAGATGGTTATTGCCATTGAAAAAGCAAAATCAGTGGCAAAAACGCTATCAAACGATGAAATAGTCAGCCTGTTAAAAGAAAAACTTTCTACTCTTTCTCCAAAAGAAGCAATCAAAGAAGTGGCAAAAGAAAACGACATCCCAAAGAATGTCGTTTATGATATTTATCTTCAAAACCTTAAATAATTAAGCGTTTGAATTTTCGGTCTTGGAAGTTTCTGCTTCCACCTTTTGGGAAGCTTCAAGCTCACGCTTTCTTTTTCTTGTTTTTACGAAGAAGGTTGCTGCCGAGTATCCCGCAAACAAGAACCAAGAGACAGAGCTTAAGATAACGCCTTCTTTAAGGTATGGCGTAACATAGGTCATTTCATATGTAATGGCGCCTTTTGGTGCAAGGAAACCAACTAAACCTCCGTTAACCTTGAACATTTTTGGCGATGTAGAAATTCCATTCTCATCAACCGCCTTAACACGCCAACCGGCGTCATAGCCAACAATCGTTGTAACCAATTTATCGGTAGAGAAATTTGTCTTAAACGTGAACTTATTCTTTGAGTATGTGTAGTTGGTTAAAGCATGCTCGCTATCAGTAATGGTTTCGTATGTGTTTTCAAAGTCAGATCTATTCATACCATAAAGAGTAATACCTCCAGGGCAAAGTGCTTGTTTTGTTCCCCAATAGTCACTTGGCTTCGCATTAAAACATATGTATCTAACTCTTCCTCTAGGATAGAACCCAAAAACAGTTGATCCTGAGGATCCAATGCGATAGTTAACTGAATTCTCTATAGCACGATACTCATAACCTAAAAGAGTATTCTTGGTAATGGTTCCGTCATCGTTTTTCTTATCGCCAATGAAGTAAATTCTTGTTTTCGCGTTGTTATTTGAGCAATTGTAATTCATTGCAAAATAATCGCCTTCCCAGCTGTTGTTAAAATATTCGCCAGAGCTTGGTTGGAGGGCAACGATTTCTTTATCACATGTATACCAGAAATCAGATGTCTTGAATGGCCCTGCTTCTTCGACAGTAAATTGCTTATCAAACTCATCTTTCTCGAAGTCCATTTTTCCAAGCAAGTCAGCAAAATATCCAGGACCTTTTCTGTAACCGTCAGGGCCAATAGGTCCCCACCAGTCAAAATTTGTCTTATATACGTGGCCAATATATCCAAGTCGAACATGTTTTTCTGGGTTTTCTGGAGAAACGCTACCACTAAACGATGCGTTACTAGCAACTAATTCTGCATAATCTTCGTCGCTTAAAATTGCTCCGTTAAGTAAGACTTCGTCGTTTCTAACGACTTCTTTGGAACCGCCTGTGCTATAGCTATAGTCGTCAATTCCATAGAAGAAATCTCTTTCGCTATTATTTGGATCGGCTTGTCTTGGATATACTCTATCGACAGCATGGCCAATACCCATTTTTTCTACGTATGGGTTCTTGTAATAGCGAAGAATTGTGCTTGTGTTCCCATATACGAGTTTAGAGCCAAAAGGAACGTTATACGCTTCTGCTTCTAAGGAACCATAACCTTCGCGATGGACACCATAATATTTCATGCCTAAAGCCATGTCTGTGCCATATAACTTATTGCCATAGTAAGCCGACCAGGATCTTGAAACATAGCCTTGGCCAAATGCGAAATCTTCACCAGAGACTACGTATGAAGGCCTATTTGCGTGAATGTATAAATTAAATTGGGAAACGTCGTAGTTATATAGCGAGTGGAATGTTGCCACACCATTCGTATGGAAGATGTATGGGCTATTTCTTTGACCAATAGCGTCATATTGAGTGCGGTAGAATCCAGGGTCTTCCAATTCAAAATATTCGCCTGCTTGAGTTGCGCTTGTGCGGTATTCAACGCCGCCATTCCACCATTCAAAACTCCATGTGCCCATATAGAAGAATGAAACGTTACCCCAAACAATCGTTTCCACTGCAACGATACCCAACAAGATGCGTGATAAATACTTCTTGTTCTGTAAGAAGAATATAACCATGCCTGTGATGACATCCGCCGCCAACTGATAAAAAACAATCCAAAGACAAGAATGAATAATTCCATCTTTAGTAATCTGGAAAGGAACATAATCTAGTTTTGTTGGGTAATATGGATCGAGAGAAGGAGTGTATGATTTTCCATCCACAAAATAAATTGTGAGAATCCAAGTTAACAAAGAAAGCGCAAGAGCAATGAACTCACCAGAGAAAATAACCCATTTCTTTTCTTCTTTGATTCTGTCAAGCTCCTGGCAAGCGTAATAAATAACAACAGGAACGAGGACGATGTACCAGCGGCCATAACCGTCTCCGGTGAAAGCATAGAACATGTAATAAGCGAAGTTTGTAAGCATCAGATAAGTGCAAAGCGCTATCGCAATAAGATGACTCCATTTTCTTTCCTTGATTGAATTGACAAGGGCAATGAAGAAAAGAACGACCATAGGCGTATAGCAGAACATGCTTGATGTCCAAGCATCGTAGTAATTACCGCCAGCTAAAGGAAGTCTTGTATAACCAATTGTTGGGTAGAAGAAAGCTTGAAGAGCCTGCATTTCACGAAGAGGGTTGCGGCCAACGGGCTGGAACAATAAAGCAAATATATCTCCTACCTTAAATCCTTTGAATGCTGTAATTAAAGCATCTAAATAGCCTTTAGCGATTGATGTTGTTCTTCCAGAAAGAGCGGATTCCCTAATGGATGGGAATAAAGTCCATGCAGATAACAATATGCCAACTGCAAAAGAGGCAACGCCTAAGCCAATAACTGTCCAGTTGTCTCTAGCTTTTCTTGATTTGATTGTCCAAAAATAACGCCAAACGGCATATAAGACGCCCCAAATGCATCCAACAACGAGGAAGAAGAAAGACATTATTCCAAGAAGGAACAATCCAGCAACTAGCACGGCTGGTTTTTTATCTTTTATGACTTTCTCAATTCCCAAGAGGATCATAGGGAAAGCAAACGCAACAGAAACAAAGGAAGGGAATCCAACAAAATAGTTGACCCATCCGTTGAACGCAAACGCAACACCACCAATTTTCGAAGTGCTTTCGCTAAGGCCCATGTATTTGAGATAGGCTCTCATTGCAAGAGCACCAACAGCCCCCTTGAACCAAGTTGCTACAGCAAATGTTTGAGGAACCCAAACGCGTGGGAAAAGATAGCAAATGAACAAGAACGGATCAAAAAGTCCATAATAAGCATTTGAACCAATATTATCAGAGCCAATATATGTATTTGGGGAATAAAGCTCAAAATAACCAGTTTTAAAGAACGTATGCCAACAGTCCCAATAATAATGGGTCATTGTCACATACTGTCCAAAATAATCTGTCCATGGGTAGAACTGCGTGAAAGCATTCGTGAATAACGAAAACGCCATCCAAAGGAAACCAAGGAGAACAATTGCCCAGAAATAATAGAACAAACTATGCGGATCGAAAAGGAAGCCACATTTTTCGTGTAATAACTCTTTGAATGTTGGCTTTCTCAAACTAGTTAATGTTGCTGTTTGCTGTTCTTGACTCGTAACTGTGCTCCTTTAATAACCATTGTGGGTAACGGTAATAATAAGGCAAGGCAATTTAAATTGCACTTGCGTTATTTTGATTCTTTGTTTATCAAACCTCTAATGCTTTCTCCATTTCTTTTGATCGCGCCTCACAGGTTTTGGTGCTTGATCTTTTTTAATTTTTGTGGCCATTTTCTTCTTTTTCTTCTCTTCTTCCATGGCTCTTTGTTCTGCATGGGTAACCCAGAACAATTTTTTGAATGCAGCAGGTATTTCTGCCGAGATTTTATACTCTTTTCCGTTTAACGGATTCTTGAAATCAAGCTCATACGCATGGAGCCCAAGTCTCTTGATTGGGTTTGATGGCTCTCCATATCTGTCATCGCCAATAACGTAATGGCCGATATGGCCTAATTGAGCTCTAATTTGATTCTTTCTTCCTGTGTCGATGTTGACGTCAAGCAAAGCATAGCCGCCTTTGGCAGCCATCTTTTTATAATGAGTGATCGCCAATTTGCCTTTGGTCTTGCTTTTCGTTATATGGACAGTAAACGTCTCGTCTTGCCAAAGATAATCTTTAAGCGTTCCTTCTTCGTCTATATCTTCGCCTTCGACAATGGCGTAATAACCACGCTTAGTAACAATCTCTGACCAAGCGTTTTGGAGAGCTTCGCGCACTTCCCAGTTTTTGGCGAATATCAAAACACCGGAAGTGTCTTCATCAAGGCGATGAACAACAAACACTCGGGCGTTTTTTCTTGTCTGAGTTAACCAATCCGTGACTAAACGATAAGCTGTTTTTCCTTTTTCTCTGTCTGAAGCAACAGATAAAAGACCGGAAGGCTTGTTTATCGCGATGATGTCTTCATCTTCATAGATGATTGGAAGATCTTTTCTTTCTCTTTTTTTGATAGGAGTCCAAGAAACAGTAACTTCATCTTCTGGGTATAACTTATAGAACCACTGGTTTGTTGGAGCGCCCCCAACTGCAACCTGATGATTGGAAATCATATGACGAATATTATGTTGGTTTTGCCCTGGAATCTTTTCACGCAAAAAGGTCAAAAGATCGGTCTCATGATAAACCAAATAAGTCTTGGTTTTATTTGGGTCAATGAGGCCTTTTTTAGGTAATTTTTTCTTAACGTCATTCTTGTTCATACTCTTTATCTTATCAAAATGAGATTTTGATATACATACATTTGAATAATTGTCTCAAAAAAGACGCCTCTCAAACCGAAGAGGGGCTTTTTATAAAACCTAGATGTTGATAATATGGAAGTATGGCCGGAACATACGATAAGTTTAATAAAATCAAGGAGAAGTATGAAAATGATTTGAGGCAGAAAGATCTTCAAATCAATTCTTTAACGACCAAACTTAAAAACTCCGAAGAAGAAATTAAAAAACTCAGAAAACAGCTATATGATGCCGGCGAAGGGAAAGGCGAACAAAATCGTCTTAAGAAAATAATAAACAGCCAAGAAAGGGAGAATAAAACTCTTCAAAACCAGCTCCTAGATCTTAGCGGTGAAAAATTAATAAAGACATTCTCTTCTGAAAGACAAAACCTCATTAGAAACATCAAGGCTTTGAATTTCCCTTACTCGATGTTTAATTCTTTAGCATTGCGCTTCATCAATGGGCTAGACAACGTCATAGAAATAGCGGCATTAATTCAAAAAGGCTATGCAGAAGATATGGACTTCTTCACATACGTTTTCAGGGACAACATTGTTTCGTTACTTGAAAAAATGCTAAAGGAAATCCTAAACAAACCTGAAGACAGCGCATCTAAATATTTGGTCAAACTAGCTAGCGGCGCTTACAAATTTCCAAAAGATTATTACAAGAGAATACCTGAGTTAAAAGACAAGGAAAGATTAACTCACATTCTGTATTTAATTAATTTGCAGACAACAGGCTATCACGGAACAAAAACCAAATATAAACGAGTGGTTGTTGATAAAGATACGAATGAGGTTAAGAAAACAGATAAATTCCTTAACCTAGAAAAAGATCAACAACTAGATGCTATATTCACACTTCTTGAATTCATGTATGACGTATTCAGCAATAATGACCACGAAAGCAACTTAATGGCTATTTCAAAAAGCTGGTACACAACAATGAGCTTTAACGATTAAAAAAGCAGGGATTTCCCTGCTTTTTGTTAGGCAATGTCTTTAAAGACCCTCAATCAACAAGAGGATGCCAAGTGTAATAAGAACGGCGCCCCCAAGAATATTTGTTGCCTCTGATTTTCCTTTAAGTATTTTGTTAATAAACTTTCCACCAAACAATCCGCCAAGAGAGATTACAAATGTAACAATCGCTATTATTGCGAAAGAGACATAAACCTCATAGCCAACGGCTGTTTCTGGCAAGTGAATGAACGCTTTGATGGTTATGCCGATTGCAAACGCATCGATGCTGTCCGCAATAGATTGAAGAATGATAGTCTTCAATGTAAGAGGCTTCGATTCTTCCTTCTCTTCTTCATCTTTTTTAACAACGGCTTTGATTCCTTCATAAACCATTTTTCCGCCAATAAACAACAAGAGGCCAAAGCCGATCCAGTGATCAATTTTATCAATCCACTGCGAGAACGCTGTGCCAAGTAAAAAACCGATAAGAGGGAATAATCCTTGGAACAACCCAAAGAAGGCAGCTATAAGGAAAAACTTTCTTTTCTTTTCTTTGGCATAAACCAAGCCATCAACGATAGAAAGAGCTAAGCAATCCATTGCAAGGGCAACGCCATAGATTATCGAATAACCAATCCAATTCATTAATTAATCACCTTTCTCATTTATGAGAAGCACTATTATATCTACTAAAAATTCTTTGTCTACTTTTTGGTTGATGCATCGTGTTTAAGCAAATCTCCATAAAGATCTGTTCTGCGGTCACGATATACGCCCCAACCATAACGTTCTTTAGCGATTTCTGTTAAATCAAATTCGGCATATCTTAAGCCTTCTTCAACGCGATCCATTTCGGTTACCTTTTCACCGTGCTGGTCTGCGATAAAGGAGGAACCATAGAATGTCATGCTTGAGTTGCCAAGGCTCTCGGTTCCAACGCGGTTGGCTGCCATAAGCGGCATGATATTAGCGGCCGCGTGTCCTCTCATGGTGTTCTGCCAATGAGTTTTTGAGTCCGTAGGAAGAACCGGCTCTGATCCAATAGCAGTTGGGAATAGAAGAATTTCTGCGCCTTTAAGGGCCATTATCCTGGCCGTTTCTGGGAACCACTGATCCCAACAAATAGCAACACCGATCTTACCAGCCCTGGTGTCAAATACTTTGAACCCAGTATCGCCTGGGGTGAAATAGAACTTTTCCTCATAGCATTCGCCTGTAGGAATATGACTCTTGCGGTAGATGTCCACTACTGTACCATCTTTATCGATTACTGCCATGGAGTTGAAATGGCAGTTGCCTGCTTTCTCAAAGAAAGAGATTGGAAGAACGATGTTATGCTTTTTAGCCATCTCTTGGAAATGCTTGATTGTTTTTGAATTTGCTGCATCTTCTGCCAACTCGAAGAAATCATAATTTTCGATCTGACAGAAATATAAACCTTCAAATAATTCAGGGAGCAAAAGCAAATCTACGCCGTTTTTGCTAGCGGTTTTTATTGCTTCGTCAGCTTTTTTGATGTTTTTCTCATAGTCATCGGCCATTGAGAATTGGGCAACAGCAACTTTGATTTTCATTTATTTTTCCTCCTTTGAAGGTATCTGCATGGTGATACAGTGAATATTTCCTCCACCAAGTAAAATTTCCAATGAGTTTATTTGGTGGATTGTCTTATTTGGATAGAGCTCTTTCATCTTCTCAAGCGCCAATGCGTCTTCTTTGACGCCGAAGGCAGGAAGGATGATGAAATCCTTTCCTTGGTAATAATTAACATATGAAGCGGCTAAGCGACGTCCAACCTCTCTCTTATCAAGAGTGGTCTTATTGTTAACCAATGATTCAACCTGTTCTTCGTTTAAATATAACGGAGAAGGTATTTTCATTTTGTGAACTATGAGTTCTCTTCCTTTAGCGTCTTTTTGTTTCTTTAATACGCGAAGAGCCTTTTGGCAATTCTCATATTGAGGATCGTTTTTATCATCCGTCCAAGCAAGCACAACTTCTCCCGGTCTAACAAACGAAAGCATGTTGTCTATATGTTCATTTGTCTCATCATCAACGATACCGTTTGGAAGCCAAATAATCTTTTCTACACCAAGATATTCGCAAAGCTCTTCCTCAATCTCGGTCTTGCTCATCGATGGGTTGCGACCTTTAGAAAGAAGGCACGCTTCAGTAGTAATTAATGTTCCTTCACCATCTACTGCAATAGAGCCGCCCTCAAGAACAAAGTTCTGGACATAATATGATGAGAGTTGAAGCTTTCTAGACATTGCTGCCGATGCTTTGTCGTCGTCTTTCCAGTTACTATATAAGCCATCAACCTCTCCACCCCAGGCGTTGAAACGGAAATCAACCGTTCTCACATCTTTTCCTTTGCGGACAAATAAAGGCATGTTATCTCTTGCCCAAGCGTCGTTATAACGAATCTTGATTGGCTCGACGTTGTTCATCTCTTCATATTCTGGAGCGAGTTCGTCCCACATCTTTGGGTGGATGCCAACATAAACCTTCTCGTGCTTAGCAATTGCTTTAATGACATCTTTATATGCTTTCTGAGCAGGCTTAGCTTTGTTTCTCCAAGTATCTAAACGATATGGGAGAAGAAGAATTGTTCCGTCGTGTTTCTCGCCTTCGAATGGAAGATAATAACCATCGTCAATTGGGGTTGTTTTCTTATTACGGAAATAGTCTTGAAGTTTTCTTTCGTAAACCGAATAACGGCGCCACTTCTCAACATCAATAACTTCAAAGCCATTCTTGTATGCTCTGAGAAGTTTGACGCCTTCTTGTTTGTGCTCTTCAAAGAACTGAACACGTTTAATTAAGTCTTTATTCCAGACTTCGCCAGGTACAATAAGGGGAATTCCAGGTGGATACATCATTATCTGTTCTCTAGAGATGGTTCCGTCTAATTTCTCAAGAGAAACGACTTTTCTTGGAGCGTTATAGGCGACACGTGGCCTAACGACCATGTATGGGAAACGACTATCAAAATGATGATCTTCATATACCACGTTCTTGCGGTAATGCTTTGATGAAACGTCCTTCAAAGCATCTATAAGCATGTCGATGTGTCTCTTTGTCGTGCCGATTGCGACGATACAAAGAATCTCATATGTTTCTGCGAGTTCCACTTGCACATCGTAATCATTTTTGAGCACGAGATATAAGTCATATCCGTCGATATCTAATTGATCAATAGCAATAACAAGCTTACTTTCGTCATAATCGTAAGCACCTCTTTCAACGAAAGTTTTCTTGCCAACTATGCTAAAGCCTTGAATAGCGTCGATTTTCTTTCTGGCATATTCTGCAAGTTTATAAGCGTTTACCATCGCTAATTGGCCCTTCTTGGAGGCCATAAAGGCACGAGCGCCATCAACGGAGGCCATAAGCAATGACGATGGAGATGTGGAGTTAATGATATTAAGCGCTATAGCAACTTCTTCTCTCTTATATATGCCTTCTTTTAGGAGAAGGGCGCTTGATTGAGTTAATGAGCCGGCTGTCTTATGGAACGAGACTGCAGACATGTCTGCACCTGCGTCCATCGCGGTCATAGGCTGACCTTCGGTATGGAAATAGAAATGTGCCCCATGGGCTTCATCTGCAAGAACAGCCACACCTCTAGAATGGGCAAATTCTACAAGCTCTTTAAGCTCTCCAACTGCGCCAAAGTATGTTGGGTTGATAACAAAAATAGCCTTGGCTGATGAATTTCTAATAATTGCCCTTTTCCAATCCTCTAGTTTTGGCTGGTTAGCAATCTCTAAGTCATCATCAATTTGAGGCATGACGTAAACAGGAACAGCACCAGAAAGAATAACAGCATTGATAACAGACTTATGAACATTTCTAGGCAAGATAATCTTCTCACCAGCTTTTACGGCAGCCATGATCATTGCAATGATACCGCCAGATGTTCCATTAATGAGGAAGAACGCTTGGTCAGCGTTGCATGCATCTGCCAATAAAGCTTGAGCTTCTGCTAAGACGCCCATAGGCTTTGCAAGATTGTCTAAACCAACAGGAGCGTTAACGTCAGACACGAAAGCGTCATGACCAATTACTTCTGCTGCTGCGTTATAAGAATTTCCCATGTGGTGTCCAGGAACATCAAAAGGCGCAACCTCTTTTGAAATGTACTTTTGTAATGCTGTTACAAACGGAGTTTGTTTCTGATCTAGTTTCATAATGACACAATGATACACTTTATGCGCGTATTAGTGTTAATTTTTTGTTTCAAAAAATTACTTAATTTTTTTAGTTTTTCCTATCAAAAATAAAACCGCATATGTTTTATGCGGTTTTTGCTGGAGATTTTAGTTGAATTTGACAACTTTATGGCCAATCCAGAATGCAATTTTTTGGAAGAAGTTTCCTGGGAGCATGCAGTAGTTGACGATGTAATGGTGTCTAGCATACTTAGCTAAACGCTTATTCTTAGCGTAAGCGTATTTCCAGAATTCTTTGACTGCTTCCTTGCCTTCCTTGTCGCCACGGAGCTTACCATAGAGAACGGTAAGTGTCATATTCATGATGAAGTGGTGTTTAACAACCTTGCGTGTCTTTTTGTCTTCAATAGCAAATACGTCGATTGCATCAAAGATGAGTTTCCCATCTGTGATGAAGTCTTTGTACTTTCTAAGAAGTGTTGCGTTCTGCATGGATTGTCCATCTCTGCCAATTAAATACTGATAGACTGAGACCGGAACGTAGCGAACATACTTAACAAGGTGGAGCGACGCGTAGATGAAGTAATTGTCCTCATATGATACGTGTGCTGGGCAATGAACTCCGCTCTGTCTAAGAATCTCTGTCTTATACATCGATGAGTGAAGTGTAAGGTTGCCTGTCCACTTGAAGTTTTTGAGTTCGGCCCAAGAACCGCCTTTTGCAATCTTCTTGTTTTTTCCTTTAAAAAGATAAGCAAAATCAATTGTCTTATCGCGGTTCTCTCTTCCTTGCCAATATGTGTAATTAGCAAGATATAAATCTGGTTTTGTTCCGTTTTCCTTAATATCGTCAAGAAGTGCTTTGAAGCCATCGTGATCTACCCAATCATCGCTATCAAGGACTTTATAGTAGACGCCTGTTGCCAATTCAATACCGTGGTTTATACCTTCGCCGTGACCTCCGTTTGGTTGGTGAACAGCTTTGATAAAATCAGGGTGTTCTTCTTGGTATTTATCTGCAATAGCTCCCGTTCCGTCTTTTGATCCATCGTCAATAATGATGACTTCGATGTCTTCACCGAAAGGAATCAAAGAATCAACTGCGTAATGCAAAAACGGCTCGCTATTATATGCAGGAATGCAAACTGTAATAAGTTTCTGTTTCTGTTCCATAATCGTATTATACTTCAAACCGAAGCAAACAAAATTATACACTGAAAACAATTACTTAAAAGTAATAAAGATAAAGTATAGGTTTTATCGAGTCTTACTTAGGCTGTTCTGGACTAGCTTCTGCAGATTTATTTTTCTGTTTCTGCTCTTTTTCTTTTGCTTTTTTGGCCTTCTTCTTAGCCTTGCCAGCTCTCATGAACTCGCCTAAGCCTTTCCAGAAGTGACCATTAAACATAGTGATTAATCCTTGGAGTTCTGACCAACTTAAGATGCCGCCTGAAGCACGGGACATATTTCTAAGTGGGGTGTAATAGACGCCCATTGTCATTGTGTTTGCAAGGGCTCTTTGACCAATGTGTGGGAAGAGCTTAATGATATGTCGAAGCACACGTTCAAAGAAACGGCCTGCCCAACCTTTTGCGTATTTCATATCTGAAACAGCGGTTAAAGGAGTGACAACCATTCTGTTTTTCTTGACATAAACTCTTTCAGAGACGAGCTTACGACCAATTAAAGAAGTGAACATTTCTGGTTCGATGTGTCTAACTTGTCCAGAGAAATAAGGAGCAAATTTTTCTTTGTCATATGGAGCAGGTGCTTCTGTGCCTACTTTGTGGAGTTTAGCAACAAGAGGTAATTCAGCGCTTGATGGACCGACATAAATGTCATAATCTCCAGTTTCAACTTCCCACTTATTTGATTCAACGTTGAAGTAACGGAAGCTATATTCATCGAACGGGATTGTGATTTCTTTTTCTTCGCCTGGTTCAAGATAAACCTTGGTGAATCCTTTTAATTCGTGCGAAGGTCTAAAAACAATGCTGTCTTTTAAACCAATATACATCTGGGCAACTTCTTTTCCAGGAACTGATCCAGTGTTTTTAATTCTAAATGTAGCCCCGTCTTCATTGACTCTAAGGTCGTAATATTCAAATGTCGTGTATGAAAGACCGTATCCAAATGGATATTTTGTCTCTACTCCAGCGGTAAGGTAATAACGGTAGCCAATAAAGACTGATTCACGGTATTCAACAAAATCAGCTTTGCCATCACCGAATGTATCTGCACTTGGGCAATCTGCGTATGAAACAGGAAGTGTTTCTGAAAGTTTTCCTGATGGATTAACCTTACCAGTAAGAACTTCAAGAGTTGCGCGGGCGCCAGCTTCCCCACCGAGATAACCATGTAAAACGCCTGCAACTTTGTCTGTGAAAGGCAATTCAATTGGCGAACCTGCGCTTAAAACAACAACGATAGGTGTCTTGCCTTTTGAAAGTTCTTCAATCAAATCGAGCTGGTTCTGTGGAATTGATAAAGTGTTACGATCTAAGCCTTCACTTTCGCTAAATTCATCAAGACCAACAAAGAGGACGGCAACATCCGCTTTTTGTGCCAACTTATTGGCCTTTTTGATGAGGCCTTTGCTCTTTTTACCAAATCTCTTGAAGCCTGGTTCGTAGCCAAGGATTTCGAGACCAAACTCTTCTTCTTTTGAGCATTCAAGAGCCGTCTCAACTTTTAATGGATTAACAATACTTGAGCCTGCGCCTTGGTAGCGTGGTTTTTCTGCAAAATCACCAATAAGTGCAACCTTGGTTCCTTGCTTTAATGGAAGAATGTTGTTTTCGTTCTTCAAAAGAACAACGGTTTCTCTGGCAACAGCGAGGGCTGCGGCGTGGTGTTCATCTTTGTCAAAGCCTGGTTGCTTTTCTTTGAGAGCTTCAGCGCAGTCAAGAACAAAATCCATTAAGCGATCGATTGCTTCATCAATGTAATGTTCTTCGAGTTTTCCTTCTTTAACTGCATTATAAACATCAATGTTTGTTTCTCCGCCAGTAGATGGCATTTCAAGTTCGTTTGATGCTTTTAAACCTTCGCAACGGTCATTTTCTCCGCCCCAGTCTGTAACAACAACGCCGTTATATCCCCATTCATTACGGAGGATATCAACGAGGAGGTGTTTGTTTTCGTTGGTATACGTACCATTTAATTTGTTGTATGAGGACATGACCGCTTTTGCGTTTCCTTCTTTAATAGCGATTTCGAAACCAGTCAAATATATTTCACGCAAGGCCCTTTCATCGATAACAGAATCTGTTGCCATGCGTTTTGTTTCTTGGTTGTTTGCAGCAAAGTGTTTAACACAGGATGCAATGCCATTTGACTGGACACCAGCGACATATTGTCCTGCCATTTTGCCTGCTAGATATGGATCTTCAGCAAAATACTCAAAGTTACGACCACACATTGGGTTTCTCTTCATGTTTAAGCCTGGGCCTAAAAGCATTGAGACTTGATGTGATGCCGCTTCTTCACCAATGACCTTACCCATGAGATATGCCATTTCTGGATTCCATGAATTGGCTGTCGTTGCGCTGCTTGGGAAACATGTAGCAGGAACAGACGGGTTAAGACCAAGGTTGTCTGCTGCCGCGGCCTGCTTTCTTAACCCAGAAGGGCCGTCAGACAAGAAAGCCGATGGCAAACCAATTCGATCAATATTCATTGTTTGCCAGAAATCCTTACCGCTTAATAAAGATACTTTCTCTTCAAGGGTAAGCTGAGAAATGAGATCCTCGTGTTTAAGTGCCATTTAATTTTCCTCCTAAATTTAGTGGCTTTATTTTTAGGCGATGCCTAAGGTAACAAGTTTGTCAAACAACTCCTTTGCGGCAAGGATGCTATCATCCATGTCGTAATATTTATAACCGGCAAGTCTTCCCAAGAAGAACGTTGTTGGTTCAAGCTCTGCTGAAAGTTTTCTATACGCCTCTGCTAATGAATTATTTCTCTCATCATTAATTGGGTAATAAGGAATCTTTCCTTCTTCGAATGTGTCAGGGTATTCAAAGGTTGCGAGCGTTGAATGGTGATTTTCACAATAAGGGTCAAATGCCTTATGCTCAGCGCAGCGAGTATATGGCTGATCATGAGTGGTAAAGTTGATAACCGGGTTATTTTGATAGCGGTCCATTTCAAACCACTGATTATCGAAACGAAGAGACCTGTATTCAAGTCTTCCTAATTTGAAGTCGAAATATTCATCTAAGCGGCCTGTGTAAATGATGTGATCTGCGATTGCGTCCCATTCGCTTTTCTTTTCAAAATAATCAACACCAGTTTTTATCGGAATGTCTTTAAGGAGGTTTTCAATCCAAACGGAGTAGCCTCCTTTCGGAAGGCCCTGATATGTGTCATTAAAGTAGTTGTTATTGTATTCAAAACGAAGAGGAAGTCGTTTGATAATGCTTGCAGGAAGTTCCTTACAGTCTCTTCCCCACTGCTTTTCTGTATAACCTTTGATGAGCTTCTCGTAGATGGTTCTGCCAACAAGTTTGATAGCCTGCTCTTCAAGGTTTTGAGGCTCTCCAGTTATTTCTTTTGATTCCTCGGCTATTTTGGCTTGAGCCTCTTCTGCCGTGTTAACCCCCCACAACTCATGGAAAGTATTCATATTGAAAGGCATGTGGTAGAACTCGCCATGGCAATTTGCGATTGGCATATTGACGAATGGATAGACTTCTGCGAAATCGTTAAACATCTTCCATGCAAATTCATCCGATGTATGAAAAATGTGTGGACCATATGAATGGATTATGATTCCATCTTTAACTTCTGTTGAAACGTTGCCGCCAACAACGTCGCGTTTTTCCAAAACTAAAACACTCTTCCCGGCGGATTTTAATAAATTGGCGATGGTGGCGCCTGATAAGCCGCTCCCAACGACTAAGTAATCGTAATGCATAGTGCACTCCTTTGTGACTATATTTTATACATTTTTGACCAGTAATGGTATATTTACCATATGAACCACAAGAAAATCATTAAAGACGCGCTCAAAAACGAAAGAGCAGATGCGTGGATTATCGTTGATTATGAAAATAAAAATAAGACGCTTGTAAGCTTCTTAGGACAGATGATGCTGACAAGAAAAATATTCTTGGTTTTTCCTAAAGAAAAGAAGCCTTTTATTATTTGCCATTCAATCGATACAGTCTTCTTAAAAACAGAAAAGATACTCAATGAATTTGATTTAAAAATTTATCACACTTGGAAAGAGATGTTGGATATAGAAAAAGAAGAATTCAAAGACTTCAAAAAAGTTTTTATGGATATATCTGAGAACGGACTTCTGCCTCGCATCTCCCTAGCCGATTATGGTTCGGTCCAGTTTATCAAAGATTTAGGAATCGAAGTCGTTTCCAGCGGTAACATTTTGCAGATGTTTAACGCTTTATATAGCGAAAGGGCTTATGATCTCCAATTATTAGCAAACAAGAAAAATCTCAAAATAAAAGATGAGGCATTCGCAAAAATTAAAGAACTCATTCTCATGAATGGCGAGACTAATGAATATGAAATTCAGCAATTTATTCTAAACCGTTACGAAGAAGAAGGGATGTTCACTGACGAACCTCCTATTGTCGCAATCGGAAAGAATGCCTCTGATCCACATTATGGACCTTCGGAAAAGATTTTCTCCCCAATTAAAAAAGGAGATTTAGTCCTTATAGATATGTGGGCAAAGATGAATGACCCAGAAGGCGTCTATTCCGATATCACTTGGATGGGATTCGTTGGCGAAAGCGTTCCTGAAGCATTCAAAGAAAGGTTTAATATCCTCAGAGAGGCGATTGAAGCAGACTTTGAATTCTTAAAAAACAACCTTCAAAAAAGAAGTGTCCAAGGGTACGAAGTTGATGACATTTCAAGAAAAATTATAGAAGATGCAGGGTATGGCCAATACTTTATTCATAGAACAGGACATAGCATTGCCGTGGATGTGTCATGCCACGGGCCGGGAGTCAACATAGATAACTATGAATCGCATGATACAAGAGAGATTATTGATGGAGTAACATTCTCACTTGAACCTGGAATATATGCTTCTGACTTCGGAATGAGAAGCGAAACAAACGTGTATATAAAAAACCGACAACCGATATATGTTGCCGGTCATCAGGAAGAAATCGTTCCAATCCTGAAGTAAAAGGCGGGTTGTTCATGCCCCGCCTTTTCTTTATTTGATGTCGATTTTACGGACTACTTCTTTTTTCTCTTCTTCTTTGGCAAGTTTAAGAGTTAGTACGCCATCTTCAAATTTGGCTGAAATATTCTTTTCGTCTTCTAATCCAACATAGAAAGATCTTTTAGCGGAACCATAATATCTTTCGTGTCTAATCCACTTTCCGTTGCGGTTTTGCTGGTCGTTTTTGTTTTCGCGCTTAGCGGTAATTGTTAAATACCCGTCTTCCAAAGTGATGTTGATATCTTCTTTCTTAACGCCCGCTAGCTCAACTTCCATATAGTAGTTGTGCTCGTCTTCCGTAACGTCTGTTTTCATGGATAGTCCTGTATTTGTTCTTCTTTCAGTTGGTAAGAAGAAGTCGAAGAATGGGTCATAGCCGTAATTGCTGAGTTCAAATGTCATAAGATTGTCCTCCAATGTTTTAGCACTCTTTGTTCCTAAGTGCTAACTAAATATTACAACCATTTTTAGCACTGTCAATACGTAAGTGCTAATTTTTTAAATTTTTATTTCTGTTGTCCATTGATAAGAATTCGTTGCTTAGCATTTCAGCAATCTGTGTCGAAAAAGCCATAAAGTCTATCATGAAGAACATCTCCTTTGAATTCTCTCTAAAGAGAGCGAATACCTCTTTATTAATCTCCTCACACATACGCCTAGCGCACACGGTCGATATGTCACGTATGCGCATTTCTTTATTAGGATTTTCTTCAAAGTAACCCCAGGCATTAATCAATAAGCTTGTCTCTTTTAAACAAGATTCGAGTTTTTTCCTCAAATTATCTAATTTAAAGTTTCCTTGAATTTCCTGTGCATAAGGATCCACCGCTCTTTCGATTAACCCAGAAAGAAAGGACATTATTCCCATTTTGGTATTTTCATAAATTGTTCTATTCATAGAATCACCTCCATTTACATATAGAGGAGATTTAAGAAAAATTACGAAAATAATAAAAAAGAGTCGGAATAACCGACCCTTAATTAATAATTAATTAAATTATTTTGCTAAGAAAGCTTTAACACCAACAAAGAGTTCGATGATTGCGCTAATTGCTGCTGCTGCACCTGTGGCGATGAATCCCCATGCAAGGCTAAGATCGAAGCTTGGAGCTTCGATATAGGCTGGTGAAACAAAGACCAAGACAGCGGCGACTGCCATACAAAGGCCACCAACTATAGCAAGGAATCCACCGAATTTTCCACCGAACCAACCAAGGGCAACACCAAGAAGTTCGAAGAAAGCGCCAACAATGAAGAGGACAAACATGGAAACTAAACCTGCTGTTGCTTCGATTGTGAATGGAGCTGCTGGGTTTTTGAAGACGAAGTCATAACCACGAATAAGGTCGATTTCGCCTGCCTGAATGCCAGGGGCAATAGGGAAGAGGAATGCCATGGTTGTGAATAAGAGTGCAACAATGCCAAGCAATCCTGCTAAATTTGAATGCTTTTTCATAAAATTCTCCTTTATCTGAGAAACGAATTAATCTTACTAGTCTTCTTGAATCTATTCAAGACAACTATTGTTTGTTTTCGTTTTGTATTTCTGCTCTTTTTGTGTCGAGAGCTTTTAAACCAAGAAGCAATTCTCTTGCTTCACCTGGTTTTAAGTGTTTAACCCTGTATACCTGGGCTTCAATGTCCTTTAAGACATTTTCCCTTGGGTAATTTGGGTTATTGATATTCGCATTAAGAATCTTGTCATACTTGACAGCCTCTTCGAATCCAGCACTACGTTTTACCTCTTTTTTGGCTTTTTGATCAGCCTCTTTTTTGGTTTCAACTTTCTTTTTTGTCTGTTTCGGTTGAGGTTTTTCTTTAGCGACAGGAATTTCTTTTGCCTGCTCTTTTTCTTTTTTAGCCGGTTTCTTCTCCTTTGGTTCTTTAGGTTTTTTCTCAGCTTTCACCTTTTCAACTTCTGGAGCTTTTTCAACTTTTTTAACTTTCTTTGGTTTTGGGGCATCTTGTTTCTTTTCTTCTTTTTGCTTAGGTTTTTCCTCTGTTTGAGGCCCCACATAAGCGAAGAAGTCTACATTCTTTTTTTCAAAAACAAGAACAAGGTTTTTGACTGCAAAGTCTTTTTTCTCGCCAGTTTTTAAAGTGGACAATTTCTCGTCTGCTAACGAAAGATCGTCAGTAGTCAGATCGTATTCTCCATGAACGCCTTTGAAGAAAGGAATAGACGGGTCTCTAAACATCCAACCGAAATGTTTGCCAAGTTTAGAGAAGGCCTGAGAAGGCGTCTTTCCAAATTCGTAATATGGTTTAGGTTGTTGTTTTTCAGCCTCTTTTTTCTTAGGCTCTTTTGGTTTTTCCTGAGTAGGTGGCTGAAGACGCTTTTTCTCTTGAAGAAGTTTTTCTTCGTTTAAGCGAATCTCTAGCCCTTTTCTCTCGGCTGGCTTTAGCGCTTTAAGAAGACTAAGTTGTTTTTCAATGTCTTCAAGCTTTTTCGCCACAGGGTAATTAGGGTTAGAAATGTTCGCTAAAAGAGCGTTTTCTGCTAAGACCACTGGGGATTTGTCAGTGGTTTTTTGTTTTTCTTGAACAGTTTTCTTCTGCTCTTGCTTTTGTTTTGTGATTTCGTTCGCCTTATTACGAACGGTGTTTCTTGATGGCTTATGGTCGATTTGCTTCTCGCCATAATTGACTTCTAAATCACCATTTTTATTAATCAAATAAACATTGATGATTCTTCCTTTTTGGGATTCTAATTTGTTTAGACCCCTGATGTCGTTAGTTAATTTCTTGTCTTGGGTGATTACGAGAATTTTTTCTGCGATTCTCAAATCAGAGACTTTTGCATAAATGGCCCTGTCTGCAAAGGAATCGTTGTGAGATGCCTTGGTGTGGGTAATGACTTTGTGATGCCATTTATCATGTCTTAGGATTTTTAACGCACGCTTTGCTCCAATGCGTTTAATTACATCCTCACTTTTTGAATGCTTCTTTAATTCGTCTAAGCATTCTCCAAGAACAATAATTTCGGTAACGCCTTTCCAATATTCACGACCACCGTCTAGCGTCTCCATGAACTGAGGAAATGAGTCTTCCATCAAGGAACAAGTATCCAAGAACGCTTTATTGAAATTACAAAGGAATTTCGCAAGGTTCGAGGATTTTGCTTCCTCGCTGTACATCTAAGTACCTCCTATATTGTTTTTCTTGGTTCTAATTAATCGAGAAATAATGCAGCGGCACCAAGAAGGCCTGCATCATTTTTAAGGCTGGCGATAAGAATCTTAACTGCTGGTGTTCCTTTGAATCCATAATGGATTTCTTTAAGGTGTTTTTCTACTGGGTCAGTTAATTCTTTTCCAGCGTTTGATAAACCGCCGCCTAAGATAACGGCGTCTGGTCTAAAGATATTGCAGAAATTAGCAATACCCAAAGCAAGGTATTCTCCATATTCATCAAGAACTTGGATTGCTGTTGCATCGCCTTCTCTTGCACAATCGAATGCGGTTCTTCCTGTGACTTTTTCGATGTCAGCTTCGCAATATCTCCACATAGCCGAATCTCTATGTGCATACATTGCTTTCTTTGTTTCCTTGATCAAAGCGGTTGCTGAAGCATATGTTTCAAGACAGCCCTTCAATCCACAAGTGCATTGACGTCCGCCCTTCTCGATAATGACGTGGCCTAATTCTGCACCTTTTCCTTCGTTTCCTTCGAAGAGTTTTCCATTCAAGAAAAGACCGCCTCCAACGCCCGTACCAAGCGTTAAAAGGACAAGATTGTTATATTCTTTTCCAACACCAAATTTTGCTTCGCCAAGCATTGCTGCATTTGCATCATTGGTTACTCTAACCGGAAGGCCGGTGATTTTGGAAACGATGTCACAGATAGCCGCTTTATCCCATCCGAGGTTCCCAGAGAATTCACAAACACCACTAATCGTGTTTATTGTGCCAGGGCAGCCGACGCCCACGGCAGCGAAGTCCTCTTTCTTTGAAACGCTAGAAAGAATGTTTTCGTTAATAGCGTTGCCGACTCTTGATAATGCAGAATCTTGTGGTTCGTCTTTGATGATAGGCAAAAAGAATCTGTTTGATACTTCTCCGTTCTCTTTCATGAACGCACACTTGATGGACATGCCACCGATATCAACGCCAACATAATACATAGCTGTCTGCCTCTAAATTTGTTGCAATACCTTGCCTTTTAAGGGTAACACACAAAAATGCACATTTGTTTGCCAATTTCACATAGTGAACATCTTTTGATTCGTTCTAAAAATAAAAACGTGGGGTTTCGTTGGTGTTTTCCCCACGTTTTTCGCGCTTTTAGATTAGTTCATGTTGAACTGAGAATTATATAAACCAGCATAGAACCCATCTTGAGCGATCAACTCATTATGGCTTCCAGTTTCAATAATGTTACCGTCTTTCATAACAAGAATCATATCAGCGTTTCTGATTGTAGATAAACGGTGAGCAATTACGAATGACGTTCTGCCTTTTGTAAGTTTATCCATGGCTTCCTGAATCTCGATTTCCGTTCTTGTGTCAACATTGGAAGTAGCTTCATCAAGAATCAAAAGAGGGGCATTTTCAATCATTGCTCTAGCGATTGTGACAAGCTGCTTTTGCCCTGACGACAAAGAACTTTCTTCGGTAAGTTTTGTGTCGACGCCGTCTTTGAGTGTTGAAACAAGATAGGAGAGGTTTGATTCTTCGAGAACCCTGTTAAGTTCTTCTTCTGAAACGTCTTCTTTGTTGAAGACAATGTTATCTCTTAATGTTCCTTCAAACATCCACGTGTCCTGAAGAACCATACCGAAGACGCTTCTTACTTCGTTTCTAGACATATCTTTAATAGAAACTCCATCGATTAGTATGTCACCGTCAAGAACCTCATAAAACCTCATAAGAAGATTGACGATCGTAGTCTTCCCAGCGCCCGTAGGACCAACAATAGCGACCTTCATACCAGGTTTTACTTTGGCGGTGAAATTTGGAATGATGATGCGGTCTTCGTTATAACCAAACTTAACGTTTCTGAATTCGACCTCACCTTTAAGAGCTCTTGTATCGAGTTTCTTTTCTTTCATGCTTTCGTCTTCTTGTTCTTCTTCATCCAAAAGACCAAATACACGTTCAGCAGAAGCTGCGGCCATTTGAAGCGAGTTCATAGACTGAGCAATTTGAGTCATTGGGCTCTGGAAGAGGTTGATATAAATCATGAAAGCGGTAATTGTGCCAAAGGTAATGCCGCCAGCATCATTAGCAAGCAATAAACCACCAACTAAACAGATTGCGGCATATGAGAAATATGAAACAAAGCCTAATAATGGCTGCATCATGCCGCCAGCAATTTGTGCTTTAAACATTGTCCAGTGAAGCTTTTCGTTTGCTTCATCAAACTTAAGACCTTTGGTTGCTTCCGCATTATAAGCTCTAATGAGCATATGGCCAGTGAAGTTTTCTTCAATGATGCCGTTTATGTAGCCAACTTCCTTTTGTCTTCTTACGAACAAAGGCATGGCGATCTTCATGATGAACATTAAGATAAGCAAGACAACCGGGATTGAACCAAGAGCGGCAAGAGCCATCTGCCAGCTTGTAATAAACATAGCAATTAAGACGCCGATAAGCATCAAAACAGATTGGAATAGCATTGTGATGCTTTGCTGCATTGACTGACCGATTTGGTCGACATCGTTAGTGATAATTGATAACGTATCGCCATGCGCGTGACCATCAAAGTACTTAAGTTTCATATTGTTGATCTTTTCAGAAATATCACTTCTTAAGTCAAAACAATATCTTTGTGAAATTGTGCTCATGACAAAGCCTGAGGCAAATGTCATTAGGGCGTTAGAAACGTAGAAGGTAACTAACACAACGGAGATTTCACCAATCTTATCTAAATCGATGTTTCCAGCGGCTGCGCCATTAGTCATTTCGTTTGTTAAATCTTTCAAGAACTGAGGAGCGATGATCGAAATAACAACCGACACAGAGACGCAGATAAAAGAGACAATTATTTGTGGTAAGTATTTACGGAATGACTTCATTAATCTGCCAACATTCTTCTTCATGTCGACCTTTTGTCTCGAAGCCATCATTCTTCTTCCGCCCATCATTCCTGGCATAATCCGAGTTCCTCCTTAGATAATTGAGACAACGCAATGTTTAAATAGACCTTGCAGTTGCTCAGCAATTCTTTATGAGTTCCGACGCCTTCGATCTTTCCGTTATCGATAACGATAATCTTATCAGCGTCCATGATTGTTCCAATTCGTTGAGCGACAATAACTTTGGTTGAGTCTTTGTCTGTTTCTTTGAGGTTTGCCCTAACCTTTTTATCGGTCTTATAGTCAAGAGCTGAGAACGAATCGTCAAAGATATAAATTTCTCTATGAAGGGCGAGGGCTCTAGCGATACATAACCTCTGTCTTTGCCCGCCTGACACGTTTGTGCCCCCTTGAGAAATTTCAAAATCGTATTTGTTTTCTTTTGCCTCAATAAAATCTTTTGCTTCAGCAACTCCACATGCGTCGATGACGTTTTCCTCGCTCATGTTTGGGTCGCCTAAAGCAACATTCTCTTTTATTGATCCTTTGAATAAGAAACCCTTCTGTGGAACAAGACCGATGAACGATCTAAGCGTGGATTGCTTGAGATTTTTAACGTTTACGCCATCAACAATGACTTCTCCTTCGGTAGCATCATAGAACCTTGTTATGAGGTTAATAATGGAGGTTTTTCCACTACCTGTTGCACCAATAAATGCAACGGTCTCACCTTGTTTGATTGTGAAATCTAGGTTGCTTAAGACGTTTTGATCGCCATCAGGGTATTTAAAAGAAACGTTTCTGAATTCTATGGTGCCTTTTGAAGTTGTTTGTTCTTCCTCAAGAGGATCAACAATTGAAGGCTCCTTTTCTAAGGCTTCGTTTATACGTCTTGCGCAAACGGAGGCTCTTGGCCATAAGACAAACATCATCATGAGCATGAGGAACGACATGATAATTTGCGAACTTAAGGTCGAGAACGCCGTGACTGTTGCGTAATCAATTGTACCTTTGTTAATCAATGATGCGCCAAGCCAGTAAATCGCAAGAGTAATGCCGTTCATGATGACCATCATAACAGGGCTCATTAAGGACATGACTCTTCCAGTAAAGATGTGCACTTTTGTTAGCTCGTCATTTGCTTTAGCAAATTTTTCTGTTTGGTATTCTTCTTTGTTAAAGGCTCTGATAACTCTGATGCCAGTAAGGTTTTCACGAGAAATACCATTAATATTATCAATAAGTTTTTGAACAACTTTGAATTTTGGAAGAACAACGATAATCATCATTGTGATGAATACAAGAAGGGCAGCAACAGCAATAGATGTTGCAACGGTTAAATCCACACTAGATGCCTGAATTTTAATAATCGCCCAGATGGCGGTTACAGGGGCCGCAAAGACCATTCTCATCATCATGACATTCGTCATCTGGACGTTTTGGATGTCATTTGTGGTTCTGGTGATCAAGCTTGGGGTAGAGAATTCGTTGATTTCCTGCAAAGAGAAACGATCAACTTTTCTATAAATCTTAGTTCTAACTGTTGTTGATAAATCTGCCGAAACGTAGCTTGCTAAAACGGAAATAATAGCCTGAACAAGGACCATTAAACCCGCAAACGCAAGCATTAAGCCAGCGTTCATCCAAATGTCGCCTTGAGATGCTTTTGCTATTTTCCCCACAACTTCTGCCATTTCAGCAGGAAGCATACTTGAGTTAATAATCCCTTCCCATCCGCCTAAAGCTTGGAGCATTGCTGGAATGCCTTCGCCAAGAAGTTCAGGGTGGTTGTGGTAATTAACAAAGGTAATTGACTCTATAACGTCTCTAACATAATCAACAATCGTCATGGTGCACCAGACTTGAAGGACGGTGAAACCAAGGATTAAGGCTACAAGCAACCAATCGCGTTTTTTAAAGTTTCTATAAAGCTTAAACATTGCATTTCTCCTTTCCTAAAATCTTAAGTGCCGCATCATTTATATCTTTGCACAAGGCTATATACTCGTTAACCCTATCAAGACCTATTTCTTCAATAACTTTTCCGCAGAATCCAAGCATATCTTCTTTAAGTTTGTTACATTTTTCCTCGCCTTTTTCGGTAAGTTTAACCACGGTTTTTCTTTTATCGCTTTTGCAAGTTTCTCTTTGAATATACCTATCTTCCTCAAGTCCTTTTAAGGCTGCGGCTATTCTTGCGGTAGAAAGTCTGCAATCTCGAGCCAAATCCTTGGAGTAAACTGTTTGGTCTTTATGAATATACAAATAGCTAAGAATAAAACCCGTCCCTTCTTTGTTTTTCCTAAAGCTTCTCATGAAAGACAAAGGGGCGTTTTCTTGAATTCTCGCCATTACGCTTTCTGTTGTTTTTATATCCATAATGCTACCTCCTTTCCAGTTTCCTAACATTGTTAGTTATTTTATTTATATTTCTAATAAGGTCAATAGTTATCTAACGGTGTTAGCAATTTATTTTTTGTAAACAAAAGACGGCATGTTCTGCCGTCTTATAAGGTTTAGATTAGAGAAATTTCTTTAGCTCTAACAGGCGCTTGATCTTATAATCGATTATGGAAGTGTCGTTTTTAGGTTCTTTGTAATAAGCGTATAGGCATGTTTTAAGTCCATATGCTTTTCCTCCCCCTATATCAGCGGTCATAGAATCGCCTACTATCATTACTTCCTCTGGTTTTAAGTCAGGTATTTCTTTTTCTTTTATTTCCTTAAAACAGCAATCAAAGAATTCTTTTGTTGGTTTAGAATAACCAACTTTTCCTGAAATAAACACATGCGAAAAATACTTATCTAAACCGCCAACTTTCAATCTGTTAATTTGTTGCTCGTACGGACCGTTGCTAACGACGCATAGCATATAGCGTCCTCTGAGATATTCGAGTATCTCTACAGTCCCTTCTTCGAGAACTGCACTATAGAAAAGCCTTTCCCTGAAATATGTTTCAAATGTAACGCCATCAAAATCTATTCCTATTTCTTTAAGGACCATGGACCAACGGATCCTCTTTAACTCTTCAAACGCTAAAGTCCCTTCTTCAATTTGTCTCCAAAGCTTATCGTTTATGTTTGTAAAAACCGGGTACATCCAATCCTCAAACTTTCCTAGATTAAAATGTTCAAAACCATCTTTCATGGATTGTTTAACATATCCTTGGAAGCTTAGTAACGTGTCATCAACGTCAAATAAAATCACTTTAAAATTGTTCATTTGCATCTACCCGTATCAATATACGCACGGGACCAACAAATGAAAATTGTTTATTTAAGAAAAAATGAACTCATCGCAAAAAGTATAGATGGCGTGTTTGTTTTTTGTACTTTTTGTAGTTTTAATATAATTTATATCACATGATTTTCGCAAAATTGTCATATTTCAAAATATTTACAATTAATAAATTTTTGTTATCGAGATAACGCACGAATAGAGGCGCACGCTGGAAATTTCTATTACCTAACAAGGAGGCTTTTATGAAAAAGAAATTATTTTTAATCCCGCTTGCCATGATGTCATTATCGGTTCTTGGAGGGCTTGCGTCTTGTGGAGCTCCAACCAAACCAGAAGAACCATCATCAAGCCAAACGAAAGACGAAAAAATCAAAATCACTGCGGCTGACAGCAAAACAACCATCACCGTTGGAGAGAATTTACAGTTAACTTCTTCCATAGAAGGTGTCACATGGTCACTAAAAGAAGAAGGTGTAGTTAGCGTTGACCAAAATGGTTTGGTCAAAGCGCTTGCTGCAGGTAAGGCAACAATAATTGCGCACAAAGACGGATACCAAGACGGAACGATCAACATCACCGTTAAAGAAGAAAAGATTTTAGTTACTGCGACAGATAATAAAACGAGCATCGTTATCGGAGAAACATTGCAATTAACCGCTAATAAAGATGGCGTTACTTGGGCAACAAGCAACCAGGAAGTTGCAACAGTTTCAACTTCTGGGCTAGTCACAGCCGTCAAACCTGGAGACGTAGTTATAACAGCAACAAAACAAGGATTCGCAGCAGGCACAGTAACACTCAAAGTCGTTAGACCAGCGCCAACTGCTACCCTACACTGGGAAGATGCCGATCACTTTGCCGCTGACGGATGGTGGTCTTCAGTCAGCATGGGTTCAGAAAGAGGCCCTGGTGCATCGCCTATTTATAGCAAAGACTCAGCTTCCGACGGGACATGCGTTGCTTATTTCGGTGCAGGCGACAAAGAAACATTAACATTCACATCAAGCGCAGCTGTAAAAGCTGAGCTAGTGGTGACAATGGGCAACTATTCAGCATTTGAGGATTTAGGAACGGTTGAAAAGGCCACCTTTAATGGCGCTGAAATTTCGATGACAGGAAAATCATATAGTCCTGGAGATGACGCAGGAAACTATGCTTTCCAAGGGGTGTCATTAGGTGAAGTCAACCTATTAAAAGGCGAAAACACACTCGCAATCGAATTCTTGGCATCGGCTCCATACTTAGACGATCTGGTCATCTATGCTGCTACACCAACAACAATTACCGTTAATAAAGCGGCGGAGAAAACAGCCATCGCAGTTGCAAACGCAACCGTCGAAGTTGAGGAAGAAGCAACCATTCAGATCGAAACGACAACCCAAGGGTGCAGTTTCTTAAGCAGTAACGAAGCAATCGCGACAGTTTCAGAAACGGGACTTGTAACAGGCGTTGCTAAAGGTTCAGCCACTATTACAGTAATGAAAGAAGGTATGATCTCAACAAGAGTTGCTGTAACAGTTAAAGAAAAAATTGTTGCTGGAGAAATTAGAGTTGAAGCTGAAACGGGTGTGGCCTCCGATGGAGAAATTGCTTTTAGAACTCCATCAGCCAACACCGCAGCAAGCGGCGCCATTACAGGCGTTTGGCCAGCTGGTGCTACGTTGACAATTGAGTTTGATATGGCTACTGCTGGCAACATGGCTTTATCCATGGTCGCAAGAGCTGGAACACCAGAAAGTGCCTATTCATATTCTGAAGTCGACCTTGAAAACGGCGTTGAATTCAAAGTTAACGGGACAAAACTTAATGTTACAGGCACAATTGAATCAAGCGTAACAAGACTCACGGAAATTGCATTAGGTCAAGTTGCTGTCGTTGCTGGAAAGAACACAATCTCAATCAAAGCAATCACCGCAGCCCCAACTATCGATTTCTTCAAATTGACCCCTGCCGCTTAATCACAAACAATAACCAAAGGCCAGCGAAAAACTGGCCTTTTTTGCTCGTTAAAAGCTAATTTGTGGCGAAACATATGCTTTATTTCAAAAAACAAGGCTTGAAAAAATCTGTTTGATTATTTTAGGATGAATTGTCCAAATTAGGTGAATTTATGAATTTAAAAGCATTGCTGCTTGTGTCGTCTATACCATTGGCGATTGGCACACGCATTACACAAAAAGAAACTAATTATCCTGAAAAAAGAGATTTAAGCCCTTCTTCTTATGTGTATGAAAACGGCCATTTTTTAGATGACGAAAAAACATATCAGTTGGATATATTCAACAAAAGCCACAATTATATTGATGCCTCATCTTTTTTGCTTGAATACGAATATAGCGAGACAAAGAAAACATCAAAGCCTCTTCTAGCCGATAGAAACCTTGCTATATTTCCAAACCAAAAAATAAGTATTTATTTTAACGTTCCTTATTATCAGCCTGAAACTTTCTCTCCATCGCTCTCGTGTCAGAATTACGTGACTATTAGTAAAACCGTTGAGTTCGAAGATACCATTTGGGTTTCCTGTGAGAAAGCATCACAAAACCCTGAAGACAGCGTATATAAGTATAAATTCTATAAACGTCCATTCAACTACACTGGCAAAGAGCATATTGTTTATACGATTAGTGCGGATGGCGAGCAATATAGTTTCTACGGAAATTCGATCCAATCAGAATCTCACACTTTTTATTTAAACAAAAAAGTGGATTTATCAGACCTTAAATTAACAAATATCAAGCTTCTTCAAACGAAATTGACGGCAAGCCATGAAGGGGTGGTAGGCGCCATTGGAAAAATTGGTACGGCCCTAGCAGGCGCGTC
This sequence comes from Bacilli bacterium, assembly GCA_045598525.1. Classification (GTDB taxonomy): domain Bacteria; phylum Bacillota_I; class Bacilli_A; order RFN20; family CAG-826; genus UBA4951. The sequence continues at coordinate 119,990 of JAZLMH010000023.1, read as the reverse complement.
TATGTTCTTAATAGGCCTTATTGGATTGCTTGTTGTCTTGTTTATTTTACTCGTTGTCTTGGTTATCGTAGGCGTAGTAAAAAGCGTTCGTAGAAAAAAGAAAAAATAAACTAATTTCTTTATCCATTTTAAATTTGAAATAAACAACAAATGGTGATTAAACCAGATTTTTGGCGATAAGGGGTTAATCTGTCCGCGTTGACAAATCTTTTAATCGTTCCATCCTGTGTTATAAACGGCGGAGAATAACTGCCAAGTGTCGTCGAGCCCATCAGAATCCGGGTCGCCAAACATAGAATAACTAAATTTGAAGCTTTCAGGAACGTCACCCTTGTTATACAAGCCTTTAAAATATAGAGTTGGAAGAATTTCCGGATATGGTGTGTTTTGCATCAATTTATACAGCCTCGTCCAAACGTAGTAATCGCCCATTCCACGTCCAGAATCAACAAGCCATTTTAAAGAAACACCATATTTTTCAATGATTTTTTCCCAACAATCATCTTGATGGGCTAAAACAATAAAAAGCAATGCGTCTCTACCACTAGAAAGACCGAGTCGAATTAATATGATGTTTGCCCCTAAAATCGTGTGTTCTGAACAACTCTCTAAGTCATCAGAACGCAAAAGAATGCATTCTTCGAATTCTTCAAAAGACACTCCTGGGAAGCCGGGATGGCCGCTTTTGTTAAATTCTATTTTGTCGGTTTTGTAAAATCCGATAATTTTTTCTCTGAGAGAGCGAAGCCAACAAAAATTTGCCTGTCCTATAGGCATTATCCATATCAAATCTTTACCAAAGGAGGCGGCTTTTTGATCAAACAAATTGCAAATGCCTCCATCCCAGAAAATCGCAGGCATTAACGCTACATGGTAGTCTTTTTTTGTCAGTTCACTAAGGATATCTTCATAATCAGAAGCTTCATCCTCATAAATACATTTCAAAGTTTTGAGAAAATCAAAAACCACGCAATCATTCTCCTTTATCTTGCTGCCGTTTAGATAAAAGGCACACCGTTTCTACGTGGTAGCTTCTACCAAATTCATCAACCGGTTGTACTCTTTCTAGTTTATATTTAGCCTTAAGCATATTTAAATCTCTTGCCAAAGTAGATGGATTGCACGAAACATATACAATCTTGCTTGGTTGCAAAGCCATTGCAGCCTTCAAAAATTTTTCGGTTGATCCTTTTCTAGGAGGATCCATAAACAAAACGTCCAAGCGCTCTTTTCTATTGGCCATTCTTGAAATAAATAAAGTAGCATCGTCATTATAAGCATCAAAGTTCGTAATCTTATTATTCTTTGCATTCTTAACGGCGTCTTTTACTGCTTCCTCAACAAGCTCAACAGAGATTACTTTTTTCACTTTCGAAGCTGCAATTAAACCGATTGTGCCAATCCCCGAATATGCGTCTAAAACAGTGTCGTTTTTGGAAAGTTCTGCAAAATCCATCGCGGTTTTGTAGAGGATTTCAGTCATTCTTGGATTTGTTTGATAGAAACTCTCTGCCGATATTTTAAATTTAACTCCACATAAAGAATCTTCGATGTAGCCAGGGCCAAAGAGGTTAACGAAACGTCTTCCCAAGATAACGTTTGTCTTCTCGGAATTAACGTTTTGAACAAGCGAGGTAATTTCAGGACACTCTTTTAAAAGCCTATCTATCAATATTGGCTTCTTTGGAACAAACGCATCTTTTGTTACAAGCACAAGCATTATTTGCTTCTTATAATAAGAAGTCCTTATCATCGCATATCTCAAAGAACCATTCTCAGAATGTTCATCATAAGGATCTATGTGAAGTTCATTTAATATCTTCGTTAATGTGTCAAGAATCTTCTGGGCTCGTTTATCTTCGATAAAGCATTCCTTTCTTGGGACTATGCAGTGGGTGCCCTCTTTATAGAAACCATAGAAAATCTTTCCTTTGTCATCCTTACCAAAAGGAACTTGGATTTTATTTCTGTAATTAATAGGTTCTTCCATCCCCAAAGTAGGGAGAACGTCTATATTAATTTCGCTAAAACGCTTTATTTGGTCTTCGACTTTTCTTCTTTTATATTCCAACTCAGCTTTATAAGCGTATTGTTGAAAAACGCACCCTCCACACGCACTAGACACCTTGCAAAGAGGGGTTATGCGGTCTGACGAAAGCGTGCTTAGTCTCTTAAGTTTTCCAAAATATTGACCGTTTCGTTTGTAATCTATTTCAACTTCACCTTCATCGCCAGGAAACATGGCAGGAACAAAAACAACTAGACCATCTAGTTTGCAAATTCCTTTTCCTTCTGTGCTTAAATCAATACAGGACAAATTATATGTTTTATGGATAATGTTTTCGGTCATTTCTATTAGAAAAGCCGCTTATTAGGCGGCTGCTTTTTCTTTTGGAGCAAGCATCAAATCTTTTATGAATTGTACTTCGGCTTCAACGTCTAAACGAGGGAAGAGTTGGTCGCCTTTGTTCACTGTTTGTCCACCTAACGAGCCAAACTTTGTTGCGCATTCATAATTACGCATCGACGTATCAACACCAAGCTGGTCATAAATCTTTTCTGATTTTGTGACAAGGATTGGGCTAAGAAGTGTGCCAGCTAAATAAATAACGTTAGCTAAATGGGACATGCAGCTTTCAAGTGTTGCCTTCTTCTCTGGATCCTTTGCCAATGCCCATGGAGCGCTTTCTTCGATGTATTTGTTTGCTGCGCTAACTAAATCCATAACTGCTGCATAAGATTCAGTGACCTTAAGATCATCGGAAAGGACTTCGTATGCTTTAATTGTCTTTTCTGCAGTCTCCTTGAGGTTCTTATCAAGCTCATTGAGTTCGCCTTTGTATTCAGGAATAACGCCACCAAAATACTTGATAATCATAGAAACGCTACGGTTAAGAAGGTTGCCAAGATTGTTTGCTAAATCAGCGTTAAGCCTTTCAACAAATTGTTCTGGTGTGAATTGTCCATCCTGACCAAACACGATTTCTCTTGCTAAGTAATAACGAACCGCGTCAACCCCAAAGCGATCAACAAGCGGAGGAACCGGAATAACGTTACCTTTGCTCTTACTCATTTTGCCATCTTTCATCATCATTAAACCGTGAACAAAGACTCTATTTGGCTGACGTAAGTTAAGTGCTTTTAAGAACATTGGCCAGTAAATGGTGTGGAATCTTGTAATATCAGCGCCAATAACATGGACAATTTCGCTTTCTGGATCTTCCCAGAACTTCTTAAATTTTAAATCGTCTTCTTGTAAGTAACCAAGAGCAGAAATGTAGTTTGTGAGAGCGTCAAGCCAAACGTAGATAACGTGTCCTTCTGCTTCTTTTACTGGGACGCCCCAATCAAATGTTGTTCTTGTGACGCAAAGATCATTTAAACCAGGTTTTATAAAGTTGTTGACCATTTCAGCTTTACGGCCTTCTGGCGTGATAAATAACGGGTGTGAATTGTAATGGTTTAAAAGATCATCAACATATTTGCTGCATCTAAAGAAGAACGATGGTTCTGATTTTTCTTCAACTGGTCTTCCACATTCAGGGCAGACATGTTCTTCTCCAACTTGAGTTTCGGTCCAATATGATTCTTCGTGAACGCAGTACCATCCTTTATACGCTCCAAGGTAAACGTCATCGTGTTCAACGAATGTGCTGAAGATTTTCTTTACTGTTTCAACGTGTCTTGGTTCTGTCGTGCGGATAAAATCGTCATTTGATATACCCATGATGTTCCATAAACTGGTAAATCTAGTCGCAATCTCATCTACAAAAGCTTGAGGTGTGACGCCTTTGGCAGCTGCGTTTTCTTGGATTTTTTCACCGTGTTCATCTAAACCGGTTAAAAAATATGTCTCATATCCTCTAAGCTTCTTTCCGCGGGCAACGATATCACACATTGTCGTACAATAAGCGTGACCTAAGTGTGGTGATGCACTTGGATAATAAATAGGTGTCGTAATATAAAATTTCTTACTCATGGCTAATGGAACCTCCTCGCATTTTTAATGCGAACATTACTATTCTAACATATAAAAAATTATTTTTTACCAGGAAGAGAAAAACAAAAGGCCCTTAACAACAAGGGCCTTAGTTTGCGTATTAGATCCAAGCTTATTTCTTAGCTTTTGCAAGTTTCTTGTTGAACTTGACGATACGTCCGTCGATTGCAGCACTTCTCTGTTTGCCGGTGTAGAATGGGTGGCAGTTTGAGCAGGTTTCGACCTTAAGTTCTGTACCGAGTGTTGAACCGGTTGTGAAGGTTGCGCCGCAGCTGATGCAAGTAACTTTGCATTCGTGATACTTTGGATGGATTTCTGTTTTCATTTTAATACTCCTTTCGCCTTGATAATTTGCTCTTATCAAAGAGAGTTCGGTTGTAATCATACGCAACTATAGTTGCTTCCGCAAGTAAAAATGTCGGCAAAATGTAAAGGTAACGAAAAATTATATGTGTTTTTTACTATTCTTCTTTAGTTAGGTTAACGGCGTTTTCGTCTATTTGTTGCGTTTTTGCCGGCGTTTTTCGATTTTTAAAGAGGATAAATGCTCCGATTGCAATCTCGATTAAACTCAACATAAGAACTGGCGACAAGCCGGCGATAGAGTATCCAACATTTTTAGTTTGATCTTCTAAACAAGCAACCACGGATCTGCCAAGAACAAAAGTAGAAACAAAAAGCATTACCCCAAAAAGAATTATTAGCAACCAAGGATAAACGGTTTCTTCAATCTCCTTAGGTTTGCCTATAACTAACAACTGAAACAAAAGAAGTGTCCCTAGCGAAAGGGTTATATATAGAAAAGGCATAAAGGAATTTTCATAAGCTTGGCTCATATCAATGTACGGGGCCAAAGATACCGTTACAGAATTAAGCAAAAATAGCGTTGCTGCAACAACGAAGACCCCATAACTTGCGATGCGTTTAATTATTTTAAGAGCTTCCATTAATAGTCCTCTATAAATCAATATGGTCATTAGGTTTCATCAACATGGCCATAGGAGCCGTCACCTTCATCGCTTGATGGTAATCCCAGAGCATGCCGGGTCTCATGTGCATAGGAATCATATGTTTAGGATTAATTGCAATAGCGGCCTTAGTGGCTTCCTCAGGGGACATCGTATAAGTGCCATCTATTGGCAAAAGAGCATAATCAATATTCATCTTCTTGAGATCTTCCATTTCTGGAATAAAGCCGGTATCCCCTGCGTGATAGACTTTTATACCATCTACCTCAACAACGTAACCAACGCACTCATTACGTTCGTGATGAGAGTTATATGCAGGAACCGCAGTAATGAACGCTCCATGAGCTTCAAATGTATGATAGGTTCCATCCGTCAGAGCGTCCTTGGCTCTAATTGTAAAACCGCCGGGGTTAAAGTTAACCAGCTTAACGTTGTTATGGTCATAATGCTCATGAGTTATTAAAACAAGATCGGCAGGGGTTTTATATCCAATGCCTGCAAAAGGATCAATGAAAATTTCTTTGCCTTCGTTGGTGGTTATGCGAAATGACGCATGCCCCTGATAGAAAAGTTTTGCCATTGCTAGTCTCCGTTCTTAGATAACAATTTAATAATAAAGTTATCGTCATAAATATGAAATGGTATTAAGAAAAACGCAAATAATTTCAAAAATTTATGTTACCTTTTTACCTTTTTTGTAGGTTGTGTTATAATTCGACTATGAGCAATATATTATTAAGCAACATCAAAAAGAATTTCGAAAAAAACGAGGTATTTTTTATAGATGATATACGTGAAAAAAGCATGACAAAAGCAGCTATAAAAGAAGGATTGGTTAGGCTCGTCAAAGAAGGTCGTATCAAACGCTTTTCTTACGGTATCTATTACCTTCCTGGAGACAACGAACCAGATCTCACTAAAGCGATCAACATGAGGTATATCGAAAGAAAGGGCAAGGTTTGTGGCTTTTATACAGGTGAAGGTTTTATAAGTGTTCTAAACGGTAAAAATCCATCTGCCCAAGAGAAAATTGAAATAATGACAAACCATGCAACAAGCGGCAAAAAAAGTGTTTACGCTTTTTCAAAAAGATTCACGCTTAGAAAGCCATATTGCCCTGTTGATAAATACAATTATGCATTAAACGCACTTCTCAGTTACGTGGCTATGACCCCTCTAAACAAAATCAAAGAAAATTATTCTGTCCTTGCAAATTACATAAAAAAGAACCATTTATCTGCTCCTGACGTGATGGAAATGTCTGTTTACTTTCCTGCTAAGACAGCCTCAAAATTACTGGCTTCGGACCTTTATAGATCGCTATGGAAGCACTAAAAAACGGACTCCACACGAGTCCGTTTTCATCTATTGTTATTCGGCAGCCGCTTCTTCAACTAAGCCTGTGTATTCCGAGAAATCCCATTTAGGATGACACTGAATTACTTTCTTGAGTCCTTCCTTCATGAGCATCTCTTCAGCCTTGCGTTTATCCTCTCCGGAGGCTCTAATGGCGGCTTCAGCCTTATCCATGGCAACCTTGATCTCTGTTTCTGAATTTTCTACCAAACCGCATACAAGAAGATAGGCCCTAACAGCTGGAGCGTTTTCAAGATTAGCGATAAACTTCTTTTCTTCATATTTGAGAGAAATGTATTCCTCTTTTGCTTCTTCAATAGGGTTCAAGAAGATGTGGAGAGCGATTTTTTGAGCAACAGCAGTTAAATAAACTCTACTGCTGACTTTGTCTTTGCAATTGATGGTGAATTCATTAATCTTTAAAGCCTCTTCATAATTCTTTTCTAAAAGGGCTTTATAAAGGGCAACATCATTGAGTTTTACAGTGAAATCTGTGACGCTTTCATAAATATGTGTTTCTTCGATTTTTTCACCTTTAGCCAGCTTATCTGAAGCGAGGAGGATCTCATTATATGCTTCAATGTTTGTTTGACTGTTAAAAACTGAGATCATTGAACCATCGTTTTTTGAATCTAATTGCGCAGGAAAGATATTGTATAAGAAGATTAAGCATCCAACAGTAAGAACAACAAGCCCAAGAACATATATGCCAATCATGCCGTTTCCTGTCGCGTTCTTCCCGATAACCATAAGAACAACGCAGATAATTACTTCAACCAAAAACATGGCTAAAGGCATATAAATCATATGTTTTGGGTTGCTTTTTTTAATATCTAAAGGGATGACTTTTGTTTCCCCGGTAATACCATCAAAGCTCCCTAATCCCGCTTTCATTTTATCATCGCTACCGCGCTTAAATTGGATGCCAAGAACAGTCCAAGATATAACCTTATATTTACCAATTTTTGCGCCTAATAAATGCCCAAACTCTAATATGAGAGCAGTTACAATAACGCCAATCAATACCGATAATAAGACGAGAACAAGCCCAGGCATCGGTAAACCGCTCATGCTTTCTGAGTCTCCGATTATTGGTCTAATAAAAGTAAGGCCGACCCAAATCGCGCCGCCTAACATTAAGGCGTATACGAGGTATCCCATCATGTCATTCTTCTTCATAGAAAAATCCTCCTTTATTAAAGGCATAAAGCATATATCGCTCTAATGTCTTGTTCGTTTAGTGGTTGGGGATAAAAGCCAATCACACGTGTGCCATTTCCACTAGCTAAACGAGCCAATTCAGGGAGGTCGATTTCAGTTATACCAACTTCCTTCAAAGTAGTTGGGATGCCAAGACTCTTATAGAAGTCTCTCATCGCGTCGACACCCATTATAGCTGCTTTTTCGTCATTTTGCTCATCAATATTAAAAAGCTTTCGCCCAAGGTCAGCAAACTTCCTTGCCGCTTTTCTACATACGTATTGCGCCCAACCTAAATAACATATTGCAATGCCTGCGCCATGTGCAACGCTTGGACGATATCCTGAAATCGCATGTTCAAGCGCGTGAACAACAAACGGCATCTTAGCCTTCCCTATCATGGTAATTCCGTTATGGCAAAGGCTCGAATCTAGCAATAAGGCAGCCCTTCCTTCATAATCCATTGGGTTTTTGCAGACGATTTTTGCATTATCAACAACGTGTTTTAATAAATCCAAAGCCCAGACATCACAAAGCAATCCATCTTCCGATTCACCAAAATATCTCTCCATCGTGTGCATCAGCATGTCTGCGACGCCAACACCCGTTTGAAATTGAGGTAACGTGTACTGAAGTTCTGGATTTTCGATTGCGAATAAAGGTCTATTTAAAGGGTGGTTAAACCCTGTTTTTGTCATGGTGCCAGGGTCTGTTATTACACACGAATCGCTAGATTCACTACCAGCAGCGGCAATCGTTAAGATAACCCCCAAAGGAAGGACTTTCTTTGGTTCGACTTTTTTAAGATTGAAATCAAAAGGGTTGCCATCATAGTAATACCCTGCCGCAACACATTTGCAAACATCAATAACGCTTCCGCCGCCAACAGCTAATATACAATCTGGCTGAAAATCTTTTGCCACCTTAAGACACTCTTTAACAAACCTTAATTCAGGATTAGGGGTGATCCCGCAGTATTCCTTAACTATCATCCCTGCTTCGCCTAATTTTTCTAGAACACGATCATAAAGGCCTGTTGTTTTTATTGACGCTTGGCCATAAACGAGAAGTATATTCTTAAAACCGTATCCCAAAAGAACGTCGCCAGCTTTTTCTTCGGACTTTTTGCCAAAGATTATTCGTGTTGGATTAATGAAGTCAAAGTCTCTCATCTTTTCTTTTCCTCCCTCGATAACTCAACAAGTGAAGGTAAAACCGTAACTAACGAAGCAGAGATATAACGCTTCATGTATCGATCGAATTTGTTGACGGTAATTGTTGCATCGCGGAAGCAATAACTAAATTCGTTTCCGACAATGTTTGCATATCTGCGGGAAATGTTTCTGTAGCTAGCGACCGTGAGGTTGTAGTTGTTTGTGGTATTAAGAAGTACGAATACGCGTGAAATTATCTTGTTATAAAAGAAAGCATCAACCAAATCATGCGCTGCGCTGTTATAGCTTGATCTGATAAAAGAGAAGTTTTTCTTTGAATAATCAAGAACGGCAAGAAGAACTGATTTGACGTCTTTTGCCTCGTTAACGCCTTCAACGTTTTCATTTAAGAAAATAGCCGATAACAAATCGTAGATATCGGTGTAGTGGTAGTAGAAGGTTTGGCGGTGACACCCGCATTTTTCGCAAAGATTCGTGACGTTGATCTTATCTAACGTGTTGGTTTGCATTAATTCTTTTAAAGCGTGTTTTAATTTTGCCTCAGTTATCATCGTCTACCTCCATTCCTAGCTTAATTTTTTCTTCCTTTGCTCTTTTAAGAATCAAATCCAAAAGAACATAGATGGCGGCCATGGCAACAAATATCATTGCAGTTATGCCCCATAAAGTGGCGCTTAATGAAGAAAGAGAAAGGTGCAATATTGCCGAGCTGCCGTCCGCTGACAAAGGCAATAAAGCGTTGTCTACATATAAAACAAGCGCGGTTGCAAATAAAGTACCAACAAATACCGAAGTTCTATAAATATCAAACGGCCTACAAATTAAGAACAACGACAATAAAGACGTAGCGGTAAATAGGATAACGCTCATATTCATTGCGTCTTGAGCACTAATAAAGCTAGGCGCCAAAATTCTAATCATATAGACTTCGACAACACAAAGTACTTCCATAAGTCCTCCAGGTAAAGCTTTGCGCAAGACCCTTTCCAAGAAAGACCCTTTTATTCTTTGAGACGCAGGTTGAAGAGCCAAGAAGAACCCACCAAGACCGATTGAAACTGTTTCCCAAATCAACATGTTGGCGGTTGAGAAAGGATAGGATGGTCCACCAAACAACATGGATAAAACGAAGATCAAGCTAACTGCTGCGGCAAAGAAATTCTTACAAAGGAATAATGACGCCGTTCTTTGAAGGTTGTTGATGACTCGCCTGCCCTCAGCAACAACGTCAGGTAATTTAGAGAAATCGTTATCGACGGAAATAATGTGTGCGCTGCTTCTTGTTGCACCAGATCCGGAAGCCATAGCAATTGAGCAATCTGCCGTTTTAAGGGCCAAAATATCGTTAACGCCGTCTCCTGTCATAGCGACTTTGTGTCCTTCAGCTTTAAGTGCTTTAACCAAAAGGGATTTTTGTTCTGGGGTAACACGCCCGAAAACGGAATATTTCTTAACCAAAACAGGGATTTCCTCATCCTTTATTCCGTGCATAGATATGTAATTCTCGTGTCCATCTACACCAACGCGCTTTGCGATTTGGCTGACAGTGACAGGGTCGTCACCAGAGATGATTTTGACATCGACACCATTGCTTTTAAACCACTCAATATTGCGTTTTGCATCTTCTTTAATGTTGTCTGAAATTCCAATAACACCAATTACTTCGTATCTTGAAGGCGCTTTCTTGTCTGTTATTTTATCTTGGCTCCAATAAACAGCTAAAACCCTATAACCATGTGTCATTAAGTAATCGATTCTTGAAGTGATCATTTCAGAGGCTTTTGCTTTTAAGAACCCAAACGCCCCGATTGCCACCGTCCCTTTGTTCTCAAACGAAGCGGCGCTGTATTTCTTTTCGGAATCAAAAGGAATGGAATCAGTAACGTTCGCTTTGGTCGCGCTAAAGGCATTAGTAATTGCTATCGCCGTAGGATTGTTATCGCCAGTAGCCTTAACAACCCCCGCTACAAGCCCTTTTAACTCATCATCTGAAAAGGTGCTGTAGTTGTGAAAGTCGTTTACGGCCAAATTACCATCTGTTAATGTTCCGGTTTTATCAAAACAAATAGTGTCCACGCGAGCCAACATTTCAATACAGTAAAGCTGCTGAACGTTCATGTGTTTCTTGGCTAGGTTTAATACGCCAACAGTAAGCGTCATTGATGTTAAGAGGTATAAACCGGCAGGAATCATTGCTACGAGAGACCCAGATAAACTCAAAATGAATTCTTGGTAGCTTTGGAAGTTTACTTTCCAATTGTTTTGGATAAACCAAATGAAAGTCATAATTACGCCGATAACAATAGCGAGGATGCCTGTTGCGTAGAATATGGTTAGTGTTGCTTTTTTAATTTCGCTCTTTGGTCTAACAAACTTCTTTGCCTGATCCTGAATACCTTCTGCATAATTTGCAATGCCTACCATTGTTGCCCTAACGTGAGCTTTCCCAGAAACAACAAAAGTGCCAGATAGAACACCGTCTCCAAGCTTTTTTTCTATCTTGTTTGATTCGCCTGTAACAAGAGATTCATCAATGGAAAGTTCGCCATCGAGAAGAATCCCGTCTGTAGCAATTTGGTCACCTGCGTTATAAACAATTACATCGTGTAAAACAATTTGATCAGTAGGTATTCTTATGGTTTCTCCGTTTCTCATTACGTTAACCTGTGGGTCGGTGATGAGTTTCAATTTATCTACGGCTTTTCTGGCTGCGATATCAGTAAAAACACCAATAACAATGTTTCCAACAACAGGAATAACGAAGAGGAAATTGGAAAACGGTAGTTGACCAATAAACATCAAAACGGCAATAGCAAAATATATGAGATTGAAAAACGAGAAGACGTTATCAATAAAGATATGCCAATAACTTTTTGTGACTTTTTTAGGGGTCTTATTTGAAAAACCCTGTTTGGTTCTTAATTCGACCTCTTCAAAAGAAAGACCAATATTAGGGTCTTTATCAATTAGTTCGACATTATTTATGTCGGCAATAAGCTCATCTCTCTTTTTTGACATTGTCAAAAGTATAACACGGGGAAAACCACATTTTACCGAAGATTTATAAAAATTTTTTGTCGGAGTATAAAAACTCAGCCTCAATCGAATAATAAGAGTCTATTTTCTTTTGTTGGAAAAGAAGCCCTTAAGCAAAGAGTCGCATTCTTCTTTAAGAACCCCTCCGTAAACTAGTGGGCGTTCATGAATTGAAGGCGCGTCATAGACGTAATAACAAGAAACAAGCGCCCCATCTTTCTCGTCATATGAACCGAAGACAACTTTGGATAGTCTGCTTTGTAAAATAGCCCCAGAACACATTAAACACGGTTCAAGAGTAACGTAAATGGTCGCTCCATCAAGTCTCCAATTACCAATTCTTTTTTCGGCGTCTTTGAGAGCTTCTATTTCCGCGTGGCTGGAAATATCCAATTTTGATTCTCTTTTATTGAACCCTTCGCCAATGATTTGATTATTTAAAACAACCACGGCACCAACAGGAATTTCACCATACGTTTCTGCTTGTTTCGCCAACTCAATGGCTCTTTTCATATATTTTTCGTCAATGTTTTCCATATAAATAAAACCACCGCACAGGGGCTCCTAACTTATGGCTGCTGCCTTCCGGCCCTGACCAGGTTCGAGAGGTTCTCCTCGCGATGGCTTAATTATTATATGGGAGAGTTGCAACATAAAAAAGGGGGACCTTTAAGACCCCCCTAATTTTTTCTTATTTATTTCTTAATTGGTTTAAGAACGGCAAGTCCGCCCATGAATGGACGGAGAACCTCTGGGATGATGACCGATCCATCAGCTTGCTGGTTCTGTTCAAGGAGCGCCGGGAATACGCGTGAGGTAGCTAAGCCAGAGCCGTTTAATGTGTGACAGAAGTGCATTTTGCCTTCTTTGTCTTTGTATCTGCACATGCCGCGTCTTGCCTGGTAATCTCTTGCGTTAGAAACGCTCGATACTTCTTTATAGATGTTCATGGATGGAATATAGACTTCGATGTCATAGGTTCTAGCCATGGAGTGTGAGCAATCGCCTGCAGCGAGTTTGTTGAGCTGGTAGCAAAGTCCTAAACCCTGAAGTAAAGCTTCTGCTTTCTTGACGAGTTCGTCAAAAGCTGCATCAGAGCCATCGTCTGTGGTGTATTGAACCATTTCAACTTTATTGAATTGGTATCCACGAATCATGCCTCTTTCTTCGGTCCTATATGAACCTGCTTCCTTACGGTAGCAAGGAGTATAAGCAAAGTATTTCTTTGGTAAGTCTTCTTCGCTTAAGACCTCGTCTCTATGAAGGTTGACTAATGCTGTTTCAGCGGTTGGAAGAATAAACTTCTTTGGTTCTTGTCCTTCGAGCCAGAAGACATCTTCTCTGAATTTTGGGAACTGGCCTGCTGTGTAGCCGCTTTGTTCGTTGAGGATGTGTGGAGGAAGAATCATTTCATAACCATCTGTGAGGTGGGTTGAGATGAAGTAGTTAACAAGAGCCCATTCTAAGCGAGCACCTAAATTCGTGTAAATCCAAGTGCCTGTGCCAGAAATTTTAGCAGCGCGTTTGTAGTCGATTAAGCCAAGTGATTCGGCTAATTCGACATGGTCTTTTGGTGTAAAACCTTCAAATTTTGGTTCTTCGCCAAAGTGAGAAATTGGTGTGTTATTCTCTTTGCCGCCAGAGAGAAGATCGTCATCAGGCATGTTTGGAAGAACTTCAATCTGTGCTTGGATTTCATTCTCAACGTTGCCAAGTTCGACTTCTTTGTCTTTGTTTTCTGCTGCTAAAGCTTTTACTTTTGCAAAGAGCGCTTGGACATCACCGCCTTCTTTCTTAACCATAGGAACTGATTTAGAAAGGCGGTTTTGTTCTGCTTTGTTTGTTTCAACTTCTTTAAGAAGTTCTCTTCTTCTCACAAAGAGAGCAAGAAGTGGTTCTGGGTCAAAGTCCCAGTTTTTCTTTTTAAGAGCTTCCTTAACGTATTCAGGACGGCTTTCAATAAGTTTTGCGTCAATCATTTTATATATCTCCGTTTTTTAATAGTTGTTACTCAACTTGGTCTGGAGTTGGGTTATTGATTGGTTCTGCTGGTTGCTCTTCAGCAGTAATTTCTGTCTCAACAAGTTCTTCTTCGTCTTGATGTGGAACGATTGCAAAGGATGCAACTTTGTTCTTTGGATCAAGGTTGATGATCTTGACACCAACGGTGTTACGGCCTGCGATGTGAACCTGTGATAATGGGGTTCTGATAACAATGCCTTTGTTGGTGATGACCATAATGTCTTCGTCACCGTGGATAGATCTCATGCCGGTAAGTTCACCGTTCTTTGAGTTTTCTTTAAGTGAGAGAACACCTTTTGCGCCTCTGGATGTGCGGCGGTAACCATCGTAGTGGCGTGTGGTTCCGTCTTCTTGGAGAACGTCAGTATCTTCAGCATAGCTGATCTTACCGTAACCAAGAGTTGTTAAGACAAGGATCTTGTCGCCTTCGAGTGATGTTGTTGCGTCAACGAGGTGTGAACCGTCTTTGAGATCCATACCGGTGACACCCGCTGCGCCACGACCCATTGAACGGACTTCGTTTTCATGGAAGGAGCAGACTTTACCGTTGCTTGAAGCAAGTTTGATAATACAGTTGCCGTCTGTCTTCTTGACACACAGGAGTTCATCATCTTCTCTAAGGGTAAGAGCCTTCTTACCATTGGAGTGGATGCTTTCGAATTCTGACATTGGGGTTCTCTTAACTACGCCATGAACAGTGACGAAGAAGAGGTAGTTGTCAGCTGCATATTCATCTGCTGGGACAATTGCGACAATCTTTTCTTCTTGTTCAAGGTTAAGCAAGTTGATTGCTGGCATGCCTTTGGAATCTCTTGCTCCATCTGGAATCATGTAGCCACGCATTCTGTAAACTTTGCCATATGAGCTAAAGAACATGATGTCTGTATGTGTCTTTGTGTGAAGCATGAGGTGAACTGTGTCGCCAGAGGTGGTTGTAACGCCTTTTACACCACGTCCTCCACGATTTTGTGTTCTGAAGGTCTGGTCGTTCATTCTCTTAACATAACCGTTCTTGGTAAGAACAACGATGATGTCTTCCTGTGGAAGGAGGTCTTCATTTTCGATTGAAGCAGCTTCGTCGCTGATGACTGTCATACGTTCATCGCCATAGCGATCACGTGTTGCTGTGAGTTCTTCAATCATAAGTTCAACGACGTTCTTTCTGTCGCTGAGTAAGAACTGATAGTGTTCAATGTTTGCACAAAGTTCTTTGTGTTCGGCTTGGAGCTTGTCTTGTTCCATGCCTTGTAAACGACGAAGTGTCATAGCAAGGATTGAATCGATTTGAGGTTTTGATAAACCAAATCTTTCCGCTAATTTTGTTGCAGATTCCTCATCGTTTTTACTGCTACGAATGATATTAATGATTTCATCGATGTTATCGTGAGCAAGGATTAAACCAACAACAATATGGTCTCTATCGCTGTCTCTCTTGAGAAGATATTTTGTTCTTCTTGTGAGGACTTCAACTTGGAATTCATTATAGTTTTCAATAAGTTCCTTCATGGAAAGAACTTTTGGTTCGCCATTAACCAAACAGAGGTTGATAACACCATAAGTGATCTGCATAGAGGTGTGTTTGAGAAGGTTGTTTGCGACAACTTCAGGGATGAAGTCTTTCTTAACTTCGATAACAACACGTGTGCCTTCCTTGTTTGATTCATCGCGGATTTCGGCAATACCATCGATAACCTTGTCGCGAGCAAGGGTTGCCATGTTTTCAATCATGGATGCCTTGTTAACCTGATATGGGGTTTCGGTGATGATAATACGTGATTTGCCGTTATTCATTTCCTCTGTGTGGAATTTTGAACGGATAGCGACTGTGCCTGTACCGGTAGCAAAGTAATCAGCAATGCCTTTTCTTCCAAGAATAACGCCGCCAGTTGGGAAGTCAGGACCATAGATGTAGTTCTGCATCAATTCAAGCGGTGTAATTTCTGGATTGCGAGCGACGGCAATACAAGCGTTGATAGCCACAGTGAGGTTGTGGGTTGGCATGTTTGTTGCCATACCAACAGCAATACCTTCAGAGCCATTGACAAGAAGGTTTGGGAAACGGCTAGGAAGAACTGATGGTTCTATTTCTGTGCCATCATAGTTATCTACGAAATTGACTGTTTCTTTGTCGAGGTCACGAACCATTTCAACCGCAAGACGGTTCATTCTAGCCTCGGTGTAACGCATAGCAGCTGCTTCATCTCCGTCGATGGAACCGAAGTTACCATGACCGTCGACAAGTGTATATCTCATTGCGAATGGCTGAGCCATACGAACAAGTGTTCCATAAAGAGCAGAATCGCCGTGTGGGTGGTATTTACCCATAACGTCTCCAACGATACGAGCGCTCTTTTTATATGGTTTTCCAGGTTGCATGCCTGATTCGTTCATGCCATAGATGATACGTCTTTGAACTGGTTTTAAACCGTCACGAACATCAGGAATAGCACGAGCTTCGATAACTGACATTGAGTAGGAAAGGAATGCTGTTTGAACTTCGTTTGTGATTTCACGGTCAATAAGACCTGCAGCAATACCTGCGACAATGCCGGAAGTATTTTCTTCGCCTTCGACTTCTTTTGTCTCGGCTTCGTTATTTAATTCTTTTTCGTCTGCCATAATCGTTTTCCTCCTTCATTAAATGTCAATGTTCTGGACGAACTTAGCATTCTTGATGATGAAATCACGGCGTGGTTCAACATCATCGCCCATAAGATCAGTGAATGCTTTGTCTGCTAAAGTGGCGTCATCAACGGTGATACGGATCATCTTACGTGCTGCTGGGTCCATTGTTGTTTCCCAAAGCTGCTGAGCGTCCATTTCACCTAAACCTTTGTAACGCTGGAATGGGTAGCCAGGCTTAAGGTTGAGGCCTTTCTTAAGCTGTTCAAGTTGGTCATCGTTGTAAGCGTAATATGCCTGGCCTTTGTATTCGATCTTATAAAGTGGTGGTTGTGCAATATAAACGTAACCGCCATCAATAAGAGGTTTCATGAATCTGTAGAAGAATGTTAAGAGAAGGATTCTGATATGGTCGCCGTCAACGTCAGCATCTGTCATGATGACGATTTTGTGATATCTGATCTTGCTAACATCAAATTCTTCACGGATACCTGCACCGATTGCGGTGATCATATTTCCGATTTCTGCGTTCTTGAAGATTCTTTCTTCTGTAGCTTTCTCAACATTAAGGATCTTACCTCTTAATGGGAGGATAGCCTGTGTTTTTCTATCACGGCCAACTTTAGCGGAACCGCCTGCTGAGTTACCCTCAACAATATAAAGTTCGCATTCTTCTGGGGTACGGCTTGAACAATCCGCTAATTTACCTGGAAGAGTTGTGATGCCCATGGCAGTTTTTCTTGTAGCTTCACGAGCGGCCTGTGCGGCAACACGGCCCTTTGCAGCCTGGCGGACTTTGGTAACGATAGTCTTAGCCTGATCTGGATGCTCAAGAAGGAATTGTCTGAAATGTTCAGAGACGATTGTGGAAACAATCTTTCTGACTTCACTGTTTCCGAGTTTTGTCTTTGTCTGACCTTCATATTGTGGGTTAGGGTGCTTAACAGAAATAACGCATGTCAAACCTTCACGGCAGTCTTCTGTGGTGAAGTTATTTTCTTTTTCTTCGAGAAGTTTGAATTGTCTTGCGTATGCGTTGATGGCTTTGTTTAAAGCGATGTTAAAGCCTTCGACATGTGTTCCGCCTTCTTTTGTTGAAATGTTGTTACAGAAGGAATAAACACCATCGCTGTTATAATAGCCAGTCCATTGCATGGAGATTTCTGCGTAGATGATCTCTTTTGTGACACCATCGAGAAGTGTGACTTCTTCAGCGCCTCTGCAATAGATGACGTCTTGGTTGATAATATCTTTTCCTTGGTTGATAAAGGAAACATATTCACGGATACCTCCGTTGAATTGGAATGTCTCAGTAACAGGAGTTTCGGCACGTTTGTCTGTGAGAGTGATTCTGACACCGCCATTAAGGAATGCCATTTGTCTTAAATGGTTCTTAATGGTTTCGTAGTTATAAATTGTTGTTTCTGTGAAAATCTCTGGATCTGGTTTGAAGTGAACGCTTGTTCCATGTTCATCTTCCCCACATACACCGATTTTCTTTAAATGTTCAACGATTTTACCGCCGTCAACGAATTTAACGTAATGAACGCCGCCAGCTTTCTTAACGGTAACTTCACACATTGTTGATAATGCGTTAACAACAGATGCGCCAACACCATGGAGACCGCCAGAAACTTTATAGCCGCCGCCTTCGCCAAACTTACCACCGGCATGAAGGATTGTGTATGCTGTTTCAACACCTGATAATCCGGATTTGGCAACGATATCAACTGGAATACCACGTCCATTATCAGTAACGGTGATTGAGTTGTCTGGTTCGATAAAGACTTGGATGTTATCGCAATACCCAGCTAACGCTTCGTCGATTGCGTTATCAACGATTTCCCAAACAAGGTGATGAAGACCTGCTGCTGCGGTTGTAGCGATGTACATACCTGGACGTTTTCTGACAGCTTCAAGACCTTCAAGGACCTGAATGTTTTCAGCGGTGTAGTTTGCATCCGCTTTGACGAGATTCTTATCGTCACTGATGTCTTCCGTTTTGTATTGGAAGCGATCCTCTTCGGCTTCTGGAGCAGGTGCCGCTGCTTCATTGGCTTCGAGTTTCTTTTCTTCGATTTCGTTTGCCATTCTGTTACCTCCTAACGGCTTTTTTATCTGACACTTCTATATATGAAGCGCCTTGTATACGCGCGCCCGTAGTAGTGATAAACACCTGTTTAAGGTGTTTCATAACTAAATTCGAGAGCTTTGTAGCGTGATTCTCATCCAATTCACTATAAACATCATCTAAGACAGTGATTGGACGTTTTTCTCCATTTTCTATTAAGAAGAATGGGGCTATTTTGAGAGCAATCGCTGCTAAGCGATTCTCCCCTTGGCTTCCATATAAAGCGATATCTCCATCATCTAGATTTAACGAGAAATCTTCGCGATGGATTCCTATTTGAGTGATTTTTCTAGCTAAATCACTATCCAATGATCGCTTGTATGCTTTTATTGCTTCATCTTTCCAGTTTGTTTCTGATTTGATGAAAGGTTTATAAACGATGAGGACGCGCCTATCATGCCCATAGAGTTCGCTTGCGAGGCTGGATAGGATTTCATTCAAGTCGTCTATGTATTTGCGCCTATAATGGCTAATCGGCTCACTTACCTCGATTATTTGGTCTGTGAGTATCTGGATGAGGGTTAAATCTGGAGTTTCTGATTTTAGAGCAGCATTTCTTTCAGTAATCAGCTTGTTATATTTCCCAATAAGATTGAAATACTCAAACGATTTTTTAGAGATGCTTGTGTCTAAGAACGATCTTCTGTCTCCAGGTGGTCCTTTGAAGATATTTACATCCTCAGGTGAGAAGAGTGTTACGTTGATGAGTTTTGATAATTCACTCAATCTACGAGCTGGTTTACCGTTAATGCATATCTTTCTTCCTTTTGGGACAATCGATATTTCTATATCACGGTGAAGTCCATCTTCTTCAATCCTCGCTTTGATCAACGCTTGGTTGTAGCCATCTTTAATCAACGCAGAATATTCATTAGTGCGCCAGCTTTTTGCAAGACTAAGGTAATAAACAGCTTCAGCTAGGTTTGTTTTACCCGATCCGTTCGTTCCTTGAATTACGGTTAAGCCTTCATTGAAATCCAATGAGACTGTTTCGTAATTTCTGAAATTGCGGAGCTCAAGATGCGTTACTTTCATCTTTAAACAATTTTGAACGTGCCTTCTTCAAGAACGATTTCATCGCCAGGGCGGAGTTTTCTACCACGACGGTTGTCATTCTCTCCATTGATCTTAACCTCATGGGTTGCAAGATAAGCCTTAGCTTCCCCGCCCCAAGAGATTACATCAGCGAATTTGAGAAATTGACCTAAAGTGATGAATTCGGTTGTAATGGCTATTTCTGACGCGATTTTGGACACTTTTATACCTCTAATATAGTTTACTACTATGTAGTAAAAAAAGGAATGAATTTTTTCACTCCTTTTTTAAGCGTTTTTTAACGGTTTTTTAATGTGCTCTCATCGGTGTGATGAGTTCGATTACCGAGTCATCTTTTGGATCAATGATGACGAATGGTTTCATTTCTCCGATGAATTTCATGGTGACATCTTCAACACCTAACGCACGAACAGCCTGTGTGACGAACATTGCGTTAAATGCAACTTCCAATCTTTCACCTTGATATTGAATTGTTGAAAGTTTTTCGGATCCTGATCCGTTTTGATCACCCGACGAAGAAATTTCAACACCGTCAGAGGTCATACAAAGCTTGACTGTAGCAACTCTTTCGCTGGAAAGGATAGAAACACGGTCAATAGCGTTTAAGAGCTGCTGCGAGTTGATTTGGAGTGAATAATTGAAATTTTGAGGAATGATAGAATTGGAAACCGGGTAATCTCCAGCGATTAAGCGGGTTGAAACGATGGTTTGTCCGAATGAAAGAATCATCTTCTCTCCGGTTGAGCAAATTTGAACTTCATAATTATTTTCAAAAAGTTTAATAATATCGCCAATCGTTTTAGCGGCAACATTTGCGTTGAAACGGATGTTTGAATCAACGGGAACGGATTTTCTTGATAAACGAGCGCTATCGGTTGCAGATGCAATTAATTTTCCACCTTCAGCTTTGAGGTTGATGGCATTAAGGATTGGACGTGTATCTTTATCTAAAGCGGCAAACGCTGTTTGTTCAACGAGTTTTGTGAGATCTGTGCAAGGGATGGAGAATGATGATCCAGTTGCTTCTAAATCAATATCTGGGTATTCATCCGTGCTCATACACGGAAGTTTAAAGACAGAATTGCCATCATCGATTTTAGCGATACTTTCATCAATGATGTCTAAAGATAATTCGTTTCCTTCCATTTTTCTTACAATTTCGGTTAAGAAATGCGCACTGATAAGAGAAGAACCTAAGCTATAGTTTCTGATAATCTCTTTTTCGTTAAGCTTTAATGGGACCCTAGTGAAAACGGTAACATCTCCATTGAAAGCGGTGATTTCTAAACCAATGCTAGTCATCTCCATTTTGAAACAAAGGAGTTGTGGGTTTGCATTTCTAGAACTAATACCTTTACCAGCAATAAGAAGTCCTTTTAATAGTTGTTCTTTATCAATCGTGAATCGCATATGCATGCCTCCATTTATCGTTTAATTATTATTTCTTTTATTAATATTAATAATATATGTCCTGTGGGAAATGTGGATAAGTTTGTGATTATCTACATAATCGCGAAATTTTATTTTCTTACAAACAACCAAATTTCTTTTTGATTATCTCTATTTTAGTTTATTTCTTAAATCTTCAATAGCGGTCTGAAGTTCTTTGTTTGTTTTCAACTCGTTATCCACTTTAGTAACAGCGGTCATAACAGTTGCATGATCTCTTCCACCGAAATATTGACCGATTTTTACGAATGGTATGTCTAACATCATTCTTATTAAATACATGGCGATATGTCTAGCCATCGCTATCTGAGCTGTTCTTACCTTACTTATAAGTTGAAATGGGGTTAATCCATAATAAGAAGCTACCGTCTCAGTTATTCTTTTTTCAGAAAGCTTTGCTTGTTCATCTTGAATGTTTGTTAATGATTTAACGGCTTCCATCGCTATCTGAAGATCGATATGTTTGGTTGGTTTGATGTTAATTACATAGAATAAAAGCCTTGCCAGTGCACCTTCTAATTCTCTGATGTTTCTACCGAATCTTTCAGCGATGAAACTAATAACATTCTCATCAAAATCCTTAACTTCCAAACCATTACTGACTTGAATCTTCATTTTTAAAATAGATTCACATGTAACTCTTTCAGGAGTGTTGATTTCAACAGCTAAACCTTGAGTAAATCTCGTTTTCAATCTTTCATCAAGATCTTGTAATTTACTTGGGTGCTGATCGCTTGTCAGGATAACCTGCTTATTAGCTGAATAAAAACTGTTATATATCGAGAAAAACGTTTCTTCTGTCGCTTTTTTATTTGAAAGGAATTGAACATCGTCGATAAGAAGGACATCTACCGAATTTTTGAACCAATCAACTATACTCATCCCCTCTTTATCGCCTTTGACGAATTTTACGTATTCATCAAGAAACTCTTGAGCGTGAATATATTGGACACGTAACGCAGGATATCTTTCTTTGATTGCGTTACCAATCGCGTGTAACAAATGTGTTTTTCCTAAACCAGAATCACTATATAAGAATAAAGGATTATATAGGTTTCCAGGGTTTTGACTGATCATTAAAGATGCTTGATAAGCTTCTAAATTAGAAGGACCGACAACAAAATTTTTAAAAGTGTAGTTAGGATTAAGAATACTATCACTAAAATACTCAGGTTTTGTCGCTGGTTTTTTAACCGCTAAATTCTTTAAATCACCTTCGGTAACAAAAATAAAATCAAAATCACTTCCAGTAACTTCATTGATAGACGAATTAACAATATCTATATATTTCATTTTGATAATAGTGGCAGCCAATCCACTATTAACGACAACAACTATTTCATTATTTTGAACTGAATGGATATAGCTTTCAGCAAAAAAAGAATCATAGACGATAGCATCGCCTATTTTAATTTTAATTTTACTTAAGGTTCGATCCCAAAGTGATGTCAATTCAGATACAGTTAATTCCATAGTTTTATAATGAACGGATAAGAGTTTACCACAATTAAGTAATAAAAATACTTAATAAAATCATATATGATTTAGTTTTCCACATTACATATTTCAAATAACCTTGGTTTTATGGGGTTTTTATAATATTAACACACTTATCAATGTGGAAAACTTGTGGAAAAAATTCTAAAAATCTATTTTTTGTGGAAAAGTTTTATGTTTGATAATCTAATAACAATTACAATTAATAATAAAAAAAGCCCACCATCTCTATATTTTTAAAAAATTAACATTACCAACATAAGAATTTTTATATATATGTTGATAAGTTAATTTGGTAATAGTCATCCAATAATGGAATATATGTGGAAAAATAATTTTAAGAAATACCAAAACATATTTAAAACACAAATAAAATTCATTAATTGTAAATAGGTAAAACACCTTAAAAACCTTAGTCAAAACATCAATTTTTATATATTATTATTTATTGAAACACGCACACGCGAGAGTGGTAACGTCTAAAAAACAATTGTTTTAGATTTGTCTAAAACTTATAATTGCGTAGCACGTAAGTGAACCTCGGAGGAAATTACCATGAGAAAAACATATCAACCATCTAAAGTCAAACACGCACACGAAGCAGGTTTCCGTAACAGAATGTCCACCCACAACGGACGTAAAGTTTTAGCACGTCGTCGTGCAAAAGGCAGAGCAAGAATCGCTGCTTAATTTTCCGAATTAATTTTTAGGTTGTCTGATGAAAAAAGAAAATAGAATACTTAAATACCAAGAGTTTTCTGAGATCATCAACACAACTAAACGCATCAGAACCAAGCATTTCCTTATAAATTTTCGTAACAATAACGAGAATAAAGCTCGCGTTGGTGTATCCGTGAGTAAGAGAAATGGCAATGCGGTTACCCGCAATAAAATTAAAAGACAAGTACGATACATTATTGGTAAAAGCCTAGATATGAGTCGCCAGGTTGATATCGTGATTGTAGCGCGTGCTACATACGACATCCTGGATTTCGAAAACAACAAACTTGAACTCACCGAAGCCTTAACCAATCTCGGAGAATAACATTGGAAAAACGCACTAAATTTAAATTCTTAGGAGCATTGGGCCTTTTTGCAGGCGCTCTTTTGCTTTCCGGTTGCGTTTCAAATTTCTGTACTCCAGTTGAAAAAGCCAGGATTGCCTATCCTTACGATCAAGGTGTAACTGTTTATGTTGATGGTGAATCAGCAGTTCCAGAAGAATATAAAACAATTGCTTTTAAACCATATGAGTCAGAGGGAAACGATGATCTTTATGCATATATTCCAGTAGATGCAGAAGGATTATACAAAGCTGAAAAAGCTTCATTTTTAACCGAAACAATTATCTCAAACGCTATCAAGAGTGATGTTTCAATTCCATCCTATGATTTCTTCAAAGGAATGGATCAAAAGCTTTTAGATGCTGCTATCACTGCAGCGAACGCTGATGGAAACACAATCTCAAAAGCAACAATCAAAGCATCAGACATCAATCCATACACAAAAGCAGACGCAAAAGGTAATGAAAAAGATGTCAAAGCCGTTGAAACAAGCCTTTTAAGAAACTACGGCTATTTAAAATTTGTCACAAAAAAAGCAGATAGCTCATCAGCTACTGTCAAATATGAGTTCAATTTTGGCAATTGGGAAAAATGGTCAGATGAACTTTCGAAAGAAATCGATGGCGGAATTTCAGCAGTTCCAAATTCAGATTTCACAATTCTTTATAAAAACGCTATCAACAATTTAGTTGTTAACGTTCGTACATGTATCACAACAAAAACAGGCGATTACGGCCATTATGGTCCAGCAAACAACTGGTCAGTTCAAATGGATTCAGTTTCATGGGGAGACGCATGGAGCCATGGTTTATTTGAAGGTTTAATTGTCTATCCTGTTTCATGTTTAATGGACAGCTTAAGCTTTGCATTTGACCCAGGACTTTCTGGTGTTGGCCAAATTTGGGCTTTAGTCCTCACTACATTTATTGTTAGAGCCGTTGTCGTTCTTTTGACTTTCAAGAGCACAATGGATCAGCAGAAAATGCAGTCATTACAACCACAAATCGCTAGAATTCAGGCAAAATATCCTAATTCAGATACAAACGCTTCTGAACGTCAAAAACTTCAGCAAGAAACAATGATTCTCTATAAGAGAAATAAAATTAATATGTTCTCTTCAATCATCACGATATTTGTTCAGTTCCCTGTCTTCATTTCCGTTTGGGGCGCTCTTCAAGGATCAGCTGTTCTTTCAAGTGGTGAAGTCTTAAACCTTAGATTATCAGATACAATCTCCTCTGTTTTAACTAATTTCAGTGGCGCTTGGTATGCAAACGCTACAGGTTGGTGGACAGCTGGAATCCTCTTCATTCTCATGTCTGTTATCCAGTTCGTTGCAATGAAATTGCCACAATGGATTTCAGCTGCTAGAACAAAGAAAATCAGCAAAACTTCTGCAAACCCTGCTGCAGAGAAAAACAACAGAACCATGAAGACGGTTTCATGGGTCATGTTAATTTTCACAATCGTCATGGGTTTTATGCTTCCAGCCGCAATGGGTGTCTATTGGGCAATCGGTGGTCTTATCTCCATGGCACAGACTGGCATTACACAATTTGTAATGGCAAAGAAAAACAAAAAATAAGGAACGCTATATATGAAACATTTCACTAGTAAAACAGTCGATGACGCAATCCAAGCAGCCAGCAAAGCTGTCGGTATACCTGCTGAACAGCTTATTTATAAGGTCATAGAGGAAAAAAGAGGTCTCTTCGGTATTGGTAAAGAAGCAACAATCGAGATCTATGACATCGAAGATGCAGCTGCCTATGCTGAGGAATATATCAAAACAGCATTAGGTGCAATGGGTGTTGAAGCAGAAACAACATCTAATATCAGTGAAGAAATCATCCACCTCAACATTGATTCAAAGAGAAACCCAATTCTCATTGGTAAAAACGGTCGCACACTTCAGGCTCTTAACGAATTAACAAGGCTTGCTGTTAGCAATAAATTCCGTCATAGATACAGAATTCTTCTTGATGTCGGCGGTTACAAAGAAGACAAATATGGAAGACTTCAGTGGGTTGCTAAAAAAACGGCTCGCGAAGTTGTTAAGACCAAAATTGATGTCAAACTTGATCCAATGACAGCTGACGAGAGAAGAATCATTCACAACACTCTTAACGGCATGAACCACATTAAAACTGAATCTAGTGGCGAAGGACGCGAAAGAGCAGTCACCATTAAATACGTTGATTAATGAAGCAGGCCGAAAGGCCTGTTTTATTATTTGAATACCTATAGGTATAATTAATATATGAGTAACGTTATTATTGCTTTAGCAACACCACCAATTAAAGGCGCGCTTGCCTTAATTAGAACAACCGGAAGCGGTGTTTTTGAGATGACTGATCAAATATTTAGTAAAAAGGTAAGCGAGACTAAAGATAGAGCCATTTATTATGGGGTTTTAAAGGATGACGAGAATGTTCTAGATATGGCTGTTATTTACGCTTATAAAGGCCCAAATACGGCAACCGGGGAGGATATAATAGAAATATCCTGCCACGGCTCTATGTTGATTGTTAATCAAATAATAGAGGCTTATTTGAAAAGAGGCGCCACATATGCGACGCGCGGAGAATTCTCATCCAGAGCTTTTTATAATGGAAAGATGGATTTAATCGAGGCTGAGTCTGTTAATGACCTTATAAACGCCACAACGATAGAATCAAAAAACTTAAATCTCATGTCTCTTAGGGGCAAAACAAGTGCGCTTGTTGATCCGTTAAAGAAACAAATTGCTGATCTCCTTTCTCTTATTGAGGTAAACATTGATTTTCCTGAATATGATGACGTTGAAATAGCAAACGAAGAATTGATTGTTAAACGTATCGATGAGATTCGTTTAACCATTGCGAACCTAATTAAAGGCGGCAAAGAAGGAAAAATTGTCAAAGAAGGTCTCAAAGTGGCGATTGTTGGGGAACCAAACGTAGGAAAATCTTCGTTATTAAACGCATTAATGAATGAAGAAAAGGCTATCGTCTCTGACATACCTGGAACAACACGTGACGTTGTTGAGGGCGATGTTTCGATTAAAGGAATTCAGCTTCATTTATTGGATACAGCAGGCATAAGAAGTGGCGCCGATAAAATTGAGGCTTTAGGCATTATCAAAAGCGAAGAATCGATTGCGAAAGCAGATTTAGTAATACTTGTCGTTGATGCAAATAAAGGCGAATCTGCTGAAGATTTTAGAATAAAAGAACTGTCAAAAGACAAAATTCTTATTACCGTATATAACAAAAGCGATCTCATAAAAAAACAGGAAGACAATAGAATTTATATAAGTGCAATCAATAGAGATATAAAGCCTCTTTTGGACAAAATATATGATGAACTTGGTCTTTCTGAGTCTGCCTTTACTTCTCCGTCGCTTTCGAACTCAAGACAACTTGGTTTGTTGATGAAAATAGATCAAGATCTGATAAAGGCTAAGGAAGACGCCGTTCATCAAGCTCCGGTTGATTTGGTCTCCGTCAATTTAATGGCAGCTTATAATGGAGCAAGAGAGCTATTAGGCGAAGGAACAACCCTAGATTTGACGGATGAGATTTTCTCTAGATTCTGTGTTGGGAAATAATATGTTAGATTCACATTGCCACATTGATGACGAACAACTCTTTGAAGAAAGAGAACAAGTTATAAAATCAGCCAACGAATCAGGCGTTTCTTTAATGATGACTATCGGCTGTGACTTAGAGTCTTCGAAAAAGGCTGTTCAGATTGCAAATGAGTATGATTGTGTTTTTGCTGCAATAGGATTTCATCCGCAAAACCTTGAGAACGTTAGTGATAAAGCTCTAGAAGAAATAAAAGAACTGGCAAAAAACAATAAAGTTATTGCCATAGGAGAGATAGGGCTAGATTATCACTGGTTTAAGGATCAAGACGTTCGTGAAAAACAAAAAGAATGGTTCATAAAGCAAATAGAATTAGCAAACGAGTTGAATTTACCGCTTTCAATTCACGCAAGAGACGCTGAAGAAGATACATATGAGATTTTGTCTAAACACTTCCCAAAAGCCGGATGCGTTTTACATTGTTTTAGCGGATCAACAGAAATGATGGAGCGCTATTTAAAACTTGGTGTTTATTTTGGTTTTGATGGCCCTATCACATACAAAAATTCAATTGTTCCTAAAGAAAATGTAAGAAGATGTCCTATGGAACGCATTTTAACAGAGACCGACTCTCCGTATTTGACTCCCGTGCCTTTTAGAGGAAAAAGAAATGAGCCTAAACACATACCTTTAATATTAAATGCCATGGCGGAATTAAAAGGTGTTTCTGTTGAAGAAATGGAAAAGGCTGTTGCCAACAACTTTCAAACCATATTTAAGGTTAAATAAGATGAAGATTAAGTATAATAACGTTCTTGTTGTTGAAGGTAAGATGGACAAGGACTTACTAGAGTCTTTTTTGGAGGCTGATATAGTGACTACAAATGGCTCTGAAGTTTCACGTGAAACTATTGAATTAGTTCGCAAATTATCAAAAAACAGAAATGTTGTGGTTCTAACCGATCCTGATGCCCCAGGAAAAAGAATAAGGGATATATTAAATAATGAAATCCCTGGACTATATAACGCCTTCATACCTAAAGAAAAGGCAATTAAAAGGCATAAAGTAGGTGTGGCTGAATCAGATAAACAAACGATTCTTGAGGCTCTTGATAATTTAATGCTTCCTGAGGCGGGAGGACCAGAATCCGACTTGACTATGAGCGACCTGTATGATTTCGGCTTGATGGGGGTTGGTGATTCAGCAAAAAGAAGAATCCAACTAGAAAACAAACTTCATATAGACCAAGTAAATGGAAAAACTTTATTAAAGAGGTTGAAAGCCCTCGGCATCAGCAAAAAAGAACTCAAGGAGGCGATTTACGATGGACGAAACTAAGTATTTTGAAAAAATCGCAGAGTATAAACTCTTGGCGAAGCATGAAGTTGGTCAGAATTTTTTAATTGATCCTGAAACCTCGAAGCGAATTGTTGATTTGGCAGAAATTAACGCTGAAGATTGCGTTTTAGAAATTGGTTCTGGAGCAGGATCTTTATCATTTTTTATAGAAAAAACATCTGCAAAAGCCACTTTAATTGATATCGATGAAGGGTTGGTTCAGAAGCTTTTAGAAGATTTCAAAGACTCTAATCATATGACCCCTACTATTGGCAACGCTATGAAATATGATTACGAGCCTTTCACTAAAATTATTAGCAACCTTCCTTATTACATTACTAGCGCCATCTTGGAAAGAATCTTGTTGAATGCAAAAAACCTTAAAACAGGGGTATTTATGGTTCAAAAAGAGGTTGTTGCTCGACTTAGAGCTCCTGTAGGTAGCGAAGACTACGGTCCGCTTGGGCTTCTTATCGATTATAGGTGTGATTTTAAGAAAGGTTTCAATGTTGCTAGGGCCTCTTTTGTTCCGGCACCACATATTGAATCAAGCGTTTTTGTTCTCAAAGCAAAAGAAGACAAAGACACAGAAACAGCTAATAAGTTGTACGCACTTTCTTCTGCTTTGTTTTTACATAAGCGAAAAACAGTCTTGAACAACCTTACTGGTTACTTAAAGGATGCAGAGAAAGCCAAAGAAGCTCTAAATAGAGCAAATATTGCGCCAAATAAAAGGCCTCAGGAGATAACGTTGGCTTCTTATCTAGCGCTTTTAGATGCGCTCGCTAAATAAATTGATTTAAAAAATCAAACTAGTAGAATTTCCTTACAGTATGCTATTTAGAAAGAACACAGAAATTGTTAAATCTCGTGCAAAGATTAACTTATCCCTAAAAATTGTTAAAACTAGAGAAGACGGTTATCACGAACTAGAAATGGTCATGATACCTTTGGAACTTCATGACATCATTGAAATTACTAGAGAACCTTCTTTGATGGACACTTACATTACTTGTGATGATGTGGGTTTGGCTCATCTCCACAACAACCTTTGTACAAAAGCTGTAGAAGCCATGAGAAAAGAGTTTGGTTTTAAGGACAATTTTAATATCAACATTCATAAAGAGATCCCTTTTGCTGCAGGGTTAGGTGGCGGTTCTTCAAATGCCGCTGCTGTTATTACAAGCATCATTAAGATTCTTAATTTAAAAGCGGATCCAGAGGTAATCAATAGAGTGGCTTTAAGCATTGGCGCTGATGTCCCATTCTTTATTGAAGGCAAACCTAGTTTTGTAACCGGTTTAGGAGAGCAATTGAAAGAAATAAGTGTTAAATCGACATACCATTGTTTAATTGTGAAACCTCAAAAAGGTCTCAGTACAAAAGAAGTTTATGAAGTTTCCGACTCTTGTGAAAAAACAAGCATCAATTCTGAAGATGTCCTTGAGGCTCTAAAAATGGATGATTTTGCTAAGTTAAGCGCGTCTATTGGCAACGATTTGTACTTGCCTGCAACACAAATTCTTCCGGAAGTTAAGGATGTTGTTGAACAACTCAAAAGTGCTGGATTCCCTGTTGCCGCCATGACTGGAAGTGGATCTGCCTGTTTCGGCCTCTCAAAAGATGCCCACTTTGTTAAAGAAGCGGCGAAAAAATTTAAAAACCTTGGCTATGTTGTTAGGGTAACAAAAACAATAAATTAATCACAAAAATTTTAAGCCTATTATTTTGTCTGATTTTTGGTTTTCTTAAGGAATAATCCTCAAGGATTAATTCTAAAAATTAACAGAGTGATGGCTTTTTTGTTTATCTTGTAAAAGCGTTACAAATGCGTTACAATTGCGTTACAAGAAACCTAGAGCAATATATGCCAAAAACAACTCTTAATCTACGTGTTGATAGCGGCCTTAAAAAGGAAGCGGAGAAAATAATTGATAGGCTTGGCATTTCTATGTCTAGTGCCATCGTTCTATATTTGAATGCTCTGGTTAGAGAGAAGAGAATTCCGTTTGATATTAAAGCTGGCAGGAATTCTAAGCGTAAGAACCAGTCTAAGAAAGCCAAAAACACCCTAAAGAAGAGCGTTGTTACTGAAAACATATTAGAAGGCGACCTTCCTGGATTTGATTCAATAAAGGCCGCTCTAAGCAAGCTATAGCTCCTTTCCGGAACCTTGGTTGGTTGATCCAAGGTTCTTTTATTTATAAAAGAATAAAAAAAGCAGGCTATTGCTAGCCTGCAGATTTTTGTCTAGTTAAAGACTATTTCTTTTTGCTGTTAAGGATGTTTGCCT
Organism: Bacilli bacterium; assembly: GCA_045598525.1. GTDB lineage: Bacteria > Bacillota_I > Bacilli_A > RFN20 > CAG-826 > UBA4951. The sequence goes on along the minus strand of JAZLMH010000023.1, from coordinate 89,213 downwards.
GAGCAGCAGCGAGTCTTGCGAGTGGGACACGGAATGGTGAGCAGCTGACATAGTCAAGACCGACTGCATCATAGAACATGATGGAAGCTGGATCGCCACCTGTTTCGCCACAGACACCAACGAGGAGTTCTGGACGGGTTGCACGGCCACGTTCGACTGCGATCTTAACGAGTTCGCCAACACCTTCAATATCGATGGTCTGGAATGGGTCGAATTCATAGATCTTGCGATCGTAGTAGTATGGTAAGAACTGACCTGCGTCATCACGGGAGAAGCCCATGGTGAGCTGGGTAAGGTCGTTAGTACCGAAGGAGAAGAATTCTGCTTCTTTTGCGAGGTCCCCAGCACGTAATGCGCCTCTTGGGATTTCAATCATTGTACCAACGTGGTAGTGGAGTTTAACGCCTGCTTTAGCCATTTCTTCTTCAACGGCTTTGACAACAACGTTCTTTGCCCACATGTATTCTTTGAGCTCGCCTGAGAGTGGAATCATAATTTCTGGTTCAACTTCTTTGCCGAGTTCTTTGCCTGCTTTAATAGCAGCCTGGATGATAGCGCGTGCGAGCATTGCATAGATTTCTGGGTATGCAACACAGAGACGGACACCACGGAAGCCCATCATTGGGTTAGCCTGGAGGAGCTGGTTGATTCTATCTTTGACTTTCTGGACAGTAACATTGAGTTTTTCAGCAATGTCTTTGATATTAGCTTCATCGTGGATTTCTGGTAAGAATTCGTGAAGTGGTGGGTCAAGTAAACGGATGTTAACAAGTGAATCTGGGTTAGCGAGATACATCTGATAGAAGTCGTCTGAGATGAATGGACGGATTCTCTCGAGTGCTGCTTCACGCTGTTCGGTTGTATCGGAAAGGATCATGGATCTCATGTTGAGGATTCTTTCTGGTGCGAAGAACATACGTTCTGTACGGCAAAGACCGATACCTTCTGCGCCGAAGCCCTGTGCGTTACGTGCATCTTCTGGTGTGTTGCAGTTTGCGCGGATCTTTAAGCGGCGGTATTTGTCTGCCCAACCCATTAAGCGGCCGAAGTCGCCACCAAGGTTTGCTGGAACCATCTTGATTTCGCCTTCATAGACGAGACCTGTTGAACCGTTGACGGAAAGGATATCACCTTCGTGATAGACCTTTTCACCGACTTTGACGATCTTGTTTTCTTCGTCAACGACGATTTCGGTTGCACCAGCAACACAGCATTTACCCATTGAACGAGCAACGACAGCTGCGTGTGATGTCATACCACCACGTGCGGTAAGGATAGCTTCTGAGTTGACCATACCGATGATGTCTTCTGGAGATGTTTCGGCACGGACGAGGACAACCTTCTTGCCTGCATCGTGTTGTGCTTTGCATTCTTCTGCTGTGAAGACAATAGCACCGGTGCCTGCGCCTGGGGATGCTGGGAGACCTTTAATGCATGGTGTGTGAGCTTTGAGGTCTTTTTCATCGAAGGTTGGGTGGAGTAAATCGTTGAGCTGTTTTGGTTCAACGCGGAGAACTGCTTCTTCTTCTGTGATTAAGCCTTCATCAACAAGGTCGCAAGCGATCTTGAGAGCAGCACGAGCGGTTCTCTTACCATTACGAGTCTGGAGGAAGTAGAGTTTACCTTTTTCAATGGTGTACTCCATATCCTGCATATCACGGAAGAAGTGTTCCATGTTCTTAATGGTTGCCATGAATTCTTTGTAGACTTCTGGGAGTCTCTCTTTGAGAGCGTCGATGTGAAGAGGTGTACGGACACCAGCGACGACGTCTTCGCCCTGAGCGTTTGGTAAGAATTCAGCATAGACTTCTGGGGTACCATCGGATGGGGAACGGCTGAAGGCGACGCCTGTACCGCAATCTTCACCCATGTTACCGAAGACCATTGTCTGAACGTTAACAGCAGTGCCCCAGTCATATGGGATGCCATTCATCTGACGATAGATGTTTGCACGTTCGTTGTCCCAGCTACGAAAAACAGCGGTGACTGCTTCTTTGAGCTGGAGGTATGGATCGGCTGGGAAGTCTTCGCCAAAGACGCCTTTGTAGTACTCTTTGTACTTAGCGACTAAAGCTTTGAGTTGTTCTGCTGTGACTTCTGTATCGAGTTTATAGCCATTTGCTTCTTTGAGTTCGTCGAGCATCTTGTCCATTGCGGTTCTTGGGTGACCTTTAGCAATGTTTGTGAACATTAAGATGAAACGACGGTAGCTGTCGTAAGCGAAACGTTCGTTGTTTGTGGCCTTTGCCATAGCTTCAACGGTGACATCATTTAAACCGAGGTTAAGAATGGTGTCCATCATACCAGGCATAGAGACACGAGCGCCTGAACGGACGGAAACGAGAAGAGGCATACCTTTGCCGCCAAATTCTTTTCCGTTTAGTTTTTCGACTTCGTGGAGGTGAGCCACGACGTCTTCCCATACATAATCAGGAATTGTTTTTCCAGATTGATAGTAGAGGTTGCATGCTTCGGTTGAGATGGTGAAGCCAGCTGGGATGTTAATGCCAGCAGCGGTCATCTCGGCAAGACCAAAGCCTTTTCCACCAAGGACTTCTTTGCCAATTTTTTGTTCTTTGGCTTCCTTGAAGGAGAATACATATTTTTTGTCTGCCATATTGTCCTCCTAATGACAATCTTTGGGGCACCTTTTAAAGTGCCTCGCTCGTTAAATATAACACTTAGATATTCTTCTATAAAGAAGAAACGACAATTGATACAAAAATCGCTTTTATAAGCGCATATAATTGTGTGTATGAAAAAGAAAGAAAACTTATTTGGCAAAGACTATTTTGGGCCGATCGCTCACCGCGGATTACACAACGATCTTTATACAGAAAATGGACTAAAAGCATTTGATAACGCTATACGTAATGGCTTTTCTTTTGAATTAGACATTCACTTAACGAAGGATGGAAAACTGGTCGTTTGTCATGATGACGATCTAAAAAGAACAACCGGCAAAGACGGAATTATTGAAGAATTGACGCTCGAAGAAATAAAAACTGGTTATAGATTGTTTGACGGCGGAGAGATTCCAACTTTACAGGAAGTTCTTGATCTTAACCAAGAAAGAAAACTGATTGTTGTTGAACTAAAAGTTCATGATTCCAAAAACTATAAAGCATTAGGCAAAGAATCTTTAAAGTTCCTAAAAGAGCATATTAAGGACAAGAAGAAAATCGTCGTTATCTCCTTTGATCCTAGAGCGCTTGTCCACTTTAGACACAGTGGTTTCGCTACTGCGCTTCTTGTTTGTAAGAAACATGAGAACATGTTTATGTGGAAGTTCTTGTTTGATTCGGTTGATGTTGAAGACGTACTTCTTAAAGAACCTAAAGTGATGAAATATCAAAAGAACCATATAGTTAATGTTTGGACAATTGAGAAGGCTGAAAACTTAAAAGAAAACCTTAAATGCTGTGACGCTCAAACGTTTCAGCTTATAGACCCGCAAGAAGTCAAAGAAATATTTGGAATATAAGAAAAATAAAAACGCGCTTCGATTGATTGAGCGCGTTTTTGCTCAGGATTTTCACTTGTTTTGTAAGTAAAATACACGTTTTCCTTCTGTTGTTTTCGCGGCGATTAACAACCGTTTTTAATTATGGTTTCAACCGCTTCTTTTAAGGATTTACACCTATAATCAGGCGTCGCCTCAGGGAACCTTATGATTGGCTCATCGTTTCCAGATGTCAAAAATACTGTTTTACAGCCGGCGTTTAGGCCTGTTTGTATATCTCTTGTCGTATCTCCGATAAACCAGCTTCTGGAAAAGTCAATGTTGAAGCGTTCCTTGGCTTTTAAAAGAAGTCCAATTGAAGGTTTTCGGCAATCGCACTCGATTTTTAATTCTTCTCTTTCGCCTGGAAACCCTTTGTCAGGGTGATGTGGACAGAAATATATTGCGTCTATATAAGCGCCATCCTTTCCTAAATCGGTTTCTAATTTGTTATGGATGGCTCTGAGATCATCGAAAGAGACGTCTCCTCTGGCTACTTGAGGCTGGTTTGTGACAACTATTGCGAGATAGCCTAGTTTGTTTATTAACTTGATTGCTTCGGAGGCCTCTTTTTCGAGCACTAACTGCTCTGGGGCAGTGATAAAACCTGCATATTTATTTATTGTTCCATCCCTATCAAGGAAAATTGCTTTTTGAACGTTTCTTAAAGATTTGTTCTCAACGGTTCCGTTTTTGATATCTTCTTCAACCGAGTAATAGCGTTCCGGGGTTCCGCAGTCTTTGACATATTCGCTAGAACGGTAAATGAAAGCTTTTCCTTGTTCTATGAAATGACGCAAAACAACCTTCTCAAAATCAATTTTTTCTGGTTGCTCGATGTATTTGAGAACTTCTTTGGAGCAAACGTACAAACCCGCGTTTGTGATGTTTTCGTAGTAGTAGTCACGAACGTTGTTTTTACTATCTATCGAAAGGATTTTATTTTCTTTATCGGGTACGAGAAGATCGCTGTCAAAAGGGTGTGAATTTGGGTGGCCGAAAGCCGTTAAGAAACCTTTTTTCTCTTTATGATATGCCACGAATCGCTTCCAATCGACGTCGAGCATCAGATCTCCAAAACAGAGAACAAAGTCGTCTCGTATCATGTTTTTCACATAATAAAGACCGCCGGCAGTCCCTAGAGGAGATTCTTCAACAACATACTTTATGTTTAATCCTAATCTTGCACCCGACCCAAAATGGCCTATAATCGAATCGCCGTTTTTTGAGATTAAGATCACGATTTCTGTTATTCCGCTTTTTTTAAGATTCAAAAGCTGCCATTCGAGAATTGGTTTTCCGCCAATTTCGACCATTCCTTTTGGCAAGTCACCAGAAATGGTTTTTAATCTTGTTCCTGCTCCGCCAGCTTGAATAACTGCAAACATAATTTACTCCATGACTATTATAGAACATTTAATTGCGGGTGTTCCAAAGGTGTTTTTAGAAATTAGGCACTACGTTTCCCCTGCTTTTTCATAAAGCAAACCTGAGCGGCTGATAAATCAGAAAATGACCTTTAGAGTTTTTGTTTTCTATCAATAAATAGTTTAACACTTGGTGTTTTTCTTCGTGTAAAATCTTTAATAATTAAAGAGGGATTCATTATGAGCCAATCACTAGTAATGACTATGGACTTTGGGACGCAGAGCGTTCGAGTTGCTGTTTTTGACAAAAAAGGCAACACTCTAGCTATAAAACAAAAAGAATATGCTGAGCCTTACTTTTCAACAAAGCCAAACTATTGTGAGAAAAACCCTCATGAGTACTATGATGACTTTTGTGAGATTTCGAGAGAGCTTGCAAAAGAGTATCCTGAGTTAATTAAAAACGTTAAGGGCATAACTCTTACTTGCTTCCGAGACACAGCCGTTCTTCTGGACAAAGAGATGAACGTAATTAGACCTAGCGTTCTCTGGCTTGATCAAAGAAATGCCAAATGTGAAAAGCCCCTTCCGCTAATACCAAGAATCCTCTTTAAACTTGTTGGTAAGACGGAGACAATTAATTTCAACCGTAGAAGGTGTGTTGCTAATTGGCTGCAGGAAAACGAACCAGAAAATTGGGCAAAAGTCTCTAAGTATGTTCCTATTTCTACATACTTAACATATCGTGTAACTGGTCAACTAAAAGACTGCGCCTCAAATGCTGCGGGCCACTATCCAATCGATTTCAAAAGAAAACAATGGTACAAAAAACCAGAAAAACACCTTACCGGGCAGATTTTCGGCATAACAAGAGACCTACTTCCTGAGCTGGTTAAGGAAGGCGAAAAGATTGGTGAGATAACAAAACAGGCAGCCGAAGAAACAGGGCTTCCAGAAGGACTACCTTTCTATGCCGGCGGATCAGATAAATCGTGCGAAACATTAGGCTTAGGCGTTATTGACGAGAAGCACGGCGCCGTTAGTTTTGGAACAGCCTCAACCATCGAAACAACATGCACTAAATACCACGAATCTGAACCTTTTTTGCCTGGATACCCTGCGGCAACGGCTGGTTATTACAATATGGACATCCAGATTTATCGTGGTTTCTGGATGATTAGTTGGTTCTTAAAAGAAATCGCACACCAAAGTAAAGAAAACGAACCTGCATCAATCAAATATTATGACGAACATATAAATGATGTTCCGCCTGGAAGCGATGGCTTGGTCTTGCAGCCATACTGGGGTCCGGGCCTCTCAAGACCTTTGGCAAAAGGAGCGATGGTTGGTTTCAGCGACGTCATTACAAGAGAACACGTATATAGAGCCATTATTGAAGGTATCAACTACGCTTTAAGAGAAGGCTTAGAACACTTTGAAAAGGTGCTACATCATAAAATACCAGAGCTTAGAGTATCTGGGGGTGGATCGAAAAGTAACGAAGTATGCCAAATTACAGCCGATATATTTAATAGACCGGTGTCACGCGTTCAGACTAATGAAACTTGCTCTTTGGGGGCTGCAATCGCATGCTTTATTGCAATCGGGGAATATAAAACAACAGAAGAAGCGGTCAAGGAAATGGTAAGAGTAAAAGATACATTTGTGCCAAATCCAGAAAACGCTGAAAAATATGATCACTTATTTAAGATTTATTTAACGATGTTCCCGACTTTATCAAAAACATACGCTAAAATTAAGCGTTTCAATCAAAAATATCTTTAATTTTTATTTCTTTGAAACAAATGCGAATAATTGGCCGGATAGAAGTTCGGCCATTTTTCCTTCTGCGGAAATTAAACGGGAGATAACGCCATTAAGGTAATCGATGAAAGACATAGGAACGCCTTCCGCCAGACCTGCTTGATCACAAAGCGTAGCGATTGTTGCTAATGGGCTCTCACCATTAAGCTTTTTTGTAGCTGTGTAAGTTGAATAATCACGATTCAAGTTAACTTTAGCGAAATATAAGTGGTTTTTGCTGAAATTTTTAAGATTTTCATAATGCTCACAAACAATCTTAAGACCGTCTAAACCACCAGCAGCAAGAGCAGCATCTTTTGGGAAAACGCTCTCTTTGAATTCTTCTGATTGGAGAACTAAAAGGTCATTAAAAATATCGTCCTTCTTCTCGAAGTAGTGATAGATCAACCCGTGTGAACAGTTGCTTTCGTTTGAGATCCCGTCGATTGTGACCTCATCAAAACCTCTTGTAGCAAATAGCTTAAGAGTTTTCATCATGATCTTCGTCTTTCTTTTGTCTCTGATAATAGCGTTTTGAACAGCTGTTCTTGGCATAAGTTTTCTCCAAAGTAATATTAAAATGATATTATTTCATAATATGTTGTCAATGAAAAAATGTAAAAGTTCAGTATCTATGCCAACTTTAGGCCAGTTTTATTTGGTTGTTTCTTGGTTACTTAAAGCCTTCTTTGATATGAAAAAGAAGCCTATTGTTGCGCCGACAAGGAGAACGAATCCAACAATCCATTCCCATGGCTGGACAGTTGTGTATTTCCAAGCAAGAGTGTTTGTGTCAATCATGCTTTGGTTAACATACATTGAAATGATTGATCCAGCGATGAAACCAAAGACGGCTAGATATGTTCCATCATGATGCTTTTCCAAAAGAGTTTTCATTAATTTACTTGTTAAAATGAAGCCAGCAATAATGCCGACAAGAAGGGAAAGGGTCAAGAATACCCCGCTTAATAACCTATCATGATTGTGAAGAATTGAGTTATCACCTAAGTAAATGTGGACAACAGGATCGTATAAGCCGGCGACGAACAAAAGCATCGCTCCGCTAATACCTGGAACAATGCATGCCATTGCAGCAATAAAACCGGCAGCAAAGACACCTAGATATGTCCACCATTCTCCGACTGCAAATGCCGCTTCGAAATTGCCCCAATTATTGAGTTTTGCAATCGCGCTAAGCACGCCGATTCCAGCAGCAAATAAAGCGCCGATTGCAATGATTAATATAGGTTTTGCAGTGAATTTTACATGTTTTATCTCTTTTGTTATAACTGGGAGAGAACCAATAATAACGCCAGCGAAAAGTGAGATAATGGCGAATGGAGCATAGTCCAAACCGACATTTACGCCGATCATACAAATGATTGCGGAAAGAACTGCGCCAATACCAAGAGGAAGCAAAGACACAAAGCTCTTTTTGAATTCCTTTTTTAAATTAGAAATTCCACCAATTAGGCGGTCATAAATATGGACGATTAATGCCATTGTTCCAGCGCTAACGCCAGGTATCATTCCGAGACCTAGCGACCCGCCTTTTAAAACATCTAAAAACCAATTTTTAATTCTCATATGAATATTATATTCACAGTTTTCTATTTTTCACTAAATCATGCTAAACTTTCATAGTTATGAAAACATTAGTACTTTACGAATCAAAAACTGGAAGCACAGCCAAATATGCTGAAGACATCGCTAAGCGCGTAAACGCAGAGATAGCTCCACTGAAAAAATTTAAACTTAAAAAAATGAAAGAATACGACACCATTGTTTTTGGTGGATGGATTAGAGGCGGCAATATTCAAGGGATAAACAAATTTCTTCAATATTGGGACGACATCTCCGAAAAGAATGTTTTAGTCTTTGGTTGCGGCATGAGCATTCCTACAAAAGAAGCTCGCCAAAACTTAATAGATCAAAACTTATTAGATATGTATCATCTCCGTTTCTATCAATTTAGAGGTTCTTTCGAATTTCAAAAGCTCGGCATGCTTGAAAAGATGATGATTAAAGCGTCAGTAAGTCAGCTATCAAAAGAGTCTGAAGACGAAAACACGAGAATGATTGCCAACATTTTAGAAAATCCAATTGAATTTTATGACACCGAAAAAGTTAATAGAGTCGTTTCGATAATAGAGACTCTAGCTATGGGGGCAAAATAATAATGAAATTGTTTGTTGGTCTTGGAAATCCTGGAAAACAGTATGAAGGAACTCGCCACAACATGGGTTTTATTGCCGTGGATAAATTCATGGAAATGGCTCATGGAGATTTTGATCGTAGTGGCTTCCATGGGGTTTATGGAATAGTTAAGAACCCAGCGTTCCCTGAACCTATTGTCGTTCTTAAGCCAGAGACATTTATGAATTTGTCTGGAACAAGCGTTTCCGAGTGCGTTAGTTTCTTTAAAATCGATATTGACGACATCGTTGTTATCTATGACGACATGGCTGTTGCAGAAGGCTGCATTAGACTAAGATTAGACGGATCAAGTGGCGGTCATAAAGGAATTCAAAATATCATTGACCAATTAGGAACACAAAAAATTAAAAGAATTAGAGTTGGCATTGGAGAACCAAAATTCAATCCGATTGATTTTGTTCTTGGAAAACCTACAGGAGAAAGCGCCCAACTCATTGAAACATCGACAGACAATGCTGCAAAGGCTCTCAGAGATATAGAACTTCGTGGCTTCCAATATGCGATGAACTTATACAATTCTATGAAGAAGTAAGGAGGCAATTACGGATTTATTTGAACGCTTAAAAAACCTCGATTTGACCACCCCCCTCTCAGATAGAAGGGGTCGTTTTGTCGTGGATGACACAGTAGGAGCGGCTCTTCTTGTCGCTTCTTTATACGAGACCAAAAAAGACAAATATTCTATCGTTGCAACCAACCTTTATAGCGCTCAAAAAATATACGAATTCCTTTTAAATTTTATTCCGGAGGAAAAATTATTGTTTTTCCCGGCCGATGAATTGCTCAGAGCTGAAGCCCTTTCTTCATCAAAAGAATTGATGGCACAGCGCCTGTATTCTATGGGGCAGGCCTCTAACTTAAAAGATGGCATTTTAATTACACACCCTTCCGCGGTTATGCGATTCTTGCCAGACCACGAAGAGTTTTCCAAGCATATTTTTGAATTCGGAATAGGGAAGTGTTATAACCTTGCCGATTTAAAAACAGCTCTTACTGAGATGGGTTATAGAAGAGTAAACAAAATAGACCAGACTCTTCAGTTTGCGTCTAGAGGCGACATACTCGATATTTTTTCTGTCAACTATCCTAAACCTATACGTATCGAGTTTTTCGATAATGAGATAGAAGATATTAAGTTTTTTGACGTCTCTACTCAAACATCTACAGAACATATAAAAAACGTCACTATCTTACCTGCTAGCGACGTCTTTTTGTCTGATGATGAGATAGAGGAATTTAGAAAAAAGATTGAAACTGTTCTAGAAAGCGATCAAAAACATCTTTCCGCTCCTTCTTTTGAAACACTTAAATCCAATGTAGAGAATGACATCCAAGACATTTCAGATAGGACTTACAAACCACATCTATACAAATATTTGGGTTTTGCATTAAGTGAAAGCTCTAATATTTTTTCCTATTTCAAGCCGGCTTTGACTTATGTCACAGACAAAGAAACATTTGAGGAATCATGCGACTCTCTTTTTGGAGAGGCGAGGATGTATTATTCCGAGCTTCATGAAGCTTTAAGAATTCCATCTCATCTTGAAGAGTATCTTTCCCTTGAAAAAGCAATGCCAACCAAGGGTGTTCGATATGGCAGCAAATTCGCTAAATCAGCTGACGATTTCAATTTCCAAGTAAGACATATAATATCTGCGGGTGTTGGAATAGCGGCTATGGTTCCAACGGTTGAGAGCTACATGAAAGAGAATGAAAAAGTCATTATCGCTCTTGATCAGGCCCAACAAAGGCAGGCACTTAAATCTTTTTTGGATGAAGCCGGGATAAAATACGAAGAAACACATGGTTTTAATATGCCAGAAGGGCAAATTGGTATAACTTCAGTACCTCTTAACGAGGGGTTTGAGATACCGTCAATAAAATTAGCTGTCCTTTCGGCGTCTGAGCTATATGGTAAAAAGGTAGCAAACACTCGCTTCTCATCTAGGTTTAAAGATGCCGCCATTCTTAAGAGTTATGACGATCTTAGACCAGGAGATTATGTCGTCCACGAATATAATGGCATTGGGCAATTTGTTGAAGTTACGACGCTTCTTGTTGACGGTAATCACAGAGATTATTTGAAGATCGCCTATGCTAAAAACGAGACTTTATATGTTCCTCTTGAACAATTCCGCCTTGTGAGGAAATACTCGGCAAGAGAAGGCGCGGCACCAAGACTTTCTCATCTTTATAGTGGTGAATGGGAAAAGAAAAAAGCCCACATTAAAGAACGAGTAAACGATTTGGCCGATCGCTTATTGACTCTTTACGGAACAAGGGCAAAAAAAGAAGGCTTTGCCTTCCCGCCAGACGACGAGTTCCAAAAAGATTTTGAAATGCAGTTCCCATATACACTTACCCCAGACCAAGAAAGATCTGTTAGGGAGATTAAAGAAGATATGGAAAAACCTGAGATCATGGACCGCCTTCTTTGCGGAGATGTTGGTTTTGGTAAAACGGAAATAGCATTTAGAGCAATTTTCAAAGCTATCTCTGCGCATAAGCAAGTAGCCCTTCTTTGCCCAACCACGTTGCTGGCAAGACAGCATTTTGAAGTCGCTCTTCAAAGATTTTCTAGATTTGGTATTAGGGTTGCAATTTTGTCTCGTTTAATACCACCATCAATTCAAAAAGAGTACATTTCTGCAATAGAAAACGGCAAAGTTGACTTAATTATTGGCACTCATAGATTGTTATCAAAAGAGGTTGTTTATAAGGATTTGGGGCTCCTTGTTGTTGATGAAGAACAACGTTTTGGAGTTGAACAAAAAGAAAAAATTAAAGAGATGAAGAACACTGTTGACGTTCTTTCGCTTTCTGCGACCCCTATTCCTAGAACTCTTCAAATGTCTTTGGTTGGCATTCGCCCTCTTTCCCAAATCAATACCGCTCCTTCAACAAGGATGCCGATTCAAACTTATGTCACCCCTTATAAAGAAGAAGTAATTTTCGAGCTTATTCAAAGAGAACTAGGAAGACATGGTCAGGTCTTCTATGTTTACAACAAAGTCTCTTCTATTTACGCAAAAGCAAACGAGATAGCAAGAGCAATTCCTTATGCACGTATTGGCGTCGTTCACGGAAAAATGGAAAAAGAAGAAGTGGAAGACGTTATGCAGAAATACTATGAAAATGATATTGATGTTCTTGTTTGCACTTCAATTGTTGAGAATGGTATAGACGTTCCAAATGCAAACATGATTATTGTTGAAGAAGCTGATCATTTTGGCCTCTCGCAGCTTTATCAAATTAAAGGCAGGGTAGGCCGAGGAGATCGAATCGCCTATGCTTATTTGACGTATAAAGCCCACAAAGACATGAGGGAAGACGCCGTAAAACGTCTCAGAGCAATTCAAGAATTCACTGAACTTGGAAGCGGCTATAAAATCGCCCAGCGCGATCTTATGATTAGGGGAGCGGGAGATATGCTTGGTCCTGAACAAGCGGGTTTCATTGATTCGATTGGTTTGGATTTATATCTTAAGATGCTAAATGAGGCTATCGAAGAGAGGAAAACTGGCGTTGTAGCAACTCCTCCAAAAGCGAAAAGCGTTTTCCAGATTGATGCATACATTCCAAAAGAATACGCCATCAACAGCGACAAAATTGAGCTGTACCAAGAATTGGAAAACGCCAAAAGCGAAGAAGAGCTTGATCAGATTGCTGGAAGAATGAGAGATGTTTATGGAAAACTTCCAGATCAAGTTAGTTTGCTTATTTTAAAAAAGAAAATCGACCTATTAAGCGAAAAGGAAGAATATTCAAAAGTAGACGAAAGCGAAAATTACGTAGATGTTTACATGAGCGATTCTTTCTCGGCAATAAATGGCATAGGCGTTGATTTATTTGATATGCTTGCACCTTATCTTAGCTTCTTAAAAGTCAATTTTGTTGAAAAGAAAGTTCATATCAGAATGAGTAAGCGAGAAGGATGGATTCACGACATCTATCATTTGCTTGATGTTATTGATAGATTGTATTTCCGTAGGAAATCATAGTATATTTTCTTTATGAGAATTGATAAGTATCTAAAAGTGAGTCGTTTAACCAAACGGCGCGAAACGGCAAAAGAACTTTGCGAAGATGGAGACGTATTCATAAATAGCAAAGCTGCTAAACCAATGACAGAAGTGTCTGAAGGGGATGAACTTGTTTTGCTGCTTGGAAAACACAAAATCACTGCAAAAGTCCTACGAATTCGCGAATTTGCGCGAAAAGAAGAAGCAAAAGAAATGTATGAAATTATCGCCGACGAAATAATTCAAAGGGGAGAAGAACAATGATCACAATTGAAGTAGAAAAAAGTAACAATTACCTTCTTGCAGGGAACTACGGCGCAGATTCTATGGCGCTAGCAGACATGTTGACGAAGCAGGAAATCAAATTTGTTTTATGCTTTATCAATTATCACCTTGGCGAAGAGTGGGAAGAATCTGAAACAAAGCTTTGTGAATATTGCAAAGCCCATGATATTCCTTTTGAAGTTCGTGACGCCAATGCCATGGACCAAGCAGGCAAAGAAAATAATTTTGAGAAATGGGCAAGACATGCAAGATACGCATTTTTCGAAGAGATGTATAAAAAATATGATGCAGCTGGATTGTTCATCCCTCATCAGCAAGATGACGTTATCGAAAATTATATCGTCGCCAAACAAACCGGCATAAACGGTTCGAAATTTGGCTTAAACCCAGTCTCTTCAGTTAGAGACATGTTCGTTTTGAGACCTTTGATTAACTTATCAAGGGAAGATTTAGAACGTTATTGCAAACAAAACAACGTCCCTTATGATAAAAACTTCCATAACTACCAGCAGGATTCGTCGAAGAGTGACGTTAGACGAAATATCGTTAATAAACTTAGCGATAGCGAACGTGAACTTTATGCTATGGAAATCAAAAAAGCAAAATCAGATGTTCTAAATTTCGCTCACGAGATTAAGGCTTCTGTTGCAAATGTTGAATCGCTTAATATCCGCGAATTATTTGCCCTTACTGAAGGTGAGTTTGCTGACACGATTGTTAAATTTACAAAGGCTCACGCAACATCCAAAGTAAGAATTACTCCTAAAACAGTGGCCGAACTAAGAAAGATGTGTCTTGACCCAAAACCAAATATGACAATGAAGATTTCAGGCAACACTTACTTCGTTAAAGAATATGATGAAATCTCCATTGATAATGACGGGTTAGATATGCCGTATCACTACGTTATCAATGAGCCATGCGAATTCCATTGCGAAACATTCGATATGGATTTCAGCAAAGGCGCAGAGGATAGAAATATCAAAACTGAAGATTACCCAATAACAATTAGAAGCATCCTTCCTGGTGATTTCTACACATTCAGCGGTTATTCAGTTAGAGCAAGACAAATGCTTATTGCAGCCGGCATCTCTGAAAGACTTCTTCATGTTTGGCCTGTCTTCCTCAATAAAGACGGAAAAATCGTGTATATCCCACGTTACAAAAAGGGTTTCAGCGAATATCACGCAAAAAGCAGATTGAGCATTCACGTTAAGGAAGAAGAAAAATAACATTAATTGAATAAAACACCTTTAAGGTGTATCGTGATTTACCTACCGAGAGGTAGTTAAAAGTTTCTTAAAAAGAAAGGAGCAAGACTATGAAAGACGAAAAACAACAACCTCGTCGTAGCTGGTTTAGCTACATCCTTCCATACTTATTAACCACAGGAATCGTGGTTATTCTTCTCATTTTCTTCATCAATAGATTAGGCGGCGGAACAACCGCATGGAACGTTAGCGATATTGATAACAAAATCGGTTACGTTATCCCTGATGGAGTGTCAAACGAAGGTGGCATCGTTGAGGAAGATGGAAACTATTACATCGCATCATTTACTGCCACAGATCGCTATAGCAGTGTTGTTTATGTTTCTGGTCGCGCCTATGAGAAAGGCAACACCAGCAAGAACTTTAACTTCACCGTTACAATTAGCAGCGATGAATGGAACAATGCATTTGAAGTGCTTAACCCTACAAGCGGAAAAGTCGTAGAACACTGGTCATATAAAACAATTTTTGAAAGCAAAGTTTCTTTATGGAACGCTGATCAAAACCTTGTTGAAAAATACGGTGCTGGCAAATTCTCAGAAGGCGATGCTTATTATGTAAGCTTCTGGGACGCTTGGGGACCGACAATCATCTTAACTGGCGGCTCGCTTCTTCTTGCGATCTTTATCATCAGCAGACTTAATTCTTCCGTTAATGGCGCAAATCGCCAAGCAATGGATTTCAACAAATCACCTGCTCGTCGCGAAGACGCATCCAAAGTTAGGTTTGGGGATGTCGCAGGGTGTGATGAAGAGAAGGCGGAAATGGTCGAGATGGTCGACTACTTAAAAGAGCCAAAGAAATATTCGAAATACGGCGCAAGACTTCCAAAAGGCGTCCTCTTAATCGGCCCACCAGGCACAGGTAAAACCCTTTTGGCAAAAGCCGTTGCAGGTGAAGCCGGCGTTCCTTTCTATAGCATCTCAGGTTCTGATTTTGTAGAAATGTTCGTTGGTGTCGGCGCTGGACGTGTTCGTGACCTTTTCAAAAAAGCCAAACAAACAGCCCCGTGCATTGTTTTCATCGATGAAATTGACGCTGTTGGTCGTCAGCGTGGCGCTGGCTTAGGCGGAGGCAACGATGAACGTGAGCAAACCCTTAACCAACTCTTAGTTGAAATGGACGGTTTTGAGTATAACTCAGGTATCCTAGTTATGGCTGCTACAAACAGAGATGATGTTCTTGACCCAGCATTATTGCGTCCAGGACGTTTTGACCGCGTTGTTACTGTTGGTCTTCCTAACAAGGAAGGTCGTGAAGCTATTTTCAAAGTTCACGCAAGAAATAAAAAGATTTCACCTGATGTAGACTTCAGTGCTTTAGCACAAAGAACGGTTGGTTTCTCAGGCGCAGACATCGAAAACATTCTTAATGAAGCCGCAATTCTTGCTGTTCGTTTCAAGAAAGAATGCGTTTCCATGGGCGAAATTGACGAAGCTATTGACCGTAGAATTGCAGGACCTGCAAAAACCTCAAAAGGCTTAAGTGAAAAGGAACGTAAGCAAATTGCATTCCATGAATCTGGTCACGCAGTTATTGGTTTAATCCTTCCACACGCAAACAAAGTCCAGAAGATCACCATTATTCCTCGCGGTAACACCGGAGGCCATGTTCTTATGACGCCTGAAGCTGATCGTTTCTTATTAACGAAGAAAGAGCTTCTTGCTGAGATTACTGGTTTACTTGGTGGACGCACATCGGAGGAAATCTTCTTTGATGATATTTCTACTGGTGCTTCAAATGATATCCAGGAGGCAACAAGAATCGCTCGTGCCATGGTTACTATGTATGGCATGTCAGACCTTGGACCAATCCAGTATGAACAAAGCAACGGTTCTGTCTTCCTTGGAAGAGATTACGCAAACACAACCAAAAACTTCTCTTCAGAAGTTGCCCGTGAGATTGATAAGGCGGTTCGCGAAATTGTCGAGAACGCCCATCAAGAAGCACGTACAATTTTAACTGAACACAAAGCAGAGGTTATGCTTATTGCCGAAACACTTCTTAAGAACGAAACGATTACAGCAGAAGAAATCGAATCGCTTATTAAGACTGGCAAACTTCCTGAAAAAGAAAAGGCTGAGGTAGGCGCAGGAGAAAACCTTACTGATGAAGAGAAAGCCGTTATAGAAACAACTACTAAACCTGAGGAGGTTAAACAAGAAGAATTAGCTCCAAAAGAAGAAATTGAAGCTGCTCCAATCGTTGAGAAGGCCCCTGAAAAAGAGCCTGAACCTCAGGAAGAAGAAACAAAATAAAAAAGAGGCCTCAGGGCCTTCTTTTTGAGCAATTATGATTAAAATCGGAGACATTGAAATAAAGGGACGAGTTATACTAGGTCCAATGGCGGGCGTCACAACCCTCGCATATCGTGAATTTATGAAACCTTTTGGGGTTGCTCTTTCCTATAGCGAGATGATCTCTGACTGTGGCATTGATTACAAAAACAAGAAAACATACGCATACTTGGCCACGTCAAACGTTGATAGGCCTGTAGGCTTGCAGCTTTTTGGTTTCAACAAAGAGAACACGGTCAAAGCAATCGCTCTTGTTGAAGAGAATGCCGACTATGACATTTTAGATATAAACCTCGGATGCCCTGTTACAAAAGTCACAAAAACCGGAGCTGGGTCTTCTTGGCTAAGTCGTCCTGCTGAACTTGAGGAATATATGAAAGCAGTGGTGGCAGCCTCGCATAAACCAGTTACTGCGAAGATCCGTTTAGGTAAAGACGAAGAACATATTAATGTATGGGAAATTTCAAAAATGCTTGAGCGTTGTGGCATAAAAATGCTGACAATTCACGCACGAACTGCCGCTCAACAATATGCGGGCGTCCCAGATTTCGAATGTATTAGAGACCTTGGTAAGAGCCTTAACATCCCTCTTTGTATTTCGGGCGATATCTTTACTGCGGACGATGCTTTAAGAGCTATGGAAATTACTGGTGCTCAGTTGGTGATGGTAGCTCGAGGCGGCTTAGGAAATCCTAATCTTGTTACAAGCATCAATAACCGTCTTGAGGGAAAAGAAGAATTGCCAAAGCCTACTTTGCACCAACAAGCCACATGGGCACTTGAGTTTTCCAAGGCGCTTATCAATCAGTTTGGCGATAAGATCGCAGTTATGCAATTAAGAGGATTGATTCCTCAATTCTTTAGCGGCTTTCCTGGCTACAAAAAGATCAGGGCTCAAATATCTATGAACATTAAAACCGCAGATGATTTATACCGAATTTTGGGCGGCATTATTGACAGAAGCAAATAATGAGTAGATTATTCTTTGAATAATTATGAAAGAGATTCTTAAGTTATCACGTTACGTTAAAGGTTTCTGGAAGGAGACCATAATTACTTGGCTATCAGTCTTTATTGAATGTATATCCGAAGTTTTGGTTGCCTTCTTTATGCAGTTCTTGATTAATGAAGTTAAAAACCTTGAGACGATGCCTGAAAGAATGAGCAACATTATAATGCTTAGTTGTCTTATTGCAGGCATGGCAATTTTGGCCGCTATAACCGGTATTATTGCGGGTATATTCGCAGCAACCGCAGCTGCTGGCTTTGGTAAGAACTTACGCGAAGCAATTTTCACACATATTCAGGATTATTCGTTTAAGAATATTGATAAATTCTCAACCAGCTCTTTGGTCACAAGAATCACGACAGACGTAACCAATGTTCAAGGCGCATTCCAAATGATCATTCGTATGGTTGTTAGGGCCCCTTTAATTATGGTGTTTGCCCTTATTATGTGTTTTATCACCTACTGGCAGGCCGCAATAATCTTCCTAGCTATTATTCCTGTCGTTTTTGTTGCTTTGATATTGATTGCTAATAAAGCACATCCTGTTTTCGTTAAAGTATTTGAATCGTATGACGATTTAAACGAAGCTGTTAGCCAAGATGTTGACGGCATTCGCGTTGTAAAGTCATTCAATCGTGAAGCTCTTCAGAAGGAAAAGTTCGGCGGTGTTTCTGGTTTTATCTATAGAAACTTCAAAAAAGCGGAAAAAAGAGTCGCTTTAAACGGACCAATTCTTAACCTCGCCATTTATGGCGCGATCATTGCCATTTGCGTAATTATGTCAAACGCAATCATAGGTGACGCAACAGGAACTTTAGACGTTGGCACATTAAGTACCATGATAACTTATGTCATGATGATCATGATGTCGCTTATGATGATTTCAATGGTTTATGTCACCTTGATCATTGGCAAGAACTCAACCGTCCGTATTTTGGAAGCTTTAGAAGAAGATCCAGATATCAAAAACCCAGAAAATCCTATTTTTGCTGTAGAAAATGGAGAAGTTGAATTCAAAAATGTGACTTTTGGCTATCATAAAAACAAAGAGGTTTTGCTCAATGTTAACCAAAAAGTAGAGTCTGGAAAGACTGTCGGTATCCTTGGTTCAACCGGTTCTAGCAAAACAACTCTCATTTCTTTAATTGCCCGTCTATTTGATACAACCGAAGGAGAAGTTCTCGTCGGTGGTCACAACGTAAAAGAATATGATCTTAAGGCATTACGAGATTCTGTTGCTGTTGTTCTTCAGAAAAACACCCTCTTTTCAGGAACAATTAGAGAAAACCTAAAATGGGGAAATGAAAACGCAACCGATGAAGAGATAATGAAAGCATGCGATATCGCTCAAGTAACGCCTTTTCTTAGAGATTTACCAGCTGGACTCGAGACAAGGCTTGATGAAGGCGGAACAAACGTTTCTGGCGGTCAAAAACAAAGGTTATGTATTGCCAGGGCTCTTCTTAAGAACCCAAAGATTTTAATCTTGGATGACTCTACAAGCGCTTGTGACACTCATACAGATGCAATGATTCGCGAAGGACTCCAGAAATATCGTCCTGACGTAACAAAATTCATTATCGCTCAGCGAGTTCTTTCTGTTAGAGAATGCGACGAGATTTGGGTAATGAACGAAGGAAGAATTTTAGAGACAGGCGACAATGCTTCGCTTATGAAATCAAGCGTTGTTTATAAAGAACTCTTTGATTCTCAGAATGGAGGAGGTGATTTCGATGCCGCCAATTAAAGGTAGGAACATGAACAAGGTATCTGGAAAAGCCAAGATGGCCGCAGTCGGAAGACTCCTTAAGTATATTTTTAAATATTATCCATTACAGTTTTTCGTGGTTCTTATTTGTATACTCGCATCTAGCGGTTCTAATGTTTTAGGATCGGCGTTTGTGGGCCAAATTGTCGTTAATGAATACATTACCCCATCTGTTGAGGCTGGGTCGATGACATTATTGACGCCTACGACAGGTTTGGTAGCTGGTGTTCCGTTTGGCGTGGCTCTTGCAGTTATGGGGGCGATTTATGCGGTTGGCATTATTTGCCTTTATATTTATAACGTTTTGATGTCTGTTATCGGACAAGGGGTCCAAAAAAAGATTCGTGATGAACTCTTTGACCATATGCAGGATCTTCCTATTTCTTATTTTGATAGAAGAGGCCATGGCGACATCATGTCCGTCTACACAAACGATGTAGACGCGCTCCGCGAAATGCTTTCTAGGGCGATTCCAATGATATCCAACTCCATTGTAACCATGATTGTTTGTTTGGTCATGATGCTTTTGACTGACTTTATGCTTACTGCTGTTGTTTTATTAGTAGCGATACTCATCTTCTTTATAATTTTCTTCTTCACAAGAATGAGTGCTAGATTCTTCGTTGCACAGCAAATTGAGTTAGGAAAAATGAATGGCTATATAGAAGAATTAACAAAAGGACAGCGCGTTGTTAAAGTGTTTAACTACGAAGATAGAAATATTGAAGGCTTCAAGGCGCACAACGATCAGTTCTTTAATTATTCCGTCAAAGCAAACAAGTACGCTAATTTGCTTATGCCAACCGTAAATCAAGTCGGTAACATTCAATACGTCTTAATCGCCTTAATAGGTTCTATTGCAATTGCAAATCAATGGGCTGGCCTTTCTTTAACCGGAAGCTTTGTTTATAGTGCAGCTTCAATTGGCGTTATTGTCAGCTTTCTTATGTATTCTAAATCGTTTGTTCAGCCAATCGGGCAAGTGTCTCAGCAACTAAACTTAATCGCTCTTGCTTTAGCCGGCGCTACAAGAATCTTTGACATTATCGATGAACCAAAAGAAACAGACGATGGATATGTTGAACTCGTTAACGCGACAGAAGACGAAAATGGCGACCCTGTTGAATGCAAAGAGAGAACAGGGAAGTGGGCTTGGAAACATCCTCACACCGACGGGTCTAAGACAACATATAGATGGTTAAAGGGACAAATCACATTTGACGACGTTGATTTTGGATACGTTCCAGGAAAGATTGTTTTACACAACGTGACAATGTATGCAAACCCTGGTCAAAAGATTGCTTTCGTTGGCCCAACAGGGGCGGGAAAAACGACCATCACTAATCTTATTAATCGTTTCTATGATATCGAAGATGGCAAAGTTAGATATGATGAAATCAACATTAATAAAATAAAAAAGAAAGATTTACGTAGGTCATTAGGCATCGTTTTACAAGAAACGAAACTATTCACTGGAACAGTTATGGAGAACATCCGTTTCGGTAATTTAGAAGCAACAGACGAAGAGGTCATCAGCGCCGCAAAGCTTGCCAACGCCCACAACTTCATTACTCATTTGCCAAACGGCTATGACACGGTTTTAACTGCAGGTGGGGCGTCTCTTTCCCAAGGACAAAGACAGCTTATCGCTATTGCCCGTGCTGCTGTAGCTAACCCACCGGTTATGATTCTTGATGAAGCAACATCATCAATCGATAGCCGTACGGAAGCTCTCGTTCAGCAGGGAATGGATGCAATCATGAAGGGGCGCACGGTCTTTGTCATCGCTCACCGTTTGTCCACAATCAAGAATAGCGACGTTATTATGGTTCTTGAAAACGGCAAGGTAATTGAACGTGGAAACCATGAACAATTACTTAAACAAAAAGGCAAATATTATCAGCTTTATACTGGCAACACTATCTCTACAGATACGGTCGCTAGTGAATAAAGCAATTTAATGTATTAAACTATCACTACACTTTGTGGGAGGAACAACCATGGAAGAAGAGAAATTAAATGACCAAGAGTTAGCTCGTCGTAACAAGCTCGCTCGCTATGAAGAATTAGGTGTCGATCCATTTGGGTCACGTTACGAGTGGAAAGATCAGATTAAAGATCTCCGCGAAAAATATGCGGGATTAGGCGAAGCTGATTTATATCCAGCTAAAGAAGTTAAAGTTAATGTTGCTGGACGTCTTATGGCTATCCGCCGCATGGGCAAAGCAAGTTTCGTTAACATCAAAGATGAGTATGGAAACATGCAGGCATGGATTGGCATGAATGTTATCGGCGAACACGATTATGAAGTTTTCAAACTCGCTGATTTAGGAGACATCGTTGGTCTTGAAGGACACTTAATGGTTACAAGAACAGGCGAATTAACAATTCGTGTTTCTAAATACACTCACATCACAAAATGTCTTAAACCTCTTCCAGAAAAATTCCATGGTTTAACCGACATTGAAGAGAGATGCCGTCACCGTTATGTCGATCTTATCATCAATGACAAATCACGTAAGAACGCATTAACAAGAGCGTCTATCATCAAAGGTGTTAGAAACTATTGTGACAGCCTCGGGTTTGTGGAAGTCGAAACTCCAGTCCTTTCTCCAATCGCTGGTGGTGCTTCCGCTCGTCCTTTTATCACGCATCACAATACTTTAGATAAAGATTTCTTCCTCCGCATTGCTACCGAATTAAATCTTAAGAAATGCATGGTCGGCGGTATTGACCGCGTCTATGAAATTGGACGTATCTTCAGAAATGAGGGCATGGACAATAGACATAACCCAGAATTCACAACAATTGAGCTCTATCAGGCATATGGTGACCTCTCCGATATGAAACTCTGGTGCGAAGGCTTGTTCCACTATATTGCTGAGAACGTTATGCATAAAGATGTCTTTGAATGGAACGGTCACCAGATTGATGTCTCAAAACCATTTGCTGCAATCAGCATGGCGGACGCAATTAAAGAAAAGTGTGGTATCGACTTCAACCAGGAAATTCCATTTGAAGAAGCTGTTAAGCTTGCAAAAGAACACAACGTTCCTCTTCAACAGTCATGGAATAGCACAGGCTACATTATGCAAGCATTCTTTGATGAACTCGTCGAGCCAACCCTTATCCAACCAACCTTTATTCACACATACCCAATCGAAGTATCTCCATTAACCAAAAAGACAGCCGATCCACGTTTTGTTGATCGCTTCGAACTCTTCATTGCAGGAACTGAATTTGGTAATGCATACAGTGAACTCAATAACCCATTCGATCAGGAAGAAAGATTCAAGGCTCAATTAGCTGCTCGTGAAAGAGGCGACGACGAAGCTGCAGATATCGACTTTACATTCCTTGATGCTCTTATTTATGGTATGCCTCCAGCTGGCGGTATTGGTGTTGGCATTGACCGTCTTTGCATGCTTTTCGCGGAAGAATCAACAATCCGTGAAGTTCTTCTCTTCCCAACAATGAAAGACGAAGTTGCAGTGGTTAAGAAAGACGACAAAGAGTAATTTTCAAACCAAAAACACTTTAAAATACGCGGCAAAAACCGCGTATTTTTATTTTTTATTGCAATTTTCAAACATTTTTTATTTCGTCCAGTATAAGTAATTGAAGGCAAATATCTACACAGAGATATACGTCTCAAGACGAATAAAAATTTACAAAAGGACAACTCTTAATTGATTAAGAGATAGTGCCGTAGTATTATGTTTGGGCTTCGTAGAAGGAAACGAAGCACACATTCTTCTATGGCCACACAATTAATGATGTGGTCCTTAGACCAAAACTAGGAGGTGCTAATCATGAAAAAGTACGAAATCATGTACATCCTTACAGCTGCTCTTGAAGAAGAAGCACGTAAGGCTGAAATCGCCAAACTCCATGGAATCCTTGAAAATAACAAGGCACAGGTGCTCGACACCAAGGAGTGGGGCCTCAAAGACTTCGCCAGCATCATCAAGAAACAGACCAAAGGATACTACGTTATCCTCAAAGTCAACGCTGACAAACCAGCTCTTGATGAGTTCGACCGTTTGGCAAAGCTCAATCAAAATGTACTCCGTCATTTAGTTACTGTTGCTCAAGACTAATAGACAACACAATTAATTGGAGGATGGTAAACAATGCTTAACCACGTCATTCTTATTGGTCGTTTGACCCGTGACCCAGAGTTACGTAAAACTGCAGCAGGACTATCAGTAGCTTCCTTCACTGTAGCAGTTGATGATTCATTCAAAGGCCCAAACGGTGAGAAAAACACCTTATTCATGGGCTGCTCAATCTTCGGTAACAAAGCCGATAACGTTGCAAAGTTTGTTAGAAAAGGCTCATTAGTGGCTGTTTCTGGTAGACTCAACCAACGCAAATACACCAACAAAGACAACGTTCAAGTTACTGTCATCGAAACCATCGCTGACAATGTTGACTTCTTAGAACCAAAGGCTGCAGGAGCAAGTGTTTCAGCTGAACCTGGCTTCCGTCAGGTTGAACCACAGCCAAGCTATTCACAAGTCAACACATCAGCAAGCGGAAACTTGGATGGGCTTGATGTCGTCGATGACGACCTCCCATTCTAAAAATTTCATAGAGAAAGGAAAAATTAACAATGGCTTTCAAGAAAATGAGACCAAAGAGAAAGGTCTGCTACTTCACCAAGAACCACGTTAAATACATTGATTACAAGGATACAGAACTCCTTCAGAGATTCATCACACCTGATGGAAAGATCCTTGCACGCAGCTCAACAGGTACAAGCGCAAAGTATCAGAGACAACTCGCAAAAGCTATCAAGAACGCACGCCTTATGGGCTTACTTCCTGAAGTTGGTCAGAGATAATTGATGTTGTAATAGAACAAATCTAATTTATCTGAATAGAACAAAACAAATCTCTCTCAGAACAAAGTTAGACAAGTATCTATAATACGCAGAAGATTGCTCAGACCTATAGCGGATAACAGACTATAGAAACAGATCATGTCAAACATCAGGCATGATCTTTTTTTCATGCACATAATACCTATATAGACCAAGCACCAAAGCCTGCATGGCCTGAATCTTTCAAACGCATAACCTCTTGAATTAGGCGGTATATTTCGCGTAATGTTCAGTTTCCGTGCTAAAAGATAACGAACCCGCAGAAATTATTAAGAACGGAAATCAATTTACAATTGCTGGTTTATGTTTTAACATCCTTGACGATAAAAAGGAGTAAATTATGAAAAACTCAAAATTAAACATATTAGCCATTTCAATGTTATCTTTAGCTGCTTTAGCAACATTATCCGCATGTGGCACCAATGAAAAGTCTCAAAAGTTCTTGCTTGAGTCAGAGACAATCGCATACAAAGTAGGAACGGTTGAAGATCTCTCTTCTTTTGAAGAAATCGGATTAGGCACCGAAGAGGCTATTAAAGAACGCGTTAAGAACGTATATACCTCAAATTCTTTTGGAAACTTAGGCGGATTACTTTTATCAAATGAAATGAACCCTGCAGGAACATATAACGGCAAATCTATCTCTCCAAAATCCGTTAATTACACACATAAATCGGATTTCGAAAAAGTTGGAGAGAATGAAGTAGACCCAGTCAATTCCTTATGCGTTTACACAAAAGAACGCGAAAACGTTAAATTCTATTCCATGAAGATTGATCCAATTTCATACGATGTCAATTATGTTGATTATGTTGTTACTTCTGGAAAATTTACATACCTTAACGGAGATACTAAATCAATTGGATCCTCGCTTACCGATTCCAGTATTAAAGTCAAAGGCGATGTTATGAATGCCACATTCAATTTAACGCTTACAGTTGATGACATTTCCATTATTGAAATGGATATTGCCACAGTTTGGAATTTAGAAAAATAATCAAACGCTAATGAATCAGAAAAAGACAGACCTAAATCTGTCTTTTTATTTATAGGAGAATTTGCCGATTAAGCTAAATGTTTGAGATAGAAGAAAAAGTTCATTGAATACCTTAAATATTGTTACACGCCTTTATCGAAAGGTTGTAGCCTTTTCAGGTTCATGCAGAAACACATTGGCCATAAGGTCGGTCTGATTAACAATAGGCCTAGAAAATACAATAGTTGGGTTTAACATGCCAAGGTGTTCAATTCGGAACCCTCAAACTTCCGCACTTAATATTACAATCTTCTTTAACATAACAATTAACCACAGCACATGATAAGTTGGAAATTATCATGAAAATTATAGTTTTGAGAAGCCGCAAAAAAGAGGTGCACATTGATTTTTGTACCATGCTAGAATAGCGAGCCGAAATAAAAAGAGGTTTTGTTATGGATAAGAATATTAAAGATTTGTTAACCTTTGCTGAGCAAGGAGAATATGAAAACTACGTTCTTCTAGGAGATATCTACGATAGGGGTGATGGAGTTGAAAAGGACATAACCAAGGCTTTTGAGTATTATTCATACGCCTTACTCAAACCTGAAAAAATCGAAGAAGAAGGAGATGCGTTGCTTTACGTAGCTGTGGGACAAAGGAAACTGGTTGGCTATGGTTGCAAACAAAATGTAGCAGAGGCTCTGGAATACTTTGAAGTGGCACTTGATCACGGAGACGAATTGCCTGACGGGAAATTCAACCGCCTAGCTATGATGGTAAGCAATATTTATAAATACGGCATAGGCATTAAAAAGGATCCAGCGAAGGCTTTATCGATTCTAGAAAAAGCATATTCCAAAGAACGTTTTGAGGATGACGAAGCAATAATTGCCGAAATGATAAAAAGTTACCTTCATGGCGAAGGTACTGAGAAGGATACTAAAAAAGCTCTAAATCTCTTTCTAGAGAATCCTCATGTTGAGTTTTATTTAGCGGAAACGAATCCGTCTATTATATTTGAATTGGTCAAATTGGTCAGAGAGTCTAAAAAGTTAAATAACAGTTTGTATAAGCTGTTTATGCATGGCGTAGCGGGCGGGTTCGCGTTGACAGAACGTGTTTATGTTTTACTCCCAGATTTCTCGGATGAACTAGACTGGCTCCGCAAAGAGCCTTTCATAAACGAAAATGGTGAGGTCTTCTTTGGTTGAATGAAATTTAGGAGAAAGAAATGAAAAATAAAAAGCAAGACTTAAGAGATTTATTTAATATCCAAAGTACTTATCCGCAGAAGTTTCTTGATTCACTAATAGAAACAATTTCTTTGCGCAATAACCTTACACACACAATTATTAGAAAAGGTTATGAGGACTTATATATTTCCAGAATATACGAGAAAAGGTTGAATAAAGATGAGTCGCGCAAGATTCGTCCATGTATTCTTCAATCATGGAAAGAAGAGAGTTATATGTATCAGTTAGGTGAAAATTTAAATTTGTGCCTATCGACTCATGGGAAGTTGTTGGTTAGAAGGATGGTGGAACGCTATAAAAGTGGCAAATATTGCAACGTTAGTGAACTTTCTTCGATGGCTGTTTAAGAATGTTTGAACGCGAATAAACAAAAGAGTGGTTAATGATATTTTAAGGATAAACAGCAGGAAAAAAGATGCTCTAGATTCTGTTTGGAACTATTCAAACTAAAATAAAACCATTGAAATGCATAACATAGAGATAAGAAAGTCTTTAAACGTGAGAAGGAAAATACATTTATGACAAATAAAGAAGACAGAAAAGAAATATTTATAGAAATAGCGATTGAAAACTTTAAAGCGGCGGCGTCTATCATTCATTCGTTTATTGCAGCGCTTTTAAGATTATCGAACCACAAAAACATAAACGAGTGCGAACAAAAGGAAGTAATTGAAGGTTATTTGCGATTTTGCGAATTTTATTTTAAAAGAGCAAAGGAATGTGTTGATGAGTTTATTCCTATCTTAAGTGATAGCAATGACGCTGTTTTCATTTATAACGAAGAAGAGATAACGAGCACCGTTGCAAAAGCGTTGATTAAAAATGAAGTTAGATTTTGGGATTATCATAATCATCCATATATTATGGAGCTAGATGATGCGTTTGCCGGATCTTCATTAGAAGGATTTGTCAATACCATCATCCCAAAATTAGCCATAATTTCAGAGAAAGACAGAGAACTTTTTGACGCATAACGTCATATTATTCCAATTGATATTACGCTACATGATTAAGAGTGAACGTTATTGAAGCCTGACCACCTTTTACAGTCAAATGGCTTTCTGCTTTATATGTGTTGCTGTTCTTTGTTGCAAAGGCGGCAAAGGAAATGTCTGCGTCATAATCAAACGTTGAATCAACAACAAGAGCTTGATAGTTACCATCTGAAGCTTGAGATGAAGGCTTCTTGAAGCCCATGTTATAGAGACATGTCGTAAACGTTTCAAATTGATTAATATATGTATCGTTTCCGCTGTTAACCCTGTCTTTATATTCGATTTTATATTCGTTTAAGCTTTCACCTTGCCATTTGGTTGAGCAATCACTGATGGCGAAGTTTGGTGTTTCTAATTCACCTTGGAAACCAAGCGCTTCTAATGTAGTTGAACTAAGCGGTTCAGCATACACGTTCTCAATGTTTTCATTTATTGTGTTTTTCGCTTCTTCACCAAAACGGATTTCTTTAACGTTAAATTTGAAATCAGTTTGTAGCGTGCCCTTATTGCTATTCTGCGTAAGTTCTTTTAAGTCGTAATGGAGGACTAAACCAGTCTCTTTATCAATTATTAAAGAATCTTGCATTGAATCATCTGCTTCTTCTTTGTTTGTGTATTTGATGCAGCTTCTTCCAAGATATGAAATTTCTTGGTTTGACTTGAAGACATACTCAACGCCTCCAAAATAACCTACATAGGATTTCCTATAGTATTGGTGTTGATCAAAGTCGTCACAGACAAAAGAAGTGTAACGCCCGCTTTCGTCTTTTTCATAGAAAAGGCCACGGCCTGAATCGTTTTTAACAAAGCAATTATCGCTTTCTGAACCAGAGTCTTCGTATTTGGTGTACTCACCATAACGGGTAAATTGTATTTCGTTACGTGTGTTATTAAGTTCGTATTCCAAGGTAACACTCAGTTTAGAATTAAGTTTTTGTTCAAGAGAATAAACGGAAGGGAGGCTTACAACGTTAGGGTCAACAAAAACGCCGCTTGATTGCTCAGCGTTTGAAGAAACTTGGCTTACTGAATTTTCTTCTTTTGAAGTGCAAGAACACACCACCAATAATGATGCTAGAGCAATAAATGGTTTGATTAACTTAGAACGCTTCATAAAACTTCACTAGATTATACATTCTGGCGTCTATTCTTTAAACAACGTTCACTTTTAGTTTATTTGATTTCAGGTTTTCTTGCTTCCCAATACCCCATCCAAATAGCTCACATATACATAATTGTTTTCGGAAGCATAAGCATTCCGATGATGGTAAATTGATCGGCCCATAAAACCACCGGTATATAGAAAGCAAGGCTCAACGTGATGGGCAACCACATAAATTGAAGTGACTGTATTTTTTGTATCAATTTTTCTTATGAATTTAGTTTTAACAAAATGTTGCGAAAATATCCGAATAAACCTTGGCTTTTATAAAATTCAAGACTGCATAAGAAATATGAAACCGCACACAAATTATTTACTTTACGTACGCACGCGAATATAATGTGCGCATCTTAAAGAGCAAAACTCGAGAAATCGGGCGACGCAAAGCTATAGGGCCCTAAAAGGCAGCCAGCTACAGATAGGAACCAATGATCCGTAAACAAGTCGCATGCTCTATTTTTGTTTTTATCGCTTCAGCCGCAGCTCTAGCAACCAGCTCTTTAGCGTGGTTTTCAGCAAACAGACAAGCAGCTGTATCGGGCATGACTTTTGCTGTTGCCAATACAGACTCTAATGAGCTAATCGGATTAAATGTTTATAAGTTTGTTTATCCTTCTGTTTCTATTGGTGAGGATGATTCTTATGTAGACTACCTTTCCCCACAAAATGGAGAAGTACATAAATACACATATAACGAAGAGCAAGCAAAGTTTGGTGTTTTTGAAAATGATGTATTTGAGGAACGTGACGCCAAAATGAACGTATATGACCCTGTTGATTATTTAATTAACCACAGCCCTTTGCTTTCAATGAATACAAACATTATTTACGAATGCAAAATCAAGTTCACTGGCGGAAGCGCAAAACTCAAAGTGGATACAATGCTTAGAGCAGTCGGTTTGCATGAAAAAGAAATCAAAGCGTCCTCTTGCTTAGATTTTAATATCTTTTTAGAGGGAGATTTAACATCCGAGCTTTTAGAAGATAACGGGCATAAACACTATTACCCATCATATATGCAACAAAGCAAGGTAATGACTGAAGACGAGACTGTTTACCATAAGCTCAGTTATCTTTCTTCCCTTGAATCAACAACCCATATGAACTTCTTTAGCGACGATTCTATAGAAGAGTTCACTTTATATAATGGCGATTGTGACGTGGATGAGGACATGGTCACAACGGTTTATATAAACGTTAATTACAACATGCAGGTTCTCGCTTCTTTCGTTGATACGGTCCGCTTAGAGAATCTTGCGGTAGTGGATGACTATATTTTTAGGTTTGGTTATGGTGTCTAATAACAAGTTAAGAACATTGGTCATAGGATTCCTGTCTTTGCTTTCAACAGCCGCTATTGCAGTTGGCACTTTCGCGTGGTTTATCGTAGCTGTTCCAACGGTTGAGAAAGATCAAGTTGTTGGTGGCGAGGTTGGCTTAAGAAGTTATTTCTATGATGGAAATGGCACACAAGAGAACCCTTATGAAATCGTTTCCCAATTCACTTTTATAACTTAACAAGACTTCAGAACCTTGGGGTTTTCGAAAAGAAAACATATTTCACGGTTGGCCATGTTTTCAGTGAATCAGAAGGATACCAGTGCATAATACCTCGTGATAATGGTGAAACAGAATTAACAAAATATTTAGATATGTCTTCAATGAGCGGTATTGAACTTCCACCTATTGGGGGTGAAAGCGCGCCTTTCTATGGAGACTTTGACGGCCATAACATTCCAATCACAAATCTTGAAATAACAGGTTATCCAGAAGATATTGGCGTCTTTGGCTATGTTGCTTCTAACGCATCGGTAGAAAACGTTATATTTAAAGACCTCACAGTTAATTCAACGGGATACGATTCAAGAAACAGCAATGTTGATCAATTGTTTGGTAGCGAAGTAGATGACATTTTTGCCGCAGAAACAGAACGTTTTGCTAAAGATGGTGGCCTCAAACTTTCATATGATGGAGCGTCAATTGAATTAAAGAATCCTAATGGTTTGGGCGCAACATCGTATTCACGCATCAATTCCAATGATCATATAAACACGATAGAAGAAGTTGAATATTCTGATTTTTACTTCACCGAATATCACCCTAACGACACCGCGTTTAATTATCACTGGAGATTCTCTACCACGTTGTTAGAAAAACGCGAAGTGAATGGCGAAGAAAGAGCGTTCGTCAATTTCTCAAGGCTCAAAGACTATGAAGAATTCAACACAGAAGATGTCTATATTGACACAAGACTGTCTTTAATCGCTTCTATAACTGTTGACGGCTATGTCTATTCAAGGGTTGTTCAAACATATTTATGCCGCATCAATTCCAATGGCTCAACCTATGATGAAGGCAACTACAGCATGACACTTTATTGTGATTTTGTCGCAGGCGATTTCACTAACTACCATCACGGTACGAACGTTGGGTATATTGCGGGCCATGTTGATGGCAGTCTCAATAACTGTTACCTATATAATGGCGCTCTAAACTTAAATAGCAGCGATTTGACTGCAGTTAAGAGTGAATCACAAACAGGGTTGATTGGTGAAATCGGCACAAGCGTTTTAAACGATATATCACCCGACATTTCTTTGCAGCTCCATGGCGAAACAGGTGTCATGAACTTCTCTAAAGTTTACGGCGTTATCAGAGACAACTATGAGGTCAACCAAACTACTACAGCTACTTTTGGCTACCACGAAAGCACAAAGCACTCATACATCATGTATGACGACAAAATAAAGGATTATGAAGGCTTATATAGCGAATATTTACGTCAGGACGCAGCCGTTCCTCAGCATTACATTACAAAAATAAGCAAAGACCAAACAAAAACAGGCTCATTCACAGTCACAAAAGAGTATTACTCAGAAGTAAACACCGTCGATTTTGCGAATAACAAAGTCATTTCTGACGAAGAAGGAAAGGATAGAGGTCTTGGCGTTTTCAAAATAACAACCGGCCATAGCGATAACATCATTACGCCAGAAAACATTGGCGAATTTTATCTTGATGGCATTGGCACAAGCAAAATCATCAATGAGATGACACCTAAGACAAAGGTTTATTATTCAACCGCCGAGATTGACCACACAAAATTTGGCGTAAATTACAAATGGAATACCTCAGACAACCAGTTAGACAATATTGGAGCTGAACCAAACTGGAGTTCAGTAAATACGTTCTCGCCTCTTTACCAAAGAGACTTTGACTATATCTACGAAATGAATATCGCTGATATCGGCAACACTCACGGCAATAACTTCTTCTATAACACTAAAAGTTCTTTCTTAACCAACTATTTTTCGAACACGTTGATCGATAAATATGGCTCTTCAATCAATCCTGGAACACAAAGATTTGGCTTCATGTTAAGAAGCAGTGAGAACGAGATTTTAAACGGCTTATCCTCGTACATGCCAGTAGGTATACCTAAAACAAAATTCGCCTTTACTTCAGGTGATCAGCAACTTTATTACCCATCAAACGCTATCTTTTTAAAATTGAAAACCCTAATGGCGCAAACGTCTCAGTTATTGGCAACAAAGACGACATTTCTATTTATGGGTTTGATTCAAGCACGCCCGACTCAACATTCACAAAAAAGTACACGATGCACTCAAGCGAATCAACTTATCAATACTTGTATCACAACAATGGTGCAGGCAACGACATGTGTAGGTATTTTAGATATGACGCAGCAACTGGCACAACAGACACCAAAGCTGTCGACAGAACGGTTGTTAATCCTGAAACCTTAACAAGATCAGGAAGATTGTTTGCTCACATCTTTAAATTACCTCAAGGGGAATATTGCATTGGCGCTGCTAATGGAACGGCAAACATTTACTTTTTGGCGGCCCAAGGTCAAAACGATGGCACAATCGGCTCAAGCAATAGACCACTTATGGATAACTCCATTGCAAACGTTGATTTCGTATTGAACGATCCTTTGGTTTATTCAAGGCAGGAGCTTCAGTTCTCAGAAGTCTCTATGACCATTGAGTTTAATATCGCAGACGGGTCGTTCATTGCAAATTCCGATGAAGGTTATTTGAAACTTATATTTGACGAAACGTCTAATAATTTTGTTGATTTCTTGCTCATTTTAGACAAAAAGGTTTTGCCTTATTACGTAATAGATAACGCGCCGCACATTCTAAACGCGACGTATCAGAAAAAAGGAAACAGTTATAGGGGAGGGGCATAGCAATGAAAAAGAAGACTTTTCAAAAAATAATTACATTAGCGGTCGCTTTGTTTGGCCTCATTGTTTTAAATGTTCAGAACATTTTTGCCCTTGCTGCCTATTATATCGAAAACGAAGAAAGTTCATTTGTCGCTACCGACTCTAATGGTTATCAATATACATGCAAAACTCTAGAGAATAATCCTGGGTCTATTTCCGTTGGTTGGGCAAACGACGACAGAAGCACAACTCCATCCCATCTTTCTCTCCCTTCATCTCTTTCGTTTGAAGGAAATGTGTATACAGTCAAATGCATTTCTACGGGCGGTTTTTCAAATTGCGATTTCTCCGCAATAGATATTCCAAACTCTATTGATGAAATTAAGCCTGAAGCATTCATGTGCTGCGTAAATTTAAAAGAAGTAACATTGCCAGAAAACATTACTTCAATCCAATGCGCTACATTCATGGACTGTAGAAACCTTGAATCCGTTAAATACGCTCATGAAGGCCTTCCCGAAGACTCGATCAATAACAAGATCACAATCATTGAGAACAACGCTTTTGCATCATGTTATAAACTCAAAAGATTCACAATCCCTCAAGCAATATTAGAAATTGGCAACTGCGCTTTTGAAAACTGCTACGCACTTCCATACATATTTTTGCCAAACAACCCTATCACAGTAAGATCATACGCATTCTCTAAATGTGGCAACCTTACATCGTTCTTTATCCCAAAGAATGTTACATGTATTGAGAATTTTGCTTTCACGCAATGTGATAACTTGACAATCAGCATTCAAGCATCAAGCAAACCTTCAAAATTTGGGTCTTATTACAACTACTTGTACTCTGGGACCTCTAGCACAAAGCAAATTGACGTTATTTATAACGTTGTTAATGTCGCAAGCATCAATCAGTGCCCAGGCCTGCTTTGCTCATTTTCACAAAAAGCCACAATTAAATCAGAGTCAGGAAAAACAAACTGGAAAACAAACTACGACTACGCAACGTTGATTTCGTATGACCGCACGGAAACAGAAGACGTTGAGGGCTTCATGCATAACCAAATAATCACATTGCCTGATTATGTTTATGATGAAAAAACCAACAAGATGTATCCATTGGCCGTTATTGGTCCTAGAGCGTTTGATGGACACAAAGAATTAAAGGGCATTATTCATAACAGCAGCTTGGTCAGAGTTTGGTATAGCGCTTATAGAGGATGCTCTAATATTTAGCAGTTAAGGTATGAAAACTGTACTGAATTAAAAGAAATTGGCTGGTATCAGTTTGGAGACGATGGAAACAATAAGATGGAAGAATTGATACTTCCAAATTCACTCACTTATTTCTGGAGTTCCTGCTTTAAAAACTTATACAAAGTCAGCTATCTTTCTTTTAAAACAGACCCAACTGCTGATTGTTCTCTTGTCGATATTGGTAACAACTGTTTTGAGAATTTAGGGAAGGACGCAACTTCCAAATTCACTTTAGAATTACCTTGTTCTTTAAATGATGGTACCGCTTCTTTGGCTGGAGGTAGTGGCAATTATGCCGTAGGTAACTCTGCGTTCCTTAATGCCTTATCGATTGAAAAAGTGGTAATGACGGAATGCCAACATGGCGTTCATGGGCTAACCAATGACAATATGTCTCAGATATCTTTTAACGACAAAGCTTTTTATGGCTGTGCCAACCTAAAGAGTTTTAGAAGCAGCTCTTGTTTAAAGACGTTCAAAAACAGCGTTTTCTCAGGAACAAACCTTCAGGAAATTTTCCTTAACCTTAGGTTCAATACATCCTCTAGCTTTGGATGGGAAAAAACATTATTAGGCCATAACTCGGTTGTCGTATACACAGACAGAGAACCAGCAGATAAAAGTTGGTTAAACCCTGAGTCTGGTTACTTACAAGAATCAACCAACTCGAACGTCAAACCAACAAACTCTGAAAACAGCGCAGGACCTTGCCCATTATACGTATTAGATGATTTAGAAACAGGCGTTACGTATTATGACAACGGCAAATTTGCTACGATTCAGGAAAACGGCGGAACGACTATCACACAATACTTTGGCTCTCAAACGACCATCGATTTGACAACCCTAAATACGCCTACCCCAATTAAAAGGATTGGCGACTTTGTGTTTGGTGGAAAAGGCATACAAAAAGTATATTTGCCGGATACATTAGAGGAGATTGGCGATAGATCGTTCTTCTCAACATATGATTCTGGCGGATCTTTGCCAAGTACAGTTCTTACTGTTCTTACTTATAAAGTAGGGGATGTCATCCAACAAGATCCTAATGGCCAATCTGCATATTGTAGACTCCCAGCATCATGCACAAAAGTTGGAAAATTCGCATTCTTTAATAACGGTTTTGTAAGCGTGTCTACTGATTCAGCGATGACGACTTTTGATGTTTCTTCTTTCTCGACCATGGCAAAGATCACATCATCCACAACAGGACACACAGTTAGTTCAAAGATTGAATATTTTGATAAAACAGGATTCACCCTTAATAACACTTCTTGGGTAGGGGACACCTTGTATTATGATGAGAATGGCAACCATGTTGGCCTCTTATACACCATTCAAAAACAGACAACTGGTAATTTTGTAATTGAACCAGGTACTAAATACATTAACGCTGAAGGTATTTTTGGTACTGCTGCAACATCAGTTACAATCCCAAGCTCATTAACAACAATTTATGGTTATGGTGTTGCGGCAAATCCTCTTCTTACAGAAATTAAAGGCGATTTGTCTGGCTTAAAATACATTAACGGTCCTCATTTAGATTCAAGCGATCCTGAAGCGTGGCAATCAAGCCATCCAATGACAAACAACGTCACATATAATGGCGCCTCGCAAAAGGGTGCGTTTATGAGAAACAAACTTCTAACCACTTTTGATTTCACCCAATTAACAAGCATTCGTGAGATAGGGGAGAATGCATTCTTTGGCGATAATGTTTTATCAAAGATGAATGATTCGCAACCAGATTACAGATATTATATGAACCCAACACTCACAACCTTGCCTAAGCCTACAACCAAAACAGATGGTGTTGTCGATTTAAGAAACTCAACAAATCTTACTCACATTGGTCAAAAGGCATTTACAGAATGCTCATTAATCAAATATGTCCACCTTCCTGACACAACAGGAAATGACGCCACAAAAATATCAAAAATCACATTACCTAATGTAGAAATATTCCCAACATGCAGTTTGCTTGTTGGCGAAAGAGCGTGCCAAGCTTCCCATCAGGTTCCAAATGTCGCAGGTGGCATCCAATATGACGCAACGGTTCATTACCCAGCCAACTCTAAAAAGAACTGCACCGTATATTATTACGCTGAAACCAAAGCCGATGTTTCAAATGCTAATACCGCAATTAAATATTGGACGTATGGCGAAACAAGGCAAGACTTCAAGTTATTTAGCGATCGTTCAAAAGCCTTGGCTGGTCTTCCAGGTTAAATGCGTTTTTAACTTATGTTTATTTTTGCCTCTTTTGAGTTTATTATGAGCGGCGTAGAGGTTAGCTAAAATTATGAAACATAAAATAATTATCGCTTTCGCAACATCCCTGTTTGTTCTTGCTGGATGTGGCAACACAAACACGAAGGCAGCAACAGCAGAAATGTCTGTCATCCATGAAACAAAATTCGATTCCGTATATGGCGATCTCACAATCGAAGAATTCATGAGAAAAGGGTTTGATTTTGGAGATAGCGTTAATGTCACCTTTTCAACCGGCTATTCATATGAAGATATACCTTTTTATGATGGATATTACGTTAAAGCTGGCGCACCTCTTGTAATTGGATATCCTGGATACCCTTATATCGATTTTGCTACAAACAACAAAGCGGATTGTTATCAAAACCTTGAATTGAAGGATGGAGATAAAATGACCATAACCCTCAAGGAAAAGGGAAAATATTTAGTCGAGCAAGAAACCTTCTCAACAAAGTATTCAGACAATAGAAACGACTATTCCACTAACGAAGTGTTTGCAAACTTTAGACCAATGGAAGTTTCTACTATGAAAAGCAATTTGTTCTATAGAGGGGCTTCTCCAGTTGATAACCAACATAATAGAGCGTCATTTGCAAATAACCTTATTGAAGAAGCAGGGGTTAAATTCGTCCTCGATCTTGCTGATAGCCAAGAAGAAATGGAATCGTACATTGTTAGCGAATCATTTAATTCCCAATATTCATTAAACCTTTATAACGAAGGAAACGTTGCCCTTCTTGATATGGGCGTTGATTTCACATCCAGCGTATTCCAAGAAAAATTAGCAATTGGTCTTACAGAGCTTGTTAAACACGATAGCCCTTATTACATTCATTGCACCGAAGGCAAGGATAGGACTGGCTTTGTTTGTTATTTATTAGAAGCGTTATCTGGCGCATCTTATGAAGAACTTGAAAACGATTATATGATCACGTATGACAACTATTACGGCATCAACAAGACGAAATCCAAAGACAAGTACGATGCGATAGTGGACTTACGTTTCAAAGACTTTATTAACTTGCTCACTCCAACTCATGACGGCTCCTTCCTTGGAGATAGAGGACCATCGGAAAGATTGTTCTCATCAAACAAGAAATCACTTGATGAAGCCGCTAAAGAATATCTTATTCAAGGTGGGATGACTGAAGATAACGTCAATAGACTGGTGTCGATAATCAAAAAATAGTTATAAAATCACACGAATCTAAAGATATTGAACACGCCAACCTATCTGGGATGGCGTTTTGTTTTGCTATTGAGCCATATGTTCAAGCCCGAAGAAGTAATTACCTACTGGATTATCAACGAAGGACCAATACTCATCATTAATCCAATTCCAGTGGCTCTCTGCATATGTTGCATAAGCAGCGACTCTTTTGTTTGTTTGGATTTCGCCTGAAATTGCGTCTACGAATGTTGTTTCTGCAATATTTCCATTCCAGCAGCTAGAAGTTCTACTTGATCTAAATGTTCCAGTCCATCCGACATTGAAGTAATCTCCATCTGGGTTGCCCGCTTCATTACATGTGAGGCTGAATCCTTTATCTCCGTCGTTCATAGATCTTGTTGTGAGATTTGTGATGAATCTTAATGCGTCGCTTGATAACCATTTATCATCACGAAGTATTTTGAAGTTCTCATAATCATCTTCTGGAATTGCTCCAGTGCCGACTAAGTACTCAATATAATTTGCTGTTGGCTCAACAAGGCCTAATTGTCTCATCAACCCCATTCTGTAGCTGATTCTTAAATGGTCAACGCTGTCGATGAAGTTGTGTTTGGTAATATCATCTTCTTTAAGAGCAGTTGATTTAGACCAGCTAACAACTTTGTCTAGTTTGAATTCTGCTTTGAATGTGCAGTCGTTTCCTTTGTTTTTATAACTTGTTTCGAAACGCCCTCTATAAAAACCGCCTCCGATTATGGTGTCTGTTAAGAAACAATAACCATCTTTGATAGCCTTTTCTGCTTCAAATTTTGTTTTAATTGCGTTCTCTGCAGCGACGAATTCGCTTCTGAGTTCATCTTGGTTTACACTAGCGTATGCACAAGCTTGAGAAGCTAAGGCAGCATTGGTTTTAAGAGCCTGTTTCATGTTGCTTAATAAATCTGTGACAGTCTCTTTAATTTCGCCTTCGAAGTTATACATGTATTTCAATCTTGTTATGTATCTATCGATGATGCTTTTGACTGCCTTGCCAGAGATGGCTTTGGAATAATTGATAACGTCATTGCGTAACTTCAAAGCTTTATCATGTTGTTCGACGTAGTATTTTTTTGTTATGTCCTCGATGATATTGCCTGCTAAATAATTTGTAGCGTCTTTGGCTTTTAATCCTTCTGGGAGACTTGCAGATCCAACTCCGATTTCTAAGTCTCTAAAAAGATTATCCATAAAACCTTCTGTTACTGTATTGAAGTTCTTTTCTAAGAATTCTGAAGTGTGGTCGAATTTCTCAATATTGATTGTTACTTCTAGTTCTTTTGCGGATTCGACATCCAATAAAGAATTATATGCCCAGACGTTTTCTTGGTTTTTATGAACGTAGAATGAAACGGTTTGTGGGGCAGAGACAAACGTTTTAAGAGATTGCTCTAAATAATCTGTAAAGTCTCTTTGCTGATTCTCAATTGGCATCACATGGGTTGTGTAGAAGTCAGAAATTGCACTTTCTTGCTCTTCAAGAAGAACCTGACTGACCATAGCTTGAGTTCTAACTGTTTCGCTTAAAAGCTGATTATGGTTTTCGTTGAGGGTCGCATTTATTGCGTCAAGCTTTGTGTCCATTTCATTGAGCTTGTCCATTATGTCTTTAGTTGTTGGTGCGCTTGATGAACAGAAAGTGTCACTGATTGTATTAAGGATTCCAAACACTCCACTGACAACGGCTACTGGAGAATTAAAGCCGACACCAGCACAAATGGAACCAACATGGGTAAAGATAGAAAGAGCGAATTTTGCACCGGCTTGATATGGGACTTCGCTTTCAATGTAATTTTGTTCGAATGTTAACTGTGTCTCGTTTTGAGAACCCAAAATAACGTGTTCTTTTTGTGAAGAAGAAGCTTCTACATTTCCACAAGCAGTTAAGGTAAGAAGCGCAAATGCGCTTGCGATTAATATGGTTTTCTTCATCTTTTTAACCTCCTGTCATCTATTCGCGACATAAATATTGTATTTGGAAAAAAGCAACTTAAAAGCCTCCAATTTATAGGAGGCTCTTCTTAATTGGTTTTGCGTTGTCTTTTTGCCTTATTTGATACGAAAATTACTAATTCCCAAATTCCGTAATATAAGGCAACGTATAAGGTCATGCCTAACCAAACGAAGAAGGAATAGAGAATTTGATTTCCGTTTGCTAGGTCCGTGAAGATGAAGAACGGTGTGCCTGAGTCTCTCTTAAAGAACATGTAGTTTGAATTAAGCGTGTAATCAAAAACGAGGGCAACGATCTCAAAGACGAGAAGAACGGCAAGAGTCTTCCAGATGTCTTTGAATTTGAGCGAAGTCATATTAGACGCGAGGATGTATAGCGAAATGCCTCCAGGGATTGCGTGAACCGCCATCTCATAGAAGTAGCATGAAGACCACCATGGATTGTTACTAAACGTTCCTGCGTTTAGCCAGACGCCCATCGCGAAAGAAAGAAGCCCAAGACATAGACAGAAATCTAATCCGATCTTCTTCGTTTCGCCTTTCCCAAAGCAAATGGCAATAAGAGCAAAATACTGGATGTCACATAAGAAAAGCGGAAGATTTCCCTCAACAAGGTTCATGAACCCGTTTTCTCCAAAGTTATATCCTCTAACAACAATCATGATGAAACGGAGAATCATTAAGATCCACATCGCAATCGAGAAAGGAAGTATAAGCTTAGTTTTATCTTTTTCGCTTTTGTTCCTGTTTTTGAACCCCAGATAGAAACCGAGGAAAGTGGTAACCACAGTTACAATAGAAGCGATAATAATATGAGTTAAATCAAGATAGTTGCCGTTTTCTGCGTCAATTAAGCCTAAGAATTTTTTGATAATCTCCAATAAGTTCATGCATATATTGTATGCAAATAAAGGTTTTGGTCAACTTAGGCAAACCAGTAACAGTTGCTATTTTTCTTAGTTGTTTCCAGGTACGATGATGCTAATTGCATCTTCGCCTGCAACGACTTCTGGAAGCTCACCATTCCATTGTTCGAGGTACGCAAGATATTCAAGGTAATCTAAAACAAGCTTTTTGAAGTTTGCTTCATCTCCTGTTGGGATAACGATCTTATATGTTGTTATTCCCTCTGTGTTTGTGGTCTCCTGGATTTCATAGCCAACCGTTCTAGCAAGCTCGATGATCTTTGCTGTTGCTGCTTTTGCTGCAGCTTCTGCAGCGATTAATTGTGCTTCAGCATTGCCTTTCGCTTCCTCAATCTCTTTTTGTGCTTCGATTTTAGCAACTTCGAGTTCTGCTTCAGCTTTGGTAATTGAAGCTTGCTTTTGTTGTTCTGCCACGACTTTATCTTCGACTGATTTTTCGAATTCTGGTGTGAAGTCGATGTTTGTTAAGACAACGTCTTGGACATTAACGTAATAGTCTGGACCGATGGCGTCTCTAACTGTGACTGACACTAATTCGGAGAAGACGGCTCTATCTTGGATTATTGTCATTGCTTCTGCGCTAGACATAACTGATTTAGTCTTTTCAATGCACTGTGTCTCGATGCGGTCTTGAAGTGAGCTGATTGTGACATATTTTCCAGCGATGCCTTCGGTTTGGATTATTTCGCCTTTTTCGTTTTTGACTATGAGCTTGTCTAATTGAATCTGGTATTGGAGATAAACCTCAAGATCCATTGTCTGACCGTCTTTTGAATAAGCGGAAGTGGTTATTTTGACTTGCTGCACCGTTGCGTCATAAATGTCATATGTTCTAAGCATATAGAAATCGAAATAGGTGCCTGGAGTTCTGACATCGACGATCTTCCCAAGTTCTTTTACTACGGCGTACGTTCCTGCTTCAACTTGGTGGAAAGAACCTGGGACAAGAAGAGAGAAAAGAACTGCTCCAGCGAGCACAGAAGAGGCGACTATTGGAGCCTTGCCTCCTTGTTTTTTTGTTTTTTTGTTTGTAGTGATTCCAAGCACTACAATGCAAACGCCAATAACGGCAATGGAAATAACGAATAATATTGCTTTAATCATTTCAAAATACCTCCTTTCGTCTTTCCATACGTAAGAAGGCTGTTTATAAATAAAAACCACCAACTTACGTTAGTGGTGATCTTGCTAAATCATTTAGATTATTAATCCCGAGGCTTTAACCTGTGATGACGGAATTAATCGAGTAAGCTACTCCTCATCCACAATTTAATTTTACCAATATTGCGGTATTTTCGGCAATATAAATCGGAAAAATCGCTTTTGCTGTATAACGCTTGCTTTGCTTATTGCGTTATTTCTAGCGTCACTTGACAAAAATCCAATTCCTACTTGTTTGTATGCAATTGCCATTCTTGATTTAATGATTGCGAAACAAGGAGAAAAGTTATGATTAGTGGAATTAAAACCTCATTAAAACTATTAGGAACCTTATTAATCGCTTCCTCTTCTGTTGATGGCGGCAGCTACACAAACGGAACGCTTGAAAGAAAATATGACGATCTAGAAATTGTGAATGTAACAGATACCGTAAGAGAAGTGGACGGAATAGAATCAGACATAACGCTTGTCACAGTTAAAAACAAAGGTAACAAGCTTGTCGACCCTGAATCTCTTACCTCAACAGTCCCAGATGTCGCCGCTTCTTATTCTTGGGAAGACAATACTGGAGTTAATTGTTTGATTGACACAAACGAAACATTCGTGTTCGCTATAAACAACTATAACGAAGAAGGTAATATTTTAGATTATGTTTCAGTCAATGCCATAGATAAGGATGTAACGGTTCTTTGGACTCGTGGCATCACCGCATTTGGCAGCGATTTTTGCATGGGCACAGATGGTAATCCTGATTACAAAAGCCTGGAGTTCACATTTTATAGAGATGATAAGAACCCTTATTTAAATTCAACACAAGGAACATACGAGATACTCGCTCAAAGAGGCCTTGCCTATTATGCTTTAAACGGTGTCACATATACATCCTTCATTGATGGAGATGAACTCAAAATTAGATCACACGAATCGCTTTTGGATGCGAACGTGTCTATCTTACACATTGATTACTTCTATGTATCGGTTGTTGAGCACCCTAGTGGTTCATGGGGAGTTCCAGTAATAGGCAAAGGAACACTTTTTAATTGGGATTTGACCGTTTTGTTTAAAGTTTCTTTGATCGTTTTCGGAGCATCTATTTTGGGTGTTGGTTTAATTGTGACGGCTGCAGCCATTTCAAAAAAACACGTTGATAAAAGAAGCAAGCAATAATAGAACCCAGGATCAAAATGCTCTAATTCTAAACAAGGGCGGAGTTTAGGGTTATACAAAGAAAACCCAAATAACAAAAATGTTATTGTTCAAAAATATGCGCAAAACTCATATTATTCACGTTTATTCTGGGGCGAGAACATTAAGCTAACACCAGTCGCTGCAAACTAAGCACAATAAAAAATTAAAGGCCGCTTTAACCAGCGGTCTTTTTCAATATCAATCGGTATTGCTTTTATCTATTTAAGTGGCTATTAGTTTTTTTCTACAAACTTTTTATTAAATTTTTCTTTTACTGAATTAATCCAACCATTTATTTTTGCGGATATTGATTTATAGATTTTTTTGTCAGCACCCATTAAGAATTTGATTCCCGGAATGATTGTGAGCACAAAGAATAGAAGAAGCGATAACCCAATAGAAGAAATGACCAGCACAGGATAAAGCGAATTGTTTAGTTCGTATGTTGGTACGCTTGGAAGAACTTGTTCTGGCGTGATCGCACCCGTTGCTGCAAGGATGATAAAGAAGAGCTTAAAGAATAGGAAATGGAATATTAGTATTCCAAGAGTGTTCTTTCCCAAATAAGAGAACCACGCCCTAAATTTATGAGGTATTAATTCAACTAACTTAGATAAGCAATGGAGGAAGGTGATGCCGTTTATTGATGCAAGCAAGTTAACGAAAAGATTAAGGAAGCGTCTATCAGGATAATCAACCGTAACGCTTGGTTTATCTTTTATGACGTCCATGATCAAAAGAGTGACGAGTAAGCCAATGATTTCAATTAATATGGTTTTATAATCTCCGTTCTCAATGAATTTAGGTTTTTTGACATGAGCCATGAAGTTCCCAAGAGCGAAATAGAATTGCCCAATCAATATAAGATCGATAGGGAAAAATGATATGTTTACTCGTAGATGATTGTTCACAAAGAAATAGCCAAGGCCAAACAACACAAACGATAAGAACAAATAGAAGAGGTTCGCTTTCTCTCCGCTGCATTTGACCAATATTCTATGAATAAGGAAGATTCCAAAGATAACTGGAAGGAACCAACAAGCTCCCATCCATTGAACATACAATGAACCATCGGCTAAATACAAACGGAACGCATCGTATCCAACATATGGAAGATCAAACGTTTGCTCATAGACGCCAAAGGAATCCAATATGACATTTGAAAAAATACCAATGGTAGCAATAAAGAACAAAGGAAGAAGTATTGTGAAGAATTTATTGATGAATACCTCAACAAAAGATTTGTTTTCTAATTTTGCAGTGAATCCAGAAATGAAGAAGAACGCTGCCATATGGAATTGATAAATCATAGAGTTAAACAAACCTGTCGCATGGCCTAAGACCATTAAAACGATCGCGAAAGATTTATAAATATCAACCCAATCAATTCTTTTTATAGAAGCGTTAACATTGTCCATGCGTAAATAATAACAACGCTAACCATTATTGAAAACTTTTTAATGTAATTAAGCTATTTCCTTTCAACCGTGTATCTGCTTGTTTCGTTTGAGTATACATAGATGGCTGTGTAGGAATATTTAGTAGAGACATCT
This sequence comes from Bacilli bacterium, assembly GCA_045598525.1. Lineage (GTDB taxonomy): Bacteria > Bacillota_I > Bacilli_A > RFN20 > CAG-826 > UBA4951. The sequence goes on along the minus strand of JAZLMH010000023.1, from coordinate 44,679 downwards.
ACGCTATTGATGCCGTTGCTTACCCTATAAGTTCCAAGTGTATAGCTTCCGCTCAAAGTATAAGAAGTAACGCCAGCTCCTAATGTAGGCGTATTTTCTGGCCTTCCAAATACGATCAATGTTCCTGCGTCTACTCTAGCGGTGCCGTCTGTGTCTAAACCTGTTGACATGCCTCCTGTACCGCCCTTGGTTATCACGATACCGCCAGTTTGGGTATACGTGTTGTTGCTATCAATTCCGTCAACATCGCCACCGTAAACAGTGATGTCTAACGTGCCTCCTGATACGTTGATCTCTGGATTTACTCCAGCTTTGTTAGCCGCATTAAGACCGTCGTCAGTGGAGTAGACTTTTATATTGCCACCGGAGATGTTTAATATATTTCCTTCAATTCCTTCATACGAGTTGGTGATGTTTATTTCGCCGCCAGAAATATCGTTAATGTAGTCGGCGTGTATACCATCGTCTGAGGCATATAAAGACATTGTTCCACCGGATATATGGACGTTCCCTACGCCTGTTTCACCATTTTCTAAAACAGCGCCTCTTCCTGCGTGGATTGCATCATCATATGACATGACCGAAATGTCTCCGCCTCTAATATATATCTCGTTATCAGATTTTATGCCTTTTGCGGAATAATCCGCTTTGTTGCTGTTGCCTTCTTGCGTGCCACCCCATCCACCAGGGCCGCCTCCTCCTGGGCCGCTTTGCTGAGCGAAGTTTGCCCATTGGGAACAGGTGATGCTAGAGGAACCAACCGAAAGAACAGCGGTATCATAATTGGAATTGATATTAATGAAAGAGGAAGAGAGCATTGCGTTATCTTCTCTTCTGGAAGTAACAGATTTTTGGTAGAGGTACACCTTCATTGATATGGCATCATTAGGCTTAGCCAATTCATAAAAATAGTAAGTCGTTCCTCTTGAGCCTGATTTGCTTGTTGAATAGGTTGCATCTGCCCACGTTAATTCGTTTTGAGCGTTCCTGAATTGAACAGAATAGTTATATGTATTAGTGCTTGTTCTAAGATACATTTTTGCGCCGATTTGGTCATTAGAACCCCCTGAAATACTTCCTACCGTATATTCTGAGTAATTGCTTGTTTTTATATCGATTTTTGGATTGTTCTCAATAACTACGTTATAAGCAGCTTCAATTGCGTCTTCGCATGAAAAAATAGTTAAATCTCCACCCGTGATTTCGATGTTTCCTTTTTGGTTTCCTTTCGAAGAAATTGACGTTTTTTCGGTTTTGAGTCCGGACCCGCATTTAGAAATCAATGTGATTGTTCCAGACTCAACAGTAACAGAATCGTTTCCTTTAATAGCATGATTAACAGCTGTGACATTAACTGTAGAAGTGGATTTTAGCTTAACGTCGTCTGTGCAATGAATTCCATTGTTATAGTTGGCGTTAATTGTTAACGATCCTGAGCTTGTGATTTTGAGATCACATTTAGAATAGATGGCTCCCTTTCCCTGTAGTGGGTCTTCTTCATCGACATTCAATTGGGCGCGGTTGTCATTGATCACATTGTTTCCAGTTAACTTGATTTTCAATTCGCCTGCGCTTTTGCAGTAGATTGGGGAATTGTTTGTCGAAGTTATGGTTGCGCCATCTAAGTTGATTTCAATTTCGTCTGTCTCAGGCGCGTCAATCAGGATGGAACCGTTAATATTGCCTGTAATTGTATATGTTCCAGCTGATTGGATTGTTCGGACAAAGCTATTAGGGTCAACAAAAACAGAGGTTGCGCTTGCTATAGAGCTTGCTGGTTCAAGAGAAGAACTGTCAGTCCCTACGATTAAAGAAGATCCATAAGAAGATTCATCGGTTTCCTTGCTTGAATAAGACATGTTTGATTCATCTTTTGCTGAAGCGCAAGCGACCAACAACATTGAGACAGATAAGGCGATAAATAGTGGAATCTTTTTCATAAGCCACCTCCTTTGTTTGTGCCACAATATATTATTTATTTGCTCCTTGTAAGGAAAATTTACAAAATCTGCTTTTTATTTTTATTTTGAAAATCATTATTTGATACGTTGCTGAAAATTGAGCGTTTCTTGGACCGCTGTCTTCTTTTCTGTACTTTAAACAACTTACCATTGAAGAAAATCGTTTATATTTTTAATATAAATAGCGGAAGGAGGGAGCTTATGAATACGGTAACGATTTTAATCTTGTTCATGGTGATCATTGTTATATACGCTGCATTGATTAGCATATTTTCAACATTATTTCAGATTACTGGCCTTCGTAGATCTAAAGCATCTTTCCAAACCATCTCATTGTTAACCGGTGTTGGGTTTACAACCGCCGAAAGCGAAATCATCACAAGCAACCCTGTGAGAAGAAGACTAGCAATAGTCTGCATGGTTATTGGCCATCTCCTTTCGATCGTTATTTTGTCTTTGGTTGTTGATACAATTGCTTCCTTTGACATGGAGCACTTACAAAATTCATGGCAAATTCTTCTTATTTCCTTTGGCATTTTTGTTGCCATCCTTGTTGTCTTTAATCTTCCGTTTGTCAAAAAACCTTTAAATGATTTAATCAGCCGAGCTGGTTATGTCCTATATTTCAAAAAGAATAAAGAAAACATTCTTACTTTAATGGACACATATGACAAAGATTCCATTTATCAAATCAAAATTAATATTCTTCCTGAAATGTTTGTAAATAGCACCTTGTTCGAATCAAGAATCAAGGAAGACTACAATATCAACGTTATGCTCATTAGACGTAAGCACATGAACGTAAACATTACAAAAGACACCATGATTCAGCAGGGCGACTCGATTGTTGTGTTTGGAAACAGCAGCAACATACATGCAGTTTTTGATTTCAAACATACGGTGGCTAAAGCAGAGCGATTAAGCGAAGCAAAACAAAGAAACACAATCTATGTCATTGAGAACTACAAAGATAAGGCGATGGCGGAAATTAACGTCCGTAAAGTCCCAGATATTTTAAAAGACGTAACGCTTTATAGCTCCTCAATTAAAGGACAATATGGCATCAACGTCATGCTTATCAAAAGAAAAGATTCAATTATCGACATCGACCAAGATACAACAATCAATGAAGGTGATATCGTTATTTTGTTCGGCCCATTTAAAAACGTAGAATACCTATTCTCAAACGAAAAATAAGAAATGCTGTTGCTTTTATGCAAAAGTGATTGTCATTTTTTAGTGGAATTGGTTAACTTTTAGAGAACGGTCAGGGATATACATATGAACTACTTAATTTGGATGATTATTTGTTTTGGCCTTATTGGAACGTTGCTTTTCTTCTCCCTTAAATTTAAATGGAAGAGAAACGTAGCTATCAACGTCATGGCAGGAATTGCTTTTTTAAGTGAAGCAGTAAAACTTTTAAACAGAATTAGAGAAATCACAAATGACTCAGGAAGAATTATTGGTGGATACATCGATGCTAAAGCTCTCCCTCTCCATCTTTGCTCAATATTAATATTTATCTTCTTTTACCTTGCCATTAATCCAAAGAAGGAAGGTAAACGTCTTGTAAGCTTTGCCGTTGCCGTTAGTTTAATTGGCGGCCTTCTTGGCGTTCTTGTTGCCACAAGCGGAACAAGCTTCACCGATATAAGTACATATCAATCAATGCTTTATCACGCATCGATTGTCTGGTTCGCACTATATTTTATCATCACCAAGCAGGTAGACCTTGGTTTGAAAGCGTTTATAACAAACTGTTTAGTTTTATTCTCTTTGCTTGTTGTTATGGTTTGGATCAATGGCGCGCTTCACGAGTACAACACAAACTTCTTTTTCACTGTATATCCTCCTGTCGATAACATCCCATTCCTTACGACAAAATATGGCTGGTATGTCTATTTCGTCCATTTGATTTTCACAGGGCTATTCTGTTTAGGGCTTCTCTCCCTCCCATACATCATCATCGAGATAAAAAACAAAAAGAAGATTAATCAGGCATAAAGAAAAGCACGCTAATGCGTGTTTTTTATTTGTCCTTGGTTAGAATATGTACATGAAAGAAAAACGAATCGCCAGATTTCATCTTCCTGGACTCTTTGAGTTTTACGAATTATATAAAAGATTTTTCGATTTATATAAAAACCACAACGAGTATTTTTATGACTTCGTTGAGATATCCTCCATTTATGGTGCGCCTTCATCTTGCATATGGGGCGGTGGGCGCGTCGCTTTCGGCGATGAAGATATTAGACCTTTCTTAGACTTATTAAAAAACTCAGGCGTTTCCGCTCGCTTAACGTTCAGCAATTCCTTATTAAGGGAAGAGCATCTAAGTGATTCTCTATGCAACAAGATGTGCGAGCTGTTAAACGATCCGAAAGCTCATAATGGGGTAATCGTGCATTCTGAATTGTTAAAGAATTACATACACAACAAATATCCACATTTAGAATTAATATCATCCACAACTAAAGTCATATTGGACGATGAAGACCTGAAAGAGGAATTGGCCAGAGAAGAATTAAAATACGTTGTTCCTGATTTTCGTTACAACAAAAGAATAGATTTCTTGTCTTCGTTAGCAAACGAAGAAAAAGGCAAAGTAGAACTCCTTATAAATGAATGCTGCTATGTAGGATGCAAAGATAGAAAAGATTGCTATAGAAACGTGTCTGAAAAGACTCTTGGTTTAGACACCCCTGATCATGTTTGCAAAGCGCCGTTTAGCGAAAAAGGGTACACTTTCTCTAGCGCAATGAAAAACCCCATGTTCATAGGTATTAATGATATAAAAGAAACATACCTTCCTTTAGGCATAACCAATTACAAAATCGAAGGCAGAGGGCTTGGAAGCGCGTTGGTTTTAGAAATGCTTCTTTATTATTTGGTTAAGCCTGAATATCAAATAAACGTCAGAGAAGAAATATATTTAGACGCGAATTTGGACATATTTTGATGGATAATATTTGAGATGAAAAATGCATATCTTTTAGAACAATACAACCTTCATCCATCAATGGAAGGGTGCGATATTATTAAGTTTACTTTTCAAACGGTGTTCGGCGCGGAGCATTTACTTAAAGATGCTTCTTTTGCAAAAGAGTACCTTCATAAAGAGATTGAAAGTGTTAGAGATGCGAAAGAAAAAGAAAACGAACTTCTTAGCGAACAAATATCAGAGGATTATGTTCGAGTGAATTTATATCCGTTCATTTATGTAGAAGGATATAGCGAAGACGATTTGCTTAATCTATTTATCAAAACCGCAAGCGAAAAGCGTGGAACGGGTGAAGAATTCGATAAAGAGATAAATATCAATCTTGAAACCCTAAAAGACAAAATTGAATATAGAAGTGCAAAAATAGATATTGAAGAATATATGAATATGTATAAATATCAACCTGTTACACATTCATCAAATTATCGAGAAAAAGAAAAACCGCATTATAGAGTTATCAAGAAAGAATACTTTGATGAATTCTTAAGCAAGAAGGAGAAATAACATGGAGAAAAAAGTTTTGACAAGAACAGACGGAGATAAATATCTTCCATACGATAAAAGAACCGGAAATGAATCAATAGTTTATTTTACAAGAGATCTTTCTCCTGAAGGACTTTTAAAGATTTATCGAAGAGTAAGTGGAAATATTAAAGGCAAAACCGCAGTAAAGCTCCACACAGGCGAAAAGAACGGTCCAAACATTATTCCATCATCATGGGTTGAATATCTTTTCAAACAAGATGATTTCAAAGATGCGAAAATTGTTGAGACAAATACATATTACGAAGGCGATAGATATACAACAGAGCAGCATAGAGAAACGTTGAAGATCAACGGCTGGACATTTAGAGAAGTTGATATTCTTGATGAATTCGGAACGGCGATGCTACCAGTAGAAGGCGGTAAATGGTTTACTGAAATGAGCGTCGGCAAAAGCATCTTAAATTACGACTCATTTGTAGCTTTGACACATTTCAAAGGACACGTACAAGGCGGTTTTGGTGGTTCTAATAAGAACATTGGTATTGGCGTCGCCGATGGAAGAATCGGCAAAGGCATGATTCATACAACACCAAACCAAAGCAATATGTGGGACATAAAGAAAGAAGAGTTCATGGAGAGAATCTCGGAATCCACAAAAGCAACGGTCGATCATTTCAAAAACCATATTTGCTTTGTTAACGTCATGAGAAATATGTCAGTCTCATGTGACTGCGAAGGCTGCTCAGCAATGCCTGTTGTCACTCCAAACGTTGGCATCTTGGCTTCCTTAGATATCTTAGCGGTTGATCAAGCGTCGATTGACCTTGTTTACGCAATGGAAGAGAAAGACCACAAGGACCTTGTTGAAAGAATTGAATCAAGACATTCACATAGGCAATTAAGCTATATGAAAGAACTTGGAATGGGTAATGACAAATATGTTCTTATCGACATTGATAATGGCGATGTAAGAATTAACCAAAAAGAAGCGGTTAAGCACGTTGTTCCATTTAAGAAATAAGAGATAACAAAAAAGTACGTCACTGTGTGGCGTACTTTTCTTTTTAATTAGAGGTTGTTTTCAGCAACACTAACGATTTCGTTAGCGATTAATTCGGCGACCATCTTTGCAGCAGCAAGGCTGAAGTGAACACCGTCATTAGGTCTAACTAATTCGTCTAAGCCGCCTTCGTATTCTTCAAAGATTTGTCTCAAATCGATTAATGGCAAATCTAATTCTTCAGCGACCTGTCTTTGGATTGGGTTGACTTCATCGCGGATTGTGTCGTTTGGAATGCTGAAGTTGTTTGGATTCTTAGTTGCAGGAGATGTGAGAAGGATGATCTGAGGTTCTTTCTCCCAATTGGTCTGATATAAATGAATTAAATCAGTGTAATCTTTGTAGAAATCATCTTTTTCGTTTGCCCAGTTTGTAGCGTCATTTGTTCCTAAGAGAATTGTGACGACGTCTGGTTGTTCCTTAAGCGAGTTCTGATATTGTGTTGTTGTGTCATAAGCTGGGTTATACTGGCCGAACGTCTTGAAAGATGCACCGTTTTTGCCGCAGTTAATAACCTTTGCGTTTGACCCGTCTGGAAGATAATCGTTGATGAATGTTGGATATGACTCTCTTGGCCAGTTGTGACCTTCTGTTAATGAATCACCAACGCATGTGATTGTTCCTGTAAACGCATAGTCAAATGTGACTGTGACTGGGATGTCGTAAACGCATTCCTGATATTTAAGTGTGACTTTCTCTGTGCTTGATTTGAGATAGTCGCCATATTCATCGACTTCGTAGTTTGTGATTGTTTTCACTTCGCCACATTTTTCGCAGTGAAGTTTGACTTCGATACCTTCTCTTGAGAAGTGCTCACCGGATTTGTATGTGGTGGTTGGTTCTCCGACAACTTCTAAATAGTAATCATGCTCACATGTAGGGCCACATGATGCTAAAAGGGATAACGATAAGACAAATAAACCTGCGTATTTTGTTAATTTCATTGTTTAGGCTCCTTGTATTTGTTTGATAAATATAGGATAAACCATTTTCGCTTAGATAAATAACAATATTTATCCTTTTACTTTCGTATTAAGTGGCTGCTTTTGTGTTAAACTTGAAGTGTTATGGACCGCTCAGTCGAAGATATAAAGATTTTGTTTGAAGACAAGCACATGATTGTTGCTGTTAAGCCTTGCGGCATGGCTTCTCAAAAAGATCCTACTGGCAAACAAGATCTTCTGACTTTGCTTAATGAAAAATACAAAGACGTCTATTTGGTTCATAGGCTAGACACCGCGACAGGCGGGGTAATGGTTTACGCTAGAGGTAAAGCTGCAGCAGCAAAACTCTCAGAGCAAGTTCAAGATCACGAGACGTTCCAAAAAACATACTTAGTCGTCCTTGATAAATCTCCAGAAGAAAAAGAAGGGGAATTGGTGGATTTCCTTTTTCACGATAAAAGACAAAACAAATCATTCGTTGTTAAATCTGATAGAAAAGGCTCAAAAGAAGCAAAACTCAGATACAAAGTGTTAGCGGAAGCTGAAGATGGCCATGCATTGGTCTCCGTTAGGCTTTTAACTGGCAGAAGTCATCAAATAAGGGTTCAGTTTGCCTCGAGAAGAACGCCTGTATACGGAGATGGAAAATATGGCAGCAGATGCAAAATGAAAGGTTTTGCATTATGGTCAAAAAATGTTACTTTAAAGCACCCGTTTTCAAACAAAATAATTGAATGCGAATATTTTCCAAACACCGAAGCAGAGCCTTGGAACAAGTTTGATCTGTAATTAATAGAGTTTGAAAAGCCTAATAATAAAGAATATTATTAAGAAAAACATGCGCCACATTAAAATCGCCTGTATTTAATTTGCGCATTTTGCAACTTTTGTTGCGGAAAGAAGAAAGAATGATAAAAAAATTTTTATTAACGCTCATGTTAAGCAGTCTTTCTATTCCGATGCTTGCGGCAAACGAGGCTGCTCCTACTCTCAGGGAAACCGAGTTCATCGCAAAATACACGAATAGGGATGATTACATCAAGGCTGGCTCTGCCTTGAATGATGAGATTTGTAATGAAGGCTTTACACTTCTCAAGAACTTAGATGGCTTCCTTCCTATGGAAGGTGTTGAAAAAATCTCCGTCTTTGGTAAGAGCAGCACAAGTCTTGTCTATGGCGGCGGTGGCTCAGGCAGCGGCCGTGTCAATGGCGAAACCCAGATCGATTTACAGAGATCTTTAACCGATGCTGGCTTCCAAATCAATGGCGCTCTCACAGATTTCTATAAGAGCAACAGCAGATCTGGCAGCGGACGTACAAACGGTAACGATGGCTGGAAAGGCAACTCACAGGTCACTATCGGTGAAACACCAATCTCTAGCTACGACGAAACATTAAAAGCAACATTTGATGAATATAATGATGCAGCCATCATGGTCTTAAGCCGTGAAGGTTCCGAAGGTTGTGACCTTTTAACAATCGACGCAACCGACTCAACACAGTTTGGTTATTCAACAAAACACGCTCTTGAACTTTCAGACAACGAACAGGCATTGTTTGATATGCTTCACGAGAAATTTGACAACATCATCATCCTTATCAACTCAGGTAACATCTTCCAGTGTGACCAGTTTGAAGATGATGACCAAGTCAAAGCAGTCCTTTGGATGGGCAACCCAGGCGCTCACGGTGCTTCAGCAGTTGGCCGTATCCTCTCTGGTGAAGTCAACCCATCTGGTCACACCGTTGACACATGGGCACGTAACTTCGCAAAGGACCCAACATGGCAGAACTTCTCTGACAACCGTCACACAGGCGAAGCTCTTCCAAACACTTCAAACAGATTAAAGCACGCTTCTCAGGACACCATGTTCAACGCAGATGGAACACCAGTCAGAAGCGATGGCACTTTAAAGAGTGATCCAAAATATATTGAAGAAGCTCAGAAAGTTGTCGAAAGTGGTCTTAACGGCGTCAAACCTTCCTCATACATTAGCTACGAAGAAGGCGTCTATGTCGACTACCGTTACTACGAAACACGCTATCAAGATTTAGTCGCTAGTGAAGGTAAAGATGCAGCAGACGCTTGGTATGAAGGCGAAGAAGGTGTTATCTACCCATTCGGTTATGGCTTAAGCTACACAGAATTCGAACAGGAAATTGTTGGAACAACAGTTGCTGGCAGAACCCTTGAAAAAGAATCTGAAGAAGTCAGAGTCAAAGTTAAAGTCACAAATACCGGGGATATCGCAGGTAAAGATGTTGTCCAGCTTTACTGGAAAGCACCATACACAGCAGGCGGAATCGAAAAAGCAGACCATGTCTTATGCGCATTTGACAAGACAAAAGTTCTTGAACCAGGCGAATCAGACATCTATGAATTAAGCTTCTCAATTGCTGATGTTGCTAACTACGACTACACAGATGCAAACAACAACAGCTTCAAAGGCTATGAACTTGATGAAGGAAATTACTCCATCTATGTTTGCAAAAACGCACACGAAGTTCTCGATTCTGTTGATTTCAGAGTTAAGAACAACGGCATCCAGTTCGAAAAAGATCGTTTCACTGGATACAAAGTTGAAAACCGTTTTTCAGGCCAAGATTTCTATAGCTCATTACCTCTTGCAAACGACATTGGCTTCGAACACTTCTCACGTGAAGATTTTGCTGCAACATTCCCACATCACCCAACCATCGAGGAACGTACATTAAAAGCAGGTAGCAGAGTCCAAGAATTCTACAACCACCAGTTCTCACTCGATGACATCGAACATGATGAAAACTATGAGTACATGCCAAAAACAGCTTACAAGACCAAAGAGGATATTGAAGCATTAGGCTGGACTCAGCAAGAAACAACATTAACAAAAGATCAATCAATTCAGTTTAAAGAAATGGTCGGTTTACCAATGGATGACCCAAAATGGGAAGAATTCATGAACCAGATGACCTACGCTGAAATGATTAACTTCGTCACAGGCGGCAGCCAACACAACCCAGCTATCAGCAGAATGGATAAGCCATCATCTGGCGACTCCGACGGCCCATCACAATTCAAGATCATTTGGTGGACAGGCGCTCCAATCGTTGCAGCAACATTCAACGTTGAGCTTGCAAAGAAACAGGGCGAAATGGTTGGTACTGAGGCTCATTTATCCGGTACTTACGGATGGGCTGGTCCAGCTTGTAACTTACACCGTTCTCCATTCGGCGGACGTAACTTCGAATACTACTCCGCAGATCCATTCTTAAGTGGACGTATGTGTGGCAGGGTCGTTGCAGGCGCTACCGATTTAGGTATTTACTGCTTCTTCAAACACTTTGCTGTCAACGACCAGGAAAAGAACCGTGAAGGCGTCACCGCTTACTTAAGCGAACAGGCACTCCGCGAAATCTACTTAAAGCCATTCCAGATGGCTGTCCAGGAAGGCAAAGCAACAGGCATCATGTCTTCCTATAACCGTTTAGGTTTAATGGAAACAGCTGCTTCCTATCCTTTATTAACAGAAGTCTTAAGAAATGAATGGGGCTTCAAAGGCTCTATCATCTCTGATATGACCCACCATGGTAACAGTGCATTCAACGGCAAGTGCTACGAAAACATCAACAACCGTGTCTTAGCAGGTTGTAACAACCAACTCGACTCACAGAGCTACAAAGAGGACGTCAATGCAAGTTGGAGCAACACATTACACTGCCCAGTCTATAAGAGTAAGATTAGCGGTGAAAATACCCCATCATACTCATGGTGGTATGCAGTCCGTACATGCGCTAAAGAAGCAATGTGGATGTGTGCTAACTCTGGTGCTATGCAGACAGCCTTAACCCAGGAAGTTGATGCAAAATTAACAAACGTCATCGATGAACGTTTAGAAGCAAAAGTTGGTGACGCAATCGAAATCGAAATCGAAGCCCCAGAGTCAGTTTCTGGCGCAGAAATCAAGATTGGTACAGCAACACCTCTTCCAGCAGGTCTTGAATTAAATGGCAACGTTATCTCAGGTACTGTCGAAGAAGAATTTAACGGCTTCGTCCACATCTTATTCGTTACATCAGAAAAGACCTATGGCTATTCATTCGAGTTATATGTCGCAGCTGATAAATACGTTAACGAATATGTCGCAGGCAATGGCACATCAGCAGGCGATAAAGGCCAGCCAGCAAACGCAGGCCTCATCGTCGGCATCGCTGCAGGATCAGCCGCAGTTGTCGCAGCAGCTGCTGTTGCAGTCGTTCTTGTTCTTAAGAAGAAAAAAGCTCCAAAAGGAGCTTAATCATCTTTAAGAAATAACAAACCCGGACCGTCAGAAACGACGGTCCTTTTTTTGATAGCAATATAAGCACGCTAAAAACGTTTAATAGTGGGCTCTAGAGATTATTTCTATTAGTTAATGAGGTAATTCCTCAACCACATGCCTAAAGCGCCCATACAGGCGCGTATGCACACGTGTATTCAATATTAAGTTTAGTTATTTAATTTACCGCAGTATCTGCAGTGACCGTCTTCGTTATATTCATGGCCTTCGTCCACAGGGTCGACCCATGTCGATGTTTGCTCGTTGCAGATTTCACAGCGTTCGTATACGAAATACCCAATGCAAGGGAACCTGTTTTGCATTTCAATTTCACTGAAAATATGACTGCCTAACTCGCCCTCTTCAAAAACTGCGATTGATGTGGCGTCACATTCGTTGCAAGAATAGAAATATCTTGTTGGGTGTTGGCAATTTGCTTCTTCGCAAAATATATTTTCTGAAGCAATCTTTTTAGTGAATACGTGTTCATGGTCATCTTCTGTGGACTGGTTATGGAAAGCATTAGGGACATACAGTCCTCCAACAATTTGGAAATCTGGAGAATAATAGATTTTAATATCTGGATTAAATCCCTTTAAAACAGATTCCAATTGTGGCTTTGGGGTTTCTCCATCGATAAAAACGCAATCAGTTATAACATTTTCGTTGATTGCTGAAGGAAGAATTGTTTCTACGCTGCTAGGAAGATGAAGGCAGTAGATATAGTTCGTTCTATCGCTATTGCCATAGAGTTTTTCGATTGTCGTAACTCCTTCAGGAACATCTAGTTCAAAAGTCATTGAAAGGTAATCCACGCTTCTTAATGTGTTGTCGCTAATTTCTAATGTGTCTTGGCTATTAAGTGCTCCAACATAATATTTCTTTTTGAAATAGATTTCAGAAAGGACGTTATCGCTAAAATACTTATTTTTAACTTTGCTATACAAAACATGATCAGGATTTTCGCTACTATAAGTAGGGTGAAGGTCCCTTCCATCATCTAAATAGATTTCTTTAACCATGGAAAAAGGTGCTGAAGAGACGTCTAGAGTAGAAGAAGCAAAGTTCATTATAGCTTCATAATCTTCTTCGAAATTGTCTTCAACGTTGTTATAAACGAAACCAAAATAAGGTGTCTCATAATTGAGATATTGTTCTTTTTCGCTAAAGTTGAAAGATAAGACATATGGTCCAGCATCATCGTTGCCGATTACCATATGATAATCACTCCAATATTCGATTATTACTTCATTCCTGTCTTCGAAAGTAAGAATGCCAAGCCTATTTGAATTAGGGCTGGTGAAGAAACTCTTTCCTGAGTAGTTTTCTTTAGGGTGGCCTTGTAGGACTATTGATTCAAGGAAACCATAAGCTTGGCTCATTGGTTCTGCTGTCACTTTGACAAAAGCGCTATTTTCGCCGTTATCATGACCTTCATATGCGATGTTTCCATGAAGATTTAACTCTGCTATTGCGGCTGCTTTATTTAGACCAAAAAACAAAGCATTCTTGGTTTGATTATCTTTGGCAGACATAAAAGCGTTGAAAGAATTATCGATGTCTCTTTCTGCTTTTTCGATGTCGTTACTTAAAACTAATTTAGTGCTGTTTTCGCTTTGAGTACTGCTTGATGGAGCCTTGCTGCCGCTCCCATTATTAGAATTTGCGCAACTAGCAAGAGCAAAAACTCCTGCAGCTATTAGAACCAAGTTTAATTTCATAAATTAGCCTCCACCAATATGGTAAACGTTTCAACCAGAGCGTCATTTAGGTAAATGCCAATCTCATCGCTGTCGAATACGTTGAATGTTATGTTGACGTCTTCAGAGTTACCCTCAAAGGTAACGTAATATTTGCCTGTTGTCATTGATCCGTCATCAAGCTTGAACGCCACGGTCAGCTCAATAACATCTTCTTTTATAAATGTGTAGTGGAACTCATAAATGACAGTATTGACGTTAGTGTTGGTTGGATTCATTGCAGCGTTTTCGTAATTCTTAGGTTCTGCCCCGATCGTCTCATATAAAACGCCTTCTCTAACAGGGTCACTTAAAACGCCATTGTTATTAACTGTAGTCTTGGTGATGGAATACATTTTTTGGCTGTCTCCTTCACCGTCGATATACGTTACTTTTTCTACTGTTGTTTCTATTGCCGACGAAGACCCGACTTCAATTTCGTCCGAAGCGTCGCTTGACTCTTTGAATACCGTGTCATAGTTTTTGTAATTTAGTTCGGTAGTAGTGGAATTAAAACCTTCAACGATGACTTCGTTGCTAGCGTTTGAGGAAATAGAGATGACGCCTGTAAATCCATCTTCAATCTTGATGGCAAGATTATTGCTTGAAGAGCGAGGATCGCTTAAGTCGTTTACGAAATAAACGCCTTTAACAACAGTGCTGGAGGTTTTTGTTTTAACGTATTTTTCATAGATTTGTGTTCTTTGAATGTTTTCTACTGGAGCACCGACTCCGACATAATACATATAGCCGTTCTTTGCTTCTGTTTCGCTATTTGGGGTTGATGCAATTGCGTATTCGCCTTGGGCAGCCGGCCATTCGAAGTAATAACAACCTGCATGGGTGTTTGCAAATCCTGGGCTCTCTAACCAAGCCATGTCGAATTTTAAGGTATATCCAGTAATCGAGACCGCATTCTGATCGCTATCAAAATAACCATCAGCCGTTGTTGCAGAAGAGATGTCTTCAAAATACTGATATGCGATATTGCCAGAATCGTCGCCATAAATTTTACTGATACGTTTGATTTCTGTAATTTTTTCATCCCCATCTCTAAGGATTTGATAGAAAGAGGCAAAGCCTGTACAATCCGCGCCTTCTCTATAAGCGCTTGTGAACATGTTAAAGATTCCTACCTCATCCTCAACTTTGAAATCAAATGAAGATTCAGGTAATTCATAATCTTTGTAGATATGCTGATTAAATAAAGCATAATCTGCCGTAACGATTTCTTTATCGCTGATATTAACTCCGTTGAAGCGCATGAAAGTTTGGTCGGTGCCAAGCTTTGTTCCGATTGTCGCTTTGGATTCTTTGAATCTTTGTAGACCTAAATCGCTATATGAGTGTTTGCTCCAGTCTTGAATGTGGCTAAGCGTTTCTCTATTTGCAGATATTGCACTAGATTCTCCGTCATCTTTGACAAATGTGAATTGACCAGAAGAAGGGTTAACAGTCATAACATCAAATTGGTTTCCGCCAAAAGGGGCAACGCCGCTGAACTGATTAAACTTAATTGCAGCTGCGTCTGTAAGATCGACACTATCATTTTTTGTACCGCCAACGACATAACCATTATTTGTTGGTGTAGGGGTATACAAACCTGGAGTTAATCCATCAGGATTGAGAGTGCTATTGTTCCAGAAGTTTGTTTGGTCTTCGGCTGGGATCGGCGTGGTGTTATATACGTTTAAAGGAAGGTAGGAAGAACCGACCTTTTCTTCGTGTTTTTTGTTCTTTGTAGTTGGGATATAGTCATCCTCGCCTAAATCGCTTATTTGACAATACTTGACTGTTTTAAGCTTGCTTGATTCAACATCAAATACGACGTTGGATTCTGCTCTATTCGTTGTATAACCAAAAGACACGTTATCGTAATACAAATACTGGCTTTGGGCAGTCAATGTTGTTCCATTATCGTTTGTTACTCTCTTGTAAAGCCTGATGTAGCTTTTTCCGTCTTCCTCTACGACCCTAAAAGCCATGCCTAAATTATCGTTAGCAATAACGTATTGCTCAAAAGTCCATTCGTTATATGTACCGATGTTAACCTGGTTTCCGCTTTTGTTTTTAAACAACAAGAAGTTGTTTGCGTCTAAAGTGAACTTTGTAGCATTGCTTCTATCTTTTGTAACTGTTGGTGATCCGCCATTTTGGTTTTCGAGGAAGTAATAAGGGACAGGAACAAGCCCCTCGTTGGCACGAAAAGTTGTTGGCAAGGAATACTTAGATGCCTGATTGTTATAGCTAAAGGCTGCGGTATTTAATCCAGTTGTAGGAGACGTAATTCTTGCGTTATGTGTGATGTTTGTAGGGTCAATACGAAGTTTGTTGTTGATGAAAACAACGTTTGCCCAACTTTCGTTGCCTGTCAAAACTAGAGATTGCCCGTTGTATCTGAGATACCACGGCTTTTCAGACTCATAATCGTTTCTCTCACAAAGTCTTAAATATTGTCCCCAATCCCTGAAAACATAAGATTGTCCTGTGTTTAATTGAACTACGTCGTTTTCCCCGAGGCTCCATAAACCTAGATAAAATTTGTTAGACGCAGTGAATGTAATTATATAATGCTCATCTCTTTCAAAGATTGATCCGTTAGCTTCAGTTTCATTAAAACTGTCAAAGCCTCCCCATTGGCCGCCTTTGATATATTGGTAGTTAATGGATTCGTCTGTTGTAGGTTCCTTAAATTTTTTTGGACGTCCAGGAATATCAACGTTTCCTCCTGGTGTGTCTGATGGTTCTCCTCCTCCTGTAGATCCAGAGCCAGGGTCGTCAGAATCAGCAGACCCTCCAGGAGAATAAATAGTTTCTCTATAGCCAAGTTCTTCCGGTCTGTCTAAAGAACCATAAAAATCATTGTTTTGGTTTTCTCCATAGATAACCTTGCCTTTTAACTTGTTGTTTGCGTCTTCATATTGGGAGGCTCCAACCATTAATTCTTCATCGGTGTACTCGACAATTGTTTCTGAATAGACGGTTTCCCCTTCGACAAAAGCCGTTCTTTCTTTGACTTTGTTTTCCCATTTAAGAGCGGTTTGGTTTCCTGAGTCGCCAGCAAGGGTGTTGATTCTGTTGCTTAAATCTCCTGCGGTAATGTTTCCGCCCCAAGCGTCTTGGTTTCCTGAGGAACTGCCTGCAGAATCACCGTCAGTTATGAACGTGTTATAAATTTCAACCTTTTCGTTATTTAACTCGGTTCTGTATTCCTCTGCGGCATATCCGACCAGACCATAATCACTGAGGTTGTTGAATGTGCCTAATTTTGATGTGCTTTCACCAATATCGAAAGTGATTCCATCGCCTTCACTAGAAACGGCAACTTCTGAAATTTTTCCATTGATGTAGCCTGCGACGGCACCGACAAGAAGGTTTGATGTTTTGGAAATTATTGAATAGTTTTTGATGTTAAAGTTTTTGATCTCGTTTGCTTGGCTGTTGTATGTGGCTGCTGAAGGATTTCCGTTATATGGTCCAACGACGCCAAAGAAACCCATGACATTTGCGTTGCTGATGTCTGTTACGCTTGAAGGCTTTCTAAGGATTTGATCCTCTCCGCTGCCTAATTCGTTGCATGTCTTAAGACCGGAAATCGTGTGGCCTGCACCATTGAAGTTACCAATAAACGGATATTCAGGAGTGCCAATTGGAGGAAGTTTCTGATATTCGGTTTCAGAGACATCGATATCTGCTTCCATCTCGAAATAGACTGGCTCATATTTGCCCGTGGTCTCATCGATGACATTGAATTTTCCCATTTCCTGGAGCCAGGCAAGGTTATATAAGTGAATTGGTGCGTTCAAAATGTATGGGTCATCATGTGTACCGCGGCCGCGCGCGAAATAAGCGCCTTGAGTATAACCTGTGGTATTGCCCATAGGAACTTTGTTAGAAGAAACAATCCAAGCAAAAGTAGAAGAAACAAGCACTGCAAAAGCGCTGGCGGTAAAGCCAAAGATAAGTAACAGTTTTTTAATCTTTTCTCTTATCTTCATCACTTCATGATCAAATCAAATTCGAAGTCCGCGTCGAACTTCAAAATTGGTAAGTCCGTTCCTTTCCTTAAAAAATGGCCTTTTTCGATGGCTGTATTACCGATGTTGTTACCATACATCTTTGCGCAGTTTTCCTCGTTGTAGTCGAGCATGACATAGATTTTAGATACTCCGTCTACAGCAATATCTTTTGCGTTAAAACTAACAAGATTTATAGATTTTGATTCGACTATGTCATCATTCTTATCTATAAAATTGCATATTTCTTTATTGTTTATGTCTCTGTTATTTTCGTTCTCTGCTTTTGAGAGACTTATTTTTTGATTGCTAACTTGTACGTCTTTCTGAAAGAAAACATAAAAGTCTATAATCGAAGAAAGACTATTGTTTCTCGAAGGGTCGTTTGTTAAAGGGTAATTTGGCGAACCCGTTGAGTTGGCTGTCAAATGAGATTGGGTAGCGAAAGTGGTGGCGTTGAAGTCGAGTTCATATTCTCCATCAACGGCATCTTTTGTTAGGGTGATTTCCATTAAAGTTTGGTAATTTGATTCGAGAAGGTTATAGAAGCCCAGGTCTGACTTATATCTCCCATCTCCGATTTCGTAGGTTGATTCGGCTGGATAAAAATCGATTAAGCCGTTAGTGGTTGATTTATGTTGATAGAATTTGATCTCTTCGATGAGTACAGTGTCACCAATCTTGAAGCCTTCTGTGTTATTCTGTGCCTGCCTTAAGGTTGTGAACCAAGCAGCCGTTAAAGAAACAAACAATGTTCCACAAGAAAGAACTGTGAGGCCCATGAGAGCAGCAGCTTTTCTTTTGTACCTTTTTTCCATTGCCATTCCTCTTTGGAGGGGTTTAAGAATAAAACCACCTCAATTTTTACGGTAACTGGCTGCCCCAATGGGGCCCTTTAGTTTTGCGTCGCCGCGTTGCCACGGTTTTGCCTTTAACGCTGTTAAATAATATCTAGGGAAAAACATCTTGCAAGTTTTATATGTCAAAAAATGAACACTTTTATAATATCTGTCTTTCTTTTTTGTAAAAAAAGAGATTCTTATCAGTGTTTTTTTAATTATCTTTTTGTAAATCGTTTTGAAAAACAAATAACGTAGTTAACAAAAAATGAGCATTATTTTTACCAAATATTTTTTGATGTTAAAATAATAGGGAAGGACCAAAAATGAACACCAAAGCAATGCATAAGCTCAGCTATGGCTTATTTGTTCTCACTGTACGTGATGGCGAAAAAGACAACGGCTGCATCATTAATACCGCGATTCAGATTGCTTCCGAACCTTTGCAATTGAGCGTTTCAGTAAACAAAGAAAATCTAACTCATGATTTAATCATGAAAACTGGATTATTCAACGTTTCCGTTATTTCCGAATCTGCAACGTTTGATTTGTTTAAACATTTTGGATTCCAAAGCGGCAAGGCGGTCAACAAGTTTGAGTCTTTCAAATTTTCAAAAAGAAGCAAGAACGGTATCTGTTATATTTCAAATGGCACCAACGCTTTTATTTCAGTGAAAGTTGCAAAAACAATCGATTTGGGTTCGCATACAGAGTTTGTTGGAACCATAACTGAAATGGAAGTTATTAGTGAAGAAGCGTCTGCTACATACGACTTCTATCAGAAGAACATCAAGCCTAAGCCAATTCCCGTGGGAACTATGCCAAATGGCGAAATAATCTGGCGCTGTACTGTCTGCGGATATGAGTATGTAGGGGAAGAATTACCAGAAAACTTCATTTGCCCAATATGCAAGCATCCAGCTTCAGATTTCGAAAAAATTAATAATAAACAAATAAACATAAAGGAGAACCAAAAAATGAAAAAATATGTTTGCCCTGTTTGTGGATACGTCCACGAAGGTGATCAACCACCAGCAGAATGCCCAGTCTGCCATGTCAGAGGAGAAAAATTCACTATTGTTGAAGGAGAAATGAAGCTTGCAGCAGAACACGAATTTGGCGTTTATGCAAAAACAGTTAAGAACAATCCAGCTGTTTCTGAAGAAGACAAAGCCTACATCTTAGAACAATTAAAAGCCAATTTTGCTGGAGAATGCTCCGAAGTTGGAATGTATCTCTGCATGGCTAGAATCGCTCATAGAGAAGGTTATCCAGAGGCTGGCTTATATTGGGAAAAAGCCGCTTATGAAGAAGCAGAACACGCAGCAAAATTTGCTGAATTACTTGGAAGCGAAATCGAGCCAAAGATGACAGAGTCCACAAAAGAAAACCTAAAGTGGAGAGTTGATTGTGAATTTGGCGCTACACAAGGAAAAACCGATCTTGCCCTCTGTGCTAAGAAAAATGGTCTTGATGCAATTCACGACACCGTTCATGAGATGGCTAGAGATGAAGCAAGACACGGAAAAGCATTAAAAGGCCTCTTAGAAAGACTCTTTAAATAATTAACTTTGAAAATAAGAACTGTACCCATCAAGGGTACTTTTCTTTTATGTGCCCAAAAACTCCTTTTGGAAGGAGTTAAAGCCGTGTTAAAATACAAAACATGATATGGAGGAGAAAATGGATTTCTATTCAGCGATAATCTTAATAGGCGTTTTAGTCGCATTATCGGTAATAGTCTCTATTACGACTAATCCAATTATTGAAAGAAGGAAAAAGATTTCTGCATCTGTCACCTTCATTATTTTGATATTGTCTTCTCTTTGCGAATTCGGTTATCAGAAGTTAAGTGGTGCCACGGAAGGATTCCTTTTCATTGTTAGAGATGTTTTGATAATGCTCGAACATTCTTTGGCCCCTGTTGCCGTCTTTGTTTGGACGCTTGGGTTTAAATATAAAAAATCTATTTGCCGTGTCGTTTTCGGAATCATTATTTTCAACTTCCTGTTAGAAATCGTCTCCTGCGTTGCTGCGCCTTTCGAATTCGAATGGCTAATTTATACATTCAAGAATGGTGTATACGCCCACGCTCATTTATATTTCATTTACAACCTCAGTTATTTTGTCTCAATCTTCTATCTTCTTTTCGAGACAGGAAGATATTCAGAAAGAAGCCAAAAACAGGATATACAATTCTTGATTGCGATCTTTTTCTACGGCGTTATTGGTTTATCAATCCACCTTTTTTGGAGCGAAATCAGGGTTGATTGGCCAGTTGCAATAATTGGCCTCACATTGCTTTACACATATATGTATTCGGTTAGTTATAAAACAGATTCGTTGACAGGACTTATGAACAGATTGTCCTATGACGTTCATGTAAAGAGCTCCGAGAATAAAGCTCAGGTCATTGTTTCTTTCGATATCAATGATTTTAAGCAAATTAATGATAAATATGGCCACGCTGTTGGCGATGAAGTAATCAAAATTATATCAGGTGCAGTCAAATCAACCTTCACCAAAAACAATTTTTTATGCTATAGGTTTGGCGGAGATGAATTCATTTGTATCACGACCAAAAATCTAAATTGTGATGTCGAAGCATTGATTAAGGAATGCTTGGAAAAACTAGAAATCGAAAGAAACAAAATTAGTGAATACAAACTACCAGAAGTTGCATATGGATACACAAAATTTAATCCTGAAATCGAAATTCTTGAAACTGCATTAGATAAAGCTGACCAGAATATGTATGAAAACAAAAAGGCCAACAAACAAATAAAAGCAGAATAACCATGGAATGGTATTTGATTCTTTTAATTGTTATTGCTGCTTTAGTGCTTGCGGTTTTTTCGTTTTTGGTCGTTATCTATTTCAAATGTTTTTACAACGTATTAAAAAATAAACCGTCTGCCAAAGAGCCATTGCAAGGAAAACAATATGAGCCATATGACGAAGAGATGAGAAGGCTCATAAAAACGGTAGAGACAATACCATGCCAAGACGCTTGGATTAAATCATTCGACAACAAAAATTTGCATGCACGAGTTTACATAAACGATTTAAGCAGGCCGTTTGTTATCCTTGCTCATGGTTATCAAGGAGACGGGCTTAGAGATTTCTCTGGGGGGCTCGGTTTTTATTTGGAACAAAATTTTAATGCTATCTTGATTGATCACAGGGCTCACGGGTTAAGCGATGGCAAAACTATCACTTTTGGAATAAACGAAAGAAAAGATCTTCTTTCATGGATTAATTATGTAATTGAAGAGTATGGAAAAGATGTTCGCATCTTAATAACTGGTATTTCGATGGGCGGAGCAACCGTTTTGATGGCTTTGGACCAGAAGCTTCCTTCAAATGTGAAATGCATTGTTTCAGATTGTCCGTTCTCTTCGCCTTTAGGAATCATCTTAAAAGTAATTAAAGATATGCGTTTGCCAGCAGGTTTCTGCAAACCTTTTGTTAAGCTGGCCGCAAGAATTATTGGCAGGTTTAACATAGAAGAGAGTTCTGCTCTCAAAGCAATAAAAAACGCAGATAGGCCTATCTTAATTGTCCATGGAACAGCTGATAAATATGTCCCTTGCGAAATGAGCGACGAATTAAAAACGGCAAATCCTAACGTTCATTTATTAAAAATAGAAGGCGCTCCACACGGATTAAGCTTTATTGTTGATAACGTAAAATATACAAAAGTTGCTACTGATTTTTTGGAAGCGAATCTTTTTAAAAATTAAAAAGTTTTTTGAGCCTGATAATTGGTCTATAATCGTAGCCAAGGAAGGTAATAAAATATGAAACCTTTATTTAAGTTAATGGCTTTTGCTCTCGCTATGCCTTTGATTGCGGCATGCAGTGGCACCAACCAAGCCTCCAAAGAAGAATCAAAGGTAGAAGCACAAAGCTCTTTATCTTCAAAGACAGACTCATCGGTAGCGTCTTCAGAAACAAAGAGCAGTTCAGTAGCTTCCTCAAGTTCTTCAAAGGCGGAATCAAGCTCTTCAAGAGCCCAATCCAGTTCCTCAAAAGCGCAATCAAGCTCCTCAAAAGCCCAGTCTTCAAGTTCATCGGCACAAAGCAGCAGTGCACCTGCTTCTTCGTCAAGCCAAGCGGCTTCTAGCTCAAGAGAACCTATTTCTTACACACCACCTGCAGAAGACTCAGCAATCGCTCAGGCCTATCAATTTACAGCGAAGACACCTGCATCGCTCCCAAGAATCGATATTACAACAACAGCAAACGGCGGTAGCAATAACTGGGCAACCCAGTACAACCGCGATTACAAATTAACACACGAAATCAACTACGAAACCGCCTCTATTTCCGTTTCTAACGGCGAAGCAAACACAGACATAACAGCTGCAACAGGCGGAGTTAAAGTTCGTGGCAACTATACCCTTGATTATGTTCAGAAAGGTATTCGCATTAAGTTCGACAAGAAGCAGTCGATGCTCGGACTAAACGGTAATGAGAAATATAAATCATGGGTTCTTCTCGCTGATTATAAGGACAACTCAAATACCAATAACTTCTTATCGTTCTTCATGGCAAACAACATGCTTAGAGCAGATGGCCTTTATTCATCTGATTCTAGACACGTTAATGTTTACCTTAATGGTCAATATTGGGGTGTTTACCTTTTAGCTGAACAACAGCAAGAAGGCGATACAAGAATGAACGTTTCCAAGGTAGCAACCGATTATCAAGGGACTGATATTGGTTATATCTGCGAGCTTGACTACTACTATGACCAGGAAAATCTTGCTCTCGGCGGTGATTACACCTTCACAATAAACTATGAAGGAAACTCATTGACAAACTTTGATGGAGATACAGTCAGAGACTTCATCAGAGGATACACAATTAAGAGCGATACATATAACGACGCACAGCGTAACTTCTTCAAAAATTACGTGCAAAACTGCTATAAATTAATGTATTCAGCAGCAAAACAGAACACATTCTATAAGTTTAATGATGACCACTCTGCTCTTGTTCCTGCAGCAGCTGGAGAATTTGCAAGCGCAAAAGAATGTGTTGAAGCAGCAGTTAATGTTCAGTCGCTTGTTGACATGTATCTTCTCCAAGACATCGCATGCGACCCAGACGTTGGTTATTCTTCTTTCTACCTTGATGTTGATATGTCCGCAACAGGGGACAAGAAGTTAACATTCGAAGCTCCTTGGGACTATGACTCCGGTTATGGCGTCACCACAAGAATGGAGGACCCAACAAGCAGCACATTCGCAGCAAACCACAAAGGACAAAACAAACAACCATACTATCCAAATGCGTGGTTTACAGTTCTCATCCACGAAGATTGGTTCATGGATATGATTCAGCAGAAGTGGCAAGAAATGAAACACTTCAACTTATTCCAAAGTTCTCTCAACCTTATTGACACTGTCGCTACAAATTACGAGACCGATTTCACTAACTTAAAGAATAAATGGCCACAGAAGTGGCAGAGAATGAGCGAGAAATGCAATAGAGCAAACGCTAGAACAAATCAAAAACAAGCTGCTCAGGATTTAATGAACTGGGTTAGCGCTAGATTCTTATATCTTGATGGCATTTACGGAAACGGCGATCTCCAATTAACTGCCCCGGTTATCTATCCGAACCTTCCTGAAGTTGGTAGCGGAGGTGGCCAAGGCGGCGGCCAGCAGCAACATATCCAGTTTAACGACGACGATAACACCGTTAAGACTGCTCAAAAGCATCGTTATGAAGCTGAAAACATGAGTCTTACCGGCGGGGCCATCATGAACAAAGATGGAACTAGATATGGAGCATCTGGTGGCAGATACGCTGGCAGCTTCGTAAGTGGTGACATATTATCTTTCACTGTTAACGCTTCTACTGCAGCAGACGCATATCTCTATCTTGGATGGGGTAAACATAACTACACCACCTTATCTAGCTTGATGACAATTTCTGTTAATGGAAACACAATCAACCCAACTGCTGATAAATATGTTCCAGCATACACGAGTGATGACTACCATGAATTCATCTCTATGCCAGTTGGTATGACTAACCTTAGAGCAGGAGCTAACCAAGTTACCATTACAGTTCATCAGTCAAACTGCGCAAACCTCGACTATGTCGATGTCCAATCACCAGCAACACTTTCCTAATTAAAAACGCACAAGCATGGACCCGCATTAACCTGTGGGTCCTTTTAAATATTGATTAACAATCAGAATATTGATGTTATATTGATTATATGAAAGAAAAAGCAAAGAGACTGTTTACATCATTAGTTATTGCGGATTTATTGATTGCAATTGTTTTGCTTTTTGTGTCTGGGCTTCATGAATGTGATGACCCAGATTGTCTAATTTGCTCTATTATCGCGTCTGGTTTTGCCTTTGTTGGTATTTTAACAATGTTGGCAATCCTTTTCCCAATCACATACATTCTCACACTTGAGATAAAAAAGTTTTTTGTTATCCCAGAAACAAAAAAAGAAAGCACTTTCGTTAAAGAAACAACCGAAAACGTTGTCAATAATAATTCCTTAGTCAAATCATTTGTGAAAATCCAGTAGACCAGTGTTTTTTAAACACTGATTTATTAGAGGTTTTTTACATATGATTACAATAAAAGGATTAGAAAAGAAATTTCAAAACGAAACTACAATCAAATATCAAGACCTGGTATTTGAAGACAATAAAAAATACATATTATTAGGCGCTTCAGGCTGTGGCAAATCCACTCTTTTGAATATGATCAGCGGTATCCTTTCACCAAACTGCGGTGAAATTTATATCGATGGCGAAGAGATGACTTGCTTAAGCCAAAAGCAAAAAGACAATTACAGAATTAAAAATATTGGATACATATTCCAAGATTTCAAACTCATCGAGGATATGTCTGTTATGGATAATATCAATGTCCTTAGATTAGAAGGAGTCGACACATCCAAAGCAGGAGACCTTTTAAAAGAGCTTGGCATATATGGGATGCGAAATAAAAAGATTAAGCAGCTTTCTGGCGGCGAAAAACAGCGCGTTGCTATTGCTAGAGCACTTGTTAAAACTCCTAACATCATCTTAGGTGATGAACCAACTGGCAATCTTAACTACACAATTGGTGAGAAGGTCATCCAAGAACTTGTTAAAGCAAGTGAAGGCAAAACTTTAATCGTGGTCAGCCACGACGAAAGATTAACAAAATACTTTGATGAGGTAATCGATATGAACAAGGTTACCCAGTCAAAAGATAATTAGGAGGTGTATTGATATGTTTAAATTTGCTATCAAGAACCTTCTCATCAAGAAAGTTCAGTTTATATTAATTATTCTTTCAATTCTCATCTCTGCTGGCGTTGGCGTTATGGCCTTTAACGTCTCTAATCAAGTTAGCGATGGTCTTGTCAGCAACGCACAATACTATTCCCTCATCATTGGTCCTAGCGGCAGCGCTACTCAGCTTGCCATGAACTCAATGTATTTCACAGACGAGCCTCTTGGCACAATCCCTTATTCTGTGAAAGAACAGCTTGATATGGATTCAAGAGTCAAGTCTGTCATTCCTTTTGCTATGGCGGATAACTATAACGGCTATAGCATGGTTGGCACAACTCCTGAATATCTCGAAGGCAAAAACATCGCAAAAGGCGAAATGTTTGACGAAGGCGAAGTTTTTGAAGTTGTTGTTGGATCGACAGTCGCAAGAGTCAATGACTTAAAAATCGGAGACAGCATTTATACATCACACGGAATTGGTGATGAACATCACACACCGTTTGTCGTCAAAGGCATCTTAGAACAGTCACATTCTTCATTTGACACAGTTGTATTCACTCAGCTTAGATCGATTTGGGAAATTCACGAAGAACATGACCACGATCACGAACATGAGGATGAAGACCACGATCATGAGCACGAGGATGAAGACCACGATCATGAACATGAAGAGGGATCCGAAACCGAAGGCATCCCAGGACACGATCTCCCAACTAATGACCACGACCATGAAGATCATGATCACGAAGAAATGGAAGACAGAGTCTGCTCATTACTTATCCGTACAACAAATCCAATGACGGCCACACAACTTAAAAACGAATACAATGGCAAGATTATCACAGAAGATGGAAATTCGTTCTCGCTTCAGGCAATCGAGCCTATGGCAGTTATGAGAAACGTCCTTAAAGACACAGATCAAACTAGCTATATCGTGTACGCTTTAGCGGGCATCATTCTTCTTATGAACATTTTGGTAATCGTCATTATCACATTGCTCAACATGCATCAGTCAAAGAAGGATATTAAGCTTATGAGATTAATTGGCATCAGTATGAAGAAAGTAAACCTACTTTACTTGATTCAAAACGCCATAGTTGGTCTTGTGGCGGTCATTCTTGCCTTTGGTTTATCAAGGCTTGGTTTGCTTGCTATGGGCAATTATGCATCTAATATGGGTGTTGTCTTAAACCTTGGAAAAGTGTATGCACCAGAATTCTTGGTTTTACTCTTAATATTTGTGGTTAATGTTTTACCTACATTCATATGCACAAACGTTATGTCACGAAAGGATGGTTTAGAATAATATGAAAAAAAGAAAGACCCTATCATTATTAATCCCTCTTATGCTTCTTTCAGCATGCGGGAACTCTACGGATCCAAATCCGAGCGAAGAGACAGGAAGTGGAAGCAATGCATCTTCAATCACTATTCCGACTACTCCGAGTGATACAACCAGAATATCATTTAAATCTGCTGCCAGTTACGAATTCCTATCAACGCTAAATGGCAAAAAGGTTGAGATTTGTGGTTTTATGGCAACTTCATCTCCCATTGATGGGTCTTTCATATTTCTTATGAACCTTCCATATCAAAACTGCCCATTCTGTAAGCCAAACACAAATCAGCTTTCTAATACAATGGAAGTTTACCCAAAGAAAGGCGTGACCTTTGATTATACGACTCAAGCCATTAAGGTCTCAGGCATTCTTGAAGTGGCGGAACAAGGAAAATACTTCAGCGATCCGTTTGGATACGAGTTTTCTTTCAAAATAGTTAATGCTGATTACAAAATCATGAAAGAGGAAGAAATGACTAGTGAGCTTGCCATTTGGCAACGACTTTCTTCAAGTGGATTAGTTGCAGATATCTACTCGATGTACGATTATCTTCATTTCCTCTGTAATTGGCCAATTTACTATATTGATTCCTATACAAATTCCAAAGGTGAGTATGTCGCTGGATTCTATTTTTATCCTGGTGATGCTCTAAATTACATCAAAAATGATGGAGCTCAATTTAACTACGGTTACAAAAGCGGTTATTTTTCAAACCTTATCTCAAGGTTGGATAAAATTTCGACAACAGGCTTCGAAGATTTAAAGCAAAATATAAACAAGGCAAAAACTCTTGCCGAGTATGCTTTATCAGAATTGGAAGCGGGTCACTACACTTATACCTTCAGATATGTTGAAGAATTCGGTGTTGAAGACTATGTTTTCGAACTTACCGACAAAACCCTTGCGGTAAGGTGGGAAACGCTGTATCAAGAGTTTGCAGACTGGATTGGCAGTTTTGAAATGTAGGCAAACGTATATCATAAAAAAGGGGCAATTTATAAATTTGCCTCTTTTCTTTTTTAAAAAAAGAATCTTTCGTCAAAAAAACAGCAAAAATTGCGAGTCATTTTTTGGTGCATTTTTGTTTACAAAAAGTAAAAATTCTTTAGAATTGTAATGATTTCTATAGAAGAAATCAGCTATTGAAAGGAGCCGCTAATGGAAGAAAAGAAAATTTCATCCGCTCAAGAAGAAGTCAATTCTCTTGTCGAAAAAGCTTTAGTCGCACTTAATGAATTTGATGCTTTTGACCAAGAAAAAATTGACTATATCGTTGCTAGAATGAGCGTTGCCGGTTTAGACAAACACGGCATATTAGCTAAACACGCAATTGAAGAAACAGGACGTGGTGTATTTGAGGACAAAGCAACCAAGAACTTATTCGCTTGTGAGTATGTTGTTAACAACATGAGACACACCAAGACGGTTGGCGTCATTTCAGAGAACTCAGTAAGTGGTATCACTGAAATCGCTGAACCAGTCGGTGTTGTTGCAGGTGTCACGCCTGTTACAAACCCAACAAGCACAGTCATCTTTAAATGCTTAATCGCTATCAAGACGAGAAACCCTATCATCTTCGGTTTTCATCCAAGCGCACAGCAGTGCTCAAAACACGCAGCTCAGGTCATGCTTGAGGCAGCAATCGAGGCAGGCGCTCCGGCAAACTGCATCCAATGGATTGAACATCCTTCACTTGAAGCGACGTCAGCCCTAATGAATCATGATGGTGTTGCAACGATTTTAGCAACAGGTGGAAACGCAATGGTCAAAGCCGCCTATAGTTGTGGCAAACCAGCTCTTGGCGTTGGCGCAGGTAACGTCCCTGTCTATGTTGACGAATCAGCTGACATTAAGAGAGCGGTCAATGACATCATCCTTTCAAAAGCATTCGATAACGGTATGATTTGCGCTTCTGAATCAGCAATCTTTGTCCATGAAAACGTCTATGATGAGTTTGTTGAGACCATGAAGAGATTCAGAGTCTATTTCGCGACACCAGAAGAAACAAGAAAGCTTGAAAAATATCTCTTTGGCGTTGCTAAAGGGGACAAAAATGTCGCTGAAGCAAAATTAAATGCTCCAGTAGTTGGCATGCCAGCAACAAAAATTGCTTTGAACGCTGGATTTGAAGTTCCTGCAGAAACTCCAATCATCGCAACCCTTGCAGAAGAAGTCGGTGACGCAGAACCAATGTCTAGAGAAAAGCTCTCACCAATCTTAGCCATCTACAAAGTTAGGAGCTTTGAAGAAGGCACAGACCTTTGCGAGAAGATGCTCGAATTTGGCGGTCTTGGCCACACAGCAGGCATTCACTGTCACGACCAGGAAATGTCTACAAGATTTGGTGATACAGTAAAAGCAATTCGTATTATTTGGAATTCTCCAACAACTTTCGGTGGTATTGGTAACGTTTATAACTCACTTATCCCATCGCTTACCCTCGGGTGTGGTTCCTACGGACACAACAGCGTCTCAGGAAACGTTGGCGCACTCAATTTATTGAACATCAAGAAAGTTGCAAAAAGGAGAAATACTATGCAGTGGTTTAAAGTCCCTCAGAAGATATATTTTGAAAGAAACTCAATCGAATATTTAAGATCGTGTAAAGAAGTTGGTAAGGTCTTCATCGTCACAGATAGATCAATGGTCGAGCTTGGCTTCTTAAACAAGATCATCGACATTCTCAATCAGAGAAGAAACGAAGTTACTTATCAGTTATTCAGCGAAGTCGAGCCTGATCCAGATATCACAACCGTCAAGCGCGGTGTTGCTCTCATGGAACAGTTCAAGCCTGACACAATCATCGCTTTAGGTGGCGGTTCACCAATGGATGCCGCTAAAGGCATGTGGTTATTCTATGAACATCCAGAAGTTGACTTTGACAACTTAAAACAAAAGTTCATGGATATCCGTAAGAGAGCATTCAAATATCCTGAACTTGGAAGAAAGTCTAAGTTAATCTGTATCCCAACAACCTCTGGCACAGGCTCAGAGGTTACACCATTTGCTGTCATTTCAGATAAGGCAAACGGCAAGAAATATCCATTAACCGACTACTCATTGACACCAACTGTTTCGATTGTAGATCCAGAATTCACCACCAATCTTCCAGCAAGAGCAACCGCTGAGACCGGTATGGACGTTCTCACCCACGCAATTGAAGCATATACATCAGTTTTAGCAAGCGACTACACAGACGGTCTTGCATTAAACGCTATCAAACTCGTCTTCAAATACCTTCCACGCTGTGTCAAGAACGGCAAGAATGATCTTGATGCTAGAGAACACATGCATAACGCTGCGACAATCGCAGGCATGGCATTTGCTAACGCATTCCTTGGCATTGCTCACTCATTAGCACACAAGGTCGGCGCTGAATTCCATACAGTCCACGGCAGAACATGCGGAATCTTATTGCCTCACGTCATCAGATATAATGGCACAGTTCCGACAAAACTTGGCGTCTGGCCAAAGTATGAAGAATACTGCTGCGACGAGAAATACATGGAGATCTGCAATACCTTAGGTCTTGAATGCAAGACAAGAGAAGAAGCTAAGGATGTCCTTTCAAAAGCGGTTTTAGATCTTGGTAAAGACATTGGAATCGACATGAACTTCCAATCTCTTATCCCAGACGAAGAATTATTCAATAGCAAGCTTGAGGACATCGCTTATCTCGCTTACGAAGATCAGTGCACTCCAGCAAACCCAAGAATGCCTCTTGTTAAAGATCTCATGCAGATTCTTAAAGACGCATATAAGGGCAACTAATTGCAAGCAAACCATAAACTAGGCCTTTCAATTAGGCCTAGTTTTTTACCCCTTTTGTTTAACACAAAAATTTGATACATTTTTACTAAAGAAGACTATGAACACAAGTATTGCCACATATATTGAAGTCAACGTTATATGCATGATCGTTTCTGCCATCATGTTCTTTTTGATTAACCAAAATAGAACAGTCAGTTTCCAGATCAAAAGAATTATGGCGGTTTGCTTATGGATTCTTTGCATCTCAGACATTGCTGCCATTTCTTTAAGAGGGCAGATGTTTGAAGGCGCGAGGATTTTAATTCAAATAAGCAATCTCTTGTATGATTTGATGGTTAACGTTCTTCCGTTTACTTGGATGATTTTGGTTTTTAGTAGAATCGATTTCAAACCAACTAAGTGGCAGTGGACCCTTTTTTCAATCCCTCTCTTTCTTTGCTTTGTTCTTGTTGTAATCAATCCTTTCACCAACGTATTGTTCTCCATAAACGATAAAAACGAATACGTTAGAGGGCCTTTCCTTGCTGTTAATTGGGCATTGTTATGGCTTTATATCATTGCTTCCGGCATCGCTGCTGGATTTGCGATTTCAAAAGCCGTCAGCCCTGCTAAAAAACAAGAATATTTACCTCTTATCTACTTTTTGCTTTTCCCGGTCATCGGCGGCGTCGCTCAGATGATTTTCTATGGAATCACCGCAATCCAAGTTGGCATTACTTTGATGATGGTTCTTATGACATACAAGGACCAATCAGACCAAATCACAAGAGATCAATTAACTGGCACAAACAACAGAAACGCCCTGAACGACTATGTCGATTACCTCATTAGAAGACCATCAAGCCATGACATGCTTGTAGCAATGATTGATATCAACGCTTTTAAAAACATTAACGACAAACTTGGTCATGATGTTGGAGATATTGCTTTGGCTGATGCGGCTGAGTTATTAAAAGAAGTAACAGCAAAACACAAAAGAGAAATGTTCCTTTGCAGATATGGCGGAGATGAATTTGTTATTGTTTCCAGAAATGCTGACGATGAAATGGTTGCAGAATTAAAAGAATCTATTAAATCCGCTTCTGAAAAATTCAACAAAAACAGCGGAAAACCATATGAGATCAATTTCAGTGTTGGATGCTACGTTGGGGGTTTTGGAAGCCAAGAAGCCTTTTCAAACGCCTTACAAACAGCAGACGCTTATATGTACGAAGATAAGAAATCGTATTATAAAAAAGAACAACAATCTGAATAGACTCGCAAAAAGGCGAGTCTTTTTTTAAATTATTAATAAGCCATGCTATTAATAAGTGCTAATATTTGTTTATGAAATTAATTAAGACCATCGATATTGAAAACGCAGTTAAACAAGCAATATATGAGGCTTGCCATAATCTCAACTCTTTTACTCTTGGCCTTTTGGAAGAAGCGAAGAGAAACGAAGATAAGAATCTAAGCAAAGAAATAATCTCTCAAATTTTAAATAACGCCGCATTGGCAAAAGAAGAATCGATTCCGATGTGCCAAGACACCGGCATTGTTACCTGCTTCGTCACGATAGGGAATCAAGTAATGATTGATGGCGATTTAAATGAAGCAATAAACGCTGGAGTACGCAGCGCTTATAACGATTATTATCTTCGCAAATCTGTTGCTGATCCTCTCTCGAGAATTAATACCAAAGATAACACTCCGGCAATAATCCACGTTAAAACTGAAGTAAGCGATAACCTAACTATCAAGATTGCTCCAAAAGGCGCTGGAAGCGAGAATATGTCCAAACTAAAGATGATGAATCCAACCGATGGTGTAAAAGGAATCAAAGAGTTTGTCATCAATACAGTAAAAGAAGCGGATGGAAGACCATGCCCTCCTATATTCTTAGGAATTGGTATCGGTGGTAATTTTGAGAAATCTGCTTTGATGGCCAAAGAAGCACTTCTCAGAGAAGAACAATCTGCTAATCAAGAGATTGCCAAATTAGAATCCGAAATCAAGGAAGAGGTTAATAAATTAGATATTGGCCCTATGGGGCTTGGTGGCAAGACAACTTGCTTAGGCGTATTCATCAATGTTGCGCCATGCCATATTGCCTCCCTTCCTGTCGCAGTCAACATTCAATGCCACGCTAATAGACATGTGGAGGTTAAGTTATGATAGACGTCACAAAGCTTCATGCCGGGGATGTAGTCGAACTTGATGAAATTATCTATACAGCAAGAGACGCAGCCCACGCTAGAATTGCAGGGCTATTAGAAAATAATCAAGAATTGCCGGTGAAATTTGAAGGATCGTTTATATATTATGCAGGTCCTACGCCAACAAAACCCGATGGAATAGTAGGATCAATTGGCCCAACTACATCAAGCAGGATGGATAAATTCATCAACATGATGCCTAAACTAAAAATCAAAGGCATGATTGGCAAAGGCCCAAGAAGCGAAGAGGTTAGAAAAGCTTGTAAGGACTATCAGCTTGTCTATCTTGTCGCTACGGGCGGCGCAGGCGCCCTTCTTTCTAAGAAAGTAGAATTCTGCGAAGAAGTGGCCTTCGGGGACTTAGGATGCGAATCAATTAAAAAACTTGTTGTTAAAGGTTTCCCTGTGATCGTTGCATACGATACATATGGAAACAGTATATTTGAGAGGTAATTTATGGATTTACGTGAAGAAGCTTTAATGAAACATGAGGGAGGCAAATTTG
Source organism: Bacilli bacterium (assembly GCA_045598525.1). GTDB lineage: Bacteria > Bacillota_I > Bacilli_A > RFN20 > CAG-826 > UBA4951. The sequence goes on along the minus strand of JAZLMH010000023.1, from coordinate 11,259 downwards.
AGACATCCCTCAAGCTCCCAATCGAAGATAAGCACGATTTAAGTGTTGCTTACACTCCAGGAGTTGCAGAACCGTGCAAAGAGATTGCTAAAGATAAGTCTTTAGTCTATAAATACACCTCTAAAGGGAACACAATCGCAGTTATTTCCGATGGAACAGCAGTCCTTGGTTTAGGCGATATTGGACCAGAAGCTGGCATTCCAGTTATGGAAGGCAAATGCAATCTTTTCAAGAAGTTTGCAAACATTGATGCAATTCCATTATGCATTGACACAAAGGATCCAGAAGAAATCATTAGAACCTGCAAAATCTTAGCTCCATCTCTTGGTGGCATTAACTTAGAAGACATTAGCGCTCCAAGATGCGTCACAATCGAAAGAAGACTTATCAAAGAACTCGATATCCCAGTCATGCACGATGACCAACATGGCACATCTATTGTTGTTGGCGCAGCTGTTATGAACTGCGTCAGATTAACTGGCAAGAAGATGGAGGATCTTGTTGTCGTTATGAGTGGCACAGGCGCAGCAGGAAGTAATATCGCAAGAATGCTCAAGAGACTTGGCGTCAAAACAATTTACGCAGTAAACATCAATGGCGTTGTCGATAAGAAAGACTATGACAAATATGACTTCGCGGTTAAGGAATTGATTGATGACGGCATCATCGACACCAAACCAAACCACAAAGGCACATTAGCGTCTCTTCTTGAAGGTGCTAATGTGTTTGTTGGCGTGTCTGCCCCAAACCTCGTATCAAAAGACATGGTTAGAAGCATGAAAGACGCTTTTGTCTTCGCTATGGCAAATCCAACACCTGAAATCAGTTATGCTGATGCAAAAGAAGCAGGCGCAGTGATTGTTGGCACAGGAAGAAGCGATTATCCTAACCAGGTAAACAATCTCTTAGCTTTCCCAGGCATCTTTAGAGGCGCATTAGACGCTAATGCAACAAAGATCACAGAAGGCATGAAGATGGCAGCCGCAAAAGCTCTTGCATACTTGATCAAAGACGAAGAGCTTAACGTAGACTACATTCTTCCAAGTGCATTCGATGAAAGAGTTGTCAAAGCGGTAAGCGAAGCAGTTAAGAATGCCGCTATCGAGGAAGGGGTCATCAGACAATGAAATTAAATAAGCTATTACTATTAGTTGCTCCTTTTGTTCTTAGCGCTTGTTCTAATAGCCCAAAAGATGAATCAACACTCGCTAATCAAAGCGAAGCGGAATCTTCCTTGCCTAGCGAATCTTCATCTATCTCAGCTGCACCTCAGACAAGCATTCCTCCAACTATGACTTTAAGCACTTCCCAAGGCTTACAAGTGAAGTTCGCTAATAAAGGCGCGAAGATTGATTCCGTTGATTTTAACGGAAAACATATAGCAGAAAACGGTTTTACTGCAGGAAGAGTCGCTAACAGAATCGCTAATGGCAGATTCGTGTTAGACGGTGTTACTTATAATACTGATAAAAATAATGGCAGACATACTCTCCATGGTGGCTCTAAAGGATTTGGCGAAAGAACATGGACATTTGTAGAGCAAACAGAGAATAGCATCTCATTTTCTTTGCACTCTCAAGATGCCGATATGGGATTTCCAGGCAATCTTGATATGACTACAACATACACATTAGAAGAAGATGGCACGCTGACATACGAATATAGAGCAATTTGCGACGCGAAAACAATATTCAATCCTATCAACCATTTATATATGAACATGAACGGGAACACATCCAATTCAAATCATGATTTATGGATTGATGCCGATACGTATACAAAAGCATCAAGCGACCTTATCCCAACTGGTGAAATCGTAAGTGTGGCAGGAACCACTCTTGATTACAGAACCAAAAACACATACCACGGGAATAACGATTCAAACCTCTGCCTCAATGGAACTGGTTATAGAAAAGTTGCGGAGATGGAAGGCAAGACCGGCGGCTACAAAGTTGAAGTGTTCACCGATAGAGTTGGATTACAACTTTATAGCGATGGCAAATTCATTTGTATGGAAGCACAAGATTATCCAGACGCGATAAACCATGACAACTTCCCTTCGATTGTCTTAGAGGCTAATGAAGAATACTATTCAAAATCAGCTTATAAATTCACAAAGGTCAACTAAGCAATAATAAAAAATAGGCCGAGGAATCAACCTCGGCTTTTAGTTTTCTAGTAGCTTAAATTTATCGATTATCGTTATATTGATTTATTTGATTTCGTATATCCAGCCTTCTGGCGCTTTGGTATCGCAATATTGAATTGATAAGAGCAATTCCCTTAATTTAGCCATAACTGAATCTTTGCCTATAGGCTCAAATCTAGTTATATCTCCATGGTTATCAATTGAACCAACAGGAGATAAGACAGAAGCAGTTCCACATAGTGCACATTCTTTGAACTCTTTGATTTCTTTGATATCGATTCTTCTTTCTTCCGCTTTGATGCCTAAATAATCTTTGGCAAGAACAAGGAGAGATCTTCTTGTGATGGAAGGAAGAATTGTATCTGATTTAGGAGTAACGATTGTGCCGTCTTTTGTAACGAATAAGATATTAGCGCCTCCTGTTTCTTCGACATATGTATGAGTGGCGCTATCAAGATACACGTTTTCGTCGTATCCAAGTTCATGAGCCTCGGAGATATTGAATAAGCTCATCGCGTAGTTAAGCGCTGCTTTGATATGCCCAGTGCCACGAGATGCTGCTCTATCAAGATCAGAGACTCTTAAATTAAGAGGTTTAGTTTCTCCATTGAAATAAGAACTAACAGGGCAAGCAAACACTCTAAATTGATATTCAGACGCTGGCTTAACGCCAAGGACTGGGTTAGTACCAATAACAAAAGGTCTTAAGTAAAGAGAACCACCTTCACCATATGAAGGAATAAGGTCTTTATTAGCAAGAACAACATCCTTAATTGCTTCTAGGAATTTTTCTTCGCTAACTGGAGGCATCTTCATTCTGATGCATGAATCAGCAAGTCTTTTAGCATTCAAATCAGGTCTAAAGCAAACAATCTTACCGTTCTTGGTCTTGTATGCCTTTAAACCTTCAAAAACACTCTGCCCATATTGGAGAACACAAGCGCGTTCATTTAAAACGATTGTTTCGTCACTAGATAAATGACCGTCATCCCATTTGCCATCTTTGTAATTCATGACAAATCTTAATGGGGTTTTACTATACTGGAAACCACTTGTTTTACTCATAATGGGTCCTCCTAAAAACAAGTCATAATTATCTTGCGTTCACCCTCGATAATAAAGAGGTTTTTAAACAAGAAGAAAACCCGCCGCAAACCGGCGGGTTAAGGTTTTATTTGATGACAGCTTCTTCCCAACATTCAGGTGCCTCTAAGCCAAAGAGCTTAGTGACTGTTGGAGCGACGTTTGCAAGGCCGAATGCTCCTTCTTTCATTTCAACCTTGATCTCATCATCGACGATGATAAATGGGACTGGGTTAAGTGAGTGAGCGGTTCTGACTTGGAGTTCGCCTTTCTTGTTTTTCTCAAGCATTTCATCTGCGTTGCCATGATCGGCAGTGACAAGCATTGTGTAACCTTTAGCTTTAGCGACTTTCCAAAGTCTTTCTAAACAAAGGTCAAGTGCTTCCATAGAGCAGATTGTTGCGTCTAAGTCACCTGTGTGGCCAACCATGTCACCGTTTGGATAGTTAAGACGGATAAACTGGTATTTGTCGCTTTCCATAGCCTTGATGACTTCGTCTGTGATTTCAGCACATTTCATCCAAGGTCTTTGGTCAAATGAGACATTGTCACTTGGGATTTCCATATATGTTTCGAGCTCTTCTGAGACTTTGCCGGATCTGTTACCGTTCCAGAAGTAGGTGACGTGACCATATTTCTGAGTCTCGGAAATTGCGAATTCGTTGATTCCTGCTTTGACAAGAACTTCGGTTAAGGTGTTCTTGATCTCTGGAGGATTGACTAAGAATCTTGCTGGGAGCTTAAGGTCTCCATCGTACTGGAGAAGTCCTGCATAGCAAACGTTTGGATAAACAACTCTATCAAATTTGTCGAAGTCCTTCATATCGAACGCCATGGAAATTTCGATAGCGCGGTCGCCTCTGAAGTTGAAGAGGATGACTGAATCGCCATCAACAATTTTACCGACTGGTTCGCCGTCTTTTGCAATAACGAATGCTGGGAGGTCCTGGTCGATGATGCCTGCGATTTCGTTTCTAAATGTTTCAACAGCAGCTGTTGTGGTTTCGAACATTCTTCCATCGCCCATAACGTGGGTGTGCCAGCCATCTTCAACCATCTTCCAGTTTGCCTGATATCTATCCATTGTGATCTTCATACGGCCGCCGCCTGAAGCGATGCATGCATCAAATGAAGCATCATTAAGTTCAGCAAGAACTGTTTCAAGTTGATCGACATAGACTAATGCTGAAGTAGCTGGGACATCACGTCCATCAAGAAGAACGTGTACCCTGACTTTCTTAACGCCTTCTGCTTTTGCTTCTTTAATCATGGCAATTAAGTGGCTGATGTTTGAGTGGACGTTGCCATCGCTTAATAAGCCAAGGAAGTGAAGGGTTGAATCGTGAGCTTTAACATTTTCGATCTCTTCTTTCCAAGCGGTTGATTCATAGATCTTTCCGGATTGGATTGATTCGTTAACGAGTTTTGCACCCTGAGAATAAATCTGACCACAGCCAAGAGCGTTGTGACCGACTTCAGAGTTGCCCATATCGTCATCAGATGGAAGACCAACAGCTGGGCCGTGTGCCTTCAATCTGCAATTAGGATAGATTTTCAAAAAATGATCAAGGTTTGGGGTGTTTGCCATAGTGACAGCATCACCGATGCCGGTTTTTGAGAAACCGACGCCATCCATGATTACGAGTAAGATTGGTTTCATATAAATCTCCTTGTTAGTTGAAACATTTAGTTTCACCACAATGAGAAATATAAACATAAGCGAGCATAAAACCAACAAAAACGATAAAAGATTTCAAATGAAACCGCTTTTTCTCTTCAATTTTTAAATTTATTTAAATAATTGTTGAATCAAATTCATTCAATCTATATATTTTTGAAGAACCTTAAAAAGGTTCCATATTGCTCTTGCGTAAAGGAGAACAAATATGAATTATCCAAACATCAAAATTATAAGTGGAAGATGCGAGGCTGAATTTGATTTACCTCGTTTGATTTCCACTTTTTCTCTTTCTCAGTTAGACAGAGATAATAATTATGTTATTGTTCCCGGCTTCCTTGATGTTCATGTTCATCTTAGAGAGCCGGGTTTTTCTTATAAGGAGACAATTAAGGATGGCACAAAGGCATGCGCACGTGGCGGATACACAGCCGTTTGCCCAATGCCAAACCTCAATCCTGTCCCAGACACAGTTGAAAACATGATGATCCAAAAAGACATCATCGATAAAGACGCGTGTATCAACGTTTACCCATACGCTTCAATCACGAAAGGCGAAAAAGGTGAAGAGCTTAGTGATATGGACGAGCTTAAGAAACTTGCAATCGCTTTCTCTGATGACGGAAGAGGCGTCCAAACTGAAAAAATGATGCTTGAGGCTATGAAGAAAGCCAAAGAGCTAAACGCGATTATTGTTGCCCACTGCGAAGTTAACGAGCTTCTCAAAGGCGGATACATCCATGATGGCGAATATGCTAAAGCCCATGGACACAGAGGTATTTGTTCTGAAAGTGAATATGCTCAAATTGCCAGAGATATTGAATTATCAGGAAAGACAGGATGCAAATATCATGTCTGCCATATCTCAACAAAAGAAAGTGTCGCTCTTATCCGTAAAGCAAAAGTGGAAGGCGTTAATATCACATGCGAAACAGCGCCTCATTACTTAATCCTCGATGATTCAATGCTCGAAGAAAGCGGAAACTGGAAAATGAATCCGCCATTAAGAAGCAAAGAAGATAAACTTGCATTATTAGAAGGCATAAAAGATGGAACGATCGATATGATTGCAACCGACCATGCCCCACATACAGAAGAAGAGAAATCTCGTGGTCTAGAGAACTCGCCATTCGGCATCACAGGCATCGAGCTCGCATTTCCTCTCCTTTATACCCATTTAGTAAAGGAAGGGATAATCACATTAGAAAAATTAATCGATTTGTTGGTCATAAACCCAAGAAAGAGATTCAACATCCCATACGACGGATTTAGCGTATGGAACCTTGATGAAGAATTCACCGTTAAAAAAGAAGACTTCTTATCCAAAGGCAAATCGACACCTTTCATTGGCAAGAAGCTTTGTGGCGTGAATTACCTAACAGTTTGTAATAACCAGATAGTCTATAAGAAATAGGGGAGGAAAAAACCATGGCAAAAAGATTAGATGTTAAAAAAGTCATGATTATCGGATCTGGCCCAATCGTTATTGGTCAGGCTGCAGAATTTGACTACGCAGGAACCCAAGCATGTTTGGCTCTTAAAGAAGAAGGATACGAAGTCGTTCTTGTTAACTCCAACCCTGCGACGATCATGACAGATACCCAAATCGCAGATAAAGTCTATATGGAGCCATTGACCTTAGATTACATTGCTAAGATTATCCGTCACGAAAGACCAGACGCAATTGTTCCAGGCATTGGCGGACAAACAGGCCTTAACCTTGCAATGCAATTAGAGAAAAAGGGCATCCTCAAAGAATGCGGAGTCCAGCTCCTTGGCACATCAAGCGAATCGATCGAAAGAGCAGAAGACCGCGAGATGTTTAAAGAGATGTGTGAAAAGATTGGAGAACCAGTTATCCCATCAGAAATCACATACGATCTCGATCACGCTTTAGAGGCGGCACGCAGAATTGGATACCCAGTCGTTCTTAGACCAGCCTTCACTCTTGGCGGCACAGGCGGCGGTTTTGCTAATGACGATGAAGAACTCGTTGAAATTGGGAGAAACGGATTTGCTCTTTCTCCAGTTCACCAGGTATTAGTTGAAAAATCAGTCAAAGGTTACAAAGAAATCGAATTCGAAGTCATGCGCGACTCCATGGACCACGCTATCACAATCTGCGGCATGGAAAACATTGACCCAGTCGGCGTCCATACAGGCGACTCAATCGTTGTTGCTCCAATCATGTCTCTTAACGAACATGACTTAAAGATGCTTAACGATTCCGCTATCAAAATCATCAGAGAACTTAAGATTGAAGGTGGTTGCAACGTTCAGTTTGCCTTAAACCCAACATCAAGCGAATACTTTTTGATTGAAGTCAACCCACGTGTCTCCCGTTCTTCAGCTCTTGCATCAAAAGCGTCAGGCTACCCAATCGCCAGAGTCACAGCAAAGATTGCTCTTGGCATGGAACTTAGCGAAATCCCAGTTGCAGGTGGAACGGCCGCAATCGAGCCTTCCCTTGATTACGTTGTCGCTAAATTCCCACGTTTCCCATTTGATAAATTCACCCAGGCTCCAAACGAACTTGGCACCCAGATGAAAGCAACGGGCGAAGTCATGGGCATTGGCGCAACCCTTGAAGAATGTACACTCAAATCAATCCGCTCTTTAGAAATCGGTGTTAATCACCTTTATTTAAAACAGTTCGATACTTTTACCGATGAAGAACTTATCGAGCACCTTTCTAAGTTCAGAAGTGACAACGTTTTTGCTATCTGCGAGCTCCTTAGAAGAGGACATAGCGTTGAAGAACTTCATAAATTAACCATGATCACCGAGCTCTTCCTCGAATCGTTCAAGAAGATCGTCGAAATGGAAAAAGAAGTTGCAGCAAAACCAAATGATCTTGAGGCATTAAAAACTGCCAAGGTCATGGGCTTCAGCGACAAAGAAATCGCTCGCCTTTGGAAGGTTGCAGAACTAGATGTTTATAACTTAAGAAAAGCAAATGGCATCATTCCATCATTCAAGATGGTTGACACCCTTCATACAGGTCATTATATCGCTTATCTTTATTCAACATATCAGAACCTTGTTAAGCCAGGCTTCGTTAATGAATCCCGCTTAACAGATAAAAAGAAGATTGTTGTTCTTGGCGCTGGCCCAATCCGTATTGGTCAAGGCGTTGAATTTGACTATTCAACCGTCCATGCGGTCCAGACAATTAAACGCTCTGGATATGAAGCAATCATCATTAACAACAACCCAGAAACAGTCTCAACCGACTACACAACCGCCGATAAGCTCTATTTTGAGCCATTAACAGTAGAAGACGTTATGGCTATTCTCGATTATGAAAAACCAAAGGGTGTTGTCGCTTCTCTTGGTGGCCAGACCGCTATTAACCTTGCAAATCCTTTAGCAGAACGCGGAGTCAAGATTGTTGGCACAGACTGTGAAGCAATTGATAAAGCAGAAGATAGAGACCTCTTCAATGGCCTTTGCAAATCATTAAATATCCCTCAGCCAGAAGGAACCGCTGTCACAAATATCGAAGATGGTATTAAAGCAGCGGCAAGAATTGGCTACCCAGTTCTTGTTAGACCTTCATTCGTCCTTGGTGGTAGAGCCATGGAAATCGTTAATGATGAGGCAGGCTTAAGACATTACTTAAAGACCGCTGTCGAAGTCGATGCAGACAAACCAGTCCTCGTTGATAGATATATCATCGGTAAAGAAGTGGAAGTTGATGCTATTTGTGACGGCGTTGATGTCTTTGTCCCAGGCATTATGGAGCTTGTTGAAAGAACGGGCATCCACTCTGGCGACTCCATTTCCGTCTATCCTTCATTCTCCATCAGTGACAAAGTCAAAGGAACAATTCTCACATACGCAAAGAAACTTGGCTTAGGCATCGGCATCAAAGGCTTATATAACATCCAGTTCATTGTCGATAAAGATGAGAAAGTGTACATCATCGAAGTTAATCCACGCTCATCAAGAACCGTCCCATTCCTTTCTAAATCAACTGGCTATTCTCTTGCCGATATCGCAACAGAAGTCATTCTTGGAAAGACACTTAAAGAACAAGGCCTCTTCAGCCTTTATCCAGAAGAGAAGAAGAGATTCTATGTCAAAGTACCAGTATTCTCATTCAACAAAATCAAAGGCTTAGATGCATACCTCTCGCCAGAAATGAAATCCACTGGCGAAGCAATTGGTTACGATGCAAAACTTAACCGTGCTTTATATAAGGCGCTTCAGGCCGCTGGAACAAAACTTCAAAACTATGGCACGGTCTTCATCACAACCGCAGACGAAGACAAAGAAGAAATGCTTAGCTTAGCAAAGAGATTCTACGATCTTGGCTTCAACATCGAAGCAACAATCGGAACGGCAAACTTCTTAAAGCAACACGGTATTAGAACCCACGTTCTCAAGAAATTAAAAGAAGGCAGCAACGAAATCAGAGATTCAATTAGACAAGGACACATCGCTTATGTCATCAATACCGCTAAGGTTGGCTCAAAAGTCGCTGCATCTGATGGCTACCTAATCAGAAAATTCGCTATCGAATCAAATGTCACAATGTTCACCTCTTTAGATACAGTAAGAGTTCTTCTTGATGTCTTAGAGGAAACAACAATCACAATCTCAACCATCGACGCTTAAGGATTACATAAATGAAAAGAACAATATTCAAAATCAAAAGTAACATAGCCTTAACAAACGACGTCTATAAGATGGTCCTTGTTGGTGATACAAGCGGAATCACCAACTGTGGCCAATTCGTTAATATTCTTCTCGATGGACTTTATCTAAGAAGACCAATCTCCGTTAATGATTATGATGAGGAAACGTTAACCCTTATCTATAAAGTCGTAGGCATTGGAACAGAAAAGATGAAAAACATGAAGGAAGAGGAAGAATTAGACATCCTTACCGGCTTAGGCAACGGCTATGATTTATCAAAATCAGGTGAAACACCTCTCCTTATTGGCGGCGGCGTAGGTGTCCCACCTTTATACAACCTCGCAAAGAAATTGGTGAAGGAAGGAAAGAAAGTTTCTGTCATCCTCGGCTTCAACAAAAAAGAAGAAGTTTTCGGAGAGGAAGATTTCAAGACGCTTGGTTGCCAAGTCGCTGTCACAACAGTTGATGGCTCATATGGCGTTAAAGGATTCGTTACAAACGCATTACCTGAGTCATATTCATATTTCTACACATGTGGCCCAGAGCCAATGCTTAAGGCCGTTTATAACGCAACAACCACAAGCGGCGAATTCTCGTTTGAAGAAAGAATGGGGTGTGGATTCGGAGCGTGCATGGGCTGCACATGCAAGACACTTTATGGTCATAAGAGAATCTGCAAAGACGGCCCAGTCATGAAGAAGGAGGAAATCATATGGGAGAAATAAACACAAAGGTCAACCTTTTAGGCATTGAGCTTGATAACCCAGTCATTCCTGCTTCTGGCACATTTGGCTTTGGCTATGAATTTGCAGAGCTCTATGACATCAATATACTTGGCACATTCTCTTGGAAGGGCACAACAAAAGAACCTAGATACGGAAACGCAACACCAAGAATCGCCGAAACTCCAAGCGGCATGCTAAATGCTGTTGGTTTACAAAACCCAGGCGTTGAAAAAGTCATCACCGAAGAAGTGGAGAAACTTTCAAAAGTCTTCCATAAAAAAGTAATGGCAAATGTCTCTGGCTTCTCGGTTGAAGAATATGTTTATGTCTGCGAGAAAGTCAGCAAATTAGATATGGTTGGCTGGATTGAATTAAATGTTTCTTGTCCAAACGTCCATGGGGGCGGCTTGGCATTCGGAACAGATCCAGAAAACATCAAAAACGTTGTTACTGCAGTTAAGAAAGTAATCAGCAAACCATTGATCGTTAAATTATCACCAAACGTTACAAATATCGTCGAGATGGCAAAAGCTGCTGAAGAAGCCGGAGCAGACGCAATCTCTTTAATCAACACTCTCCTTGGTATGAGAATTAACCTCAAAACAGGAAAGCCATTGCTCGCTAACACAACAGGCGGATTATCAGGCCCAGCAGTCTTCCCAGTCGCAGTAAGATGCGTCTATCAAGTTGCCCACGCTGTTAAGATCCCTGTTATTGGCATGGGCGGCGTATCAAGCGCAGAAGACGTCATCGAAATGATGATGGCAGGCGCTACAGCAGTTGAAGTCGGTGCGGCAAACTTAATTAATCCGTTTGCATGCAAAGACATCATCGACGATATCCCAAGAGTAATGAAAAAATACAACATCGATTCTTTAGAAAACATAATTGGAGGTAGAAAGTAATTATGGCAAAAGACGTTATTATTGCTTGCGATTTTGAAAGCAAGGAAAAGACATTGGCCTTCTTAGACAAGTTCACAG
>JAZLMH010000022.1:0-11368 GCA_045598525.1 Bacilli bacterium | reverse complement strand
CAAAAGCGGTAAAGATGCCAGCTGGGCCGGCGCCAATAATAACTAAATCGTACATGATAATTATCCCTTTGTAGATTTTAATAGTTTCTTTATAAAATGCTATAGTAAGTTTTGTTTTTTCTAAAGAAAAACCTTGGGGCCACCCAAGGTTATTTAACTAACATTCTGATGACATCGAGTTTGCCGTATATGAAGGTTAATCTGTCGATGGTCTTATCCAGATACTTAATTTTTTCTTCTTTTGTCATTTTGTCGACGTTTGTGGAATGAACCGCTTTGATAATCTTTTGGGTCTTTCCAATTATTGCATCGGCATCAGGAAGAGATGTTTGCTCTCTGATTGTTACGAATTCTCCAAGGAAGACATTCAGTTTCTTAGCGGTTCCATAAAGGTGGATATCGACTTTCTGATCATTTATGACCGCTTCTTTTTTGGAAACAATCATCTTTAGTTCTTTTTGAATGACATTTTGGATAGCGGCTAAACCGTTATTGTTCCTATGGCCTCTTACAATCAAGTAAACGACAAGAAGGATGATTGAGAAGGCAAGAAGGCTATACCAAAGAATTACTTCCGCTAAAGAATACTGAGGCTCTTCAGCGATGATTTCTTCCACTGCTTCTAAGATTCTAAGCATGATTATTCTCCCTCCTTCTTAATATGAATATCGAACTGATCATAATCGATATCGATTTTAGCTTCACGGAGCTTATCTAAGATTGTTTCGTTAAGATCGAATAAGGTATCCCAATATTTTCCTGCAGGGACCCAGCACTTGAGGGTGAAAATAAGATTTGAGTCGCCGTATTCGGTAAGTCTGCAATCTGGAGCAGGGTCTTTAAGCATATTAGGATGTGCTTTAGCGACATCAAGGATGATCTTCTTTACTTCGTTTGTGCCGGTTTTGTATGAAACTGGAACGTTAATGACGATTCTTCTTGTTGGAAGACGTGAATAGTTAATGACGTTGTTAACGGAAGCGGTATGGTTAGAGACAACAATCATCTGTCCGTTTGGTGTTTTTAATTTGGTGTGGAACATCGAGATTGAAATGACGGTTCCATCAACTCCGTCGACAGAGATAAATTCGCCTTCAACGAAAGGCTTTGTTGTAACGACTAAGAACCCGTTAGCGAGGTTGCTGATGACATCCTGTAAGGCAAGTGAAACGCCTAGGGAAATAACAGAAGCAAAGGTGACGACGTTATCAGTAGAGACGCCTGACATTGTTAGGACGATGATAATAAGAACAGAGAAAAGGCCGAACTTTGTTATTCCCAAAAGGAAGTTCACGAGAGTCTTATCTTTTGATGGGGACTTAGTTATGGCGTGCTTGATGATGCCAACGATTAACTGAATGATGAAATACCCTATCAATACCACTGTTATCGCTTTTGCGATCTCAACGCCTGTGGTAGTAAGGAAGTTCACGCTGTTTTTGATTAACTTATCCATGGTTCCCTCCTTCACAAAGAGAATTATTCTCTTTCGTGTTTATTATATAAAAGTTTTCAGTAACAGAAAAAGACCGATTTTCATCAGTCTTCTTCGAGTTGGCTTGATATTAATAAATGCCTTCTTTATATTCGCCTTTTTCAACGAGCTTCTTCAAAGAGGCAACGACCGCTGGTTTGTCTTCTTTATATGTGACACCAAACCAAACAGATGTTGTTTTTAAAAGCGAAACAGTAGCCTTTCCTTCGTGGACGAGTTCGTCAACGACTGAAGGGATGAGGAATTCACTCTTAAGTTCATTTCCGTGTTCTTTAAGCCAGAGAGGGAATTTCTCAATAAGGTGATCCATTAAGTCTTTGTTAAAGCAGAATAAGTTCATTGAAACTGGGTGGTTTGCTTCAACGTAATATTTATCTCCGCCTTCAAGAGGTGTGCAAGCGATTTTGTCGCCTTCGTGCTCAACGTTTGACTCGATGAGTTTTGACATTTTGACACCGTCATCGCTAAAGACAACGCCACGTTTAACTGCGCCGTTTTCCGTCATTGTGTTTGCCACTTGGAATGCGACATTAGCGTATTTGCCTTTTGAACCAGCTGGAAGAGACGCCAAATAATCGTGAGCGACTTGATATGTGTCTTTGCCATAGAAGTCGTCGCCGTTGATGATGATAAAGTCATCGTGGATATATTCTCTTGCGGCATAGATTGCGTGAGCCGTTCCCCAAGGCTTTTCTCTTCCTTCGGGTACTTTGAAACCTTCTGGGAGGTCTTCTAAGTCTTGGAAAGCATAGTCAACTTTGATGATTTTCTCTACACGTTTTCCGATGGAATCCTTAAATGCTTCGTAGAATGATTTTTTAATAATGAAAACAACGGAATCGAATCCTGCTCTTTTTGCGTCATAAACAGAGAAGTCTAAAAGGAAGTTACCATAATCATCCATTGGCTCCATCTGTTTGAGTCCGCCAAAGCGAGAACCCATGCCCGCAGCTAAAATAACTAATTGCATGTTTTTAAATCTCCTGCGTAATATTTTATCTTTTTACACGAAAAAACAAAGACTTTAGAAATAAGCAACTATAAGGTCTTATATGCGATTGTAATCGAAGGACGGAAGCAAACATCACTAAGAGTGACCCCGCCTTTTGTTATAAAGTTAGGACTGGCTTGATCAACAGAGCCATCATTTGCCGAAGTTGATAACCACCACTTTGTGTTGCCGTCTTCATTTACATATGCACCATTGGAAATTGCTCTGGCCGTAGGTTTGCATGATAAGTCATACCTTTTCGTAGAGTTATCATAGAAGTAGGCATTCGCTTCATCAAAAGACAAAATCCACACATTATCTTCAGTTGGATTTCCATCTTTTCCATATTTATCAGAACCCGCTTTATTATCTCTTATCGTTTTGACAATCGAAGCTTTGTCGGCATCCGAAAATGCGTTTGAGTAAAAATCGCTGTTTAGCCAAGAACGAATGTTTGATCCTTCCCAGGAAACCCCAGTAAACTCTTCGTGGAATTTAATAACATCCAAACCGTATTCACTTAAAACGGTTATTGTTTCGTCTGTTTTTTCTTTGATTTTCCACTTAATTGGCTCTGCTCCGTTGGTTAAGTCTCCGTCCTGCTCAAATTTTCCAAACTCAATGATAGACCCAATTTTGTAGTCGGTTTTTTCAAGAGAAGAGACCGAACCCGATGTGGTTAATGATGTTTCAGAGGACAAATCTGATGGCGTTTCGTCTTTTTTTGCATCACATGCGGCAAGCATAGTTGACCCGAAACATAAGATGACGGTAATTAAACTGTGTTTTTTCATAAAAATATCTGTTTGTTAAGTGTGTTTTCTAGCCTGTTTTATAACTAATGGCTAAAACAGTCAATATCAAAGATTGCCAAGGGCTAAGCAAAAAAACAAAAAAGAACTCATGATGAGTCCTATTTAATTTTATTGGTGCCGACTACCGGAATCGAACCAGCAACCTACGGTTTACGATACCGTTGCTCTGCCAATTGAGCTAAGTCGGCGCGTCTATCAATATAGCCACAAGACTATATGACTGCAAGGAAGTTATTCTTTTAGGCGAAGAATTGTTACGAAAGAGCAGATTGACATGCAAATAAGGCCTATTGGTTCGAGATACGTCAGAAGCAATTCAGCGATGTCGGCACCACTACCTAATGTAATAAGGTCAACCACAAGAGATGAGCCATATGAGATAACCATGCAAATAGTGAATACCAAACACCAATTGCGGACTTTCTCAAAAGTCGTGTTGTAGCCAAAAGCTCCATATCTTCTGAAATTAATGTATGTCATAAGACCGCTTATGAAGCCAAGAGCCAAGAAACCTAAAGAAACAAGAACGATGGAAGTAGTAACTATGTCGCCCAAAAAGAATGCCCCACTTGTTCCGATTACGTTAAATAAAAGGATTTGAGCAAAATCGATGAAATTAAAGAAGACGAAAAGCATGAAACCTCGATATGCCAAAGTGGTTCCTCTTATGTTCCCAGAAAGAAGATAGTAATAAGCAAGCAAAACGATTACGTAATTGACGATATTAAGAACGAAAATATCATCTGGGTTACTCAAAAACAGATATGCAAGTAAAAGAGAGGCCTCTATTGCGGTGCCGATGCTTGCAAAAAATATGGCAAGAACCCTCTTCCAATTGTACTTAATGCGATTTTTGATTGAATACCAGTTCATAAATTACACGGTGATTATATAATCAAATAGAAAATGATTAAACCTGTGTTTTCAAAAAAGCTTACAGATGACGAGAAAACTCTTCGTGAGGAAGTTTTTGTAATTGAGCAAGGATTTGCTGATGAATTTGACGAATATGATGACACCGGATGGCATTTAGTCCTCTACTATAATGAATTTCCTATAGCATGTGCCCGTTTCTATCCAGAAGATCAAGAGACTTTTCATATTGGAAGAGTTGCAGTTAAAAAAGAATTACGCGGCAAGAAAATTGGGACATATCTCTTAAGGTTTGTCGAAACAAAAATCAGGGAACTCGGTGGAAGGTGGGCCACTATCTCATCTCAATTAGACAAAAAAGGCTTCTATGAGAAATGCGGATATCATGTCATGGGTGAAGGTGAAATTACCTACGAGCAAAACTGCCCTCACATTGGCATGGCAAAACTTCTTATTAAAAAGAAGGGTTACAAATCAAGAACTCAGTATTAATTAGCGGTGCCTTTCCACTCCGAAACGGTATAAAGTGTAGTCTTCTTCGTCTCCAATACCCGCTTTTTTACGGGCGATTTCGATTTGCTGTTCTGGAGTTTCAACCCCAGGAAGGGAAGGAAGGACTACTCCTCTTCTTTCACCGTTTTCCACTATTACGCCATATGTTTTGACATCTAAATCGGAAACCGAAAGAATCGGAATAGGTTTAGATATAACATCAACGGTGATTTTAATATACGGGAAATCTTTTTCTGTGATCGGTTCAAAACGAGGATCATGAGTTGCTGCGCTTATTGCGTTATAAGCAATCTCTAAAGCGAGATTTTTCCTCATTGGCTTAATTGTTCCTAAACACCCTCTAAGTGCTCCATGCTCGTGTAGGGTTACAAAAACGCCAGATTGAACATTTAAAAATGTGTCAGGGAGCGTCACTTCTGCTGAAGGTATTTTCTTTTCTTCTATATATCCTTCAATGGCTTTTCTCGCCCATTTTACATAGAGGTCGCTGTTGTCTATATGCTCTTTGACCGAATACTCTTCTTTCGTGCAGTAAAGTTCATAGAAGGCTCTTGATGCATCAAACTCTTTGATCTTCAAGGAGGCAACAAGATATCCAACTCCGAAAGGCGCTTCATGGGATAAGACTTGGCTTTCAACAGAATATCTATCAAACATGCCGGCCAAAATAGTGATAGCGCGATGCCCACACTCATGGGCTTTTGAAAGAAGTGAACTATTCATGGAAAGGAGGTTTGCGAAATTTGTTGTCTTTATGATTTTTAACATCAAATCATCGTATCTAGGGCCTTCTGGTCTAAAACCATATACCCCGTCCATTTTTTGACAATGTGACAAATCTCCACTAGCAATGACTACAATTCTTTTTTCGTTCTTATCAAACAATTCTCCAAGGATTTGACCGTATCTATAATGCTCAAGCAAAGAAAAACCGCTTAAACCAAGACGGACCATCTTATAATCTCGGTAATATTGATTTATGTAATAGAGAGGCACTAATGTGCCATGATCAATATGCCTTTCATTGTCTCCAGAAACTCCAGCTTCAACGCCGTTTTCTTTTGCCGCAAGAGAAATTTCCCTAACTAAATCCCTATCATAAAAGACGCGGAAAGACACATTCGACGCCCCAAACTTTGCAAATGATCCATTTCCAATTTCTCCATCCGCTATAGGGAAAAAATCCGTATATGCCTCAGCGTGAGGAGAAATAAAAACAATTGTGTCAGGCTTGATATCGCCAATCTCTTTCGCAACGTTTTCAATAGCCGCGATTGTATTAGCAATTTCTTTCTCTTTTCCTTTTCCAACTTCAGGTATAGAAAGAGGTGGATGAGGAACAATATAAGACGCAATTATTGGCATAGCTTGATTATAAACCAACGCATGTCTTGTTAGACACTATGAATAAAAAATCTTAATGCTACATTATTGCGAAAATAAGACACGTTGTTTTCTGATGTCCAATATTAAAAACTGCACTTTTACTAGTAAAATGGACAATTAATCATAATGTGTCTATATTTATAATATTTTGTTTTTTAACCATTATTTCATAGTCTATATTGTTTACATTATGAGAAAAACTGCTATTAAAAAAGACAAAAGAACACGTCTCCAAAAGAACTTTCAGCAAACCGTTTTAAAACTCTATCGCAAAAAGACACTTGATGAAATCACAATCAATGAAGTCTGCGAAAAAGTTGGAGTGCCTCGTTCATCATTTTATTACCACTACAACACCATTCGCGATGTCCTTGAAGAAATTGAAAAAGACTTCATTAAGGAACTCTCGAAAAGCCTTAGCGTCCTCGAAATCGATGGACTTGAAGAAAAAGAACGTTATCTTAAATCCTTAGAAGTGTCTCTCCCAATTATCAAAAATTATGAACAGTTCATAAAGACTGTCGTCGTCGAAAGACAAGATTTAAGCTTTATGACAAGATGGGCAAAGTTGATTGCCGAACAAACTAGAATTGCTCAGCAAGATTTCCTAAAGGAACAAGTCTTAGCGTTTACAACGATCTTCTCAATCGCTGACATGCTTAATTCCAATGTTTCGTTGGCAAAAATCAAAGGCGAGACAATCTACGAAACAAGTGGTCATCTCTACGAATTAAAGAAAGAACTATTAGAACTTTAATAAATAATTGAAATTGAGCGGTGTAAAAACCGCTCTTTTTTTGTTCTTCCGCGTGGTAGTATATGAAGGTATTTACCTTCACTTGAGGAACTAACTATGGGCGAGATGAAAGATTATATGATTCGTGGGCAAGACAAGAACGGGCAAGTCCGTTTCTTTGCTATAACCACCAAACACCTTGTTGACGAAAAAAGAATGTCTCAAAACTATTCTCCTATCGCTACCGCTGCAGTAGGACGTTTAATGAGCGCAACCCTCATGATGGGTGCGATGCTAAAAAGCGAAGATCAAAAAGTCGCGGTCCAAATAAAAGGCGAGGGACCTCTTGGCGGAGTAATCGCCTCTTCTAACTGCAAAGGCGAGGTAAAAGGGTACGTTGAACATCCAGATGTAGTTCTTCCTGCAAACGAATTCGGCCATCTAGCCGTAGGCGATTCAATCACTCCAGGGCGTTTAAGCGTTGTCCATTACTCAAAATTTGGCGAGCCTCATGTGACCACACTGGATTTGGTCAGTGGTGAAATAGGCGATGATCTTTCGTATTACTTTGGTCAAAGCGAACAAACCCCTTCTGTCGTCGGCGTTGGAGTCTCTTTCAAAGAAGATGTTCACGTCAAAGCCGCGGGAGGATATATTGTCCAGCTTCTTCCGAGCGCAAACGATGAAACAATTTCCAAGCTTGAGAAAAACGTAATGTCCATGAAATCGCCTAGCGAAGTTCTTTTTGCAAGCGGTGATGATCCTGAGGCGTTAATTAAAGGAGCGCTAAACGGATTCGATTACGAAATAACGGAAAAGAAAGAAGTTTGCTTTAACTGTGGTTGTTCCAAAGAAAAAAGCGAGCAAATCCTCACTACTTTAAGCGCAAAAGACCTCAAAGAGATTATTGACGATGGCAAAGGTGCCTCTTTGTCTTGTGACTATTGTGGTAAGTCTTATGACTTTTCTCACGAAGAGATTGTTAAAATATTTGATGAGAAATTTCCAAACATTAAGTAAACTTAACCTATGAATATACCGTACCAGTGGATTGATGCATTTAATCGCAGCCAAGGCTTAAGCGAATTCCGTTCTGAACAAGAAGCAGGACTTCGTTTCGCTATGAACTCACTTAAAGGCGCAACGATGTTCGCCCACAATAACGGCCGTAAAACAGATTTAACCATCCAGCCTGCAAAGAATGGCTTGAACATTCTTATGGGAGATGGCAACGAAATGGTTCTTCTTTCAATCAGTGACACAGATATGTCGTTCAACTTCTTTAAGAACGGACGTTTCACAGGGAAATCTCTTACATTACCTAATGGAAAACAATCATATAGAATGGACGCAGCAGGAAAGGTGGCCCGTAGAACGGAACCAGTTGTTATACATTACACTTCCCCTGTAATGAAATCTCACATTTTCCCAAGAAGCTCTATTGAACTACTCAAGGAAACCCCAAGCACAATAACTTATCGTTCTCTTGAACCTATTGATAAAGTCTATCTTGAGGCTTTCATGGGAGATGAAGAATTATCCCTTAGATTCTGCGATAAACATAATAAGGACGAATTCAGTGTTACCACTTCCAAAAGAAATGGAAGAGAAGTAATAGTGATTAGAGATTGGTCTAATCCAGACGCAGGCTTCTTCGAATTTAGACCGCTTGAAAAAACGCTGGCCTTCTATGATAAGCAATCTGGGTTCGTTATTGACTACAAAGGATATATGAAAGTCACTAACGTCGATAAAACAACAAAGGCAGAAACGGTCACAGATCTTGGCTGTGTGCTTAATTTCTAACAAAAAACCACTGCAAATCTGAAGTGGTTTTTGTTTTTGCCTTTTGAGAGTTAGTTATCGTACTCGCGAACCGCATCGACAAATTTGTCTATTGCTTCACTTTCGGCGTCAGTCAAAGGTCTTCTGGATGGTTTTCTCTATTTTGTCGTTTCTTCCGTTAATGGCTCATCGATTGCCGTGGCTTTTTCGATGATGACCTTTTCATATGGACGATCATTTGAATCTTTGCGGACAGAAGCAATCTTGTCAACGACTTCCATACCTTCGACGACTCTTCCAAACGCGGCATATTGGCCATCTAAGAAGTAATCGTCTTTGTCACATATGAAGAACTGTGATCCTGCACTATCTGGGTGCCCAGATCTAGCCATAGAAATAACGCCTCTTTCATGTGGAAGCATGTTCTTGACGCCGTTCATGCGAAATTCGCCTTTAATGTGATATCCAGGTCCACCTGTACCGTTTCCAAGAGGACAGCCGCCTTGAATCATGAATCCCTTGATGATTCTATGAAAGGTAAGCCCGTCATAAAAACCTTTGTTCACAAGATGAACGAAGTTTGCACATGTTATTGGCGCGTTTTGATAGTTGAGTTCGATTTTGATCTCACCGAAATCTTTAACTTTGAGAATAATCATTTTGTATCTCCTAAATCGTAATTATTTTAACACGCTTACATATGTTGTTGCTTATTATTTGTTTTTCTTTTAGTGTATCGGTATGAAAAAACCATTAGACACCCTTACAAAAGCAAAATTAATTTATAGCGGCGAACTTCTCGCCTTCAGCATTTTATTCCTTGTTCTTGGAATTCTTATTCTCGTAGGGGTTATCGGAGTAAGCGATACAAAAATCTTAATCCTTACTATTCTTACCCTTGTCGGCGGCCCTGTAATGATATTCAACTTTGTTCATTATTGTGTCTCAGAAAAGAAAAGAAAGAACAGTTCCCTTTTGGATATTTTATTCCTTCTTCCTGTCCCACTTGTCATGATTCCAGTCGACATCTTAAGATTCTGCGGAATGATTCCAAACGAAGCTTACCCATATATTATCGGCATCACGTTCCTTTATATTACTTTAGCGTATACGGTTGAGGCTATTTACCATTGGTTCGTTCCACTTCCTGTTCTCGTGGAAGCCGCAAAAGAAGAGGAAGAAGAAAAAGCAAAAGAATCTTCTAACGAAAACAAAGCCATAAAAGAAAAAGAAGAACCTAAAGAAGATTAAAAAAGAGCTGGATTTGATTCCAGCTCTTTTGTTAAGAAGGTTTATTAATAATTCTTAACTTCGAGTTCGAAGTATGCTTTTGGATGTGCACAGGTTGGGCAGATTTCAGGTGCCTGTTTACCAACGATGATATGACCACAATTACGGCATTTCCAAACGACGACATCTTCTGAAATGAAGACTTTACCTGATTTAACGTTTTCAAGAAGTTTCTTGTATCTTTCTTCGTGATGCTTCTCAATTTGAGCAACTAATCTAAATTTTGCAGCGATCTCAGTGAATCCCTCTTCCTGGGCAATCTTTGCAAATGTTGGATACATGTCTGTCCATTCTTGATTCTCACCATTAGCGGCTGCTTCAAGATTGGAGATTGTGTCTTTAATCGAACCACCTTCGAGATACTTGAACCACATTTTTGCATGTTCTTTTTCGTTTTCTGCTGTTTCTAAGAAGAGAGCGGCAATCTGTTCGTAACCCTCTTTCTTTGCTTTTGATGCGAAGTAGGAATACTTGTTGCGGGCTTGTGATTCACCAGCAAAGGCTTCCATTAAACATTTTTCTGTTTTTGATCCTTTTAATTCCATTTGGATTCTCCTTTTTTATAAAACACTTTTTAAAGTGAATTTTTAGCTTATTCGTTTTCTTGTTTTGGCGTGTGGTTAAAGATGAAACCCATCTTTTTAAAGTCTCTTATACCAAACACCATAGGAAGGACAGGTGCAAGTAAAGCGATGAGTTCCACTACCATAATCCATTCAAACTCGGCTCCTTCTAGGAGTTTAACGATCATCTCGGTTATGTCAGAGAAGGCGGATAAAAGCATGCAGCCCATGCCAATTAATAACATTCTTGACCAAATATGGAGGTTTTTCTTTAACCTAAATAAGGCCAAACAGAAAACCACCATCGCACCAAGAGGGAAGATGATTTGCAAAAGAGGAAGTAATACACCTCTGCCAGAACTAACTATTACGTCAACGATGTTTGAAATAGAAGGAATAAGCAAAGCGATCGACGCGATGACGAAGGCGAAATTATATGCAAACCTTTCCATTTTCACATCTACATTTTTGTAAATGAAGAAAGCAAAGAACATAAGCAAGGCACCAAGTATTATCTCAGTGAATTCGTTTATACATTCAACGGTGAAATCCAATTTTAGAAGAGGGTTTGTAGATATTTCTTTGGCCTCTGTAGCAAAAAGAGTAATCAAAATAATGATTGCGGTAATGATATGGATTACATCGTAAAAGAAAAATCCAAGCTCGCTAAATTGTTCGTTTTTTTCATGTTTTTCCATAGAAAAATTTTAACTACTTTTTCATATTCTTTTAAAGTCTTTTTGTACAGTGTATGAACGTTTTTTAATTTAGATTTAGTTTTTACCCCTATAGGAAAGTGAACTATTTTTTCGAAAGGAGCGTTTACGAAAGAATTTGGAACGAGAGATGGCGCATATTTCTATGTTGTTTATCCAAAAGGTGATTTTGACCATGGCTATGAGGATGGCAAAAGAGAAATTC
>JAZLMH010000021.1:0-17023 GCA_045598525.1 Bacilli bacterium | reverse complement strand
CTCATTGGGCCTTTACCGGTGATTGGGCATTTTCTTGACATAATTTTTACCTCACTCGCGTTAAATCGCGTTTATGAATATATCACTTCCAACGCGTATATGCAAAGACTTTTTTCAAACACATAACTTGTCCTAAATTTTACATAAATTGGGGTATCAATGAAAAGAATATATGATAATATATTACCAACAAGCTTCAATTATTTGGAGGAAACATATGAGCACCACTTTAGCGGCGATGATTCTTGCCGGGGGCAAAGGCACACGTCTTCTTGCTCTTACCAAGAAAGTCGCAAAACCAGCTGTCAGTTATGGCGGCAAATATCGAATTATCGATTTTCCTTTATCAAACTGCGCAAATAGCGGCATCGATGCAGTTAGCGTATTGACCCAATACGAGTCAAGCGAACTCAATACCTATGTCGGTAACGGCGCAAAATGGGGCATGAACGGCGTCCGTTCAGTCACATCTGTCTTAACACCAAAACAAACCGAAGAAGGTTCATCCTGGTATAGAGGCACAGCAGATGCAATCTATGAGAACTTAGACTGGTTAGAGAGAGTCCAGCCTGAATACGTTCTTATCCTTTCTGGCGACCACATTTATAGCTGCACCTATAACGAAATGCTTAAAAAGCATATCGAGTCAAAAGCACACTGCACAATCAGCGTTTATCCAGTCCCAATGGCAGAGGCGTCACGCTTCGGTATTCTTGTAACAGACGAAAAAGATAACATCGTCCAGTTCGTCGAAAAGCCAAAGAAACCAGTAAGCAACCTCGCTTCGATGGGTATTTATATCTTCACATACAAGACGCTTCGCGATTATTTACTTAAAGATCACAAAGACGAAGAGAGCGATCATGACTTTGGTAAGAACATCATCCCAAACATGCTTAATGATGGCAGAAAGATGGTCGCATACACATATAACGGCTACTGGAAAGACGTCGGAACAATCTCCTCTCTCCATGAAGCAAACATGGACCTTCTCATGAGCGGTGACCCAGCAATCGACTTCTATAAAGTCCAAGGCCACAACCGCATCTTAAGCGAAGACACACCAAACACACCTCAATACATTGGTCCAAAAGCCAGTGTCAAAGACTCATTAATCAACCAGGGCGCAATCATCCGTGGCTCAGTCGATCACTGTGTCATCTCTGGAAACGTCTATGTCGATGAAGATGCAGTGGTTAAAAACGCTGTCGTCATGTCTGGCGCTCGCATCAATAAAGGCGCAACGGTCGTTGATGCAATCATCGGTCCAGATACCCTTATCGAAGAAGGCGAAAAAGTCCAAGGCGAACCAACAGACATCGCCCTTGTCGTCAATGGAAAGGCAGGTAAGTAATTATGCAAAGCAGAGTTCTCGCATTACTCAATTGTCACAATTCACCAGAACTTGGTGATCTCACAGCAACCCGTCCATTAGCAAGCACTTCCTTCCTTGGAAGATATGCTTTGATGGATTTCGCTATGAGTAATTTCACAAACTCAGGTTTCCAAAATATTTCAGTTCTTGTTAAAAACCACCAAAGATCAATCCTCAAACACATGGGTAACATGATGTTCTGGGTCAATAACACAAAACTTGGCCGTGTTGGTACTCTAACCAACGAGGATGGCATCCTTAACCCAGCTTATAACACCGATATCAATAACATCAAAGAGAATGACTACCTTCTCTATGAAAGCGATATTGACACCCTTCTCTTTGCGGCTCCAGAAATCATCGCTTCAGTTGATTTCCGCCCATACATCGAAGAACACTTCAAAAGAGGCGAGAAGATCACGATGATCTACAAAGACATCAAAGACGCAGACAAACAGTTTGTCGGCGGTCATATTCTTGACGTCGATGAAGAAGGATATCTTGTCGACGCCGAAAGAAACACAGGCGATAAGAAAGTTGCTAAAGCATCCTTAGAAATGTGGATCATCAACCGCGAGACTTTAAGAGAAATGGTCGAACGTCAAAAACGCGTCGATGCATCCTGGGGTATCGCTCAGATGATCGTTCATTTCGCTAAAAACGGTCTTGCTAAAGCTCACTGTGTCCCATTCGATGGCTATGTCCGTCGTTTCGACTCGCTTAAACATTACTGCGAATATTCCTTTGAACTTCTCGAACACGAAAATAGCAGAGCGCTCTTCAAACATGACTGGCCAATCTGGACCAGAACCCATGACACCCCACCAGCAATCTATGGTGAGAATAGCAAGGTCAATAACTCCTTTATCTCCAATGGCTGCATCATCGATGGCGAAGTCAAAGACTCCATCATCTGCCGCGGCGTCAAGATTGCAAAAGGCGCTAAAATCAAACGCTCAATCATCCTCTCCATGTCGCAAATCGGGGCGAACGCATCCCTTAAAGACGTCGTCATGGATAAATATTGCATCATGAGCGAAAAGCACCACATCGAGGGCGATGAAGAAAACATCATCTATCTCAAACAAGGTATCACAGTATGAAGATAGCAATGTTAGCAAGCGAATCTAACCCACTTGCAAAATCAGGTGGCTTAGCAGACGTTGTATTCGCTCTTTCAAAAGAATTAATCAAAAGCGGTAATGAAGTCATCATTGCCATGCCATATTTCCAGTCCATCAAAAAGAAGAACCTTAAACTCAAAGAAAGAGGTTCTTTCGACGTTCAGCTTTCCTGGAGACACCAAGAAGCAAAAATCCTTGAGACCGTTATAGATAATGTCAAATTCTATCTCATCGATAATGATTACTATTTCAATCGTCCAGCCCTTTATGGCTATGATGACGATGGCGAAAGATTTGCTTTCTTCGCTTTAGCGGCCAAGAAACTTCTTAAACACGTCAAATTCAAAGCAGATGTCGTTCATCTCCATGACTGGCAATCTGCAATGGTCGCATGTCTTCTCAAAGAAGAAAGACCTCAAGATCCTTTCTATAAAGACATGAAGTCTGTCTTAACAATCCATAACCCAGCTTTCAAAGGATTCTTAGATAAATATTATCTAAATAACTACTTTAACCTTAGGGATGAACTCTTTGATTACGGCCAAGTCCGTTTGGACAATATGGTGAGTACCCTCAAATCTGGCATCGTCTATGCCGATAAGATTACAACCGTCTCGCCAACCCATAGAAACGAACTCTTAACTGAGCAGCTCTCACAAGGCTTAGCAGGCGTTCTTGAACTTCGCAGATATGACTTCTCTGGCATTGCTAATGGCATTGACACTGAGGAGTGGGATACCACAAAAGACCCTAAAATTGCTGCACATTTCGACATTGAAACAGTAAAAGAAGGCAAAGCTGCCAACCAAAAAGCACTTCTTGACGCCCTTCATATTAAGAAAGGCAAAGGACCGGTTTACGGTATTGTTTCTCGTCTTTCTTGGCAAAAAGGCATCGACATTCTTCTTACTTGCATGAGAGGGGCTTTAAAAGAAGGCGCATCTCTTGTCATTGTCGGATCTGGAGAATATGAGCTTGAGCAGAAGTGTGAAGCCCTTAGAAAAGAATTCCCGGATAATGTCGCAACCTATATCGGTTATAGCGACGATCTTGCACACAAGGTCTATGCTGGATGCGACTATTTCTTAATGCCATCGCTCTTCGAACCATGCGGCATCAGCCAAATGATTTCCAAACGTTATGGCACCCTTCCAATCGTTAGATACACCGGCGGACTCGTCGATACAGTCATTGGTTACACCAAAGATAACTTAGAAAAGGCTGGCGGAATTGGTTTCAACGATTATAATGAAGCAGGCCTTGGCTACGCCATAGGGCTCTCAAAAGAGCTCTATGCCGATAAAGAGGCTTTCTGGACCTGCGTGAAGAATGCAATGACCGATGACCACAGTTGGAAGAAATCCGCTATGGAATACGAAGCTATTTACCATTCTCTCGCAAAGTAGTGGGAGGTAATACTATGTCATACAACCACAGCGCCATTGAAAAGAAATGGGCTAAGTATTGGGACGAGCACAAAACATTTGAATGTGACGTCCACGATTTTTCAAAACCAAAATATTACGCATTAGACATGTTCCCTTATCCATCAGGACAAGGTTTACACGTCGGACATCCTGAAGGATATACCGCAACAGATATCCTTTGCAGAATGAAGAGAATGCAAGGATATAACGTCCTCCACCCAATGGGATGGGATGCTTTCGGTTTACCTGCAGAGCAATTTGCAATCCAAAACAACCAGCACCCAGAAATCTTCACCCGTAAGAACATCGCCCACTTCAAAGAGCAAATTAAAGCACTTGGTTTCTCTTACGACTGGACAAAAGAAACCGCAACAATCGATAGCGGTTATTACAAATGGACCCAGTGGATCTTCATCCAGATGTTCAAGCATGATTTAGCATATGTTGACGATATCCCTGTTAACTACTGCCCAGAGCTTGGAACAGTCCTTGCTAACGAAGAAGTTATTGATGGCAAATCAGAACGTGGTGGCTATCCAGTCATCCGTATGCCAATGCGTCAATGGATCCTTAAAATCACCGCTTACGCAGACCGCCTTGAAAAAGATCTCGAAGGTCTTGATTGGCCAAAGAGCACCCTTGAGATGCAGCGTAACTGGATTGGCCGTTCAACAGGTGTAGAAATCACGTTCAAAGTCGCTGGAAGCGAAGAGCATTTCAACGTCTTCACAACCCGTGTCGATACGCTCTTTGGCTGCACATATTGTTGCTTAGCCCCTGAACACCCGCTTGTTAAGAAACTTGTTTCAGATGTTCAAAAAGAAGCAGTTGAGAAATATGTCACCGATGCCGCTAAGAAGAGCGACCTCATGAGAACTTCTCTTGAAAAAGAGAAGAGTGGCGTATATCTTGGCGTCAACGCTATTAACCCAATTAATGGCAAAGAAATCCCAATCTATGTTGCCGACTATGTCCTTGGCTCTTATGGCACAGGCGCAGTCATGGCTGTCCCTACACATGATGAACGTGACTATGCGTTTGCTAAAAAGCATGGCCTTGAGATGATTCAAGTCCTTGAAGGCGATGTCAGTGAAGAAGCTATGACAGGCGATGCCCCACATATGAATTCAAGCTTTGCAGATGGTATGATGATCGCTGAAGCAAAAGTCGCTATCACAAAGAAACTCGAAGAACTTGGAGCAGGAAAAGAAGTCGTCAATTATAAACTCCGTGACTGGATCTTTTCTAGACAGCGTTATTGGGGTGAGCCAATCCCAATGATGCATGATGCAGAAGGTAATGAATACCCAGTTCCAGAAGACCAATTACCTCTCGTCCTTCCTGAACTTGCCGACTATCAGCCAACACGCGATGGCAAACCTCCTCTTTCAAAAGCGGATTCATCATGGCTTGAAGTCGAAATGGATGGAAAGAAGTGCCAAAGAGAAACAAACACCATGCCACAATGGGCAGGCTCTTCCTGGTACTACATCAGATACATCGATCCAAACAACAACGATGCATTATGCGCTCCAGAACTCTTAGAGCACTGGTTACCTGTCGATATTTATGTTGGTGGACAAGAACATGCTGTTCTTCACCTCTTATATGCTCGTTTCTGGCATAAATTCTTATATGACATCGGCGTTGTCAAATGCAAAGAACCATTCAAGAAACTCTATCACCAAGGCATGATTCTTGGATCAAATGGCGAAAAGATGTCAAAATCACGCGGTAACGTCGTTAACCCTGATGATATTGTCGCATCAAATGGCGCTGACTCATTACGTCTCTTTGAGATGTTTGCCGGCCCACTTAGCGAAATGAAGCCATGGTCAACCGAATCACTTAATGGTGCTACACGCTTCATCGAACGTGCATTCCGTCTTGTCTCTGAAGAGCAATACACAAAGCTCCTTACCGATGAGAATTCAAAAGAACTCGATTATTCATATAACTTCTTAGTAAAGAAAGTCACAGAAGACTTCGAGAACTTAGCGTTCAACACCGCCATCTCCCAAATGATGGTCTTCGTTAATGACTGTTATAAAGCAAAAAGCCTTTATCGCCCATATATCGAAGGATTCGTCAAGATGTTCTCCTGCCTTTGCCCATTTGCAGGCGAAGAGATGTGGGAACTCCTTGGTCACAAAGAATCTCTTGCTTATGAAGCTTGGCCAAAACATGACGAAAAGGCAATTACCCTCGACATCGTCAAACTCGCTTGCAGCGTTAATGGCAAAATGAGAGATGTCTTAGAAGTCAGCAAAACAGCAACCCAAGACGAAGTCATGGAACTTGCAAAAGCATCCGCTAAAGTTATGTCATTCGTAGAAGGTCATGAAATCAAGAAGATCATCTACGTCCCAGGCAGAATCCTTAATATTGTTGTTGCCTAAAAATCATTAGCAAAAACGCATCAAAATCAAAATTGATGCGTTTTTTATTTGTTTTTGATACGCTTGATGGCTTTTTCCTTTAACAATTCTCTTTAGTATCATTTTCAATCGCTTTAACCAAACATGATTAAATGCTAAAATAGACATATGAAATGTCTAAAGCGTCTTTTAATGTCTTTATTCCTTTTACCTGCCGCTTTTAGTTATGGAGAATCTATCGATCCGCTCATACAAAATAAGCAGGGTTTATTCCTAGCTGAATACACCGATAAAACAAAATATATCGAGCACGGAATCGAAGTTAATTCCAAACTTGCGGATGAAGGGTTCGTTCTTTTAAAAAACGATGGCACCTTACCATTAAAAAAGGGTACTAAGATTTCTTTATGTGGAAAGTCTTCAATGCATGGCTTGGCACGTGGTGGATCTGGTGCTGCTGCAGGTTCTATATCAGCAGGGGTTAATTCAATCGACTTAGAACAATCTTTGACTTCAGCTGGCTTTGAAGTAAATCCTGACCTCATCAGTTTTTATAGAGACACAAATAGATCTGGAAAAGGCCGTATGACTGGAAGTGATGGCTGGAGAGGCAATTCGGAATACATAATAGGCGAAACACCTTGGGCTAATTACGAAAGCAATTTGATCGAATCTTTCAAAAACTATTCAGATGTTGGTATTCAAGTAATAAGCCGTGAAGGATCTGAAGGCTGCGACCTCAAGACAATTGACTCATCAGATGATATTAAATTTGGTTTCTCTAATAAGCATTCCTTAGAACTATCGGATAACGAAAAAGATCTTTTCGATCACCTCCATACATTAGTAAAAAAGATAGTCATAGTTATTAATTCATCAAACCCAATTGAATGCGACGAATTATTAAAAGATGAAAAAGTGGCGGGCATCCTTTGGATTGGCAACCCAGGCGATGTTGGTCCAGGGGCAGTTGGCCGTATTTTAAGTGGTGAAGTTAACCCTTCAGGCCATTTAGTTGATACTTGGTCACGCGATTTCACGAAAGATCCAACCTTCCAGAATTTTGGCGATAACCGTCAACATGGCAAATCTTTACCAGAAGCAGAAAAACTCAAACACCAGTCGCTCGACACAATGTTTGCGTCAGATGGTTCCCCAATGATGTCTTTTGGAACGGATAAAAACTACACCGACCATTCCTCACCAAGATGGTTAGATGAAGAAAACAAAATAGTAATGGCTGGCATTAATGGTGTAAAACCAGCCTCATATGTTTCATATGAAGAAGGCATTTATTCAGATTACCGTTACTACGAGACCCGTTACCAAGATAAGCTCGCCAAAGAAGGAAAAGAAGCGGCAGACGCCTGGTATAACGGAGAAGAAGGCGTAGTGTTCCCATTTGGCTATGGCCTTTCATACACGTCATTTAAGCAGGAAATTGCTAGGGTTAATCCTAAAAAGAACACAAAATTAGATGAGAATAATGACCTTGTTGAAGTGTCTGTTAAAGTCACCAATCAAGGAGAAGTGGCAGGAAAAGATGCGGTCCAATTATATTGGAAAGCCCCATATTACGATGGCCAAATAGAAAAAGCCGATCACGTTCTTTGCGCTTTTGGCAAAACTAAACTCTTAGAACCAGGAGAGTCACAAATACTCCATCTCACTTTTCATCTTCAGGATGTAGCAAATTACGATTACTCGGACGCCAATAAGAATAACTTCAAAGGTTATGAATTAGATGCAGGAACTTATAGCGTGCTTTTAGGCAAAAACGCCCATGAATCTTATGATTCTTTTGATTTCCAGGTAAAAGATGGCGGCATCCAATATGAAAATGACCGTGTAACCGGAAACAAAGTCTTTAATAGATTCACCGATAGAGGATTCCATTCTTCGACGCCCGGAAAGAATGATATCGAATTTACTAACATGTCACGTCATGACTTTGTCAGTTCATTTCCTTGCTTCCCTAGCTTCCAAGATAGAACAGTCAAATCAGGCTCTAGATTCGAAGAATTTCTCACCCATGAATTCAATATCTGGGACATCGAAGAAGATAACAATTTCGATATGTTCCCTAAAGAAATCCTTGTAAGTGAAGAGATGGCAAAAGCCAAAGGATTCAAACAAGAGAACAATACCCTTACAAAAGAAAACCGCATTCAATTTTCTGAAATGCGAGGAATCAAATATGATGATCAAAAATGGAATGAATTCATCAACCAAATGTCTTGGTCTGAATTAATGAGAGTTATCGAAGACTATAGAATGTCTTCCCCAAAAATCGACGAAATAGGAAAAGTCATTGGCAAAGAGGGGGATGGACCACAGAAATTCTCTATCATTTGGTGGGTTTCTTCACCTATCATAGCGGCCACATTCAATCCTAGACTTGCCTATGAACAAGGCGAATGTATCAGCGAAGAAGCAAAAATGATTGATAAAAACGGTTGGT
Organism: Bacilli bacterium; assembly: GCA_045598525.1. Lineage (GTDB taxonomy): Bacteria > Bacillota_I > Bacilli_A > RFN20 > CAG-826 > UBA4951. The sequence goes on along the minus strand of JAZLMH010000021.1, from coordinate 8,258 downwards.
GGGGGCCAAGCGTCAACATTCACCGTTCACCATTTGCAGGACGTAATTTTGAAAGTTATTCAGCCGACCCATTCCTTACTGGGAAAATGGTTTCAGAAGTCACAAGTGTCGTCATAGATAGAGGCGTTTACGTATATGTGAGAAACTTTGGCTTAAACAACCAAGAGAAGAACCGCGAAGGCGGAATAGTTTTCGTTAATGAACAAGCAATCCGTGAAATTTATCTCAAACCATTCCAAATGAGCGTAAGAGAAGGAAAATTGACCGGATTATTAGGCTCATATCAGCGTATTGGTTTAATCGAATGTGCCGCTTCGTATGCTCTAAACACAGAAATTCTTCGTAATGAATGGGGATTCAAAGGATCAATACTTTCAGAAATGACTCACTCCGGTCACGGTTCGGTCAACAACAAGTGCTACGAATGTGTCACAACCCGTGTCCTTTCAGGTCAAAGCTGCCAACTAGACTCGTTTGGTTTCTCCAAACAATCGGCATCAACATGGGACACAAATAAAGTCTGGGCAGGCGGAACAGGTGCACCAGTCTACGAAAGAGATGGCGTCAAACATATCTCATTTACTTGGTGGAACGCTGTTCGAGAAGCGGTTAAAGGCCATATGTATATGACCGCCAATTCAACATTGGCAAGTCATGATTTCGTTACAGCAAAACATAAGGTTTGCAAAACGTTCTTAGTCGGTGAGCAAATCAAAATCAACGTGGCGGAAGATGTCAAAGAAATCACTTCTGAAAAATCATATGGGAACGCATATTCAAATTATCACGTCACCTATAAGCTCAATGATACAAGTGTCCTTCCTACAGGATTAACTCTAAAAGACGGTGTGATTGAAGGAACTTTAGATCATGTTTTATTTGCAAGATTTGACATAATCGCAGAAATGCAAAGAGACGATGGGGCAATAATAAACGAAGCAATCAAATACGAAATCGAGATTGTCCCTGATATGACAAAGATTGACGTAGACGAGAACAAAGATAACGCAAATATGCTAATCATCGGCATTACATCAGGCATAGTCGCTTTAGCGGCCGTTTCACTTGCGATCGTCATGCTTTTAAAGCGCAAAAAGAAAGAAAATTAGTAAAAACACTCTACGTAAATTGATGTTGTTTTATGAATGCATTGCATATACACGAAATACAGGTATAATATAATCATGATCAGGACGTTCGCAGATAAAGAAACCGAAAAAATCTATCATCAGCAGTTTTCCAAGAAACTGCCACAAACGATTCAAAAGGTTGCGCTTAGAAAACTTATGATGATTGATGCCGCTTCGACGTTATCGGATCTTAAAGCTCCGCCTGCCAACAGGCTTGAACCATTACAAGGCGATTTGATTGGCAAATGGAGCATAAGGATTAATAATCAATATCGGATCGTGTTCAGACCGCTTGGAGGTGGTTCTGATTACGATGAGGTTGAGATAGTTGATTATCATTAGGAGACAATTATGAAGATCGAAACACCAAAAATGAGCGAAATTCTTAGAGAGGAATTCATGGAGCCATATGGCATTTCCGCATATAAATTAGCGCATGATATCAATGTTCCTGTCTCAAGAATCCAGGACATCCTCCATGACCGCAGGAAGATTACCGCAGACACCTCCATTAGACTAGGAAAGTATTTTGGGGTGAGCGAAGGGTATTTTCTCTCTCTTCAGTGTGATATTGACATCAGAAACGAGAGGCCTGCCGTCGCATCATCTATCATGAAAATTGTTCCTATCACCGCATAGAAACATGTGCGATCCAAACAATGTATTTTTAATAAAAGCGTTTAAAAACAAAAAATACTTCATCCTCAAGCAATGAACTTTTGGATGAAGTTTTTTTATTTTGTGAATCTAGTGAAGCGCTTTTGCTAACGAAAGTTACTATTCATCGGCTTCTTTTCTCATTATTGTTTTAGAGAAGATGCTAATTATCTTATAGATAACAGGTGACATGACAATCGCAATAACAAACTCAATCGCGAAGTTAAGTGTGAAGACAACACCTAATAACACCATGACATCCCCGCCAAATATCTCTAAGAAGAAGATGATCGAACCTAATAAGAATAATCCAGTGTTGATAACAGGAACGACAAGCGAAGCCACAAAGCATGCGACTAAGTCGTTTAATTTATGAAGAAGCTTAAATAAGAAGCCTGATGCAAGGCCTGCTAAACCAGTCTTAAACACGCAAAGAAGAACTGTAACGACAGGATTGATAGCAAGGAATCCAGCAGTGGCAGGGTCAATAACAACTAAGATGCCGTCAATCGCCCCCAAGAATAAACCACACCACGGCCCATAGATACATGCCCCAACAACAATAGGGACAAGTGCGAAATTAAGTTTTAAAGCAGGGGTTGGAATAAATGTGCTAAAAGCCCATAACCCAACAAGTATAGCGGTCAAGATGGCAATGCCTGTCATCTGTCTGACGCTGATTTTTGATTTCATTTTTATTTTCTCCTAAATGAATGAAGTAGCCCAAAGATATTGGAGGTATTAATAACTTGGTTTTCTCATTACTTCCTTTTCAAATAGATAGATGCTAAGCCAAACAAAGTAAGATTCTCGTCATAAACAAAACCATCAAGATGATCAATTACATATCTAGAGTTGCCACCAGTGATGATCTTCTTAAGTGGATAACCAACTTCCTTTTCAAACGCAGAAGCAAAACCTTCGATTTCAAACACCGTTCCATAGATAATCCCGGAATTCATGCAATCTAAAGTGTTTTTGCCAACGACATTCTTAGGCGCTTTGAGACTAATCTCAGGAAGAGCGGCAGCCCCTGAAACAAGAGCGTTGATGCTAATCCTTACGCCTGGGGCAATCGAAAGCCCAGCAAACGCGCCGTCATTATCAAGAAGTATGTATTTGTTAGCGGTGCCTAAATCAACGATCAAGCACCCAGGTCCATATTTAGCAAGAGCGCCAACCGAGTCAGCAATCAAATCCGCGCCGACCTCGCTTGGATAATCTACTTTTAACTTAAGCCCTGTTTTTAAACCAGGTCCTATAGTTAAGGCTTTGACACCCCAATCACTTGCCATATCGACATATAGCGAAGTTTTGCTTGGGACGACCGATGAGATAATAACCCCATCAATCTCTTTCACCTCTTTATGGAGCATCATGAATCCCGCTCCTTTGACTTTCGCATCATCCTTAGAGGTCACGGATGAAGTCTCGAACTTATAAGTGGCGATGAGCTTATCCCCATCGAACACCCCAAAGTTCGTCATTGTGTTGCCAATATCAATGGCTAATAGCATTTGGTCTACCTCCGCTCCGACCTCCATCCATATGAAGTGCCGGGCATCCATATTATAAACAGAAATAAAAATTAAAGAAGAAACATCGATATTTCTTTTATCTTAATGATAAAAAAGATAAATTATACTAGTACTCACATATAGTGAGTTTTGTACCCTTTGCAAATGCCTCGCGTGAGGATGAGTTAGAAGAGAAAGAAAAGCAAAAAGGGAAAAGAGGATATGAAGAATAGGAGGAAAAATAGAAATGCCAAATTGGAACAAATTAGCAAAAAGCTATGAGAAAAACGCTTTAGTTGCATTACAGAATTTCATTCGCATCCCAAGCGTCTATGACGCAACAACAATCGGGGAAGGTGCCCCATATGGAAAAGAGATCAAAAGAGCTCTCGAATACTTCGCAAAACTTGGAAAAGACTATGGCTGGGAATCTAAAGTCATAGATGGATATTGCACAGAAATCACAGTCGGCGATGAAGGACCATTAATCGGCATCTATGGTCATAGTGATGTCGTCCCAGTAAGTGGCAAATGGACACATAAGCCATTTGGCGCTGAAATCAAAGACGGCGTCGTCTATGGTAGAGGTGCTTGCGATGATAAAGGCCCTCTTCTTGCCGCATTTTTCGCAGTCAAACTTTTAGCAGATAACGGCTTAATCAAAGGCTACCGCGTCAAGATCGTAAGCGGTGGCGATGAAGAACGTGGCTCATCCTGCATGGACTATTACTTCCATAAAGCAAACGGAGAAGCACCAAAATATGGCTTCACACCAGATGCTGAATGGCCTCTTATCTACGCAGAAAAAGGAATCAGACGCTACGACTTAACCAAGAACATGAATCTTGGCCCAGTAATCGCTATGGATGGCGGCGTTGTCGCTAACGCAGTCTGCGATTCCGTCCTTGTCACCATGAAACCAGATGACAAGTTCGTCAAATACCTCAAAGAAAAAGAAATCAAAGCAGAAGTCACAGCAACCCCAGTTCTCTTAATGGTTCGCTTCACTGGCAAAACCGCTCATGGCTCAACCCCAGAACTTGGCGTCAATGCTATGAAGATCGCATTCGAGACAATCGGCGAATTCTATAAGCTCGAAGAATTAAAGAAGATCGCAGCCGCTATGTCTGATGTAAACGGCAAATCATTCGGTGGCTATAACCACTCTAAAGAACTCGGTGACACAACATATAACTTTGGCATCGTCAAATATGATGGCAAAACCCTTAAAGTCACCCTCGACTTTAGATATGGCGAAGAAGCAAAGCCTGAAGAATACGTTGAGGCTTTAAAGAAAGCAACAGGATTCGAAGCAGTCCAAAAGGGTGAGAGCAAGATGCTTATCTTTGATAAGAAATCACCTCTAGTCACCACTCTCATGAAAGCATATCACTGGGGCATGAAAGACTTCTTCGCTAAGCCTCTTGCAATCGGTGGAGGAACATACGCTAAAGAATGTCCTAATACCATCGCTTTCGGCGCTGAATCAAAGAAGCACCCAGGCAACATGCATTCTCCAGATGAATACATCTACGTCGAAGACTTCATCAAAGACATCGCAATTTACGCTAGAGCAATCTACGCGCTTGGAACATTAAAAAAGTGAGATCACGTTTTAAGAAATGGGCAGAGCCCTTTATAGATGCACATCCAGAGATAACTCTTACCATCCCTTTCGAGGATAAGAGTTTCTTTGAAAGCGCCCCATTATATTTAGAAATCGGCTCAGGCAAAGGAGATTTCATAATTTCCCTTGCAGAACGCAATCCTTCTAACCATTACATCGCCGTCGAAAGAGACGTTTCTTCGCTTGGCACACTTGCTAAGAAGATTGTCGAAAAAGAACTCACAAATGTCAAAATCATCTATGAAGACTTTGATAAAGTTGAACCAGAACTTCCTCATGAAGCCTTCAAAGTCATCTATCTTAATTTCAGTGACCCTTGGCCAAAGAAGAGACACTCAAAGAGAAGATTAACCGCTAAGCCACGCTTAGAACTCTATCTCACACTCCTAGAAAAGGGTGGGGAACTCCGTCAAAAGACAGATAACCCAGGTCTTTATGAATTCACCAAAGAAGAAGTGGTAGGAACCGCCTTCACCAACATCGTCGATGAAGATAATTACATCTTTGATGAAGAAAATGACGCCATGAGCGAATATGAAAGAAATTTCAGAAGCGAAGGAAAGCCAATACATCGCTTGATCTATAGAAAATAAGGGGAAAGCAGATGTATAGACTTTTCTATAACCACTCCGCATTAAAAGACGTCCTTGTTATTTTGATCAACCCAGAGGCCAATGCCGCAAGTCATAAGACTTATGGTGATGTTGTCTGCATATACGATGAAAATAATTCGCTAATCGGCATCAACATCCTCCACATTGGAGAAGTCATGAAAATCAAGGCAAATGGAGTGATGTTTGTCCCTGACGAAAGACTCATTGGGGTGGTCAACCACATCCTTACAAAAGAAGGCTTAGAGCCTCTCCCTCCAGTTACTGATTCTGGATATAGAGTCGCTAAAGTAACAAAAACCAAAGAGCATCCTTTGGATGAGAAAGCTTTAATCATCAAACTCGAATGTGGCGATAAAGAATACGAAACAGTCACTAGCCTTAAAGGCGTTAAAGTCGGCTCAATCGTCGTAATCGCTCTTGATGGGACAATCCTCCATGACGGAAGTGAATATCACGCAGAGATCATTAGGCACATCAATAACGATGTCAAAGTCATGAGCGCACCAGAACTTCATATCGAAGGAAAAGAGGATGAGGCTTTCCTCCTCGACGAAGAACCATCATTCATTCCTGGGGAAGACTTCTTCTTGCGTTAAAAACAAACTTACGAGCAACACTATATAGTCCTGAAAAATAACTAGTGTACGCCAAAATGCACATACATTAATCAAAGAGCGAGAGAACTGCTCGACACAAAAGCATCAACGCCTTAAGCGTAATTATCTATAGATAATAGCTTTTCATATTTGAAACTAGATAATTTACAAACGCATACAAAATACATGCAATAATAATGCATATGTATGTAGATGCACTTAGGAGGTATAGATATGGCAGAACAAACTCTCATTCAATTTAGAGCTGATAAATTATTGAAAGAAGAAGTTTCAGCAATCTACGAGTCGCTTGGAATGGATTTAACCACGGCATTACGCATGTTTCTAGTTAGAAGCAAGGCGTCTAAAGGTTTACCTTTCCCTGCCGTTATTCCAGAGAACACAATTACAAGAGCGGAAGCCTTGTCTGCTTTTGATCAGCTTAGAGCCCAAGCATCCGTTGTTCCTGAGATGACGCTCGATGAGATTAATGGTGAAATTGCTGACACTCAAAAAGCAAGATAGCAATGCGTATTTAGTAACAGGAAACCTTAAGCATTATCCTATTCGCGATTATATTGTTACACCTGCCGAGATGATGAAAATCATCCAACAATTAAACATAAAATACAGTTAAGAAACGCCATCCTTTTATGGGGTGGTGTTTTTAGTTATAAAGCCAAGTAAACACAGTTCAAAAATATTGCTTTTTACTTTTTCTTAAACAAATCACAAAAACACTATTTTTTGCATAAGGAAAACAGAAGAAAATCAAAAACAAAAAGCCATAGAAAAAAATTGATGAGGACTCAAAAAATAAGCACTTTTTGACAATAAAAAATAAGCAAAAAACTCTCACAAAAAACACATAAAAAACTTGATACGGAAAAATAACAATTTTTATTATTGACTTAGGGGTATTTCTTTTCTAATATTTGCGTGTTTAAAAGATTTCTTTTAGAGCTTTTAGATATACGAACCGGAAACGGTTTACTGTTATATTGATTCCAAAGTAGAGGCTTTGGGCAAATTTATAAGTTGGTTACTTCTAACAACCATGAAATGCACCTAGTGCAACTTGTGAAACAATCAATAAGAGTAGTAAAAGTATGTTTACTATATAGACTCTAAAAGGATTACTGGTTAAACGCCCCTTAATCTAGAAAGTGATACATAGTTGCTCGGTGCGACTATGTATTTTTTCTTAAAAGAAGGAGAGAATGAAAATGAGTAAAGTCATTATCATCGGCTGCGGAGGCGTAGCCACTGTCGGCATCACAAAATGCTGTCAACACCCAGAGGTCTTTGAGGAGATCATGATCGCATCAAGAACAAAATCAAAATGCGACGCATTGGCCGCTAAACTTCAGCCAACAACCAAAACAAAAATCCACACATGCCAAATCGATGCAGGCGACACCAAAGCAGTGGTCGAACTCATCAAATCATTTGGTGCGGACATGATCATGCATTTAGGCATGCCTTTCCATAACTTAACAATCATGGACGCTTGCTTAGAATGCAAAATCCATTATCTTGATACAGCTGAATACGAACCAGAAGATGTCGATGAACCTGTCTGGAGAGAAAGATACGAGAAAAGATGCAAAGAAAAAGGATTCTACGCATATTTCGATTATTCATATCAGTGGGAATACCGCGAAAAATTTGAGAAGATCGGCAAAATCGCTCTCCTTGGCTGTGGCTTTGACCCAGGCGTAACCCAAGCATATGTCGCATACGCAAAGAAACACTATTTTGACAAGATCAATACATTAGATATCCTTGACTGCAACGGTGGTGACCATGGTTACCCATTTGCAACCAACTTCAACCCTGAAATCAACTTAAGAGAAGTCTCAGGCATCGCAACATATTACGAAGACGGGCAATGGCACGCAGTAAAACCAATGTCCATCATGCACCCATATAACTTCGACGAAGTCGGTGACAAGAACATGTACCTCCTTCACCACGAAGAAATTGAATCAATCGCAAGATGGTTCCCAGAAATCCAAAGAATCAGATTCTATATGTCCTTTGGCGACGCTTACATCCAGCACATGAACTGCTTAAAGAACGTCGGCATGCTTGGCACAACACCAGTCAATTACCAA
>JAZLMH010000020.1:0-44879 GCA_045598525.1 Bacilli bacterium | reverse complement strand
CGAACCCTCGACATATCGGGTATGAGCCGATTGCTCTAACCAACTGGGCTACTCAGCCATTAGATTGGTGGATCCTGAGAGAATCGAACTCTCAACTTAAGCTTGCAAAGCTAACGTTATCCCATTTAACTAAGGACCCACGACTGCTCTATTGAGCGAGTGTTATTATACGTTTAAGAATTTTAGATAACAATAGGAAAATGCTATATTTTTGAGATTTTTTGAAAGTTTCTATTTTCCTAATGGTTTTTAGCCGTTTTTTGATGGTTTTAATGATGAAAAAAGATTAGCCTTTTATTCTTTAAATTACATTTGTAGAATGTATTTAACAAAGGAAGGTTTGTTTTATGAATAAAAAGAAGTCGTTTTTAATGGCTGGCTTATCTGTTTTGGCATTATCCGCATTAGCGGGATGTGGCTCGAAACCTGTTAAAAGCCAACCAATCATCGAGGAAGAAGAATCTGGACCTCTTGAGATTGGCGATACAGTCAGGGAATGGTGCGGAAGAGCAGATTTCGATAAAGCCCCTATGGGCGTTGCTAATAGAGCGGGCAGAGTCGAGATCACAACCGAGACAGGAAATGGCGATAGCTGCGCGTTAGAGTGTAACCTTACATCAAATGGCTATTTAGCCACAAACGAAGTCGAAGAACAATATTTCCAGGAATTGGATGCGAAGAATGGTGACATCATCTCCTTATACTTCTATCTTCCTGAAGACCATAACATCAAGACTCTTAAGCTTGAGGCTATGCCTGCAAATTCCAGAAGCTCATCCGTTTCAGGAGACACGATCACAGTTGATTCCGATATGGAAGGCAAATGGGTCAGAACCATGCTTAGCTATGACACATTAGACATGCTTGGCTCAATCAGACTCAACTACACCTTAGCTAACTCCACTTTAGCCGCTAAGCTCTATGTGGACGATATCAATATCACTCTTGGCGAAGAAACCGTCAAAACTGGTTATGAGGCAAATGAAGAAAGCCTCTGGCAAACATATGAAGACCACTTCAAGATGGGCACATGCATGTCTGGAAGTCAGATCAGAAACAGCGAATTTAGAAAACTCACGGTCGATAACTTCAACTCAATCACCGCTGAAAACGAAGGAAAACCTGAGCAAATCCTCGATCAAAGCGCTTGCCAGGCTTTATTAAGCGAAGATTCAGCTGGCGTTGCCATCACCACTAAACCTTTCGAGAAGATCTATGACTGGGCTGAAGCAAACCATATTGGTGTTAGACACCACACCTTCGTCTGGTATTCTCAGACCCCTGCTTGGTTCTTCACGAAAGACTACACGGCAAATGGCCAGAAGGCAGATAGAGATTTGATGCTTAGAAGAATGGAGAAATATATCCGCACCACTCTTGAGACCATCAATGACAGATGGCCAGGCCTTGTCTATGCTGTTGACGTTGCTAACGAAGCTGTCGAAAATGGCCATATCAGAAACACGAACAACAACTGGTACACGACTGTTGGCGATGATTTCGTCTATTACGCATTCAAGTACGCTCATGAATATAAAGCCGAAGATCAGGAGCTCTATTACAATGACTTCTCCTTCGATTATCAGACAAGCAACTGCTCATTTGCCTTAAATAACGTTCTTAATAAGGCGATTGATGAAGGTCTTATCGATGGCATTGGAATCCAAGGTCACCTTGATAGCAACGCTAACATGGAAAACATCATCACCGATGCGAAGATGATTAAGGAAAAAGGCTTGAAGTGTCAGTTAACCGAACTTGATATCACAATCAACAGCAACAATGAAAATAGCCTCAAGCAGCAAAAAGAAGCGTATAAGAACCTAACCAAGAAGATGCTTGAGAATAACGCTAAAGGCTTAACCGAATTCAATGCCTTCATCGTTTGGGGATTAACAGATAACACTTCTTGGAAATCTAACCAATATCCACTTCTCTTCAATAACGACTATTCAAAGAAGCCTTGCTACTATGGCATCCTTGAAGCCGCTAGCGAAGCTGATATCTAATTAGCAAAATTAAAAGGTCCGAATTATGTCGGACCTTTTTGTTTCCCTTTTTTACTTGGTGTTGTAGTTAAGAGCTTTGATGAATTCTTCTTCTGACATTGGCTTACCGAATAAGTAACCTTCAAGAGCCTTGGCGCCTAGAGACGAAGCAAGGTCACGCTGCTCTTCGCTTTCAATACCGGTGACATAGACGTCAAGGTCGTTTCTATTTGCGGCATCGAGGAATCTAGAGAAGTTTCCAAGCTCGTTTTCGTTTGATGCGGCATTCCAGATTAATGAACGTTCGGTCTTGATGATCTTGACACCGAATCCTTTGACGATATCAAGAGGCACCTTTTCTGGTGAATAGTCGACACATTCGAAGACGACGCCTGCTGGTCTAAGCTCATCGATGAAGCGTCTTACTTCGTTTTCATAGTCAACGAAATATGGGGCGTTGATTTCAAGATGCATATAGCCTGAAGGAATCTTCTTTGAGCTAAGGATTTCCTTAACTTTGGCAGGGAAAGCCTCATCGCTTAAGGAATCTGTGGAAAGATACATGGCAAGAGACTTGATGCCGACGTTTTGGAAGATCTTATAACCATAGTTGGTGAAGAGCTGGGCCATCATGGAAAGAGCCGCTAAGTCGACTTTCGAAACCATGCCTTCTTTAACGGCGATAGGAATGAATTCACGAGGTGCGATTTGCTGTCTATCCCTGCCGTATAGCGCAGAACGGATGTTTCCTGAGATAGGCTTGAATGTGCCACCATCGACAATTGGCTGGGTGACGACTGGAAGAGCGTCTGCATCGAGGGTGGTTGTGAGGATATCGCTGATGTACTCGGAACGGAGAGCTTTTCTTGGGTGGCGGTTGCTGACTTCGGTGACATAGCCTGGACCGAAGGTCTTCTCACTTCTTTCGAGCTCATCTTTGATGGTCTGGAGAAGCTGCTTTGTCGTGACGACTTCTGCAGGGTAAGCAATCGCGCTATAAGCGTACTGAGGGCCAAATCTAACGTCTCTGACCTCGATTGGGTGAGAGAGGATCTCTGCTGCTTCTTCGACGAAGTCCATCATCTTGAGCTTTGTGTAGCCTTTAAGCAAGAAGACGACGGAATATGTGTCATAACGGTAAAGGAGATCGGCATAGCCTGCGTCTTGGAAATTAGCGACGACGCTTGCCATAAGGGAGTTGGCGTCACTGCCTGGAAGGGTGCGGAGAGCGACATCGTGGTCAATCATTCTAATAGCGACGACGTAGCCGCGGTTTGTTTTAGCCTTAAGCTCACGGTTAACTTCGATTGAAAGAGCCTGTGAGTTACGGATGAGGAGGTTATCATCGACGAGATGGCTTCCTGCGACGACCCCTGTCACACCTGCTTGTTCGATCATGATTGTTGATTCATCGTTATTCGCTCCACGGTGCTGGAGGATTGATAACTGGGATTCGGCTGGACCGATTGCGCTGATGACACGTCTATCTGAACCGGCGATTAAAGGACAGCGACTGCATGGTTTATCGTGGGAGCCGCGGAGAGCCTTATAGCAGACATCGCCGATCTTTGCTTCTGGGAAGGCGTGTTTCATGTTATCGCTTAAATAAGTGATTTTATGGGTTGGGCGGTCAACGCTATAAAGGTAGCGGTTGGTTCTGCTTGTTAAGTTATTAAGAAGCTCGTTGATTGAGGAGTTTCTATGGGCAAGAACGCTTGAGACTAAGAAGTTAGAGATGAAGCTGACTGCGGTGACAAGGTCTTCTTTTGTGTTGATGCTTGTTGAGATATGCCTATTCTTAGAAAGCATGTAGATGAAGCCATAGTCATTGCCGCTTCCATCAAGGGAAGCAAAATAGAAGCCTTCCATGCCAAGAGATAAGATTGGCTCGCTTAAGCCTTTAGGAAGCTCATCCGATGCGTTTCCAACGAACATCGAGTCTTTCTTTGCCTCATCGATAAATGGCTTGACCATGCTTGATGGGAGGATGTTTCCGAAACGAGAGAAACCGACTTCATTCTCAAAACGGGTCTTCTCGAATAAGAGGCGATAGTCATCTGTTGCTGAGCCATATTCATAGACGCCGCAGACTTCGAAGCCTGAGGTATTGGCAAGCCACTGGAGGGCGGCTTTAAGGGCTTCGATTTCCGAAGCATAATCTTTAGCGTGTCTGATGTCTGCTTCGTATTTCTCGAAGTTTGCTAAGAATAAGATGCGTTTTGATGATTCTGTTAAGACTCTGCGTGGGAAATAGACGTCTTTGATGCCATAGGAGATATTGACTTCCCCTTCTGCGTTAAGGGCGTTTAAAGCCTCATCGACGATGGAATTAAATGAGCAATATGGGTAGATGACACCGCCGACCTTAGCGTAAACAAGACGTTCATGGCCTGTGAGAGGGTTGATCTGAAGGATATTGAAGTTTGTGACGAATTTCTCGCATACGACCTCTAAGCCTAAGCAGGATTCTACGCTAAAGATATAAAGGGCGATTGTGTCTTCGGCGAATTTGCCAATCATTGCGCCAGGGAATGAGGCTCTAGCTTTCTCGATCAGCTGGTTAAGATCTTTTTCTTCGATGTTTTTCGAGCCAAGAAGCTTGATGAAGAGGACGGCACTTCTATATGAGCAGTTATTCTGGACTTCGGTGAAGAGTTCTCTTCTGAATTCTTCTTCGCTATATACGACGCCTTCTTTGATGTCTTTCTCGACTTTATAGTCGCTAGGTTTTCCAACGAAGACGAGTTCGTAGTTTGTGTAATGGGCGATTGCCTCATTCATCTGCTTTTGGATGTTAGCGAGATTAGGGAAGGTTTTATGGTATTGTTTCTCGGCGATGTTGCGGAATGTGCCGTATTTGAAGGCTTTGATTTGATCGCCTAAGTCGTCATTGAATGATTTGGCGTCTTTGATGTACTTCCTGGCAGTGATGATAAGGAAGACGATGGTTAAGAGAAGGGAGAGCGCGATCAAAGAGGTGCTGATGATCGCTAATGTCTTGATGTTATAATGGATGGCAATAGGAAGACCCACTAAAGCGGTAATGACCAAGACGATTTGGCTAATTACGACGACGAGGAATTCTCTATTGAAGTTCAGGAATTTGTTTTTGTTTTCTTTCTTCATAACTTCCTCTCCTTTAGTTCATGATTTCCTCAGTGCGTGAGACGAGGATTCGGGTGATGATTTTGCCAATGGTAGGCATCATCTCAAGAGAAGCGCGGATGTAATTATATTTCTCTCTTTCTTTTCCCATTTGCATCGCGACTGCTTTGATGGTTAAAAGAGCGACGTTGTTGTTATGGCAGATAAGAGCGATTGCCGCGCTGGTATTGTCATAAGCGCGCATGTTTTCTTCTTGGATGATGTAATGGGATTGGACGACGTTACTTATGGCTTTTGGTGAATAATGGAAAGCGGAGCCGCTTAAAAGGAAGCCGCGCTGAACGTATCTGGTAGTCATAAGGTAAGCGTTCTTTTCCGCTTTCTCGTTAAGTGAGTGGTCAGCGACGTAGAATGGGTCGCAGCCTGGGATTTGGCCATATACCCCTTCTTTGTTGTCGGTGAAGTCCACTTCTGCGAAATAATAACGGTCGGCGATAAAGAGGTCGCCTTGACGGAGCTGGTCATTAAATGAATAGATGGCTCCGACGTTAAAGACCATGTATGGTTCATATTTCTCTAAGATGAGGGCGGTGATGACCCCGGCATTGACTAAAGATGGGCCTGTTGAGGTTAAGACACAGTCTTCACGGAAGATCTTGCCTTTATAGATTTTGTATCCTCCAGGAAGGGTTTCTTCCTTGAGTTGTTCCATTTTGGCTTGGAAGTAAAGGATGTCGTCTGGTGTGACGCCGATGATTGCGATCATATTATGCTTTTACCTCCTTTTTGGTATTATGCTCGAATTCGTTATTGGCTAAGAATCTTTGATATTCGAATTCGCTTAATGGCCTACTGAAGTAGTAACCCTGGATGCCATCGATTCCAAGCTCCTTAGAAATCGCGACTTGGGATTCTGTTTCAATGCCTTCCGCAAGGGTTTTCATGCCAAGGGAATGGCCGATGTCATTGATGCAGCGGACAAGATCGCGGCTCTTTTTATCAAGCTCGACTTCGTCCATGAATGATTTATCGATCTTTAAGGTATCGAAAGGAATCTTCTTTAAGGATGAGAATGATGAATATCCTGTGCCAAAGTCATCGATTGAAGTATCCATGTTCATCGCTTTGACTTTACGGATGATGGATGAGACAAAGAGGGAATCCTGGGCTGCCATGGATTCTGTTAACTCGATATCGATCCATTTTGGATTGATGTCATATCTTTCCATGGTGTCTTTATAGAAGGTGAGAATATGAGGGTCTAAGGCTGTTTTTCTTGAAAGGTTGATCGAGATGACAAGGATTCGTTTTCCTTCGTTTCTCCATTTGACGATATCGCGGCAAACGTGTTCGAAGACATACATATCGATGTCGATGATACGGTTTGATTGTTCTGCGAATGGAATGAAAAGCGAAGGAGGTAGAAGACCACGGGATGGGTGGTTCCAACGAATTAAGGCTTCCGCACCATAGAATTTGTTGGTCTTAAGGTCGAATTTTGGTTGGTAATAGACTTGAAGCTGTTCTTCGTTGATAGCGTTACCAAGTTCTGTGGAAAGAACTCTTTCGCCTTCGTTATCAGTCATAAGCTCATCGTTATAGATGATGGTGTCGCTGACGACACGGGTGCTTAAGTTATAAGTTGAGGCGATTGAGGCTTTCTCAAATAATTCGTCGTAGTTGGTGCCGTTTTCCCCTATTGCGATGCCGGTAAGAACAGCGACATCAGGAAGGGTTCCGGTTGCTTCAAGCTGTTTGTTGAGCTTGTCGCAGATCGCATGGATTTCTTCGACGAATGTGTCGGTGTCATTGGTTCTCTTATAGACGATGAAGCCTTTGATTGGTGAGAAGCCGAAAGCGTAGGTGTCATTGATCTCTACGGTTTCTCTGATTGAGTTCTTAAGCGATGTGTTAATGATTTTGATGCCTTGCTGACCGAAGGTGTTTCTGATGTTTGAGATGCCTCTAACAACAAGGACGGCCACTAAGACTTTGGCGTTTCTATCTCTTAAAGCGCGGTTTGTCATGCCTCTTATGAGGGCTTCGTTATAAATGTAGGTTTCCTCAGCGAAATATTCCTTGATCATCTCATAGTCCGCTTTAGCGGCTGCGACGATTCGTAGGTATATGATGACTGCGACGATAGAAACTACGGTAAGAGCGAAGAATACGAAGGCTGTGACCGCAAGGCCATGAGGATCTTCGTTTCCTGCTGCTAGGATGATAAATAGCGCGGTAAATGAGACGACCGCTAAAAGGATGCCATAGAGTATATAGAGATTTCTCTTATGGGCACGGTAAGGAAGGCGATATGCGAACAATGTGAATAAACGTTTCATTATTTCTTTGCCTCCTCTTCTTTTTTCATCTCTTCGAGAATTCTTCTTTTCTCTTCTTCTTTGATTCTCTCGAATTCTTTGTCTTTCTTTAGCTCTTCCTGAGCTTTCTTAAGTTCTTTTAGATATATCTCTTTTTGCTCTTTCTTGATTTCTTCTAGTTCTCTTTGCATATCGAGCTTGTATTGGTATTTCTCTTTGAAGATCATTACCGCTTTCTCATCGCTAGTGTCGACGCCTGATTCAGCAAGGGCTTTCTCGTATGCCGCTTTCTCTTTGGCGTTTTCTTCTTTCATGGCTTTGACGAAGTCCACTACTGACATTGCGGCGATGATAAGGATCGGAAGCATGATGACAACTGGGATGAACCAAGCGCTTTGGACGGTTCCTAAGGCCGCTCCAAGGAATTTGTTATGGGATATGACGGTTCCTACGTAATAGACGCTATCAACGTTATCGCGGTAATTGGATGCGACTCCGTGGCCTGTATGCTCGACATACCACTCTGCTTGGAGGTTATCGCCGCATGTATAGAACATCGTCTTTCCTTCTGGGGTGTACTTAGGGATTTCATGAGATACGGCTGGCTCAGGTTCTTTACCTATAGGCGCAATCGCGCGTGTTGAAAAAGATTTTCCTGCCTCAAGCGAGACGAGTTCCCCTCCTTTAATCCAGTCAACGTTGTTTAAAGAATACTCTTGGTTGGCTGAAACGATAAATGAGCCGTTTTCTGTGGCGGATTTTGGTGAATATGTGATTTCCTGGACGCGGTGAGAAACGCAGAAATGGATGCTTTCGCTGAAGAAAGTTATGACATCTCCTGGTTTGACGTCCTCGATTTGTTTCTTTTGGATGATGATGCCTTCCCCTGCGTCAAAGGCGTCAGGAGCGTTTCCTTCCATGGAATCTGTTAAGACCTGCATGAAGGAATAACCAAAAAGCGATGGGACATCATAGTTATCTTTCTTGGTTATCATCATGTCGATTTGTAAGCCAAGAACAAGGGCTATGAGCACGCCAAGGATAGAATCGACGATAATCGTTCCTATTTTCTTTTTCTTCTTCTTTTCTTCCATGGTTTAGTTATTTTTTGACTTTGACGAAGAGCCCGCCTTTTTTACTTGTTCCGGATTTAGCAACAGGAAGAACTTTTCTACTTGATTTGCCAAAGGCGGCCTTTTTGGTTGACGATGTCGTTCCAGCGACTTTAAGGACTTTTGGCATGTATTTTACGCCGCTGGATTTCTTAGCATCGCCTTTTCCTGCGTCAGCGCCAATAACGGCTTCAAGTCTAGCAATTCTCGCATCTCTTTCACGAAGTTCACGTCTTACGCGGCGGAGCTCATCGTTTTCGTTAGCGGTATATGCGTCGGCAAAATAATTGAAGTCGGTTGACAAATAATCGTTAGAGTGTTCTCTAATTTCTGAATTAAGTTTGTCGGCGATTTTCTCATCGATTGGAGCGTCATCATGAGCGGCTTTGATGATTCTTTCTCTAGCCTGGCGGAGGAGTTCATTTTCACGTTCGAGTCTGATTTCGGCGTCGATTCTGATCTTCTCTTCGAGTTCTTTGAGGTTCTTTCTTTCTTCCTCAAGGCGCTTGGCTTCTTCTGCTTCGTGCTCTGCTTGGATTCTTCTTTCTTCCTCACGACGTCTTTCCATTTCTTTGATCATGGCTTCATGGTCAAGAGCGTTTCTTTCTTCTTCAGCTTGTTCACGGAGTTCTTTAGCGTGGATCAATTGCTGTGTATGGTATTCGTCATCAGATTCTTTGAATTTCTTGATCTCGTCTGGTGTGAGAGCGAAATCCTGCTCTTCTTCATCTCTTTCTGGATCAAAGAGAACATCATCGAATTCCGGGAATTGGTCGTATCTGAACTTATGGGTTAAGAAAACCTCATCTTCAAGGTTAAGCATGACCTTTGGTTCGAAACGTTTGGTGATTGGAAGAGGTGTTTCTTCGTCTTTCTCTTTTAAGGCGAGGTATCTATTCTCAACGAGGTTAGTGTGTAACGTTGCTAATGATGCGGCGGTTAAGCCATAGATTTCATTAAAGTATGCTTCATCGAAGACGCCTTTCTTTTCTTCGATATCGAATGTGATACCAAGTTTTGTATAGGAATCGATGAATTTCCAAAGGACGGCGACTTTATGGTAGTCAGGGTTCTTTAAAAGAAGGTTAGTCATGGCGATTGGCGAGTGGACGGATTTTGCCCCTGCCATATCCTGCATGAATGGTGATTTGATATAGAAGTTGACACGGTCATTGAGGTTCTTGATTGTCTCAAGGAGCTTCATGTTCTTCTCGTATTCGCCTTTATCGTCTGATTCGACGGAGATTTTGACGCGGTTATCTACTTCGTAGCGGACTCCGTCGATTTCAGTCTTTGAATGCATGAAAAGGACGTCTGAGTTACGTGTTTCACCTTTATCGGAGATGAACTGCATACGTTTTGCGACGAAGAATGTGAGTCTTTGGATAAGAGACATGAGAACGCGGTTTTCATAGATCTGGACATCGACATCGGAACCGATGGAAAGAATGCGTTCTGGGACGATCTGACCTTCTTTGTTGAAACCGTGGATATAACGGGTATGGGAGGCAAGGTGGCGGATTGAGGTTGAGTTAATACGCTTGGCCTGGCCTGCTAAAACGAGGTCTTGTGTCTCTTTGATGAATGTACGAGGGTGGGCGATGATGCGGTCAATGGCGTCAAAGCCTACTTCAAGCTCATGGACCCATTTGTCATCATATGTCTTGTTTTCAAGACGGGAACGCTGGAAGACGGTGTTTTCGCCATGTTCCTTGATCTCTTCAACAAACGCATTAAAAGATTGGTTTCCCCCAATGAGGGAATCCATCTTTGTCTGAAAAGCCTTGTGGACTGATTTTAATGATGCGATTTGTTTTTTAGCCATTGCTTGAATTAGTTTGTGTTTGATTAGCCAACATTCTTAAGGAAGCCAGCGATTTTCTTCTTTGACATCTGGAATTCGGTTTTGCCAAAGAGTTTTGTGAGTTTGGAATCGAGTTCGATAAGATCGTCACGTAAGTGAGCGATGTTAAGGGATTCGAATTTCTTAAGAATCTTTGTAGCGAAGATATAGTCGACGCCTTCGAGCTCTGTGCCACCTGTTGCGACATAGCAAGGGACGAATGCGTTAAGCTGCTTTAAGATACGGTTACCAAACGCGAGCTTGAAGTGAGAGATGACAAAGTCATCAAGTTCTGTGAACTTCTCAAGAGTCTTGCTGCTGATTGGGTAGTTAGAAGCTGCGTCTTTGAAGAGCTTATTGAGGTAGTCATAAGGTAATGGGAGTCCTTCGGTGAAAGGTGCTTCGAAAGCGATACCCTTGTTATCGAAGAAGAGTGACATGGCACGGTCATAAACCTTATCGGTGATGGTGAATGTTGAGTCATCGTTATTAGCAGTACCGATGAACCAGACGTTTTGAGGGATCAAGAGCTTGCCGTCATGGAGGTGGGTTGGGTCATCTCCCTGAGGTGAAGAGATAAGGTCGATGTTCCATGCGGATGGGTTAGGCATTTCCATGATGGAAAGGAATTCTGCGAAATAGTACTCGATACGAGCGATGTTCATTTCGTCGAGGACGATTAAGTTACAGTCCTCACGGAATGTTGCTTCGTAGATTGAGCGTAAGAATTCAGTTTCGGTGAATTTTTTGGTGAAGTCGTTATAGAAGCCTAAGAGTTCTGAACGGTCTCTCCAGGATGGCTGGACTGAGCAGATCGTGCATCCGTTTTGGAAGAATTTGCCCATTGCGTATGGCAAGGATGTTTTACCTGTACCTGAAATACCTTCGAGAATGATGATCTTACCAGTACCCATGGAAGCGAAGAACGCACGCATGGATGGGATTGTGTAATAGAGTTTTAACTGAGAAGCGGCGTAGTTTCTGAATCTTTCGACGATTTCCTGTAAGGTGATGTTTGCTGCATCTGGTGGAAGTTCCACTGCTGTTGAGATGTTTGCGTATTTCTCATCGACTGAAATAAGACGAGGGAAACGGACGTCGGATTCTTTTCCTTCGCCTTCTCCTTCTTCGTTTTCTCCTTCAGCGCCACCAGCGCCTGCTGCGCCTTTGATGGCTTGGCCGCCTTGGCCATTGATATTCATTGAGTTATCTCCTCCAAGGCCTAATGAATCAAGCTGAAGGCCAAGGATTCTGTTCTTTTCTTGTGTTGCGTTATATAACTCGATCTGAAGGTTTTGGACTTCTTCTCTAAGTCTTTCTTTGTCGATTTCAATTTTGTAGAACTTGATGTACTTAGTGATGAGCCAATAGATAAGTAAACCAAGTGCGCCTATAGCGGCGATAAAAAGAATTGCGAATATTACGAACATCAGCCATCCCCAGAATCCGAATCCTCCTGAGTAGTTGTTGAAAATCTCTCCGTATTCCTGGAATTCTTCTGGGACTGCTGACCATGGTCTTGCGAAGGTCATTTCAAAGAATTTTCCGATGTTTGCGAAGACCCTGACGATCATTTCGCGAAGATAAAAGAAATAACTTTCCATATTATCTTTGGCTCCTTTCTTTCTTTACTAGTGCTTTGGTTTCTGAAGACCTATGAAGTTGATGTCTGCGGTGAATGCTGAATCGATTAATTCACTGCTGCAGTCAAGATCCCATCCTTCGAGATAGAACGTGACCACTAAACGGGTTTCGACACCTGGGTAGAGATAGAGGATTTCGGTTCCTCCTACGCTAAGGTCTTCAAGGGTGTATGTTTCTTCTTCTTTGATGTGCAAACCGCCGAGTTTTTCTGACTTTTCGATGTCTAAATGCTTAACTCCGGCTTTGGTTTTTCCTTTGAAACCATCCTTAAGTGAATCTGTTTCAGGATGACTCATGTCATAATTCACTGGATCATCATAGTAAAGAACAGCATTATCATTATATTCCCCATGAAGCAATTCTTCCATAGAAGAAGAATTGTAATCGTAATATCCATCCCAAGGCTGAACATCAAGCAATCCGCCGAGTTTTGTATGGCTGGATTCTTTGACATTTGGCTCATAGACAATGCTTGATTGTTCGCTATAGAAGCTGACTCTCATCGCGTTTCCGACGTTGTTGAGTTCTTCTAATGGTTTGCCTGTTTCCCCGGCGATGATGCGGTTCATATTCTCGTTAGCTTTGATGCTTGTTGACTCATCGAGATAGAGATATGTGCCGACTTCGCATTTAAGGAAAACTTCCATCTGGTGGAAACCTTTTGATGCGACTCCGGTATTTCCGTTATTTCCATCGGCCTGAGGGTATGGATTTGCGAATGTTGGGTTTAGTTTTTGGTGGTAGTTAGAGACGCTGTTATCTTGGAACATGCTTGAGACAGGTTCGAGGTAGATTTGCTCATCGCTTGTGATTTCATTTCCCCAGTTGATCACATCGTTTTCGTCTTTCTGGCCAATTTTGATGTCCTGGCCTTCGAATTCGATTTTGATGTTTTCGACACGGAGATAGTCAGAAACGGCAAACCACGCGACTGTAGATGTGACGAACGCGCTTAAAGTCAACGAAAAAAGGGCGAGCCCCATCCAAAGGAAACTAGCCTGTCGACCTAAGAGTTTTTTTCCAGTTCTACGTGTGCGCGTAATAAAAAACCTGCCTTTCTCTAGTTATTGACGTCGCTTAAAAGAGCGTTAGTGCTATTAGCTTCGTCTGCCCATGAAGTTGTTAAAGCTTCTGTGGTGAAGTGCATGGCCATGGTTAAGGAACCGCCTTTTGGGTTTTCCCCTTCGCAATCGACATCATTGCCTTCAAGCCAAATAACGACGGTATAACGTCTGATTTCTTTTGGCTGAAGTTCGGTCTCGTTCTTCATAACGATGAGAGAAAGAGGATCATCGTCGATGTCGTTAAGGAAGTTGGTGCAGTATCCTTTATTCTCTTCGCGAATTGGGTTGCTGGTGATTGGTTCTGCGTTAGTCCCGTTTGTGCTGAAAGTTTTAGCTTTACGGGCGAATGTGCCAACGCAGTTATGTTCCACCGCACCATCAAGGTATTTAGAGTCATAAACTCTAACGCGAATGATGTCTTCAAGAGCAGCTGAATCCTTCAAGTTTGTAGGTTCAATAATACTATTGAAGTTGATGTAATAGTTGGCTTTTGCAACTTCGTAAGGTGAAGTGTTGTTGAGGTAGAATGTGTAACGATATGAGTAGTCGTAATTTGTTCCGAAACCTTCGTTATCCGCTTTCTTTGGGTTAGCTAGATTGAGGGTTCCATCTCCAATGTCAGGATCGATTTCATCAACGCTAGGGAGGTCGTCTGCTTGCATTGGGGAAGCGGCTTTGTAGCCATCCGCCATAATATAGTTTGTTCTGTTAGCAAGACCAGCGCCGGATCCTTCGTTTGAACTGGTTAATGAGTTGCCAAGCGCAAGGTCGAAGTGTCTGTCTTCGAGCTTGATGGTGAAGTTACCATAATTCTGACCAAGGAGAGAGATGATAATTAAGACTGCGAGGCCGCCTGTAGATATACCTAAAACCAGACCTGCTATCTTACGCCTACGAGCCCTTTTTAATGATTCAGGTTCACGTGGAGCAATGATGTCTGGCTGTTTGTTGTCTAAAGCTTCCTGATTACTCACTTAATCAAACCTCCAATTACACCTATGGGCATAGTAATACCTTAAAATTAAGGTATACTTTCCCTTCGATGAATTAAAATGATGAAAAATAAAACGGCGCATCTCTTCAATCACGCCGCAGGGACAATGCTTTCGCATTACCATCAGAATCACTTGTTTGTTCCAGGGCGATAGGTAGAAGAATCTGGATCTTCAGATTCACTAACCAAGTTGCCCACAAGGTCAGGAATTTCTGAATTCCAGGCAACTGGCTACCCCGAAGGGCCCTGTAGCTTTGCGTCGCCGAATTTCTCCGGGTTTGCTATGCAGGATTATTATAGAACGACTACAATGCAAATCAACATATTTCGAAAAAATATTAATTATTTGTGTTTTATTAACTTTGTTAATAATATTTTTCACTGTTTTGGCATTTATGAATTTTTCCATTGCCGTTTTGTGTCGTTAACTTCCCTTTCTCATCGATTCATCAATATCTTTTTTGTAATAACCAAGTAGCACTTCTATTTGCATATTCTCCGCTTTTATTTGGTCAAACACGAAAGAACTCTCTTCTTTTAGATTGGCATCAAGCCCTTTTTCATAATGCAGGCATTCTATTCTCAAAATATATTCTTGCAACAACGTCCAACAATATTTCAAAGCTTTGTGACAGTTTGTATCGATAAGGTTTTGACTGGCGTTCCACGCATAACCGCTAGCGTGGCTTAAATCTAAGGCCAAAGAATATAGGGTTTTCATGTCTTTTTGTATGTTCTCGTTAACCAGTGTTTGGTCGATCATTTTTAATACCAATTCTGTGTAGCCTTTCTTTTTTCCAGTTAAGAAAAAATAGCTATTCTCACACATTTTTTCGTATAAATCATCCGCTGAGTTTAATCCATATTTTCCTTTATAGTAAGAATTATATAATTCTTCTATATATTCTTTATAATCGATTTTGTTTGTTTCGGTTATGTTTTCTATACGAGATTCGATTTGAATTCGTGACGTAATCCAAAAGGCTTTTTTAAGTATCTCAAATTCTTGGAGTGTAGTTGCTGAATTGACTTTAAAGAATATAGATTGTTGTTCATAAAGCGATTTTAGGCATTTTATTGTATGTTCCTTAAAGCCTAAGCTTAAAGAAACCTGCATATCCTTAAATAAGTGTTTTAACCTTTTTAGATGATGCCAAGTAAACATATCGGATCCATTTTTAAAAATACAAAGTTTCACTGTAAGATTTTCAAAAAGGGAATCGATTTTTTCCAAATTATATATGCTTTTAATCAAGTCATTTCTTGCTGAATAATCCTCTTTAAAGCCTTGGTGTTTTGGGTTGTCTGTTAATAATTCATATTTTTCAAGGAACTGAAACACTAATTGATATACATATTTTATGTATATTTCTCTAAATTTCATAAGAGCTTTTTCGATTTCGTCATTCATCTCGCATCTTGGGTGAATAAAAACGGAAAAGAAATCATACGCTTCGATCGTCTTCTCCTCCCCTATCGGATAATCATTCAATAAATCATTAAAATTAACCCAATTATCTTTGAGTTTCTTTTGAAGATAAAAATTAGGATTACTTATTTTGCGTTTCTCTTTTTCTATTTTGGCCTGATCGCATTTAAATCTTTCTTTTACTGCGCTTATTGCTTTTTCTCGGTCTTCAAAGAACTTTCTCATTTGTGGAAATTCCTTTGCTTTTGATGCGTAGGTTTCGTAATTACCGTAATCTACCAGGGTGTAGCTATATCTATATATTCTCTTTTGTAATTCTGATATATCACCGTTTTCATACATTTTTAGTATTACTAAAGCTTCGATTATCGATCTGCAGCTGTTATCGACTCCAGGAGATTCCAAATTCCCTACAAAACCATTTATCAAAACATTCAAAGTGTTTGAAATAATGTCGAATTTAATGCCATATGCAAAAAATTCATCATCCGAAAGGTTTTGATCATCGAATTTTTTCAATATTTCATCATCAAGGTCTCTTAATACTTTATAAAGCTTATTAAGATCAATAGGTCTGTCTTTTAATTCGTTCATGAGGTTAAAAATATTTCTCCTTATTTCCGTCCCTCTATTAATAATTTGAATACGTGTGTGCGTGAAAAGAAATGTTTTTTCACTAAAAATCTATTGCCATTATGTCTTTAATATTCTTTTTTACATAAAATTTCTTTAGTGTTCATCGATGCTTTTTAAAAATATTTACGATTTTCTTGCAAACTAATAAATTCACATCTAAACTTATGTTGTCCAATCGAGGACCAAAGAAACTTGCCCGTTTCTCCTTGATAATGGATCGTCGGATTATCACTCTGACGTTAAAGTTCAAATCCATCAGAACCCAGACAATTAGAGGCTGGGCTTTTGTGCTTATAGCCTCGGAAAAGGAAATTACAAAAATGAAAAAACGTTCAATGATTCTTGCCCTCGCTTCAATGCTCGGCATCTCCGCAGCTGCAACAGCAGTCTCCGGCTTCGCATGGTTCACAACACAGACCACTGCTTCTATCAAATCAGCAAACTACAAAGTTGGTGCTGCACAAGGTGGTTTAGGAATTACAGAAGGCGCAGTCTTAAATAACTGTACAACAAACGCAAAAACCACCGATAAGACCTTCACAAATAACGAAGTTGTTATCACACCAACACAAGACGGTGTTCTTGCTGATGTTTCTTCAAGAGACGGTGCAAATTTCTATAAGCTTTCTAACATTGTTACCAAAGAAGGTGAAGAGAGCGCTGATTTTGTTGTCGAAAACACAAAACCAACAGCAACAGGTGCTTGGATGTCAAAAGTCAATAGCAACCAAATGGTCGCAATTGCTTTCCAACTCACAGTCAGCAATACCGCAACAGATAATTCCGAATTAGACGTTTACTTAAGCAATTCAGGTGCAATCTTCAAGAAAGCAGCTACAGCAGCAACAGCCGATCCTGACTATTCTGACTACTACAGAATGGCAGTTCTCGATGGTGACACACTCGTTTATTTATACGCTAATGACTCCGCTAAAAAAGGTCTTACTATCGATGACAGAGCAAGTGATGAAAAAACCTATAATTATGCAGCAGCAACAGGTTGGGACGGAAAAGGTGCTGCATTAGTCGCAGGAACAAGCTGTGTTGACGCTTCAAGCCAGAAAGTCATCAGCTCAACAAGCTCCTCTGGTGCAGTCGCAAATCGTACCGTTACAGCTGGCAACTTACTCCTTGTCAAAGGCCTTACAAAAACCGCAGCAAAAACACTTACATTCGTTGTTTGGTGTGAAGGCACAGCTACTCCAGAAGAAGAAATCAACAGCGCAAACCTTGTTGACCTTTCCTTCGATCTTGCAGGTATCACACCAGCAGCTGCTTAATCTATTATCTATTAAGTAGTTTAAATTAAACCCGCTTCGGCGGGTTTTTTATATGCTTTACGCATAGAAACATTCACAAAATAGGCGATCATAAAATGTTTTGATGCGTCGCTCGTAACGCACATAATCATCGACGGATCAAAGACGTAGCATAAAAAATATTTTAAAACCCCTTATCCAATTTGATGAATAAGGGGTTTCTTTGTAAGATTTTTTATTTCGGGTTATTATTCTTGTTTTTCTTTCTTAAGCTCAGCCAACGCTTCTTCCCTCGCTTGTCTCTTTGCTTCTTCGAGCAATTCAGCTTTTTCTTGATCGTTAAGCATTGATTCTCTTTGAGTCGCATACATGATGAGATAAATACCATCAACGACGAATACTATAAACAGAGGGAGAACAATCGTTAATGCGAACAAGACTGGATTGTTTTGAAGCGTTCCAATCATTTCGCCATTCTTCGCAATATTAGCAGATTGGTTTCCATTTGGATCAATCGTCGTCATGACAAGTATTGAGACGACCAGGCAGAAGACTATAACCACTACCTCTATCGCCACCGCGATAATTAAAGTTCTTTTACTAAGTTTCATAAGTGTTTTTATTGCCCTCTATTGCATAGTTTGGGCTTATATAGACAAATGATATAGTAATTCAAAAAATATTACAAATATTTATTTGGTGGCATTTTTGTTGGATTTTTTGGTGTTCAAAGTCTATGTTTTTGTGACCTCTATTACATAGAAGTTCAAATAATGGGTGGTTTTGAATGGGTTTTGAGAGCAAATAATTAAAATTATTTATTTCTAATTTTTTGACGATTTGTTTTATTTTTGACAAAAAGAAAAGGCTGAATCTTATTTGTCAGCCTTCTTGTCTTCATCTTGTTTTGGTTCTGGATCAGGGACATAGCCTTTTGGTCTTTGCATGGTCAGAATGAATGAACATGTTGTTGCTTCATAGTGCCATTTCCTAAGTGTCCAGCCCTGCTCTTTAAGTGAATCCGCTTCTTTTAGAGCGTCCTCGTATTTCGAGTTTCTAACAAAGAAGTAGTCGTATTCTATTATTGGAGCTTGTTTCTTTATTGTTTTCTTCTTCATAAATCAGCCTCCATAAGCACTGGGCAGTGATCGCTTCCGTAGATGTCGTTTAGTATTTCTGATTTACTGACTTTATCCACGATTGATTCGCTTACGATGAAGTAGTCGATTCTCCAACCTGCGTTATTTGCTCTTGCGTTGAATCTATATGACCACCAGGAGTATTTGACTTCTTCGGGATGGAGTTTTCTAAATGTGTCAATATATCCTTGACTAAGAAGGTTATTGAACATTCCTCTTTCTTCATCTGTGAAGCCTGGGTTATGGTGATTGCTTGATGGGTTTTTAAGATCTATTTCATTGTGTGCGACATTAAGATCGCCTGTGTATACGATTGGTTTTTTAGCTTCAAGTACTTTGAAGTACTCCACTAAATCTTTTTCGTATTCGGTTCTAAAGTCTAAGCGTTTGAGTTCTTCTCCTGCATTAGGGACGTATGCACCTACGAAATAGAAGTTATCGAATTCAAGGGTGATGACTCTTCCTTCTTCGTCATATTTTCCGTCAATCAAACCATAGTGAACACTTAATGGTTCTTGTTTGGTGAAGACTGCTACACCGCTATATCCTTTACGGACTTTGGAGGTTGTTTGGTATGTTATGTATCCTTCTGGGATGAATGGGAATTCTTCGCCTGGTTTCTCTGTGTATTTGGTTTCTTCGATGACGAAAATATCCGCGTCCAATTTCTTAAAATCTTCGGTGAAAGATTTTTGGAGTATCGCACGGATGCCGTTGACGTTGAATGATACAAATCTCATGAGATTATCTTATCACTTATGGGCATCACTCTCAAACCAAGAAAAGATATCTATCTGCCACATTTCTGGCTTTTTCCAAATTTAATTCGATTCCACTTAAACACAGTTATGTTTCAATCGTTTGAATTTGATATTGCAAATGCAATTTTTAGCCAAAAAAAGAAAAGGCCATCGAATGATGGCCATATCATTACTCCTCCATTTTCTTAAAGTCGTCGAGTTTTAATTCCTTCTTTAATTCTTCCTCGGTCGGAAGATAAGAATGATATTTCGCCGCAAATATTTGATTATTATCTAATGGCAATGTGTATTTAACCATTGTATCTGATTTGTTTGTGCATAAGACAATGCCAATAGGAGGGTTATCTCCAGGCTCCATCATCTCTCTCGTGTAATAATTAACATACATTTGCATTTGCCCCAAATCTTGGTGAGTTAGTTTCCCGGTTTTTAAATCGATAATAACGAAGCATTTCAAAATATAGTTGTATAACAACAAATCTACATAGAAATGTTCTCCATCTATTTGGAAATGTTTTTGTCTAGCCACAAAAGAATACCCTCTTCCAAGTTCAAGGAGGAACTTTTGGAGATGGTCGATCAAGGCTTGTTCTAAATCCGACTCGTAAAATCTTTCGTTTTTTGGAAGTTCAAGAAATTCCATCACGTATGGGTCTTTTACGATTGTCTCGTATTCAGGTTTCGGCTCTAGTGATTGAATTTCTTTCGCAACCGATTTCTTGTCTTTGCTTGCAAGAAGCCTGTCGTAATAGAGAGTGTTTATTTGTCGTTCGAGTTGTCGGACACTCCAACCAGCTTCTACGCATTCTTTAACATAAAAGTCTCTTCTTTCTTGATTCTCTATCCTCATGAGGAGTCTGTAATGTGACCAGCTCAATTCGGTACACAGTGTGTAGCGTTTTTGAAACACCGTATAGAACTGTCTCATATTTCTCAAGTTTGCAACAGTAAACCCTTTTCCAAATTCAGCAGTCAGCTTCTTGGAAATATTGTCTAGAAGCTTTTCGCCATAGGCGGCTCTATCGTTTTCTCCACAAGCTTCGTAAATGGTTTTGCCGATTTCCCAGTAAGCCATTACCATCGCGGAATTAACCGCGGCGTAAACTTTTCTTCTTGCTTCTACGATGCTGTTTCTGCAAGAACAGTAGGCGTTCTTTTCCATTTCTTCGTAATTCATTGTTTCATTTTTCATTTTTTAATCTCCGTTCATTGATTGAAAGACCTTGGTTCTTATTTGTTTCGCTTATAAAAGCGGGTGTGACATCAAAGTCGCCTCGATTCTTGAAAGAACGGCAAATCTTTCGGTATAATCGGCCGCTGTTAAAAGCGTTTTCTTTTTGGCTAAATATCGCGGCCACAAAACTTATAAATCTAAACGAAAGAAAATGCCTAATTACGAAATGCGCATTTTTCTACATTATTATTTTTTGGTCACTTTGGTTCCCTATGGGAAACAAAATTAGTCTATAATGGTTTCATGAGCTTCGTACCTTTACACATCTATAGCGGTTTCTCATACCTTAAAAGCGCGCTTGTTGCGAAGAATCTTCCTATGATCGCGAAGAAATACGGGTATTCGAAAGTTGGCATCACCGATGATGGCTCGCTTTCTGGATATGCGCCTTTTGAACACGCTTGCGCTGCTTCTGGTGTTACTCCTGTTTTTGGTATGGACGCTAACATTAACGAAGGTTGCTTTTCTTTGTTTGTCATTAACGAAGAAGGTTACCGCAATTTGCTTAAGCTCACTTCTTTAGCATCGAAAAACAAACTTAATTTCAATTATCTCCGTGAATATTCTTTGGGGCTTATCTGCGTTTACACGATGGATCTTCGAACTTTCACAAGAAGATACCTTGAGGAAAAGGAAGAACTCGCGCTTGATATCAAGTCATATCTTGAGATATTTGAGCACCACTACATCGGTTTGCCATATCTTCCTCGTGATCCTAGAATTGCTCAGGATATAAGAAATTTTGCCTCATCTCATTCATATGAGGTTGTCGCTTTCCCTAAGATTCTTTATGAAAAGAAAGAGGATGCGATTGCTTTAGAGATTGTCCGCGCCATCGAAAGGAAGGACACTCTTGAAAGCAAGCAGAAATCAGGAGACGAGTGTTTCCTCAAAGAGGAAGAATATGCGAAGTTCTATACGAAACTAGAAATCGAGGCAACCTCCACTATCGCCTTGATGCAACAAGACTTCAAACTCATCAAGAAACGTGGAGGCTTGCTCCATTTCTCTAATGACTTAGGTTTATCAAGCCCTGAATATCTTACTAAGCTTGCCTATGAAGGCTTAGAAAAGAAAGGGTTATCTTTACCTGAATACAAAGAACGTTTGGCCTATGAGCTTGATGTCATCATCAAGATGGGCTATGCCGACTATTTCCTTATCGTCATGGATTATGTCTTATGGGCGAAGAACCACGAGGTTTCTGTTGGTCCAGGACGTGGATCTGGCGCTGGATCTCTTGTTTCTTATACTCTTGGCATCGTTAATGTTGACCCTATCAAATGGGGACTTCTATTTGAGCGATTCCTTAATCCTGAACGTATTTCTCTTCCTGATATCGACTGCGACTTTGCAGACGATAGAAGAGACCTGGTCGTTAGATATATCCAAAAGAAATATGGCGAAGACCATGTTGGCTATGTTTTGACTACCCAGACCATCAAAGCCCATCAGGCACTTCGCGATGTTGGAAGAGTGTATGGTTATAGACAAAACGAAATTGAGCTTGTTATTTCCACGATCATGGATCCTCGCTTGACTTTAAGAGAGGATTATAAGACCAGCGCTAAGTTCAAGGAGCTTGTCGATAGCGATAAGCACTTCCTTGAATATGTTGCTTTGGCTTCAAAGATCGAAGGGCTTCCTCGTCAGGCTGGCTTACATGCCGCGGGCATCGTCGTTAATGATGAGCCTCTTGAGGACTGCTTGCCTGTTATGACCCAGGAAACAGTAGGTTCTGTTGCCTGCTTAGAAAAAGATTACCTAGAAGAGCAAGGATTCCTAAAGATGGATATCCTTGGTTTGACTAACCTTTCGATCGTTGATCATGTCATCGCTTTAATTAAGAAAACTCAAGGGATTGACCTTGATTACCAATCTCTTCCTTATGAAGACCCTGCTTCCATTGCCACTATTTGCTCTGGAAAGACTATGGGCTTATTCCAGCTTGAATCCGCGGGCATGAAGAAGGCTATTAGATTAGTCCAGCCTTCATCTTTCCAGGATGTTGCCGCTTTACTTGCCCTCTTTAGACCTGGACCTATGGATTCCATTGCTAGCTATGCTAGAAGAAAGCATGGACAAGAGAGAGTCATATATTTATCTAACGAGCTTGAGCCTATCCTTAAAGAGACTTATGGCATCATCGTCTATCAAGAGCAGATCATGCAGATTGTCAAAGTCATGGCAGGATTCTCTAATGGTCAGGCTGACTTATTTAGAAGAGCCATCTCCAAAAAAGATATGGCTAAGCTTGAAGCTCAGAAAGAACAGTTCATTAGTGGCTGCTTGGCTAATGGCAAGTCACTTCAGCTTGCTAATAAGGTCTTTGACTTAATATTTAGATTCGCTAACTACGGCTTTAACAAAGCCCACGCTTATTCGTATGGCGTCCTTACGTGCCAGATGGCGTATTTGAAGACTAATTATCCTCGTGAATTCTATAGCGTTATCCTTGGGTCTCAGGATCCAGGAACCACTAAGTTCAAAGATATGCTTAGCGAAGTCAAAGCACTTAATTTGCATTTAGGTGTGCCAGATATCAATAGAAGCGAAGAAGGCTTCGTTACCGAAGGTAATACCATCAGATTCCCTCTTAGCGCGATTAAGGGAATTGGGGGCATGTTAGCGTCTATGATCCTTGATGAAAGAAGAAAAAACGGCGATTTTGCAGATATTTTCGATTTCGCAGCAAGATTAAAGCCATATGGACTTAATCTTTCTCTTCTTGTAAGGCTTATTGATGCAGGTGCTTTTGATAGCCTTTGCGATTCAAGGGCGTCGCTTCGCGCTAGCGCGCCAAGCGCAATGTCATATAGCGAGATGATGTTTGGCGAGAATGGGCAACAGCTTCTTATCGATATCGGTATTGAAAAGCCTTCGATGTCTATTATGCCTGATGATATTAGAAGCAACCTTGCCTATGAATATGAAGCCTTAGGCATCATGGTCAGCGGGTCACCATTATCTTTCTATAAAGAAAAACTTGAGAGAATGGATTTGACTCCACTTACTGACTTACAAAGTAAGTCTGGTTCTTTCTGGACTGCTGGCATTGTTAAATCAATTAGAGCAATCAATACGAAAAACGGAAAGAAGATGGCTTTCATGGAACTATATGATGATCTTGGAGAAGCCTCGTTTATTCTTTTCCATGACGTCTTCAATAATAATTTCACTCTTCTTAAGCAAGACGCTCCACTATATGTGAAAGCTAGACTTGAGACTAGAAGAGATAATTCAGGGGAAACTTCTTTCATTGTCGAAGAAGTCCATAATTTAGGAGAGTAGCACTTATGGCAAATATCAAAGTCATCGACGGTAACTCATTGTTATTCAGAGCGTATTATGCGACTGCCGGTTTTGGTGATCCTAATGCGATTCTTTTGTCCACTAAAAGCGGCATTCCTACAAACGCAATATTTGCTTTCTCCAATATGCTTGCGAAGCTTATATCCACTCTTGAGGAAGGAGATAGCATCTTCGTTGGCTTTGATAAGGATGGCAATACCTTTAGAAAGCAAGAATTCGAGCAATATAAGGCAAATAGAAAACCTTGCCCTCCTGAATTGATTAAGCAATTCCCAATCAGCCGCGAATTATGCAAAGCGCTTAATATCCTTTGCTATGAAGAGCATGGCATTGAGGCTGATGATATTTGCGGAACCGTCGCTAAGATGGCAAGCGCCAAAGGAATGAAGGTCACTGTCTATACCTCAGACAAAGATTACCTTCAGCTCATTGATAAGAACATCAGCGTCTCTCTTATTAAGAGAGGTTTAAGCGATATGGACCTTGTTACCGAAGATAACATGGTTGAGAAATATGGTTTCAAGCCTCTTCAGATCATTGACTACAAAGGTCTTAGAGGCGACGCTTCAGATAACCTTCCTGGCATCCCAGGGGTTGGTGAAGTAACCGCAGTCAAGCTCATTCAGGAATATGGGTCTTTCGATAAGATCATCGAAGCCGCCCCAACCATGAAAGGGAAGATCGGCGAGAAGATTCTTGCTGGGGCTGAGCAAGGCCGCATCTGCTATCAATTGGCCACAATCATGACTGACGCTCCTTTGCCTTTTGGGCTTGATGACCTTGTTTATCAGGGCTATGACTGGAAGGAAGTCAATGACTTTGCCCATACCTATGAATTAAGGCAGTTCCCTTCAAGACTCCCAGTCTCTAAAAAGAAAGGCGAAGAGCAAAAGAAGGAAATCGAATATATCGAAACCGATTCACTCAAAGATGAGAAGATTGGTTCTGAGATTGGTTTAGCCCTTGATATCGATTTCGATGATTATCACGATTCATCTTTAAATGGTTTGGCTATCGGAACAGAGGATAAGGCATATTACATCCGCTTAGAAAATGTTAAAAAGGATGCGGAATTGCTAAGCATTTTAAAGGATTCTTCCATCAAAAAGCATGTATTTGACGCAAAAGCGACATTATACGCCTTAAGAAAAGAAGGCATTGAGATTGATGGCTTAGGCCATGATCTTCTTATCGCGGCCTATCTTTTGGATAGTTCGACATCCAGCAATCCAAAACTCGTTTATGGCGCTTTTGGCATCGAGATTGATGACACAAAGGATGAAGTATCCTTGCTTGATCCTTCTAAGCCATACTTAACAATGCAGATGGCATATTACGCATGCCTATTATCTAGCAAAGTAACCGCAGGATTAACCGAAGTCGGCGCGCTTGATTTATATCACAATATCGAGCTTCCTCTTTCTAAAGTCTTAAGCGCTATGGAATATGAGGGATTCCCGCTTCATAAAGAAGAACTCCTTGCCTTTGGCAAAGAGTTTGCAGCTAAAAGAGATGCTGCTAAAGATGAATTAACACGTTTAGCAGGCGAAGCTTTTAATCCTTCGTCTCCTAAGCAAGTCGCGTTTATTCTTTTTGAGAAGTTAGGGCTTCCTGATAGAAAGAAAGGTTCCACTGCCGTTGAGGTTCTTAATGACCTTCTTGGTGAACATCCGATTATCGAAAAGTTACTCGAATATAGAAAATATGCGAAATTGATGTCCACTTATATTGACGGATTATTGCCTCATATTAGGAGCGATGAGAAGATTCATACCTATTTCAACCAGGCTCAGACAGCAACTGGCAGATTATCTTCTTCAAATCCAAACCTTCAGAATATCAGTGCGAAAGACGAAGAAGGAAAGATGATCAGGAAGGCTTTCTATTACAAAGACCCTAATATCTCTCTTCTTTCCTTTGACTATGGCCAGATTGAGCTTCGTATCTTAGCGGCTTTATCTAAGTGCCAGGCTTATATCGATGTCTTTGCTGGAGAACGCGATATTCATAGCGAGACCGCAAAACGCATATTCCACGTAGAAGAAATCGATTCTCATATGAGAAGAAGAGCAAAGGCTGTTAACTTTGCGGTTATTTATGGCACTTCCGCTTTTGGTTTGGCGCAGCAAATTGGCTGTTCAAATAAAGAAGCTGAAGGAATCATCCGTTCGTTCTATATGGCATATCCTGAAATCAGGGATTACTTAAATAGCATCATCGAGACATGCAAGACAAACGGCTATGTCACCACGATGTTTGGAAGAAAGAGATACCTTAGAGATATCAATAACCCTTCATATATGGTTAGAGAAGCGGCTAAACGCGCCGCATTAAACGCTCCTGTCCAGGGTACTGCCGCTGATTTAATCAAGATTGCCATGGTCAATGTCGATAAGTTCTTAAAAGAAGGGGGATATAAGACCAAGATGGTCCTTACAATCCACGATGAACTTATCTTTGCCGCCCCTAATGAGGAAATCGATATCATTGAGCCACAGATCAGAAGAATCATGACTGAAACAGTTAAGCTTCCTGTCAAATTAACCGTTGAGAAAGGCGTTGGTCATACTTGGTATGACGCGAAGGATTAGTTATGCCAGAATTACCAGAAGTTGAGACTGTCGTTAGGATTCTAAATACCTTCGTCCCTAATAAGACGATCAAAGATATCGTTATTTATAGAGAGAAGAGTATTCCTCTTCCTGTTAGTGAGTTTAAGAACTCTCTTATCGGAGAGACATTCTTACCTACTACGCGTATTGGAAAGCATATCATTTTCCATTTGACCAATAACAAAGTTATTGTTTCTCATCTTCGTATGGTAGGTAAGTATTTTGAATCTAGCGTGAACGCACTTCCTGATAAGCACGATATTCTTTGCTACCAGTTCACTGATGGAACTGCTTTACGTTTTAATGACGTCAGAAAGTTTGGCACAACAGATTTAAGAACAGAAGATAACTATAGGACCACACTTCCCCTATCTAAGGTTGGAAAAGAACCTTGGGAGATAAACGCAAAAGAATTAAAAGAAGCGTTTAAAAACAAAAGCAACACGATTAAAGAATCGCTTCTTGATCAGACTATTATGTGCGGCTTAGGCAATATTTATGTCGATGAGGTCCTTTTTGCCGCGAATATTCATCCAAAAACCCCTGCAAATACCGTCTCAATTAAGGACTTAGAACGAATTATCGCTGAATCTAGACGTATTTTAGAAGATGCGATTGAGTGCGGAGGTTCTACTATTAGGAGCTATCACCCTAAAGAAGGGATGGATGGCAGAATGCAGAATCAGCTTCTTGCTTATGGTCATGCGAATGAGCCTTGCCCAAAGTGCGGGATGATTATGAGAAAGATCGAAGTCGGAGGAAGAGGCACGACTTATTGCCCTAAATGCCAGCAAAGAGAAGGTTATCCTTTTATCGTCGGTGTTACTGGACGTATTGGGGCAGGTAAAAGTAGCGTCACTAAGTATTTGAAAGACAAAGGATACAAAGTATTGGACGCTGATAAGATTGTTCATGATTTATATAAGACTCCATCGGTTGTTGATGAATTAACCAAGGCGTTTGGAAAGAAAATAGCCGAAAACGGTGTTATTAATCATGGAGTTCTTCTTTCTATTGTTAATGATAACAAAGAAAAGAAAGAGGCTTTAGAAAAAATTGTCCACTTCCACGTCTATAAAGAGATGTTCGATGTTATTAGAAGTAACAAGTACAAAAAGATTGTTTTAGATGTTCCTCTTCTTTTGAAAAGCCCTCTAGAAAATGAATGTGATCTTATTATCTATGTTGACACACCAGAAAAGATCAGAATGGAAAGAATCGCCAAGCGTGGCAAAGATGTTAAAAAAGCCATCGCTTTAAATAAAGGATGGCCTAGTGCAAGAGCTAAAGCTGTTGCTGGCATCATTATTGATGGCAGCGGGTCTTTAGATGATTTAAAAGCACAATTGGATCAACAATTGAGAAAACTATAACCCCCTTTTCTTCAAGAAAAGTTTCTATTTCATAAAAAGCTCCATTATGGCGGAGCTAAACCTAGTAATGATGCTCCCGCATTTGCGGCTGAGGATCACCGACTACTTATGTAGCACCTATATGTTGAACAAATTATTGTTGATTTTCAATTGCTTAGTCCAATCAGTAAAAATTTCTGATGAATCTTATTTTCCGACAAAGTTCTAGCTTTAAAGCCGAACATAAATTTCAGAGGTTTTCTCTCGTTTTTTAGGTGTTTTACGAGATGAACCAATATTTATGAGAAATTAGGCATGCAGTAATATGGCGTGCCTAATCAAAACGACAAAATAAATCGCTGCAGTTTAATCGCAGGCTCTAATAACTTCCTCTAGCGTTTTTAGCCTAATTTTAAACGTTTCTAGGTAGTATGTTTTTCTGTTTTCAGAAACAATAAGAATGTCGGAATATTCATTTGGTATTTCAGAGATGAATGCTTCGATGCAAGGCAGACGCTTCATGACTTTTGCGTAAACCCTCTTTGTTGCTTCTATTAAGTCTTTGTTCTCCTGCCCTGCCTGCATACTGAAGGTTCCTAGGACTAAGTGGACAATTTGAAAAATCGATTAAAAGAATCACAATTGATACCTCCTCAACAGTATCTTCCAAATAGATTCTTTCATAAGATGGTTTGTGACTTCCTTCTTTGCGCGGGTATCTATGGCGTGCACATAGTTCATATACAGCCCATAATCTTCAAGGATGTCGGCTTCCTCGGCTTTTTCCACAAGAGCGCTCATTGTCTTGGACAATTCAAAATCAATCTTAATTTCGTCATTTATGTAGTGATAAACCCTGTTCTCATAAATGTCTTTTCTAATCAAATCAAGGATGTATTGGTTGACGTTCCCGACAGATGAGATCTTCTTAAGCAAAACGGAGTCGGAGTTTTTAATCCTAAGCTTTACTGATTTGTATTTTTCCTTGATGTACTCGTTTATGTATTCCTGCTGATTGAACATATTTATCTCCGCGGTTATTGTATCACATATGGGGGCAAATGTAAATTGAAAGCAAAACATTGATTTCCACATGGAATACAGAAAGACGTATTTATTGATTAAATATGAAAAATTACATTAAAATTTCACTATTTATTCACTATTTAAAATTCTTTTTTGTTTTTTCTAAAAAGGGTTTTTGATCATCTCATAATGCCTGATTCTTTTGTTGACGATTATTGGTTTGATATAACCGTTGTTGACTAACTCATGACACCAATTGATGATTGTTCTGTTTGTGACTTTGAGGGTTTTTGTGAAATCTATAGGTGCGAAAGCAACAACATTCTCTTTAATGAGGAATTCAAGAAAGGCTCTTGCCTTTTTAGATAGATTAGAAAGACGTATTTCTTCGCTTTCTGAAGCCTTATCTTTTGCCATAAAAAGAACCTTTGCGGCATATAAGCTAAAAATCTTTAAAAAATACTTTATCCAAATACCAGGATTTGGCGGGTCGTTTCTTCCATCGTAATAAATTGTAGGTAAGCCCATTTGAATACTTTCATAGTATTCTTCAATGTCATAAGAAATATATTCTTCAAGGGAACCGATGTTTTTAAAACCATATCCAGTTAAAGAGAGATAATATCCGGATAGAATTCTTGCAGTTCTTCCATTTCCGTCTTCAAAAGGGTGGATTGTTACCAATTGATAGTGAATTACCGCCGCTTTAATTAACGGATGATCATCTGATGTATTTATATAATTGATTAATTCATCTAACAAATCAGGTATATCGCAATATTCAGGCGGTATGTATGCTGGGGTCCCATTTTCATTCCAAACCGCGAATAAAACACCTGGTGGAGTCGCGCCTCTAAGACCTATTTTTTCTTTTGATTCCCCTTCACAGATTTGTTTTTGAATTTCTAGAATAAGTTCTTTTGAGATAGGCGCTTTTCTCTTTAATTTGTTTTCCAATAATTCAAGCGCCAAATAGTAATTTCTGATTTCTTGCTCTGGTTTTAAGTGATGTCTGTTTTTTGATTCAATAGCCGCTTCGGCTTGTTCAAAGGTAAGAGGATTTCCTTCTATCTTATTTGAAGCATATGAAGATCTTTTTTTAGTGTTCTTCCTAAGCTTTGCCGAAATGTTTAAAGGAATGTCTACTAAATCCAAGAACTGTTTGTTTTTTTCTATCTCGATTATGTAATTGAGTATTTCTGCATCAATAAAGGTTTTGATCATATCTGTTTCCTATTATGATTATAGAAAAATTACATTAAATTTTCACTATTTTTTCACTATTTTTAGACTATAAAAACTATGTTTTTAACGCATTGATAAATGAAATACAGCTGCTTTTAGTCAAAGTCTATTTCGATGTGTCTATTTGTTATAGCATCATAAACATATAGATGCTTAATGTTTAAATCAGATCTCTTTTTAGATAACCAATAATATGACAACACTTGTTTTGCGATTCCGATTGGAGACGTGAAGTTTATTTCTTTTATCGCTCCACTTTTCGTCATGTTGTAGAGCAAAACATTTCACGTCAAAAGGCATTTTCAATACCTTGGGACAAATAAACTACGCCATTTATGTTTCTGGTAATAGCATTTACGACCCTTTTACCATCTATTCTTGAGCCGCGGCCGTAGAGTTCTTCTATTTCTTCCAAGGAATACTGAGATGTTATATATGTAAATAACCCTAATCTGCTTCTATCGTTAAGAATTGGAAGAAGAATTGTATCTCTTACATAATCGCTTCTATATTCGTTTCCAAAATCATCCAACACTAAATGATCACAAGTTTTTAGTTGTGTCATGATGGCGCTGAATTC
Organism: Bacilli bacterium; assembly: GCA_045598525.1. Taxonomy (GTDB): domain Bacteria; phylum Bacillota_I; class Bacilli_A; order RFN20; family CAG-826; genus UBA4951. The sequence goes on along the minus strand of JAZLMH010000020.1, from coordinate 14,226 downwards.
CTGAGGTTTTTTGATTGCTAAAACCTTTAATTCTTCGAATCTTTGATTCGTGTTCATGAAACAAACCGTCTTACTTTTAAGTGCGAAATTATTTAACAAGGCAGCCACGTAGCGTGATTTTCCGCTTCCTGGCTCGCCTTGAATATAAATCCAGCTCTTTGCTGATTTGCCCATCATTTTTATTGCGTCTCTAATCTCTTTGAAACGAACACCTTTAAGAGCTTGAGGGGTAAGAGTCATCCATTCTTCTGGATAGTCTCTATAGAGGAAATTTGCTTCAAGAAGCTGTTTGTTTTTGTTTTGCTCATTTGGTCCGAGAACAAAAGAAAGATATCCAGAATCGTCGACTGTCAATGTCATTTTCATTCCTGGATATGGCGCTTCTTTTGAATGGGACGGATCTTCTTCCGCATCTCTTTGGTCAAGATATGTGGCAAGGATGGAAAGATAGCCATCAACAGCGCTATCAGCAAAGCCAAGAGCGTGTAATTCGTTCATGAGGCGGGTATCACAAAGAATTGCATTCTTTAACGAATCAGTATTTGCGTTTTTTGCTGCCATTACTTCGGCAGTGTCTTTCATAAACTTTTCCATCGCTATTCTCCCTAACTATTTAGGAATCGCTCAAATTCCTCATCGTCTTCTTCGCTTTCTTCATCCATAACCTCAGCTTGCTTTGTTGGTTTGGTTTCTTTTGAAGGCTTAGTGTATGTTTTCGTTTCTTTATTTGTTTTTTTGGCTTTTGCTTTCTCACTCTTGCTACCAAGGTAGTTAAGCGTATCTAAAGCGTTTGTAATACCTGCTCTAACAAGAGAACCGCCGAGTTTAGTGACGTATGCATTTGAAAGAGTGTTTTCCTGAACGCTTAAGACATAGAAGATTAAAGCGTTTACGACGTTTTCAGGAACGCCCATATCGGTGACAAGGGTATTGATGAGTTTTATATCGCTTGGGGCAGGTTTGTTTCCTCTTTGGAGAATGGTGAGGAACTCAATAGCGGATTTGTTATCCATGAGTCTGATGACTTTTGCGGTTGGCTCACTTCCATGAATCTCGCTTTGAGTTGGGATGAGAGTCTCTTTATGGAGGTATTCGTACTTGATGTTCTCCACTGCTAAATCAGTTAATTGGTCAAAGTTGACTCTAGTGCCGATTGGAGTTCCTGGGCGATATGAAGTAGCGACGAATGAGGCCATGGCGCTTTCTTCATAATTATATAAAGCAGCAATTCTTGCTATTCTCTTAACCTCATCACGAGTGATGTAGTTAGATTTGATATTTGGGTTGATTTCATAGAGGGCTTTGGCGAATGCATTATTATCAAAGCCAAGAGCGATGCTTCCAAATCTTCTTTCCCCTGTTTTTGGACCGCTTTGGATATTGGTGCCGTTAACAAAGTCAGGATGGAATACATCAACGAATCTTTCTGAAATGTTTTCGTAATCTGATGGGACGTCATCAAGCATGTATTTGTGACTGATTTTCTGGCATTCCTCTTCGCTTATGTTGCTTCTTAATGTCCCATAAAGAAGCTCATTGCTAAAGAACTGAGATGGGGTGCGTGGTGCCATGACAGTATAGATGTAGTGATGCACTCCATTAGATTCTTTATGGAATGAAGCGATAAGGCCTACTGCTTCTAGGTAAGAAAGAGCGCCTTCGAATTCGCCGCTAGATAAACGGAACTTAGTAAGGAATTCGGCGTGCTTAAGCAAAACGTTGGATTCTTCTCCTACCATAGCGAAATACACGGACACGTTTTTGATGCCAATCAAAGGAGCATAAAGATCAAGAGCGTACTCATAATCCTTAGCGGAGATAAGACTGACTTTACGTATTTCAAAGTAATCGCTTGGTGAGAGGGTGTTTTTCATAGCCCGATAATATTAGCAAAATAGCATGCCTAAAGATAGTGATTTATTCGACCAAATCTAGGTTTTTTGGAGTTTTCCACATTTAAGTTTATTGCCTTTATTTCGATAGAAACGGAGGAAAACTCAATTTATCAACCCTCGAAATTAAGTTTTCCACATTTTTATCCACTTCTTTTATTAAATAAAAAGGGGCTCATTTTTGTAGTATTTTCATAATCGAATCACTATAATTTCAACGAATCGAGGTTTTGATATGATCAAAAAAATCGGAATACTTACATCTGGTGGTGACGCACCAGGCATGAATAGCGCAATCAGAGCCGTTGTCAGAAGTGCAATCGCTCAAGGTTTAGAGGTCTATGGCATCAACGATGGCTATAAGGGCCTTGTTGAAAATGACATCTTCTTAATGGACCGTTCCAGTGTCTCTGACATTGTCGCTCGTGGCGGAACAATTTTAAGAACCGCACGTCTCCCAGAATTCAAGGAAGAATCTGTTAGACAGATTGCCGTCAATAATTTAAAAGAAAGAGGCATCGACGCTCTTGTTGTCATTGGTGGCGATGGCTCATATATGGGTGCTAAGAAATTAACCGAAATGGGCATCAACTGTATCGGTTTACCTGGCACCATCGATAACGATATCGCATCAACTGATTACACAATTGGTTTCGATACCGCTATGAATACCTGCATGGAGTGTATCGACAAGATCCGTGATACCACTTCTTCTCACTGCCGCTGCTCATTAACAGAAGTCATGGGCAACAAGTGCGGTGACCTCGCTTTATTCTGTGGTCTTGCCGTCGGTGCTGAAATGATTCTTACCCAGGATCACCCAATCGGCGACGAAGAAGTCTTCGAAACACTTAGAAAAATGAAGGAAGCTGATCCACATAAACGTGTCATTATCGTCGTTAGTGAAAAGCTTTATCCAGATATCCATGCCTTTGGCAAACGTATCCAGGCAGAAACAGGTTTCGATACCAGAGCCAATATCCTTGGCCACGTCCAAAGAGGTGGTTCACCAAGTGCATTCGACCGTGTCCTTGCCGCTAGAATGGGCGCTTATGCTGTTGACTGTCTTCTCGAAGGAAAAGGCGGACGCTGCATTGGCTTAGTCGCTAATAAGATTGTCGACTACGATATCCTTGAGGCTCTTGCCCTTCCACGCGATAAGCACGTTTCATTGCTCCGTCTTATCGACCTTCTTAAATAAACAAAGAGATTTGAAAAGCTGGCAATTAAATCTGCCAGCTTTTTTGTTCTCTCTAGACTTATTTTATTTTGTATCACGTGATACAAGATTTGCTTCTTTTGCTGTTTCGCAGGCCTTGGAAATATCGAGACTATGAAGAACGTCGTAATTGTCGTAGACGTATTCGAACGGTATTTCTCTCCACGCATATACGGACGTAAGCTTGTATCTGTAACAATAGTAACGATAGAAATATCCAGCAAAACGCAGCTTATTTTCATCTAAAACTTTTGATTTTGATTTATTTCTTGATACTTCGCTTATCTTTTCGATGATTGTGACTTGATCATCAAAACACGACCAATAAGAGCCATCGTCAAATCTTTTTGCATAAATCGATTTCATGTATTTAGAGATAAAATCTAGTTCTGATTTATTGTTTTTCAGACACGCTTCAAAGATACTCGCTTGGATCGAGCAAAAAGCCAATGCGTCTCTTTCACTTATGGAATAATTCATCGATAAATTTTCCTTTTCTTCTAAAAGAGATTTTTGCCATTTCTATTTTGTTCTTAGATGATTCTGATTGTTTTACCCTTAATTCTTTAAAATACTTTTTTTCATCATTTGAGACATATAGACTTGTCATTTCTTCTATGTTGTCTAGCGCTTTATTGGTCATAAAAACATATTGTTTCCCAAGATAATTTGCTCTTATCGAATGACGGCATTGCTCATCGGTTATCCTTTTATCTGCGAATTCATTAAGAGTTTCGTACATCGAATTATCTGCAATAGGCGCAATTAAAACATCGCATGCTTTAACTTTTGAAACAATTTGTTTGACTAAAGGGTGCTCTTTATACTCTTCAATTCTTCCGCGGAAATAGGATATTGCAATCATCCAATCTAAATCAGCTGAAAGCTCGTAAATGTTTAAACCTTCCGTTTTTAAATAAAAAGCATACACAAAATGTGATCTAAAAGATGAAATGAAAGTCGCAGCCTGATTATACGTTTCTCCTGCGTAAAAGCCTTCGCCAAAATCATTTGAATTTTTGCTATATGACAAAGAAATCTGCTTTTTTATTTCGCTTTTGGAGCCATGAAACAACAATATCCTGTCTTTTTTGTCATCTTCCATTATGCTTGCATGGTCTTCGTTTAGTCTCATCCCTGACTCATATGAATAGTCATAAATACTCTCCAAAGAGGACTCGGATGGACTGTAGGCATTTCTTTCTAGACGAGCAATCGTTACTCTTGATACGCCTGTTAAATTGGATAAATCTTCTTGTGTTAATCCAAGATATTCCCTTATTGTTTTGCAATCTTCAGAATAATAATTTTTCATGGTTATATTGTATCACGTGATACAAAACTTTTTCAATTAAACTTGCATTCAAACATGAAATTACGTCTAAAAACTTTATGTAGTGAGAAAGCGTTTCTTTTTTATTGACTTTGCATGTGCGGATTCCATAATAAATATGCGTTGACGGAGACATGCTTAAATACCTATAGGTATATGAAGTACCACTCTTGAGCTCCTGACGATGAGCCAGGCGTAGCCTAATCGCGTTAAGAATAGGAAAGTGCATTTTCTTTTGGAAAATGAAACAAGGTGGTACCGCGCGGAAGCGTCCTTAGTTAGAGGGGGCGTTTTTTTATTTTATATGGCCCCAGAAAGGTAACAGATATGAAAATCATCTACGAAGCAAAAGAGATTGAACTCAAAGATGAGGCTAATGGTTTTGATTTAGCCAAAGAAGTCGATCTCGAAAACAAAAACAAAGTTGTTGGCTATCTTGTCGATGGAGAAATCCACGATATGAGAATGCCTCTCCCAGAAGGAAAAGAAATCAGCCTTATCTATATGGGATCAAAAGAAGCATTCAGCATGCTTAACCACTCAACATCACACTTAATGGCCCAGGCTTTAAGACATTTATATCCTGGATGCAAATTCGGTTTCGGCCCAGACATCGATGAAGGCTACTACTACGATGTCGATTTCGGCGATGTCAAAGTCACTGAAGAAGACTTTGCAAAAATCGAAGCGGAAATGAAAAAATGCGCTAAAGAGAATAACGCATTCATCCGTAAGGACATCACCGCTGATGAAGCGCGTGTCGCCTTTGCTGATAACGAATACAAGCAGGAATTAATTGAAGAGCACAAAGATGAGATGCTTACCACTTATACAAATGGTGACTTCATCGATTTCTGCCGTGGACCTCATATCCCATCAACAGGCTTAATCAAGCACTTCAAGATTCTTAGCATCGCCGGTGCTTATTGGAGAGGCAACAGCAATAACAAACAATTAACCCGTATCTATGGTACTTCCTGGTACACTGAAGAAGAACTTAAGCATCACCTCGAAGTCTTAGAGAAGAGAAAATTAAATGACCACAGACGTTTAGGCAAAGAGCTTGGTTTATTCTTAATCTCTGATTATGGCCCAGGTTTCCCATTCTTCCTTCCAAATGGCATGTTGCTTAAGAACGCTTTAATGGAATACTGGAGAAACCTCCACACCCGTTATGGTTATAAGTTCATCGAAACACCAACCATGCTTAACAAAGAGCTTTGGCTCACATCCGGTCACTGGGATCACTACAAAGAAAACATGTACACCACAGAGATCGATGAGAAGGCATTCGCAATCAAACCTATGAACTGCCCAGGTGCGATGATCGTCTATAACAACGAAATCCACTCCTACAAAGACCTCCCATTACGTTTAGCTGAAGCTGGCCACGTCCACCGTCACGAAGCTAGCGGCGCGCTTAATGGTTTATTCCGTGTCAGAGCCTTCACACAAGACGATTCGCATATCTTCGTCAGACAAGACCAAATCGAAGACGAAGTTAAGAACATCATGAAGCTCTTTGACGAGGTCTACACTGTCTTTGGCCTTTCTTACAAGATTGTTTTATCAACAATGCCTGAAGACCATATCGGCACTGAAGAATTCTGGCAAAAGAGTGAAGCTGCTTTAGCAGAAGCATGCAAATCAAGCGGTCACGAATACACAATCAACCCAGGAGACGGCGCTTTCTATGGTCCTAAACTTGACTTCAAGCTTAAGGACTCAATGGGAAGAACCTGGCAATGTGGCACCATCCAGCTTGACGTTAACCTCCCTGAGAGATTCAACTGCTCATATATTGATGAACATGGCGAAAAGGTCATGCCTGTCATGCTTCACCGTGTTGTCTTCGGTTCCATTGAAAGATTTATCGGTATCATCACCGAAAACTTCGGTGGCGCATTCCCAACCTTCTTAGCACCAACCCAGGTTAATCTCCTTCCAGTCAATGTTGAGGCTCATGGCGAATATGCGAAGAAGCTTAACGACGTCCTTTTATCAGAAGGCATCAGAAGCGTTATCGATGATTCCAATGAGAAACTTGGCTACAGAATGAGACAGTCCATCGTTAAGAAAGTCCCATTCACCCTTGTTCTTGGCGATAAGGAAATGGCTAATAACCAAGTTACTTACCGTGTGTATGGTCAAGAGAAGCAAGTCACAGTGTCATTTGAAGAATTCAAAGAGATGCTCCACCACTCAATCAAGACATACGCCCGTTATTAATCAAATAATCAACCAAGGTCAGGCAGAAGCCTGGCCTTTTTTGCTTATCGTTATTCTTCTAGGTTTTAAAAATGTTTCAGTGCAAGTGAAAGATTTTTCTAGTTTTAGCAAAATGTTTCAGTGCAAGTGAAAGATAATGTTGTTTTACAAAAAATCTTTCACTACAATTTATTCATAGAATAAAGGAGGAATTTATGATTTTAAGAGAAGAATACTTAAGAAAAATAAGACCTTTCATTGATTCAGATTTAATAAAAATTATTACAGGTATAAGGCGCTGCGGAAAATCAATTATCATGCTTCAACTAAAAGAAGAAATAGAAAAAAAGACAAGTAACGTCATCTATTTGGATTTCGAAAGCGCAAGAACAAAAAACAAGATCAGAACTGTTGATGATTTGTTAAGTTATGTTGATAACGAAAAGAAAAACGATGGCAAATACTATATTTTCATCGATGAAATACAAAATCTTGATGGGTGGGCAGAAGCCTGTAAGACTTTAAGGTTAGAGAACAATTCTGTTTTTATCACCGGTTCCAATTCTAAATTGCTATCAAGCGAATTCACAAAAGAATTAAGCGGCAGATACATCTCGTTTAGAATCAGGCCTTTCGTCTATAAAGAATGCGAAAAATATGCTTCTGAATTGAATAAAAACTACACGGTTGATGATTATTTGGTTTGGGGCGGTTTTCCAAAGAGTTTGGAGTTTGATGGAGAAGATAAAAAGAATTATCTTTACGACTTAGAAGAAACTATTATCCACAATGATATCTGCACCCGCTACAACATAAAAAAAGACAATATTTTCAGAGCTGTCTGTGATTTTGTTTTTAGATCTAATTCAAGAATAATTTCTGCCAAATCAATTGAAACATATTTAAAAAACAACGATGCAGGATGCTCAATAAACACAGTGATCAAATATATTAATTATTTGGCTGACGCTTTTGGTATTAACCTAATCAAAGAGCATTCGTCAAAAACAAAAAAAGAGTTGGCATATTACTATAAAGTCTATAACGAAGATGTCTCGTTTAATTCTTTGAGAGTAACCGATAACAGATATGATATTGATCACAATATGGAAAATATTGTTTTCAATGAGTTAATGTTTAGAGGATATGATGTCAAAGTCTATAGATACGGCGATAGCGAAATCGACTTTTTTGCCACAAAGAATGGCAAATCCCATTATATTCAAGTCGCTCATAGCGTCGTTGACGACAAAGCTTATGAAAGAGAGTTCAAGGCTTTCAATAAAATGGATTATTCATATGACAAAATCCTTATCACAAACGATCAAAACGATTATTCCACAAGCATGGTAAGGCACATTAGACTTCGTACATTCTTAGAGATGGATGAATTATAAAGCACATAACAACTGGCTAGGTAAAAAACCTAGCCTTTTTGTTATAATCACTTTGAGGTAAGAATATGCGCACTGATGAATATTTTATGAGAAGAGCTATCGAATTATCTAAGATGGCAGTAATGCACGGTAACGAGCCTTTTGGGGCGGTTCTTGTCAAAGATGGTGAGATTGTTTTTGAAAACGAGAACCAGATTTATACGAAGCATGATTACACTTTCCATGCAGAAATGGGGTTAATCAGGAGATTTGTCGAAGAAACTGGCATCAGTGACTTAAGCGAATACACCTTATATTCATCATGCGAGCCTTGCTATATGTGTAGCGGAGCAATGGTCTGGGCAAAACTTGGAAGACTTGTGTACGCTGCAAGTGATATTGAGCTTTGCGAGATTCTTGGTTCCGAAGGAAGTGAATGTTCAAAGATCGTATTTAAAAACTCACATATCAAACCTAGTGTGACTTCAGGCGTTCTTAAAGAAGAAAGCCTTGTAGTTTTAAGGGATTATTTTGGAAAACACGAGAAAAACTGATTCAAATCGTCCTCTATTTGATGGATCGCTTTATTAATTATGCCTATAAGTTAATAGGCTCTTTTGCCAATCGCTTCTTCAATCGTTGATATTATTAATTCGCATTCATTATTGGAAATGTTGAAGCGTTTCCCGATAGCTATCAAATCCTGCTTTGATGGTTTTCCTTCACCTAAAACCGTCATTTGATGTTCATAAGCGTTAGGTGTTACCGTTAAATCATAGGCAGGAGTGAGAACGTACTTCTTTTTTTCTTCGGAATATAAAAATGCGAAGTTTTTTCCATGATCGTCTTTGTTACCAATCAGGACATTAAAACACATACGTTTATAGGCTTCTTTGATTTCCTCTTCGTAACCACAAAGTTTTATTATGGTTTGGAACAAAACCGAATAGTCGAGGTTTGGTATTGTGTGGGGCACTTCTAAAAGTGAGGAAAAAGAAATCATGTGGATTCTTTTTCCATTCTTTCTATCAAAGCGTTTGGCGCCAAAATATCCTTTGCATGTTTTAGATGGGAAAAGTTCGCATTCGTTTGCGTTGATTCCGCATCTTTTAGCAAGAAGGTTGACTTCATACTCTTTTTTTCCAATCTCTCTTGGATCAAAACGGCAAGGAAATTTGACAATCCATTCTTCACCGTTATGGGTAACATGAGCTTTTGGATGAGACCCACCGCTTGATCCCCCTAAAAGAAACAAAGCATCTAATCCATTCGAGTTTTCTTCTGAATTTAGAATTTTATTTGCTTCCTCGGAAAGGTAATCTAAATCGCATTCACATTCTTCTTTGAAGGCTTGAGATGGCTCATAAGTCAAAGCGCCTAACCCGTTTTCCCCGATTAAAGATAATTTTGTTAAAGGATCAAGTCTTTCGTAGTCAATATTCTCTTTCGCCAATCGCCTTGCCATAAGGAGATAACCCCATCCATCAGGAAGAGAATCATTAAAAACTCCATAAAGACCGTCAAAAGTCTTTTTATCGTTTATATAAACCCCATTAGATAAAGGAAGAGAAAACGGGGAAATTGAAAACCCTTTGTTAATCCATTCTTCGTCATATTGAAAAGCAATCGATTCTCCAATATAGGAAAGATATCCGACAACTATTGAATTGTATTTAACAACAACGCTCTTCTTCTCAATCATTAATATAATCCTTCAGAGAACGAATGTAGGGAGTTGAAAAAAGCTTTTTAAAATCGTCTAAACAATTCATGATTTCAGATAATTCAAGAAGGGAAGTTAAAGATATTTGACCGGTTTCCTCAAATCTTCTAATGGATGCGTAACTAACACCAGACAGTTTTGATAGTTTTGCTCTCGATATTTTTCTTTCTTTTCTTCTTTTCTTAAAACGTTCCGAGATTTCTACTTCAACCGATTTGGCAGTAGGAATGGAAATAAATTCAGACAGATCGATTACTTTTCTCATATTGCTTATATATTAGCATATTTATTGCAAAATTCAAATTATTTGCTCATATATTAGCAACAGTTTTTAAATTTAGTAACGCTTTTACTAATTGAAAATCTTCTTAAAACCTCTTTATTAAACATCGATAATCAAATACAATTCTTATGAATAAGAAACGAGGCAAATACTATGAGCTACGCAGATAAAGTTTTCAAAGAAAACATGAAAGATATTTTGGAGAACGGAACTTGGGACACAAATCTCCAAGTAAGACCAAAATGGGCGGACGGCACCCCTGCTCATACAGTCAAGAAATTTGCCATCGTAAATAGATATGATTTGCAGAAAGAATTCCCAATTCTCACCATCAGAAAGACCGCATTTAAAAGCTGCATAAAAGAGCTTCTTTGGATTTGGCAGAAGAAATCTAATAACATCCATGATTTAGATTCACATATCTGGGATCAATGGGCGGATGAAACTGGTTCTATTGGTAAGGCTTATGGCTATCAATTAGGTTTGAAACACAAATACAAAGAGGGTGAATTCGACCAGGTTGATAGGGTTTTATATGATTTAAAGCATAACCCTGCTTCTAGAAGAATCATGACGAACATCTATAATTTCGAAGATCTTCATGAGATGCATTTGTATCCATGCGCTTACTCTATGACCTTCAATGTCACAGGCGATACATTAAATGGAATTCTTAACCAAAGATCTAACGATATGCTTACAGCAAATAACTGGAATGTCTGCCAATATGCGATCCTTCTTATGATGCTTGCCCAGGTTTCAGGATTAAAAGCAGGCACCCTTGTCCACGTTATAAGCGATGCGCATATCTATGATAGACATGTCGATATGGTCAAAGAGATCATCGAGATGCCAGAACATCCAGCACCTAAAGTATGGATTAACCCAGAAGTTAAGGACTTCTATGATTTCAAGATTGAAGACTTCAAGTTAGAAGACTATGTCGCTAACGAGAAGAAATACTCAATCCCTGTCGCGGAGTAAAAGAATATGAAAGCTATATTACACGTTGATAAAGAATGGGGTATTGGCAAAGCCAATGATTTAATGTTCAGCATCCCAGCTGATATGAAATTCTTTAGAGAAACAACATTAAACAAAGTCGTTGTCATGGGTTCTAACACTCTTGCCTCTTTCCCTGGTGGCAACCCATTAAAGAAAAGAACAAATATTGTCTTATCCCCTGGCGGGGAAAAAAGAGAAGACTGCGTGATTGTCGATTCTCTCGAAGAGTTATTTGATGAAATTAAAAAATATGAACCTGATGATGTATATGTCATTGGCGGCGCGATGATGTATGCAACACTGCTCCCATATTGCTCTGAGGTTCTTATTACTAAAGTCGATGCGATTGGCGGGGCTGATAGATTCTTCCCTAACCTTGATGAGAATCCTGATTTCGAATGTGTTTACGAATCTGAGTCAGTTGAAACCAACGGCATCATGATCAGATTCACCACTTATAAGAACAACAACGTCAAAGCTATCTAAGAATTGATGCATAAACACCGGTAAGAGCCGGTGTTTTATTTTTGCTTAATAGTTGTATTGCTATTTAGTATGGCAGTTTTATATGGTTGTATGATATTGATGTATCATCGTCATTAACATGTAATCGAAATAGCCAAGGAGGTTTTAACCATGTCAGCAAAAACAATAAAAAGCACTGTAAACATAAATAAATATTGCAAAGAACAATTGGAATATTTAGTTCGTATTAATGAAATTAATTCCGTTACCGAGGGAATCAATCAGGCTATCGAGAATTATGTCAAAGCAAAACAAAAAAGAACTTTATGCGGCTGAAATGAAGAAAGCAAAAACCGACGAAGAATTTATCAAAAGGACGATCGGCACCCAAAAGGAATTTGAGAAATCCGACGCTCTGATAGAACAAAATCTTTTAGAGGGGGATTACGAATGGTAAAAAAGTGGGAAGTTTGGTATTTGAACCTTGATCCAACAAAAGGAAGCAAACAAAAAGGAATCCGTCCTGTTCTAGTAATATCGAACGACGCTGTTAATGATAATTTGACCGTCTTCACTTGCATCCCGTTTTCTTCAGTGAAGCCTGGTGCGAAGATTTATCCTACAGAGGTTCCCCTAACCGCTATAGAAAGTGGGTTACCACGAGATAGCGTGTTAATGCTTCAGCAGATTAGAACAGTTTCAGTAGATCGCCTCCATAGAAAAGTATCTGCAATTGCAGATCAAAAAATCAGAAAAACAATCAATCTAGCCATCATAAATTATTTTGAGCTTTATTAATTGTTATTGCTGATCATTAAAGAGAGGCATGGATCTTTCTCTTCTTGATAATGTGATCATTAAATTAGCCAGTGGATTGAGATTAGACAAAAAGCATCGAGACCTCGAACCTTCTGATAAATACAAAGGGTTCCGTGAATGCCACATTAAGCCTGATTGGTTACTAATTTACTTAATTGATAACGGCGTTCTTACTTTAACACTCGCTACTACCGGTTCTCATTCCGACTTGCTTGGTATGCGACAAACAAAAAGAGCCAAACAGAGCTCCTAATTAGGGATTTGTAAAAGGCTAATCACTTCATATGTGACTAGCCTTGTTTTTCTTATAAGCAGAATGTCATGTAAGCAGGTATGCAGATGATGCCATCTTCACGAATTGACAAATTTTTAGGATGAATTATAAATGATTCTGCAATTCTATCTGAAAATTTATTTCTGAATTCGATAAGTGATGTCGTTGTATAATTTTTAGATGATTTGACTTCAATAGGAATAATCTTATTGTCGATTCGATTGCCATTAGAAATAATGAAATCAATTTCTATATCATTTCGATGCTTACTTTCGTTGTAGTGCGTATAAAAATATAGTCTATGGCCGTTTGCAGCAAGCATTTGAGCCACCGCATTTTCGAAAAACATGCCTTTATTCATTGAAAGTTTATCGTGAAGAAGCGCCGAATAGATTTTCTTGTTATTTTCAATATTTTCGTTGAAAGTATGCGCTAATAACAATCCGGTATCGCCCATATAGCACTTAATTAATTTTCTTGACTCTGTCAGCGATAAGCCAACATTAGGATCTAGGCACGCAAAACATTCGTTACAGATCATAGAATCTGAAAGCCAAAAGAACGTTTCTTCATAAGGGATGCCGTTATTGCTAGGGTCAATGGAACTAATTCTAACTTTCTTTTCGTGAGAAGACAAAAACGAAGGAATCTGGTCGAAAATCGATAACACTCTTGATTGATATATGTTATCAATCTTCAAAATATCATCCCTATACATTTTTAATATATTTCTTTTTTGAAAATCGCAATCATCAAATTGCTTTTTTCGTTCTAAAAATGCAGCTACCGCTTGTGGCATTCCTCCAACCAGTAAATACTCCTTAAATAAAAACGATGCCTTTTTGTGAACCGAATCTATAAGCGGGACTCTTTTTGAAAAACAATCTCTTATATATGGAATTAATAACGATTCTCCCAAAGCCTCCGCAAACTCTTCGAAATCCATTGGGTACATAGTCATGCTTTGCTCTTCAGAAGGTATTAATATATCTTTGACATTTTCCTTTATGGATATTAATGACCCTGTTTCAATATAGTCATATCTCCCGTCCTTAACTAAATATTTTATTGCCTCTCTTGCTCTTGGGTATTTTTGTACCTCGTCAAAAATAATAAGTGACTCTCTTTCATAAAGTGATATTCCAGTTTCAAATGACAATAGCATAAAGAAAGTGTCTAAGCTATCTAAGGCGTTTTCAAATATATTCTTAATGTTTTTGGTCGCAAATGCGAAATCAATTAATATATAGCTTTTATAATTTTTCTTTGCGAATTCTTCAACCAAAGTAGATTTTCCAATTCTCCTTGCACCTTCAATCAAAAGAGCTGTTCTTCCATTTGATGTGTTCTTCCAATCCAATAGTTTATTATATGCCTTTCTTTTAAAAATCATTAACTGATACCTCTTTTTGAGCAAAGTAATTATAATGCAACAATACTAAAAAGCGCAATGTATTAACTTTATATTTTACTATGTTTACGCAATATGTTTGGTGTATATTTGCATAATTAGAGAAGTTTAAAAGAAAATCATACAAAATAGGCAGTGCTGAAAGCGAGGGTAGTCATTACTTAAGTGACTACCCTTTTAATATAGATTTTTATAAACAGAATGTCATGTATGCTGGA
>JAZLMH010000019.1:0-34817 GCA_045598525.1 Bacilli bacterium | reverse complement strand
TCATATGGGACACTTGCTTTGGCGATGATTTCTCCATCTTCGCGAACAAGCAATGCTTTGAGTGCGCTGGTCCCGAGATCAATGCCAATGTAGTTATCCATTATTTTCTACCGAAGAGGATCTGGTTGAGGATTTCCTGGTACTTTTCTTCTGAACCGCTACCTGGATCAGCACAGACCTTCTTTTCGAGTGCATAAGCTGCACATTCTTCGAGTGTTGCTTCTTTTGCGTTGATCTTAGCGCCAATGCCTTCGTTGAATGTTGCGTAACGTGCTTTGACGAATTCATCGATGCGGCCATCTTCAATGATAGCTGCTGCATTGAGAAGACCAAGAGCGAATGTATCCATACCTAAGATGAATGCGTGGAACATATCTTCATAGGTGTTGGAAGCACGGCGGTTCTTTGAGTCGAAGTTGAAACCACCTGTTAAGCCACCAGCACGGACGACTTCTAACATAGCGAATGTTGCGCTATAGACGTCTGCTGGGAAACGGTCGACGTCCCATCCAAGGAGGAAGTCGCCTTCATTTGCGTCGATTGAGCCAAGCATGCCTGCATCTGCGCTAACACGGAGTTCGTGCTGGAAGGTGTGGCCTGCAAGTGTTGCGTGGTTGGCTTCGATATTCATCTGGAAGTCATTTTCTAAGCCATGAGCTTTGAGGAATCCAATAGCTGTTGCGCTATCGAAGTCATATTGATGTTTTGTTGGTTCTTTTGGTTTTGGTTCGATGTAGAACTTGCCTGTGAAACCGATCTTGCGGCCATAGTCACGAGCCATTGTGAAGAGCTGAGCGATGTGTTCGAGTTCAGCTTTCATATCGGTGTTGAGAAGTGTTTCATAACCTTCACGTCCACCCCAGAAGACATAGCCTTTGCCGCCGAGTTTGACACAGAGTTCAAGAGCTTTCTTGATCTGAGCTGCAGCGAAGCAATAGACTTCTGCGCTGTTGGATGAGCCAGCACCGTTCATATAACGTCTGTGGCCGAAGCAGTTTGATGTTGCCCAAAGAAGTTTGATGCCGGTTTCTTTTTGTTTTGCTAAGAGGTAGTCACCGATTTCATCAAGTCTCTGATACATGACTGTGATGTCATCACATTCTGGAACGAGGTCGACATCGTGGAAGCAGTAGTATTCGATACCCATTTTCTGCATGAATTCGAAGCCTGCATCGACTTTTGCTTTTGCATAACCCATTGGGTCGAGCTGAGCATTGACGCCCCATGACTTATCCATGGTGTTGCCGCCGAACATGTCGGTACCTGCAGCGCCAAGGTTGTGCCACCAGGACATAGCGAATGGTAACCATTCTTTCATGGTTTTACCAAGAACGACGCGGTCTGCATCGTAGTACTTGAACGCAAAAGCTTCTTTAGCTTCTGGTCCTTTGAAGAGGATTTTTTCTTTAACGAAAGGGAAGAATTCCATATACGTCTCCTTAATTGATTGATGCCATTTTCCTATGAAAGCGGTTTCAAATAAATGGCAAAGTTTATATGCAACTAGACAAAAGTTAAGTTTGTGTTGCCTTAGTATCCTATAATGTACCTACGCATACGTAAATAATAAGTTGATTTTGTTGCTTTTTTGCATTGGACAAATTTATGCATGGAGAATTGCACTGCCTATGCATTTTAGGCGGTTTTTGCGGGGGATTTTGGCATTTTATCGGCGTTTTTCGAATATAGTGAAAATGGACATTTTGTTTATTTTCCTCTCCTTCTTTTTCTTCTTGCTTCAGATTTTTTCCTAATTTTCATGATTTTCTAAATTTTTTATGAGAAATGGACACAAATTTATGTAAGAAGATGAGTTTTCTTTTGATGCATTTAATACAAAACTAAACATTTTCTTTTATATGTGTTTTAATGGAGATACCACTTTTACATAAGGAGAAAACAAATGATTTTGGAAAGAAGACCAGCTGATATGGTCCGTATTACCACCCCTGCACTCGCCAAGGCTTATATTGACGAGCAAGTTGCCGCTATAAGAGAGCAAGTCGGCGACAAGAAAGTCTTACTCGCGCTTTCAGGAGGCGTTGACTCAAGCGTTGTCGCAGCTCTTTTGATTAAGGCTATTGGCAACCAATTAACATGCGTTCACGTTAACCATGGCTTATTACGCAAAGGCGAACCTGAACAAGTTATCGAAGTCTTCCGTAACCAGATGAAGGCTAACCTCATCTATGTCGATGCGACTGATCGTTTCTTAGATTTACTTGCAGGCGTCGAAGACCCAGAACAAAAGCGCCACATCATCGGCGAAGAGTTTATCAAAGTCTTTGCTGAAGAAGCCGCAAAACTTGAAGGTATTAAATTCCTTGGTCAAGGAACAATCTGGCCAGATATCTTAGAAAGCGAAGACGGAATCAAAGCCCACCACAATGTCGGCGGTCTTCCAAAGGAACTTGATTTCGAACTCGTCGAACCAGTTAGAATCCTCTTTAAGGATGAGGTCCGTGTCGTTGGTGAAGCTCTTGGTCTTCCTCATGGCATGGTCTACCGTCAGCCATTCCCTGGCCCAGGTCTTGGTGTCCGCTGCCCTGGCGCAATCACACGTGACCGTCTTGAAGCAGTTAGAGAAGCCGATGCGATCTTACGTGAAGAATTTGCAAAGAACGGCTTAGAAGGAAAGGTCTGGCAGTATTTTACTGTTGTCCCACCATTCCGCTCAACAGGCATCAAGAATGGCAAGAGAGCATTTGAATGGCTTTGCATCATCCGTGCCATCAACACAACAGATGTCGTTCAGTGCACAGTCGAGCATCTTGATCCAAAACTCATGGATCATCTTGTCCAGCGCATTACTTCTGAAGTAAAAGGCATCAACCGTGTCTTATTCGACTTCACACCAAAGCCATGCGCAACCGTTGAATACGAATAAACAAGAATTAAGCATTTTAAAAGGGTCCTTTGTTGGGGACCCTTTTCCTTTTTTATTCTTGTTCTTCTATAACTATTTTTTCTGATGTTTGGATTTCTTCTGCTTTGTGCTTTTTGGTTTTCTTATTTTCTATAAGACCTTTGAAGAATTTGATGATTGGGACAATGTATACAAGCGAGATAAGGGTTACCGCAAGGATGCCATAATGAACGATATAAACAAGCCAGCCATGATCTTTATTTAAGAATGGAAGTCCTTCTTGAGGAGGGTTCACTACATACATGAAGTTGATTTGTGAGATGCCTGCCTCTGCTTGGACTGGGTCATAAACCATGGAGTTGATATAGAAAGCGAAGAAAGCGACGCCTGCTAAGAATTTAAGTGAGTTTAAATAATCTTTGATTGTGAATTTCTCTTCTAAGTTGGTTAAGAGATATAAGGCGAAGATCATTATTGCAGCGTGATATCCAAAATACTGGATGGTGATTGGCCAGGTTGATCTAGATGATGAGGTTGGGATAAGTACTGCGAAGATTCCTCCAAGGAGGCAGCTAGGCGCCATGAAGGAATATAGGAATCTCTTGAGGTCTTTGTTCTTTGTTATCTTGAGGATAAGAATGAAGATTATCTGGATTGAGCAAAGCTGGAATGGGAGGTCGGTCTTAGGAAGGTATCCTCCTAATTTTGCTTCATTCATAAGAATATAAGCGAAGACCTTGATCGTTTCCGAGATAATCCCAACGATGAATAAGATGTTTGTGATTTGATCGATGTTGAGTTTCTTTTTGGCAAATATGAAACCTACGACAACCAAAACGATAGTCGCGATCAATGCGGCTATATGGACAGAACCAAACATGTCTGTTGTTCCTATGAAAATCATATTTATTTCCCCTCTTGATGAAAACAAACCTATTTTTATTTGGTGATGTTTTCTAAATTACTGAAAAATTTTATAACAGCCTCTCGTTTTACGAAATGAAAATATTCGTATCATAAAATGAGTTTCCTATTACGAAATGCGATTATTCAATCTAGTATTTCAAACTATATTTCTCTTTTACTTCCTTAATTTTTAATTAAAATAGAGGCATGGCACTTTCGGTTATCATTTGGTTAATATCACTGGGCATATCTGCTTCGGTGTATTTTTTATTTGAGTTCCAGAATTACTGGTGGCTCTTTTTCGTTAATATCCTCGCATTACCTATCATCTATTTATTAGTGTTTGGGGTGTTTATCATCGTTTTCTTTTTCTGGGGTCTTTGCATCAATAAGAAAAAGGAAAGAAAGAAGATTTCCCCTTTCTACAACTGGTGGGTCAGAAACGTTAATACGATCCTTGTCATCCTTTCTAGAACAAAAGTGTTAACAAAAGGAAAAGAGCTTGTTGACCCTAAGGAGAAATACCTCTTTGTCTGTAACCATGTCTCTAACTTCGACCAGATGGTCATCATCAAAGAATTCCAAAGAAGAAGAGTTATCTGCATCTCTAAGCCAGGTAACTTCAAGATCCCAGTGTGTGGCCCTTTCATCCATCGAGCGGGTTATATCTCTATCAATAGAGAAGATAATTTCGAGGCCGCAAAGGCGATCATCAAGGCTTCTAACTATCTTAAGAAAGATGTCTGCGATATCTGCATTGCTCCAGAGGGAACAAGAGCAAAAGACTACCAACTCCATGATTTCAAACCTGGTTCTTTCAAGGTTGCTTATAAGGCAATGAAACCTATTGTCGTTACTGGCATCAAGAACACCGAGAAGATTCACAAGAACTTCCCTCTTAAAGGGACACGTGTTTATATGCACGTACTGGAAGTAATTCCTTATGAAAAATATAAGGATATGAATACAGTCGAATTGGCTTCTTATTGCCACGACTTAATCAAAAAATTCTTGGAGGAGTGTGAATAATGAATTACTTAGTTTTTAACAAAAAAGCAGATAACGGACATGGTTGCTGCACCGCAAAAGAGAAGGCAAAAGAACTTGAGAAGTACTTTGGAAAATTCGAGATGATCGATAGCAACACTGTCGATTTAAATGAATTCTCTAAAGGCTTGACCGATATGGATAACCTCATCCTTTGCGGAGGAGATGGCACAATCAACTACTTCATCAACCACGTCGAAGATTTAGATAACATCCCATACCAGTTCTACTTTGTGGAGTCTGGTACCGGCAACGACTTCGTTAGAGATATCGAAATCGATTTAGAAAAGGGCTGCTACCACATTAACGATTACGTTAAAGGTCTTCCAGTTGTCGAAGTTAAGGGTCAGAAATATAGATTCGTCAATGGCATTGGCTTTGGTATCGATGGCGAATGCTGCAAGAAGGCTGATGAACTTAAAGAAAAAGGCGCGAAGAAGATCGATTACACAGGTATCACCGTTAAACTTCTTCTTTTCAAGTACAAAGCACCTAACGCAACAGTCGTTCTTGACGATGGCGAAGAGCTTCATTACAAAAAGACCTACCTTGCTTCTGTCATGAACGGCCAGTTCTATGGTGGCGGCATGCAGGTTGCTCCAGAGCAAAAGAGAAATTCCAAAGAATTATCATTCGTTGTCTTAAGCGGCACGAATAGAGTTAACGCTTTAATGAAATTCCCTTCAATCTTCAAGGGCGAGCTTGTTAAGAAGACAAAGATCTGCCAGGCTCATAAGTGCAAGAAGGCTACTGTTAAGTTTGACCATCCAACCGCTTTACAGATTGATGGCGAGACCATCAAAGACGTCTTGGAATATAGCGTTTCATTCTAATAGTTTCTTACTGATTAAGACCTCCTAAGTGGGGTCTTTTTTTGATATACGGGAAATCATATAATTGTTTTCATGAAACTAAGCGGTCTTAAATCAGTTATTCTCGTCTCATCTCTGATGGCGCTTTTTGGATGCAGCCATAATGATGTTGCAAGTTCTAGCTCGCTTGATGATAAGCAGCGTGAGGTTTCTTTTACTTTCAAAGGGCTTGAGACCAAAAGCAAAAAACCTTATGCGTATCTAGAAGAAGGAATGAAATATGTTCCTGTCACAATCAGTTTCGAGAAAGGCAGAGAGAAAGGAAATCTGATGATGAAGGATTTCTCTCTTTCATCTACGAAACCTGTTTCGATTTTCAAAGATCTGAACAATAACAAGATCCTTGATGAGGACGAAATGGATTCTTTGGTGGATATCAATGAAGGGTCCGCTTCGATTGAATGGATTGAAGATGGCACCCCTAACAAAGACAGCTCGATTCTAAGCGCGGACTACATGCTATATAAGGAAGATGGCATTAGCGATAACACGGTTGTTTCTTTTGCCTACAGCGCTAACGCAACCGCTTTAGAAAAATATTGCGAAGGCGATAACGTATTTATCTCTATCCGTTATAACGAAGAAACTTTAGCCCCTTCTTCGGTCACTCTTCTTTACGATAAGCCTGAAGAGCATATAACTGTTGTTGGGACACCGGACCAAACTGTTTTATATAGGACAAACGTCGCCATAAAAGATGATGGGGTTTTGCGAGTTACCGATGTTGAAAACGCTGAATATTACATAAAAAAAGACCAAACATACACCCATTACAAGTACAATGGCCTTGATGGCGAAGTAATAATCAAATACGAAATTAACATCAAAGATAAATATTACAAAGGCAAGAACGTAAGCTTTGGCGAAGGCGAATATAAATATAACGTCGAAGTGAATGGCCATGACCACGCTCTTTCTTCCCCGCGTAGAGAAAACGGGATGAATGTTTATTCCTGCTCATGCGAGGTTTTCGAGGCTTATGAATTAGACACGGCAAACGCGATAAGCCCGATCGACCCTGATTTGAATAACCCTGCTGAGATGATGGGAAACGACATGTTCAAAGTCGAATGGGATGTAAGAGGAATCAAAAAAGGAAGATATAAAGTCTATGTCCACGCTTCAACTAGCGATAACCAGAATGATTTGAAATGGTTTACTGTTGAAGATGGCGGTTCCACTACCTGCCCTAGCTATATACGTATTGGCGAAAAGGAAGTAACACCATGCACAGAAAAGACTTTTGGCGAGACTTTCGAAAGTGGTTCTGGGTGGAGATGGACTAATGATTATATCTTTGATATCAATATTCCAGAAGGATTAGAAAGATTGTCAATTCTATCAGGGAACAATAACGGGCATCTTAATGATTACAACATGTTCTTTAGAGGGCTTCGTTTAGTTCCTTTTAGTGAAGAGATAGCAATAAGCAGTTTATAGAAACTCTGCAAAAAGCCGTTATTTATATTATTAAAGTGCAATCTAATGAAATGTTTGCACTTTTTTGTTATTGTTAATTCATGAGCATTACATCAATCTATTACAAACTGACAAAAGAAGAATTTGATGAATACCTATCTTCATTGAAGAAGTATGATGGGACTTTGCGTTTTCAAAACGGAAAATACTTTTATTGCCCTACTTCTGAAATGAGTCTTTTGATGTTAAGAATCAATAGAGCAGAGTGGGAACTAAACGGGATATATCACTCGTTAAGCAAATTTGGTCAAAGACAAATTGTTCAGTCCTTATTGATCGATGAAATAGAAGCGACAAATAGGATAGAGAATATTAATTCAACAAAACAGGATATCTACTGTGTGATGAACTCTTTGAAGAATATTACGGATATGAAGATAACTTCTATCCTTAATTCATATAGGCTTTTGCTAGATGAATATGACTCGTTTTCATCGTTAAAAAGCATTAGAAAAACATATGATTCCCTAATTAGTGGAGCGATCAGCCATGAAGATCTTCCTGATGGAGATTTGTTTAGAAAAGGATCAGTAAGCATCACAAACGGAATAAAGTCCATTCACCAAGGCGTAAACGGTGAAGAACGGATTGTTGAATTTATGAATGAATGGCTATCTCTTTTTAATTCAAAAAGGGAAACATACGAAAAGATGATTTTATCCCATCTTCTTTTGGAAAATATCCATCCTTTCTATGATGGAAACGGAAGGCTTGGAAGATTCTTATTCTCTAAGGGCTTAATAGAATTTAATGACGGGATTACTCCTTTTCTTATTTCAAAAGCGTTTTCTTCAAATAAAGAAAAATACTATAAAGCATTTAAGGTCATGGGCGATTTCCATGAATTTGGATGCCTAAATGAATCCGTTTCGATTTTAGGGAACATCCTTCTTGATTCTTTTGAAAAACAGATTAAAGAAATGCGCTTAAAAAAGGAAATGATTGATAACGTTATGCATATCGATTCATTATCCATTAAAGAAGCGAAGGTTTATTCACTTATTAGAGAAGCAACAATTCTTACTGATTTTGGGGTATCTAACGAAGAAATAATGAAAGAAGCCCAAGTGTCTAAACGCACTTTGATGTATTCGCTAAAGAAACTAAATGAACTTGGGTTATTAGATAGCCAAAAAATCGGAAGGACTGATTTCCACAGAATAAAGATTTAGCCATCCATCATTTTGTTAGTTCTTCATAAACCGCTTTTGCTAATTTAATCAATAAATCTATATCGTCAACATCCGTTACAGAAAGCATTCCTTTGCTTCCAGGATAAGGGATGACCAATTTTGCGTTAGGTATTATTTCTTTTATGCATTCTAATGGCTTCACTAAGAAGCGGTCATCGTAAATGCCACCGAACACTACTCCTTTGTAATAGAAAACATATTCTCCCATCATCGGTCTATATGAGATTCCTTCCAGTTCTCTATACTGGTCAAGAATGAATTCCAAATATTCTTTAGAGGATGCCATATGGCTATTTTATGACTTATGATAGACATGTAAACACTTTCATAGATGCTATACTTGAAGGAGAAAAAGTGTTTGCTATGATTATGGGCGAATTTCACAGGGTGAGATTCTAAAGAAGAAAATGAACGACCAGAAATTATTAGACTTTGTAGTTAATTGGGGCAAAGAAATGATTGCCTGTGGCGCGAATATGGAACGTGTCACATTAGGAATGGAACTCCTTTTAAAGAAGTATGATTTCAACGATATTTCCATCCACGCGCTTAGCACGATGCTTTTTGTATCTGCAAAAGGGAAGGATGGCGTTGATGTATCTAAGCAGCTTGCTGTCCCTGTTGCGGTCATCAACTTAGAAAGACTTAAGAGATTAAATGCGCTCTCATATAAAGTCAGGGACGAAAAAATCACTGACGAAAACGCATTAAATGAACTGCTTGAAGAAGCGTTAGCGGTCAAAAAATATCCTAGAGTTCTTAATTTCTTCGCATATATCTTGGCAATGGTCGCTCTTGCTAGAATCTTCGGAGGAGGATGGGGAGATATCCTTGTCGCAACTCTTAATACCGGATTCCTTTATGTTATGTCTAAAGGCTTAGCGAGACTTCATTTGAATAGAATTATCTCAAATGTCTTCCTCATGTTTGTGTGCACTGCCTCAGCGTATCTATTCTGGAGCATTGGTTTATCCACGAACTTCTTCGTTGTCATATTGACTAACGCATTTTATCTGGTCCCAGGTATTCAGCTTATTAACGCGTTTAGAAACATCCTTTGCGGCCATGAGATGAACGGCATCCTCGAATTACTTAAGGCAATCCTTGAGGTTGCTACGATTATTGCTGGCGTTGGCGCGGCTTTCTTCGTCTTCGCTTCAGGAAGCGGATTATTGATCGAAGGAGCAATCCCTACACATAGCGGCATTGGCAAAATATGGTATGAAGTCGAACTTGTCGTCCTTTCTATCATGGCATCTTTAGGTTTTGGCATGGTGTTTGAAATACATGGCAAAGATTTATTGTTTGCCGCGATTGGAGGAGGCGTCATCCGCATCTTCTTCATCCTTCTTGTCTACTTGATGCCGACCTATAGAATCGCTTATATGACCCTTGCGGCATTCATTGCTTCTTTATATGCAGATATCGTTGCTACTTTCGAGAAAAAGCCTGCGACCGTATTCCTTTATCCATCAATCATCCCTCTTATTCCTGGCGATCTTGTCTTATACACATTCTTTGGCGTTATCTGGCTTAATTCCGAATTGTTCAAACAAAACGGCTTAGAATCTATGCTTGCCCTTGTTGGTATTTGCACCGGATTTGTCTTATCTTCCACGATTGTCCATAACGTCAGAAAGATTAAATTCAAAGGCATCTTGAAAAGAAAATAGCTCGCGCTTATCTAATCGAGTTTCAACGCTTGACACTTCCGCTTTATTTAAAAAATAAAACAAAGTGTATTTCTTTTTCTTTTTTAGTACTAAAATGTTTTATACATTTTCGGAAGGAAAATACTATGAAAAAGAGAAATGTTTTATCAATTGCAGCATTTTTGACTGCTGCAGCAGCATTAGCCTCTTGTGGCGCTCCAGCAGCTGAGTCGAAAGCACCAGCTTCAGAACCAGAGCCAGAAGAAGAAATTGTTAATGTCTTCGTTCTTTCAGGTCAATCCAACATGGAAGGTAACACTTCCTTCAAAGATGGCAACACAGATTTAGTCGCTCAGGCATTCGAAGAGCTTGGTCTTGAAGATCCAGAAGTTTGCTATGACGGTATCAAAGAAGTCCAGACCTCACTTTACTGCGCAGGCTATGGCCAGCTTAACCACAACAACTTAGACGGAAATACCCAAGTCAACTCCACAAACAAAGAGCAGCGTTTCCAGGGCAAGTTCATGCCTACTGCTGTTGGTATGGGTCTTAACGAAAGCAAGATGGGCCCAGAGCTTGGTATGGCTTACGCATTAAGAGAACACGCTTCAGAAGAAAAGCCAATCTACTTCATCAAAATGGCATCAGGCGGTTCAGGATTTGCTCAGGGTGGCACTGATTATAACTGGCCAGTCAAAGACGCAAATGGCAACTTCCCAGAAATCAACATGTATTCAACTTTCTGCAAGCCATTCATCGATAATAACCTCAAATTAATCGAAGCAGAATGCGAAGAAAAAGGCTACAAACCAGTCATCAAAGGTTGGTTATGGCATCAGGGCGAATCTGATTCAGCAGACGAAAAGACAGCAGTTTACGCGCAGCGTCTTGGCGATATGGTCGCTCAATTTAGAGAAGACTACGCGGATTACGCAGTTGATGGCGATGGAGACAATATCGCATTCGTCGATGGCATGATCTGCGAATCTTCAACTTGGAACAAACCACAGGTTATGAACCAGGTTAAGAAAGATTTCGCTGATTCAAATGATATGAACTTCTTAGTCGACACACACGCTAACGAAGAAAAGACAGCGGCAAATGAATTAAAGACTGATAAGCCAGGTGGTGACCCAATGCACTACAACACCAAGAGCTCATTAAGACTTGGTATGGCATACGCAAAAGTCATCATCGATAACAACCTTCTTGACTAATTAACCATTTAACAAAATAGGCCTCCAATTTGATTTGGAGGTCTTTTTTTATTTCTTGTTTGAGCGATATTTTGCGTTTGATTTATCGCCTATCTTCATGACTTTTCCTTCTTTGACAAGGGGCGCTATGACTTTCTCTATTGTTGTTATAGATATGTCAGGCAGTAAGGAGGCTACTTCTTCGAAGGATGACGATGGGGCTTTAAGATTTTTTAAGAATGAATAATCAAATCTTCTCATATTGCATATAATTCCTAACTCTTTGCATATTTTTTGCCATTTTGTATGCAAAGTTGAACTACTAATATGCATTGTTTTGCATATTTTTTAATGTTTTATATGCAAAGGATGTTAAAGAGTATGCAAAAAGAAAAGTCCTCGATTGAGGACTTATAAGTTCTTTTTGCTAAACCTTATTTTGTTAAGGCGACCATTGGGGTGACATGGTCAACAAGGTTTTCGCTTAACATATCATCGAAGAAGTGTCTATAAAGCGAGACTGCTTGGACATCGCTGATTTCTAAGGCGTTTGAATAACGGACTTCGAGGTATTTTTTTCCGTTTAATGTGCCGATATATGCTTTACCGAATGCGGCGAATTTATTGAAATCATTGATTAAGTCGTATGCTTTCTTGCTATCTTCGATTTGGCCATAGGTGAAGATGACATTCATATAGCCTGATTTTTCAACGATACCTGTGACGGTTGCGCTTCCTTTGAAGAACTGTGACTCGATGACGGTTGAGAAATAGATTCTATCATCTGATGATCTTTCTTCATTTAATGTGTAGGTGATGTTTGAGTAGATGTTATTAATGCCTTCAAAGACATCTCTTAAATTACTAATCATATGAGGTACTCCTGTTTTTCTTGTAACTATGATACAAGGAAAAAGAAAATCGCACAATTTGGAAACTGTGCGATTTTTGTTATTTGTTAATTAGGAATTAGTCTAAGAGGCCTTTCTTTTCCATTGCATCAACAATGATCTTGAAGCCTGCGATGTTAGCACCGACAACATAGTTGTCTTCCATATCGACATCTTTTGCAGCTTCATCAAGGTTATGGAAGATGCCCATCATGATATCCTTGAGTTTTGCGTCGACTTTCTCAAATGACCATGATTCATTAAGATCGTTTTGGACCATTTCAAGATAGGAGCAAGAGACACCGCCTGCGTTAGAAGCTTTTCCAGGAACGAAGTAGACACCGTGTTCTTGGAGGTATTTGGTCGCTTCTAAGGTTGTTGGCATGTTAGCGCCTTCACAGACAGCGATGACACCGTTAGCGACTAATGTTTTAGCGCCTTCGAGGTCAAGTTCGTTTTGGGTTGCGCATGGGAGATAGATATCACACTTGATATTCCAGATGCCTTTGCCTTCGTGATAAGCAGCGCTCTTTCTTGCGGCTGCGTATTCTGTTAATCTTGCGCGTTTGACTTCTTTGATGTCTTTGAGTAATGCAAGGTCTAAGCCTGCTTCATCATAGATCCAACCGGTTGAATCGCAGCAACCGACGACTTTAGCGCCAAGCTGCATTGCTTTTTCAGCTGCGTAGATAGCAACGTTGCCAGAACCTGTGACAACGACTGTTTTGCCTTTGAAGGTTTCGTGGTGTTTATTAAGCATTTCTTCGGTTAAGTAAACAAGACCATAACCTGTTGCTTCTGTTCTAACAAGGGAACCGCCCATATCGAGAGGTTTGCCTGTTAATGCGCCGCCAAGAGCGCCTGTTTTCTTAATGTATTCTTCACCGATGGCGCGGATTTCTCTTCCACCGACACCGATATCGCCTGCTGGGACATCTAAGCCAACGCCGAAGTGTGGGTATAATCTGTCGCAGAATGCTTTGCAGAAGTTGATGACTTCATTATCTGATTTGCCTTTTGGATCGAAGTCAGAGCCGCCTTTAGCACCGCCCATAGGAAGACCTGTGAGAGCGTTTTTGAAGCACTGCTCGAATCCTAAGAACTTTAAGACTGAGAGATTGACTGATGGATGGAGACGGAGACCACCTTTATAAACGCCGACAGCGTTATTGAACTGGACTCTGTAACCTTTATTGACGTGTTCGACACCTTTGTCATCTGTCCATGGGACATCGAACATAACGATTTTGTTTGGAACGACGAGCTTTTCTAAGAGTTTCTGTTTACGATACTTTTCTTCGTTCTTAGAAATGATTGGCTCTAAGCTTTCTAAGACTTCTTTAACGGCTTGCAAGAATTCTGGCTGATCAGGATTCTTTGCGACGACATCGGCATAGACTTCATCAATGTATTTCATTGGAAATACCTCCCTATTTTAACGTGTTAGTTATATAGGCTCAAAAAACGCTTTTCAATTAAATTTTTTATTATTTTTTCATTAAGCGCTTTCAGTTAAAAAACACTAAACAAATAGGTGAAAAACTGATATAGTTTTGACATCAACCCCATATGAATTTATCACCTAGAAATTGAGGTGTTTTTTGTTAGATGTTTTTCACGAATTCACATTTAAGGATCATGCCCATTCCTTTTTAAATTTTGGATCTTTAAGTTGTTCGCTTAAATAATTATCAAATTTATCCATATAGCTTTACGTTCAAATATATCTTTTAACATATATTTTTACTAAAACTTCAGTCGTTAAAAAACTCCATTAGGGCACTAACGATAGCGAGGGTTAATTTGACTAAAGCGGAATGACTTCTCAATGAATTCGTCACATCTCCACGTTTCGCCTAGTCATTGCGCTTTTCGCCTAAAATTAATATGGATTTAAGAGATTTCTTTATGAGAAAAGCACCTATTTTTTAAGATAGATGCTTCTGTAATTCCTTTATTAAATTGCGTAATAGAAGGTTGCTCTTCCTTGGCCTTCTTTTTTAATGACACCTTTTTCACATAGAGCTTTAAGGGCGTTTTCTACAGAACCTCTTCCAATCTCTGGGCAAAGCTCCATGATATCGTTTTTAGTGAACTTTCCGATTTTTGATCTTATTGCTTTTTCTACCATGTCCATCGCTGACATCTTTTTGCCTACCATATTGACTCTTTCTTCAAAGTCTCTATATGCAGCTAAAATTGTGCCCAGGATGTATTTTATGAAGGATGTGTCATCGTTTTTTTCCTCATGCCAATTTTGTGATGATTCTTGCAATGCGACATAGTACTCGTCCTTTGTTATTTCAATTTTCTTTTCAAGAGAAATGTATCTGCCGATTACAAAACCACTTTTATAGAGAAGCAATGTAGTAAGAAGCCTGCTCATCCTTCCGTTTCCATCGTTAAATGGGTGGACGCAGAGGAAGTCATGGATGAACACGGGAATCGCAATTAATGGGTCAATTCCATATTTGTTTATCGCCTTATCGTATTCTTCACAGATTTTTTCTACGGCTTCTGGCGTCTCAAACGGCTCCAGAGGCTTAAATAGAAGAACGGTTCTTCCGTCTGGATATTCCATGACTATTTCATTAGACACGTTCTTGAAACTTCCTCCGAATCTCTCTCCAGTAAATTGATAGAGCGTCTTGTGCAATTGGAGGATGTAGTTCTTTCTAATGTGTACACAATCGAAATCTTCGTGGATTACGTTCAAAACGTGCCTATACCCATTTATCTCTTTTTCACCTCTATTCCTAGGAGTTGTTTTGTCAGCCATCAAGCTTTTGAGCCTTGCTTTTGTTGTAGCAATGCCTTCGATTGCGTTTGAAGATTCCGTACTTTGAATTTTGGCTATTTCAACCAATGTTTCAAGTTCCTGCGGTTTTTGTTCCAAATATAATTGTTGCCTTCCTTTAAACTCATGAATTAGTCCAATATAGTTGATAACCTCTCTATCAAATGTTCTCGTTCTTAATAGCGAATAATCAAAATTTCTCATAGAGTCACCTCTTTTTTCAAATATCGCCTAAAATATACACTATTTTTGGTGATTTATAAAGTAGTTATGAGATAAATCTCCAAATTTTATCATTATTTTTGGAGAAAACAGAAAATAGTAGGAGATAAAATGGATGATTGCTATTGAATTACGCCTAATATAACTGCCCATTTAGGAATGAAGGACTTTTCAGTTACTTTGATTTTATTTTTTATCAACCACTGATCTTGTTGCTTTGACAATGGAGTTTTCTTTATAAACGCCGCGGCAGCTTGTTAATGGATATACTTGGGTATTCTGACCAATTATCGTTCCTGGATTAAGAACAGATTGACAGCCGATATCCCCATGATCGCCGATGATAGCGCCGATCTTTCTGATGCCTGTTTCTATATCCCCTGTGTCGGCATGGATTTTAACTGGTTTGTTGTCGCTTCTTAAGTTAGAACAGATAACGCCTGCGCCTGTATGTGCGTAGTTGCCTAAAATAGAATCTCCAACGTAGTTATAGTGAGGTGATTGGCAATGGAACATCATGATGCAGTTTTTGAATTCGCTGGAATTGCCAATGACGCATTCATCGCCAATAAGGACTGAACCTCTGATGAAGGCGCCTGATCTAACTTCGCAGTTCTTGCCAATGATGGTTGGACCGGCTATTGATGCGGTTGGGTAGATTACTGTTCCTTCCCCTACCAAGACATCATCACGCCCTTCAAGAAGGTGATATCCTTCTAAGCCTTTAGCGATAACGCTTTTGATGTATTCTTTGATTCCTCCAAGAAGTTCCCATGGATATTCTTTGGAGAAAACATAATCATCAATATGCTTGATACCTGAAGGATTGAATAAATCTTTGTTTTTGATATTACTCACCGACATATCCTCCCTTTTTGATGAGGTTATGGACTGCATCGATGTATTTCTGACAAAGGTCTTTGTCATCGCATTCGACCATAATACGGACGACTGGTTCTGTTCCTGATTCACGAAGGAGGATACGACCATCATCTCCGAGTTCTTTGTTGATCTCTTCGACTTTCTCTAAGATTGTTTTGTCTTGGAGAACGACTTTCTTATCAATGACGCGGACGTTTTCAAGGATCTGTGGGTATGTGTGGACTGGCGCAGTAAGTTTGCCAAGGGTGGATTTTCTTGAAATCATTTCTTCTGCAAGTTTCAAAGCAGTGAGAACGCCATCGCCTGTGACTTGGTATTTTCTGATGATGACGTGGCCTGATTGTTCGCCACCGATCCAGTAATCGTTTTTCATCATCTCTTCATAAACGAATCTATCGCCGACTTTTGTTTGGACGTTTTCAAGGCCGATTGCTCTTAAAGCTTTGCCAAAGCCTTGGTTAGACATGATAGTTGAAACAACAACGTTGTTCTTAAGGTATTTATGACGTTTGATACGTTGGGCAAGGACATAAAGGATCTTATCGCCATCGATGAAGTTTCCGTTTTCATCAACTGCTAAACATCTATCAGCGTCGCCATCGAATGCAAAGCCGACATCAAGGTGTTTTTCTTTGACAAGTTCCTGAAGTTTTTCGATGTGGGTTGAACCACATCCTTTGTTTGTATTAAGTCCATCTGGGTGATTGCCAATGACATATACTTCTGCACCTAACGCATTGAAGACACTTGGGGCAATGTTCCAAGAAGCGCCGTTAGCGACATCAAGGCCGATTCTAAGACCTCTAAATGATGTAGCAACGCAGCTCATAAGATAACCCATGTATCTGTTTCTTCCTGCGACATGGTCAACAACGCAGCCGATGTTTTCACGTTCTGCGTATGGGATGTCTTCTGTATCTTTTGGAAGACCAAGGGTTTCGAAATCTTTATCAATATACGATTCTATTAAATGAGCAATGCCATCTTCGATCTTTTCGCCTCTGGAGTTAAGGACTTTGATGCCGTTATCGTAGAAGACATTGTGTGAAGCTGTAATCATGACGCCGCAGTCAAACCCTTCGGTTCTTGTGATATATGAGACTGATGGGGTCGTTGTGACGTGAAGGATATATGCATCCGCACCCGATGCGGTGATACCTGAGCATAATGCGTATTCAAGCATGTATGAGCTTCTTCTTGTGTCTTTGCCGATACAGACTTTTGCTCTTTCGCCAGGTTGATGCTTATATGCAAATTCTGGTTTGGAATAATACCATCCAAGGAAACGGCCGATTTGGAATGCGTGCTTTGCGGTTAATACCTTATTTGATTCACCTCTAAATCCATCTGTGCCGAAATAATGGTTTTCCACTTTTTCATCTGATGGCGCTGGTTTTTCGATCTTATTGATGATGATTGAATCATCGATTAATTGATCAGCGGTGATTTTGAAGAGCTTACAAAGTTCGAGTACTTTTTCAAATGATGGAGTCGTTTCGCCTTTTTCCCATTTTGAGACTGATTGGCGGGCTACTCCAAGAAGATTTGCCAAACGTTCCTGAGAGAGGGAAGCGTTTGCTCTAAGGTGCGTAATCTTTTCTGCTATTGTCATAAGGTATCTCCTATGCACTCTATGGGTGCAATACCGATTGTAACGCAATTTTATATGATAATTTTACAAAAAACAAACGCAATCGATGGTTGCCGTAACTAAAAAGGGCGTTTGGAGTTTATTATTCGATGTTTTTAGGTGACATAATTTATGTAAACGTTGTAAATATTCCTCCTTTTTGTGTTAGATTAATGAATGTAAAGACGCATTTATTGTGATAGAGTTATTATTAGATAATAAATGCGATTTTTATAGCCACATAATGGAGAACGTATGAAAGGTATCATTCTTGCAGGCGGATCAGGAACTAGACTATATCCACTTACAAAAGTTACATCTAAGCAACTACTGCCTATCTATGATAAGCCAATGATTTACTATCCTATGAGCGTTCTTATGATGGCGGGAATCAGGGATATCCTTATTATATCCACCCCTCAAGACACCCCTAGATTTGAAGAATTATTTGGTGATGGTCATTCTTTTGGCATCAACCTTTCTTATGCGGTTCAGGATAATCCAGACGGGTTATCACAGGCTTTCTTAATCGGAGAAGAGTTTATTGGCGATGACGCTGTCGCTATGATTCTTGGCGATAACGTTTTTGCAGGTAATGGCTTCAAGAAAAAGCTTTTAAAAGCAAAACGCGATGCCGAAAACGGTAAAGGCGCCACAATTTTTGGATATTATGTCGAAGACCCTGAAAGATTTGGGATTGTTGAATTCGATGAAAATGGAAAGGCTATTTCTATTGATGAGAAGCCTGCTAATCCAAAGAGCAATTACTGTGTCACAGGTTTATATTTCTATGACAACAATGTCGTTAAGTACGCGAAAACATTAAAGCCTTCAAAAAGAGGAGAACTTGAGATTTCAGATCTTAACAAAATATATCTTGAGAAAGGCTCTTTGAATGTCGACCTTCTTGGGCAAGGTTTTACTTGGCTTGATGCGGGAACACATGAAACCCTTACTCAGGCAACGAACTTTGTTAGAACAGTCGAAAAGCATCAACATAGAAAGCTCGGCTGCATTGAAGAGATTGCTTACATCAACAAATGGATCAGCAAAGAAGATATGCTTCGTATTTCGGAAGAGTTGAAACAAAATCAATACGGCAATTATCTAAAGGCCATAGTTGCTGGCAAATACATTGATAGGAAAGATGATTAAAGATGAAAATTTTGAAGACCGCGATTGAAGATATCCTTATCATCGAACCTGATGTTCATGGCGACCATAGAGGATATTTTGTCGAAACATATAACAAGAAAAGATATGACGAAAACGGAATTAAGGCCGATTTTGTCCAGGATAATATGAGTTTCTCTGCTCAAAAGGGTACTTTAAGAGGCCTTCATTTTCAAAATCCTCCGTTTGCTCAGGCAAAACTCGTGAGCGTATCTAAAGGCGCGGTTATCGATATTGCTGTTGATATTAGAAAAGGTAGCCCTACTTATTTGAAATTTGTCGCTGTTGAATTAAGTGAGGAAAACCATAGACAACTTTTTATCCCTAGAGGTTTTGCCCATGCGTTTGTAACAACAACCGAGAATGTTGAGTTTAGATATAAATGTGACAACTTATATAACAAAGATAGCGAAGGCGGAATCAGATATGACGACCCAGCTATCGCTATTCCTTGGGATGAGATATTAAAAGGCATTGAACCTATCCTTAGTGAAAAGGATAAAAATGGAAAGGGTATTAATGAAATAGGCAGTCAGTTTGTCTATGGAGTTAACTGCTAACGATGAAAAAGTATTTGGTTACAGGCTGCGCAGGATTTATTGGATCTAATTTTGTCCATTACATGCTTTCTAAGTATGAAGATATCCTTTTAGTCAACCTCGATAAGCTTACCTACGCGGGAAACCTTGAGAATCTTAAAGACATCGAAAATGATAAAAGACACATTTTTGTCGAAGGAGATATTTGCGATAAGGAATTAGTTGCTTCTCTTTTTGACAAATATGATTTTGATTGTGTTGTTAACTTTGCTGCAGAAAGCCATGTTGACCGCTCAATACATGACCCTGAGGCTTTTGTTAAGACGAATGTTCTTGGCACAGTGAATCTTCTTCAAAGAGCAAAAGATCATTGGTATAACCAGAAAAACAAAACTTGGAAAGATGGAGTTAAGTTCCTCCAAGTAAGCACTGACGAAGTATATGGAGCATTAGGGAAAGATGGTTATTTCATGGAGAATACCCCTATTAATCCTCATTCGCCATATTCCTCATCTAAAGCAAGCGCAGACCATTTTGTTAAAGCGTTCTTTGATACATATGGGATGCCAATAAACATAACAAGATGCTCAAATAACTATGGGCCATATCAATTCCCTGAAAAGTTGATTCCTCTTATTATGAATAATGCGATTAACCATAAGCCTCTTCCAGTGTATGGGGATGGACTTCAGATTAGGGACTGGCTTTATGTCTATGACCACTGCAAGGCTATCGATATTGTTATCAATAAAGGCGCCGTTGGTGAAGTATATAACATCGGCGGGCATAACGAAAAAACAAATCTTTTCATAGTCAAAACCATCATTAATAGGCTTAGAGAAAAGCTAAATGATGAAGGAATCAATGAAAGCCTAATTAAACATGTTGAGGATAGATTGGGCCATGACAGAAGATATGGAATCGATCCCACAAAGATAAAGAACGATCTTGGCTGGTATCCGGAAACTCCTTTCGAAGAAGGAATCGTCATGACCATCGATTGGTATCTCGATAATAAAGAATGGTTTGAGAACGTCGTATCTGGTTCTTATCAGAATTATTACGAAGAAATGTATAAAGGCAAAAAGGAAATCAAATGAGATTCTTAGTTACTGGTTCTAATGGTCAGCTAGGATGCGATGTAATAAAAGAAATAGCCAAAAGACACCATGAGGTTTTTGGCGTGGATTTAAACAAATCCGAAGATGTTGATTATCCTTTTGAAGTTCTTGATATCACAAACGAAGAATATGTTTTGAATGTTATCAAAAGAATAAAGCCTGATGTTGTTATTCATTGCGCCGCATATACTGCAGTCGATGACGCGGAAGATAAATGTGAGCTTGCATATAGCATCAACGTTAAAGGAACTGAAAATATAGCAAAAGCCTGCAAAAAAATTGGTTCAAAACTTATCTATTTATCAACAGATTACGTATTTACTGGCAAAGGCGATAAGCCTTGGGAAGCAGATTCTAAAGATTTCGGCCCTGAAAGCGTGTATGCAGAAACAAAATTAAAAGGCGAGTATATAGTGTCATCGTTACTTGATAAGTATTTCATCGTAAGAATCCAATGGGCGTTTGGACTAAATGGAAAGAACTTCGTTAAGACGATGATTGATCTAAGCAAGAAATATAAACAATTAAGAGTGGTCTTTGACCAAATTGGAAGACCTACTTACACTTATGATTTAGCGAGACTTCTTGTTGATGTGGCAGAAACCGAGAAATACGGGTATTACCACGTTAATAACGAAGGTGAGTATATATCATGGTATGAGTTTGCTAAGGCCATATTTAAAGAGTATGGAAGTGACTGCGAAGTTATTCCTGTCACAACTGAAGAATATGGCTTATCAAAGGCAAAAAGGCCATTAAACAGTAGGCTTGATACATCTAAATTATCTTTGAATGGGTTTGTTCCACTTCCTTCATGGAACGATGCGCTTAAAAGATATATTAAGGAATTAAAAGAAAACGACTAAAAAGGAGTGATTTGTCTCACTCCTTTATTTGTTTAATTCATCAACCATTGATTGAAAGGATTCTTTAGCCTTATCCATTGAATAAGAATTAACCATGAATTCATATTCCTTTTTTGATAGTTCTAAGAGTCTTTCTTTATTTTCATATAAATCATTAATCGAAAGAAGAGTTTCATCCACTACAAGAGCATCGGTTTCAATGCCTTCTGCACCGCATTTGGTTGTAACAACAGGAACGCCGTTATACATGGCTTCAATGACTTTTCCTTTAATGCCTGCGCCATAACGCAATGGAACAACTATGAGTCTTGTAGTCTTATATAACTTACTTAATTCTTCGTCTGAAATGAATCCAGTGACTTTGATATGCTCGCTTTCATAGTCGATAAGTTCTTGTGGAGGGAACGCTCCTGCAACAGTTAATTTGATAT
This sequence comes from Bacilli bacterium, assembly GCA_045598525.1. Classification (GTDB taxonomy): domain Bacteria; phylum Bacillota_I; class Bacilli_A; order RFN20; family CAG-826; genus UBA4951. The sequence goes on along the minus strand of JAZLMH010000019.1, from coordinate 13,055 downwards.
CTGGGTGCTTTTCTAAAATCTTAGGGAACACCTCTTTGATGAACCACATAATGCCATCAACGTTTGGTCCATGTCTGAATCCGCCAACGAACATGATATCTTTTCTGATTTCGAATTTATATTTGGCGTCTTGGATATCTTCGAAAAGATATGGTTGGAGGACTTTAGCGTTTATGTTTTTCCCCGCTTTTGCGATTTCATCGATTTCCACTTTTGAAGGATAAAGAACAAGATCAACTTTTTCAAAAAGGTCCCATTCTCTTTCTTTCCAGATTACTGATTCTTTTTTTGCTTCTTCATTGCCTGTAATTTCATATTCTCTATTGAGTCTCATGTAATGAAGGTCGTGGCCATAATACATGAATTTTGCATTAGGACAGTTTGCTTTCACATCATCAATAAAGACTTTGGTGATATGAGGCCTATTGAACATGACAAGGTCGATGTTCTTCCCTACTTCTTTAATCCATGTTTTCCAGTTGTGGTAATAATATGGGCCATAAAGCACTTCTACGCCCATCTTCTGCAAGGTTGTTGTGTATGGTTGAGACTGATAGAAGTTTTCACCCATGAATTTGACGTTATACCCCATCTTAACGAAGAGTTTGAGGTATCCGAAAACGGTTCTACTTCCTGCGTCTTTGTCATATGTTGGGACATAGTGGTCAATAACAAGCAATGTTTTTTTCTTATATGATCTTTCTCTTGCTACGAAGACGTTCTCTGCGTTTGGATAATGTTCTTCTAAAACATCCTTCCACTTCTCATAGAATTTCTTTGTGTTATCAACCTGATATTTTTTAAGGCCTGAATTGATATCTGTGCCATTTGATATGCCTTCATAGTGAACAACAACGCTGAATGGGTCATATACGACTTTATAGCCATGTTTTCTTACTTCAAAGGCAAGGTCTGAGTCTTCGCAATATGCTGGAACAAATCTAGTATCAAATCCACCGATTTCTTCCCAAAGGGATTTCTTGATCATGATGGCTGCGCCTGAAATATAATCCGCTTCTTTACGGTAGTTATATTCGGATGCGTTAGCATCACCTTTATAGCCATAGTTCCATGCAGAGCCGTCTTTCCAAAGGATGCCCCCTGCTTCTTGGAGCATTCCATTAGGATATACGAGTTTTGAACCAACCATTCCGATTGTTGGATCGCTTTCTATTGTTTCAACTAGAGATGTTAAGAATCCTGGCTGGACATTAGTGTCGTTATTAAGGAAATAGATATATTCGCCTGATGCTTTCTTTGCTGCGTTATTGCAGTTAAGAAGGAATCTGCAGTTTTCTTTTGGTCTAGCCACTTTGATGTTTTTAACGCAGGCAAGAATGTCTTTTGTTTCATCGGTTGAGCAGTCATCACCAATAATTACTTCGTATGGGACGTTCCCTGCATTTTTAAGAATCATAGCAAGACATCCATAGGTATATGAAAATTGGTTATATACTGGAATGACGATAGACACTTTGACCTTTCTGAATTTTGGGAACTCTAAAATAGGATATTCATCATGTGGTTTCATGCTGATAAGGTCGAGTGTCTTTGCGTATTCGATATCGGCGTTATTTGACTGATATACATCAGTTCTTTCAAGAGCGCGTGCCAGCCCTTCTGATTTTGAGTACTTTTTGAACTTTCTTACGTTTTCTGGAGTGAGATGTTTAATTGTCCAAATAGGATGTCTGATCATCTTCCCCATAAGCTTTAAGAACATCTTTCTCTTTGAACCCATAGGGATAAAGAAGTCTCTTACTTTGTAATAGGCTCTAGAGACTTTGTAGAATGTTGAGTTCTCAATCTCATGAAGTTTATTTGAACGTTCTCTTAAAACATCAATTTCTCCATCGAGTTTTTTAATGTGAATATTTCTTTCTTCTTCTTCGTTTTGAAGAATGAGAATCCTTTCGAATTGCTGATTAATTTTGTTATTCAAGGATTCGATTTCGTTATCTTTTTCTTTGATTACGTTATTTAATCTTGATGCTTCTTCTTCACTTTCTTTGAGCTTGGACTCAACTGAAGCAAGGCTTTGTTCAAGGCTAGTGATTTTCTCACTATATGACTTAATGATTAAATCTCTTTCTTCGACTTTGCTTGTTAATAAAACAACATTGGCGTTAAGCGTTTCGATTTGTTCATCTCTTGAAGATAACTCGTTCTTTAAAGACGTGATAACGACGTTTAGGGAATTAATCTGTTCTAATCCAGACTCAACTTCCTTCTTTAATTTTTCTAAAGATTCATTAAGTATTTTGTTTTCTTCAAGCTTTGATGCGATTTCTCTATTTAATGAAACTATCTCTTCTTTGCGTGCTTCGACATCTAGTGAAAGATTTGAAATTTCTGAATCTTTTGATTTTAAGATGGATGTTAATTCATCTTCTTTTGCTTTTGCCTCTTCAATTAACTGTTTGATGTGATTGTTCTTTTCTTCCACTTCGTCTTGGAGTTCAACAATTCTTGAATCGAGGTTTGAAATCTTCTCGTTTAATGATTTGCCCCAGTTTCCAAGTTCTTCTATTCTGCTATTTAGCGCGATGATTGAAGCGTCTCTTGTTTTGATTTCTCCTTCTTTGCGTTCTATTTCTTTAGAAAGGTTTTCTTCTTTCTCTTTTGCCTCTAAAGAAATCTTCTCGATATGTTCATTCTTTGTTGCTACTTCATTTTGAAGATCGGTAATTCTATCGTTTAGGGCTTTAAGCTGATTATCAAGTTCATGACCCCAGTTTCCTAGTTCTTCCACTCTAGTGTTAAGGGAAACAATCGAGTTGTCTCTTGTCTTTATTTCTTCGTCTTTGTTTTTGATTTCTTTTAAAAGATTCTCTTCATTCTTTTTTGAATCCAAAGAAATCTTTTCAATGTGTTCGTTCTTAACTTCTACTTCGTCTTGAAGTTCTTCGATTCTATTGCCAAGAGACTTAACTTGCTCATCGAGTTTATGACCCCAATCACCGAGTTCATTCACTCTAGTGTTAAGTGATTCGATTGATTTATCTCTTTGTTTGATCTCGAAATCTTTTTTGTTTATTAAAGACGAAAGAAGTTCTTCGTTCTTCTTTGCTTCATTTGCAGTTAATTCGATGTGTTTGTTCTTTTCTTCAACTTCTTCTTGGAGTTCAAGGATTCTGTTATCAAGTGTTTTGATCTGATCATTGAGTTCGTTTCCCCAATCCCCAAGCTCATCAATACGAGCGTTTAAAGATGCGATTGTTTCATCTTTGGTTTTAATATCTTCTTCTTGGTTTCTTATTTCTGAAGAAAGGGTGACAACACTTCTTCTTGCTTCGCTTGCAGTTAATTCGATGTGTTTGTTCTTTGTCTCAACTTCGTTTTGAAGCTCAACGATTCTCTTGTTTGTCTTTGTGATTGTTGCGTCAAGACCTCTTCCCCATGTTCCAAGCTCTTTGATTCTCTTGTTTAATCTATCGATTTCTTTTTGATCATCGCTTAAAGCGCTGGTGATATATGATTCATCTCTTTTTACTTTTTCGATCAATGGTTCTTCATTGACGTGATTAAGGAATTTGCTATCCATTTCTTCAAGAATGGACTCATCCATCTTCATATCGAAAGAATCAATGAATTTCTTTTTGAAGTCTTCTCTATGATCTATTCTCATGCAATCTTTGAGAATTCTATAAAGAACGAAGTCTCTAGGGATTGGGAAGAGAAATATCCATTCAAGGTCAATGATGGTGACGCCGGTTTTGGTAAGAATGATATTTTCCAAAATCATGTCGATATTGGAAATCTTGTATGAAGGAACGTTTTGAGGAACCGTTACGTTAGGGAAAAGAGAAGCAAAGCCATCACTCATTTTGAATGGGATGACGTTTTCTTCTTTGTCTAAAAGGCTATGAAGGATTGATATGACTTTGTCGTCTTCTTTTTTGTTATAAGCGTTTATTAAAAGTTCACCTTCCACTAAAGGTGTTGAAAGAGTGTTTCCTTCAAGTTTTGGAAGAACGATGTTTTCTCTATAAAGTTTTGAGTATTCCATGATGTTGGAATACATATCTTTTATATGGCCGTTATTTAATCCGGTCTTTTCTACAACGAAAGAAGCATTATCAGTTTTGATGATTCTTGTGATTGTCTGGAACTCCTTTCTTCTAGTGGAGTTGATTTTTGAATATACGATCTTCTTCATGTTCTTCGTTATTCCTTAATGTTCGCCACTATAAGATAGGCAGGTGTAAATAATTCGAAATTACCATCAGCTAAAGCTTGGCTAAGGGCAATATCATCGTCAAAAACGACATATCTTTTACCGATGAATGAGTCTTTGATGTTTCTAATTGAATTTGCTTCTGGAAGGTAATCGTCTGAGAAAATCTCTGAAGTGATTAGATATCCAGGAAGAGGGTAATAGAAAGAATGCTCAAGAGATAATGAGTTAAGTAAGTTTGAAATCTTTGTTTTTGAGAACATCTTTCTTGATGTCAAAGATGTGAAGTATTCATCTTCTCCATATTGCTTTGTTCCTGAAAGAAGTTTGATTGAATATTTGTTTGTTAATGTGATTATGAGCGAACCATCTTTTTCTAAATGGTTTTTCATATCCTCGATTAAAGAAGTTGCTTCGTCTTCTTCAAGATAATCAAGCACTCCGTTAAGGATGATTTTTGAATACTTTCTGTTATCGATTGATTTGATGGATCTGACTCTTTGACCATATATGACGTTTTCAATATCACTGTTTTCTACGATTTTGCTAACGCTTCTAACTTTATCGATATATGACAAAGTCATTGAATAGCATTTATATGAATACTCAAGAACATCATCGCTTGAATTGAAATCAATACATGACAATACATTGCCTCTATCTGGTGAAAGACTATAGAAAAGGTCTTCATCAAGAATCTTTGAATCAAGAATCTCGGTGATTGATTTCTTTTTTAATAGCTCAAGCAATTCTTTGTCGTTCATAACTATCCTTACTTGCTCTTCCTATCAAAAGAAACTTCGCACATTGGGTTAACAAAACCGACGTTTCTTCTTGGGGTTATGACGTCCACCGTGGTGATTTCGTGTTTTCTTTGAAGAACTTCTAATGTGTCTTTCTCAAATCTAGTGCAGCCAAAATCAAGGAGGTATTGGCCTGCGCCAAGATATAACTTGGTTGTGAACTCAACTACGAACTCTTCTCCTGCTCTTACTGTTCCAAAATCGATATTTTCATACCATGTGTTTGTGCCAATAAGCTCTTGGCCTTTTTCGGTTTTAAGTTTCCAAGCGAATATTGGGTGAGTTGTATCAGCGTTGAAATGCACTTTCATCTTGAGTTTGATTTCTTCGCCTTGTGTAACTGTGTTTGTAACATCGCCTTCGGAATTAAAGACACCGAAATCAACGATGTCTGCAACACCGTTTCCGTAGATTTGAGGGTTGTTATTAATTGCAAGTCTGCTTGACCAAGAAACGTTACTTTCTTCTGTTGGAACTTGCTCAGTCTTTGCTTCTTCTGTTTCTTCTTCGTATGTGTTTGCAAGAATCTTCTTAAAGATGTTGGTTACTTCGTGAGGGCTGCCAATCTTAATCATTTTGCCTTTATCAAGAAGCATGACTCTATCGCAGTATTTAAGAACTGATGTCATGTCATGGGTGACAAAGATTATTGTTTTGCCTTGCTTTTTGAACTCTTCGAATTTGTGATAACACTTCGCCTGGAAGAAGACGTCACCAACGGATAAAGCCTCATCGACGATAAGAATATCTGGATCGATGTTAATCGCTACTGCAAAAGCAAGACGGGCAAACATACCTGATGAATATGTTTTTACTGGTTGGTTAATGAAACTTCCAATGTCTGCAAATTTCTCAATTTCAGGGATGAGTTTTTCTACTTCTTCTTTTGTGTACCCAAGAACTAAGCCGTTAATGTAGATATTCTCAATACCGGTGTAGTCCATGTTGAAACCTGCACCAAGTTCAAGAAGAGCGGACACTTTGCCATTTATTTCGATTTTTCCTGATGTTGGTTTTAAGACATCGGTAATCATTTTTAAGGTTGTGGATTTGCCAGAACCATTGACACCGATGATGCCAAAACATTCTCCTTTTTTAACGCTGAAGGAAATGTCATTAACCGCTAAGAAATCTTTGTGGTATGACTTACGGCAAATAAAGCTAAGAGATTCCTTAAGTCTATCGATAGGCTTATCGTATAAAGGGTATGATTTCACTAAGTGATCAACACTGACTGCAATTTCGTTGTTTTCCATTTTGGTCACCTATAACAAATCTGAGTAATGTTTTGAAAGGCTCTTGTAAAGAGTCGTGCCTATCAAAATCATTGTTAACGATACAGCCCAGAAATATAACGTTTCTCTACCATGAACATAGAATGGAACGTTTCCAACGAAACATTCTCTATATCCCTGGACAATATAAAATGAAGGGTTGAGTTTGAGGAAGAAGACAGGAAGTTCCTGCATGCTATCTGGGTTCCAGAATATTGGACATAACCAGAAGGCAACCTGAAGAATGACATTAACGACTTGAATCATATCTTTCCAGAAAACAGAAAGAGCAGAAACAATATAAGAAACCCCAATAAGGAAAACGGTATTAGCGAAGGTGTAGTAAAGAACCTGAAGCCAACTGATGTGGATTGGGAATCTATAAATCAAGAACAAAACATATGTGAAGATGATGAAGAAAGAGTGAACGATGAAAGCACCCACTACTTTTATCGGAGGAAGAATCATCACGTTGAACTTAACTTTCTTAACAAGGAAGGCATATTCGTAAAGAACATTTGATGATTGTGAAACAGAATCGCTTATGTAAGTCCACGCAATATAGCTAGGGACGAGCCAAAGAATGAATGGCATGTCATTTACTGGAGGGTTTTTGAAACCGACTTGGAAGACAAACCAGAAAGCTAAGATTGAAACAAGAGGTGTCACATAAGCCCAAATAAAGCCTGCGATTGATCCTGAGTATCTCTTTTTTAAGTCGTTTAAGGCAAATTTAAAAACCATGGCGGTATCAGCCCTAAATTGCTTGGCTTTTAAAGCAAAATTACTGTCTTTTCTTTCTTCTGCCATGGTCTAAATCTCTAAAGCGTATAACAAAAAGTTCGCTAAAACGCATTTTATTATAACTAATAAAAACCAAGTTAACGATACTTGTTTGTAAAAAGTAATAAATCTCTAGGATTTATCGCTAGAAAACAATATTCGCTATTTTTGTTTTGAATTAAGAATGATAGGCAAAGTAGATTTACACCATTGCTCAAAGTGATTTAAACACCACGTTTAGCGATTTTTAGAATACAAAGTACGTATAGAAGGCAAGATCGAAACCACCAACTTCATAGGAATCAAGGAACGAGAAGTTGAGATACGTACCTAATAAAAGGAAGGCGATTGATGCAATGACGAATGGATTTAACGCTTTGAACTTAGCGTTTTTCATCGATACTGCAATAGCAGCGTAGATGATGATTGTGAAATATCTAATGAATCTAATGCAGAAAAGACTAACCGTTACCGATAAAACGATGCAGAACATAGCGATGCCCGAATCAAATAAAGATGTGACTTTGTGGTATTCTTTTGCGGTAGTTGGGTCTTTATCTGCTTGTTTCTTTGTAACTGCAAGCCTTGCGAAAACCATGGCTGCAAGATACGCCATTTCAATTCCTAATAGTTCTTTTGTTTGAACATGGTCAGGCACTATTGTTGAGTATTCTTTAAGCCTATCTGTAAGTTCTTTAGGGAATGATTCGATTATCTTTGCGAATAAATTGAATCCGAAGAAATATGCAACAATAAATATAGTTCCCGCCACAAACGCTATATAACCTATGTAGTTTCTGTTTTTGAAGCCAAAACCCATGATGATTAATACGGCAAAGAAAATTGTTGCCCCATGGAAGCTATAAGCTAAGTAAATAAGAGGGAAGAAGCAAACTAAGCCGATTATCTTTCTCCAACTCTTCATTGTAAGGAGAGCAGCAGCCAAGCAGATAAGAGACATAGCCATCGCGATTCTCATTTGACGTCCAAAGAACATCCAAGGGAAAAGTGCAAAGCACCCGAAAACAATATTCTTATTTGCCCTAATAATGGTTACGGCAATCCATAAGATAACAAATGTTATTGCGTAATATATTTGTCGATAGAGATCAAATTCAACCCCTCGAGCCTTGAACCATCCTTGGAAGTGGCCATACATTTCGTCTTTGTGTGAATCTCGATTTTGATAGGTGTAGAAATAACTATCGAAGTCTTGAATGTTTCCGTGCGCCTTATACGAAAGAAGGATAAGAATATAAAGCATTCCTAATGCAAGCGCCCAACCAACAATCTTGAAAGGCCATTTGCGCATAAACTTAATTGAGCAGCAAAGCATGCCATAGAGGATGTTTACTCCAACAAACACCATGAAAAGAGTAAAGAACGGCCAGTTAACCGTATGTCCGATTGATGTTTCAAACAATTCCATGGTCATCCCCTCCTTTCATTAATCGTTATTGGTAATAGCGAAAGGAACGTCTTCAACGCCTAATAAAAGTGTTGCGAGCTCTCTTTGTTCTCCTGGGCTGCTGATTGTGTTTTCTAATGTGAAAGAAACACTTACATCAGTTCCTGCGTAGTCTGATAAATCTAGTAAGATATCTGTTATTCCTTCACGGATATAAGTTTCTAAGAAAATAACGCCGTTAACGTAGATCTTTGCTGGATTATCCGGAACGGATTCAGGCATATAGAATTTAAACTTCTTATTTGATTCAACATTACTAAAAACAAAGCCAAAGTTCTTTTTGGTAAATACACTTCCTGATGGTTCAGGGTTATGCAATCCATAGCTGTTTTTATCCGCGAATCCTTTATAAATGGCAACTAATTCTCTCTTATCAGTCGCACTGACAATTTGGTTTTCAAAGACAAATTTCACCTCAACATCACTTCCAACGTAGGAATAAAGGTCAAGAGTAATCTCATTGTCTCCTCCAGACATAACGCCTTCTTTGAAAAGAACGCCATTAATATAAACCTTATAAGGGTTATCAGGTGTTCCGCCAGGAACGAAGAAATTATAGCTTCTATATCTAGCGCTCATTTCAAGGTTCTCATAGAACATAGCGAATTCTTTTTTGCACCAACTATCCTGTCCAGGGTTAAGACCATAAACATTGGAATCGGTATAGTTTTGATAGATGCAAGTCAATTCGTCTTTGTTGTTTCCGTTTGCAGGTAAAGCGTTTTGGAGAGCAAACTTAAGTTCAATATCTCTTCCGACATACGAATATAAATCGAGGATGATTTCATTTTGACCACTACGCATAAAAGTTGAGTGGATTAAATTGCCATCAACAAATACCTGGAGAGGGTTATCTTGCACTCCTTCAGGAACAAAGAAATTAAAGCTTCTGTATTTTCCAGAAAGCGAAAGGTTTTTTATATAGAAAGCAAATTCCTTGGAACACCAGTTGTTTGTGAAACCGAACGAATCACTCTTTAAGCCATAGAAATCAGAATCTAAATAACCGTTAAATACGCAGGCCTGACTTCCATCTTTGTTTGCCTTTTCAAACTCAAACGTGATTGCGGCATCCGTTCCATCGAATGGAAGAAGATCAAGAACAAGCTCGTTGTTTCCTGGATGGATTTCGGTTTCTTTGAAAAGATTTCCATTAACAAACACTTTTATGTGATTATCTTCAGAGAAATGGTTGTAGAACGCATATTTTCTATAACGGTATTCAGTTTGGAATTCCCTATAGAAGAAACCAAATTCCTTGGAACACCATGAATATCCAAGGCCGTTTGGAGAAGCGATTCCATATGAGTCACTATCTTCTTCGCCTTGGAATACACAAGTCTTTTGTCTGTTATCGATTGATGAACGAATATAGTCATCGGTTTGGAATCTAACGTTTAATACCTGATCCTTGAAGTTTAATAGATCAAGGACTATCTCATTTATGCCGCTTACGAGCATATCGTCTTTTATGAATGCGCCATTAACGTAAACACGAACCGGATTATCTTTAACGCCTTCTGGAACATAGAACTTATATGTTCTATATCTTGATTCGCCCCTATATTCCTCGTCGTAATAGAAAGTGAAGTTATTATTGCACCACACTAAACCATCTGGGTTAGCAGGATAGATGCCATCGTTCTTACTGGATACGACACCGTTGAACATAATGAAAATTGGTTTGTTATCAACATGGACAGGAATTGTGTGGTCAAAGGAGAAATTAACAAGAACATCTCTGCCATAGTAAGGAACCATGTTAAGCATGATTTCATTTGGCCCAGGATTTAATATGTATCTCCTTGCGAAGTTGCCATTGATTGATATGCTACATTCGCTAATTTCATCTGTTGGGTTATAGAAGGCGAACATCTTGTTGGTTGTCATGGTTTCATAATAGAAACCGACATTTTTGTTACACCATAAGTTAGTGCCGGCTTTTGAACCATATATGCCATAGCTATTTGAGAATTCTAAGTCGAGCAATTCCGAGGCATATTTGACATCTTTCTCAAATGGACCGATTACGCCTTTTTCGAATACACCGCTTATGACGATTTGCTGATCAACGAAGCCTTTCAAATCAATATCAATCGTATTGTTCTCTTTCATGACATCATACTTGCCAATGAATTCGTTATTACAGTAGATACTTAACTTGTTTGCGTCGATTATGGAATAAAGACTTAATGTCATAAATCTATCTGAGCAGTTAGTTTCGAAAGAGAAATTCTTTTGTAACCAGTGCACTTTTAAGTCATCTTTTCTGATGCCTCTAAGGATTTTGGCCTCTTTCAAGGTTCCTTCCCCTTCGTATTCAGAAAGAGGGTTCTCGTTAATGGACATATATCCGTTTTCTAAGTATGGGTTGATTACATCGCCGAAATCCTTTTTATCGATATCAAAGAAGTATGATGCCTCATTATCTAAATATCCTCCATCATACTTTTTTAAGTATCCTAGGGTTGTTTCATATTCATCTCTGATGTTTTTGTTTTCTGCAAGGAAAGCGACGGCAACGCCAGAAGTAACGAGATAGACAGTCGTGATCAATAAAGGCAGGGCTTGCTTGAATCCGGTTCCAACGCCCACTACTTTAGGTTTAACAAAATCAAATACCTTTCCTTTGAAGAACTTAAAGAATGAGAACCAAGGTTTCTCATCGTTTAAGAGACGGTAGATGAAATATGAAATGATTACAGCGTTGATCTGATAAAGCTTTGAAAGATGGTATTCATGTCTTTTGAATGAAAGGATTTCAATCACGATGAGAATTCCAAAGAATCCAGCATTTAAGAATCGCTTATGAAGAAGTTCGTTGATGAGAACTATACCGATAATGACCGCTCCAAAAATAGCAAACGCAAAGGTGAATGTGGCCGCAGGATCTGTTGGGATGATTCTATTTATCGGCATTACGGTCGAAGAGAAGAAAAGCGAGAAATCAAATCCTTCTTTTAAGCCTAGTGACGCAAAGACTTGATAATTTAAAATCACTGCCACGATAAGCAATGCCGATGGAAGAATGTAATTAGAAACTTTAACCAGTTTTTCCTTGGCGTCATTTCTCACAATCAGATAGACGACCAGCAATACAAGAGGGATAAAAAACGCAAGAGCCTGTAATGCCGATACCAAAACGAGATAGATGAATTTGAGAAGATCGTTTTCCGTCTTTTTGTAGAACTTGATTATGAGCAGCGAAGTAAGTGCTACTAACACAACGATTTTTGCGTCTATAAGTGAACAAACGTCATAAACATTCACAAAGTTCGTTGAGAGAAGGACCAAGAAAATTATCGAAAAGAATTCCTTTTTTCCGTTTAATTTTTTGTCCCAGAAAAGGAAATAACTGACACCATAGGAAAGCAAAGTGACAATGTAATTTGCGATTTTGATAAACGTAAGGGAGTAAGAGAATTGGTTGACGTTAACGGAAACCAGGAAGTTGCTTAAGAACTTGCCATAGAAAGAATTCGAATAAAAGTAATCCGCAATGGACAAATGTTCTTTGGCGGTGACAAGGTTTACGAAAGAGTAATCAGAGATGAATTCACCCTTGTAGATATCCATTGGGAAAATGAAGTAAGCAACGCTAAAAAGAATGAAGCTAAGCACGAAAATGCAAAGGGTGATTATTCTGTCTTTTTTTAGCGAAATTTTCTCTGTCATTATTGTTCCGTTGACTTGTATATTATACAAACGCCAATACGCTAATAAAAGAATGCTTTGGAAAAGCAATTTTTTACACATACTTGGCCATAAACTTTATAGTTTATGCAACGAATTACGAAAATAAGTTAAATTGTAAATATTTTGACGCTTTAGCGTCACTCAAATAATCAAAGCGTCGGCTAAAGTCTCAAAAATAGATAGGTTTTTTGAGGTCAAAAACGCGACAATTCTTGCCTCTCTTGCTCGTGAAAAACAACATTAGTTGTTAGTTTAAAAACGTGTAACTCAAGAAAACGAAAAAATCTTCACTATTTCAATTAATATTGAAAGATTGTGCTATAATGATTTTTGGTAATTATTTTATGATCGTTCACGCAAAGGCTCCTTTAAGACTTGGACTTGCAGGAGGAGGTACTGATGTCTCTCCATTTTGTGACGTTTATGGCGGCAACGTCGTTAACGTAACAATATCTCTTTTCGCGTACTGCACAATCACTTCAACCGACGATGGAAAGATCGTTTTCGAGTCGACAGATCTTAATGAGCGTTTCGAGTGTCCAAGCACTACTCATATCGATACTTCAGATAAGACATGCATCCTTGCAAAAGGCGTATTTAATTCAATAGTTAAAAAGTTTGATATCAAAGACAGATTGTCCTTTAAGTTAGTGACAACTTCTGAATCCCCGTGTGGATCAGGACTTGGTACATCATCTACGATGGTTGTCTGCTTAATCAAAGCGTTCTTAGAGTATTTCAATCTCAAAATGGAGAAATACGAAATAGCAAAACTCGCTTTTGAAATTGAAAGATGCGATCTTGGATTTAAAGGCGGAAGGCAAGATCAGTACGCTGCTGTCTTCGGTGGCATG
>JAZLMH010000018.1:0-4361 GCA_045598525.1 Bacilli bacterium | reverse complement strand
GCCTTCCTCTGTTGAACTAAGGCAGCCAATTTTTTTAGGTAAGCATTCTCCGCCTCCAAATACTCCAGCCTTTTCCTTAGCTCGACTATCTCTTCCGCTTGAGGCCTGCCTTCAGATGGTTTGACCGGTTTATTTCCCATTCTTGTTTTCCTGCCTCGACCATCCAATTTTAAACCATCCCACCCAAGTTCTAAATACTTTCGATGCCAGGCCTTAACTTGAGTCGTGTCAGACATGCCCAGGGAATGCGCGACTCCGTGATATGATTCGCCGTTTAGAACACGCTGAACCGCATTTGCTTTGTCTTCGTAGGTCCAACGTCTGCTTCGATGCTCCAAACCGCTCTCGCCATAAGCATCATAGATTTTTGCCCATCCCAATACGCGGCCATACATCGTTTTTCTAGAACAGCCTTCAACGATAGGCGTAAAGCCGTTCTTCTTGTACTCAAGGACCATCTTGAGTTTTTCTTCCTTTGTCCATCTCATGATAAAAACCCCTCCAGTTGGTTGTCCAACTTTTGGGGTTCATATCAGTGGAACTGTGCTTTTATTTTTGCTCTTTTTCAGCCGCTCTTTTTACGCCTTCTTCGTAAGTGTATTTACATCCGCAGCATAATTGTTGGTATAGCCCATATTTATCTCTTAGAGAGGCGCCCTTGTTGATTCCCCCATCTTTCTTGAAGTCACTAAAGAAGTATTTGCACTTCTTATGTTTTGTTTGGAGCCCTTTCCCTATTGTATTAAGGATTTGCGAATTCTTCTGTCTAGAAATAGTCATCACGGTAGTGAAGTAATCGAATCCATTTTCTTCCGCGTAATCAAATACTTCAGACATTCTCTTTCTATAGCAAATGAAACACCTTGGTCCGCCTTCTTTTTGGTCTTTGTATGGATCTAGGTCTTTTGAGAATTCTTCATTGTTATACTCTGTCCTAATTAATCCAACCTCGTATCCATAATCAGTCTTCATAAACGCTAAAAGTTTCTTTAACTCCTCAAAACGCTTCCAGTATTCTTCTTCAGGAAAAATGTTTGAGTTGTTATACATTATGGTCACATCAAAATGAGGGCAAAGGAAAAGAAGAGGCCAGCAAGAACATGGGCCGCAACAGCCGTGCAAAAGAAGTTTTGGCCGTGTTTCGCCGTGTATCTTCTTAATTTCATCAAGACTGATGTTGTAATAGTTTATTTTCTTAAAAGGCGGTTTATACATCCTTGTTCTCTTTGTAATCAAAGTTGCCATAGATGAACATCGAATCGCCAAACGAGAAGAAACGGTACTCTTCTTTCACTGCTTCTTCATAGCAAGTTAATGTCCATTTTCTTCCCATGAACGCGCTGACGAGCATAACTAAAGTGCTCTTTGGAAGATGGAAATTTGTTATTAAAGCATCAACCGCTTTATATTCATAACCTGGTTCGATAAAGATTGATGTGGCTTCTCTTGTAGCAACAAATTTTCCATATTTTTGGTAGGTTGCTTCAAGTGTCCTAACTGAAGTTGTTCCAATGGCGATGATTCTCTTTCCTTCTGCCTTAGCTTTATTGAGTTCATTTGCCACGTTTTCAGTGATTTCAAAAACTTCACTATGCATAACGTGGTCTTTTGTATCGGTTACTTTAACTGGTCTAAAAGTACCTAAACCGATATTAAGTGTAACATCTAAAACTTTAGCGCCTTTGGCTTTGATTTTTTCAAAAAGCTCCTCGGTAAAATGAAAGCCCGCGGTTGGTGCAGCTGCGCTACCAGGAATCTTTGCGTAAACAGTCTGATAATCATCTTTATTTTCGCATTGCTTCCTAATATATGGAGGCAAAGGCATCTGTCCTAAAGCATCTAAAACCTCAAGGAAGATTCCTTCGTATATAAACTTCATGTCTCTGATGCCTTCTGCTTTAACAGCAGTGCAGACACACTTTAACTCACCATTTCCAAAGACACAGACAGAGCCTTCTCTAACACTATGTGCATTGCCAACAAGACACTCCCAAACATCGTTTTCAAGTTGCTTCAAAAGAAGGACCTCTACCGCTCCTCCTGTGGCTTCTTTTTTGCCAATCAGACGGGCAGGAATGACCTTTGTATTATTTCTAACTAAAACATCATTTGGACCAATATAGTCGATGATGTCATGAAATTTTCTATGCAAAAACGACTTATTTTCGCGATTTACCACCATAAGGCGGCATTCATCGCGCTGCTCCATTGGTGATTGAGCTATGCGCTCTTCTGGAAGATTGTAGTTAAATAATTCGATATCCATTAGAAGCCTCTTAAGTCACCAAATTTATCCATGACTTCTTTCTTGTACTCAAGGAATCGGTCTTCTTGGATTGCTTTTCTAGCACCCTCAACCATTTTGATAAGGAAACGGATGTTGTGAATGCTGTTTAAGCGTTTGCCATATTCTTCTCCGGCCATGAACAAATGACGAAGATATGCTTTTGTATAATGCTTACAGGTTGGGCAATCGCATTCTGGATCAAGAGGGGTGAAATCTTCTTTGTATTCTGCTCTACGAATGTTAACACGGCCATGAGATGTCATAAGACTTCCATGTCTGGCGATACGTGTAGGAAGAACACAGTCAAACATATCAACGCCATATTCAATTCCTGAAAGGATATAATCGATTGAACCGACGCCCATTAAATAACGAGGCTTCTCAGGCGGAAGATAGCGGACAGAGTCCTTAACCATTTTGAAGCAGACATCTTTTGGTTCACCAATAGATGTTCCTCCAATGGAATAACCGTCGAACGGCATCTTAGCCAATTCCTGAGCGCACATTTCACGAAGGTCTGTATAGTCGCTTCCCTGGACAATCCCAAACAAAGCTTGGTCTTCACGTTTATGTGCATTAAGGCCTCTTTGGGCCCAACGAAGAGTTCTTAAAGTAGATTTTTTAGCATAATCGTAGGAGACAGGATAAGGCATGCATTCGTCAAAAGACATTGCGATGTCCGCACCAATGTTTTCTTCGATTTCTATGACACGTTCTGGGGAGAAAAAGTCTTTTGTTCCATCGAGATAATGCTTAAATTCGACACCCTCTTCAGTGATCTTTCTGTTCTCTTTAAGCGAGAAAACTTGGAATCCACCACTATCGGTAAGCATTGGTCCATGATAGTCCATAAATTCATGAACACCGCCGGCCTTTTTTACAAGCTCATCTCCAGGTCTTAAGTGAAGATGATAAGTGTTTGCTAAAACAACGCCTGATCCAAGCGCAACCAATTCTTCTGGTGAAAGACATTTGACTGTTGCGTTTGTACCAACTGGCATAAACATAGGAACTTCAAAATCGCCATGACGAGTATGCAAAATGCCATAGCGGGCTCCGCAATTCTTGTCGATGTGTTTAATTTCTAAATAAAACTCTTTATCCATACAATGTTTATTCTAATTTTTATTAGAAGAATAGGCAAATGCCTATTACCACTTAACATCAATATGTAACGTTGGCTTAATGATTTTCTTGAAGAACGTCATTCTCAATAAAACCATCCACAAGGCATAACCGGCAGCAACAGCAATTAATTCACCAACACCGACATAAATGATGCTGAACCAAATGCTAAGTTCACCAGCAAACCCCATGAAATATAATTCCGAGCCAACGATAACCGCATTAAAAATAACCGGCCAAACGACTGCGATTAAAAGACGTTTGGAGAAATAAGAAATCAATAAGCAAGATGCAAGAGTAGCGAACGTTCCAATTAGAATGTCCCATGCTGAAGCAGCGCCCATTGCGACACCCACAACATTTGAAATAAGACATCCAATCGTTAGACCGATTGTGAAATCAGGTCTCCAGAAACAAAGTAAAACAAGAGCTTCGCTAAAGCGACATTGGACTGGTCCAAACGATAAAATTGGCAAAACCAAAGTTAACGCAACATAGACCGCTGCAAGAATACTGTTCTGTGCAATTAAGCGAATTGTAATAATCTCGCTGAGTGATTTCTTGGTTTTTGTTTCAGTCTCTTCCGGACTGACAGTAAAGTTTTCTGCCATACTGAGGCCTCCCTGTTTTTTATACGTGGAGCAAGAGGAGCAACACGTTAGTAAGAATTATATTTGTATTAATAAGCAATGCAACCTGATAGCGCTTTATCTTTATAATTTAATAACGGATATGCGCGCGAAAGGAAATTGCTTGCAAATAAAAAACCGCTCATTTGAGCGGTTTTTGCCAAAGATTTTGATTATTTATATTAATTGACAAAGTCGTTGCAACAAATATGCTATTCTTTATTTGGGTTCCTTTGCTTCCAGGAAGGAGGGTATTTTATGAAGCAAAAAGCCAGGTTAACCGTGGACGATCGCATCAATTTACAAGCAGCGATTTCAAA
>JAZLMH010000017.1:0-6440 GCA_045598525.1 Bacilli bacterium | reverse complement strand
CTCCTCAAAACCATTTCTTTGAGCCGTACGAACCGTTTCAAAATCGTACGAACACTAACCCTTGCCGTACGAACAAAATAAAAATCGTACGAACAGCAACCCAACCGTACGGATTGTATTAAAAGGGTTGCCCTAACACACATAAGAAGCATAGGTTTGATACAACCATGTCAGACCTTTTTTCTTTAGTTAAAAATTTACATAGATTTTTGAATACCAATAGAAATGACTTTACATCCACTCCATAAAATGTCAGCGAAGTAAATGAAACGGTTTACTTAATAACTGATCGGAGGAACAAACAAAATGAAGAAGTTATTACATGGTGCACTTCTTGCTGCTTCAGCGCTCTGCTTAATCGCATGCGGAAGCCAAGAAGACAAAGAAATCAAAGTATATACAAGAGATGTCACATCAGGAACAAGAGACGGATTCTTCACAGGAATCGGTTTCTCAAAAGCTAAAGAAGACAACTCTTACCTTGTCCCAGGCTATGTTGAAGTAGCCTCAAACGGCGACATGGTAAGCGCAATCAAAAATGATGAATACGGTATTGGCTACGTTTCGCTTTCATCATTAGATGGCTCAGATATCAAAGGTCTTGTTTATGAAGGAACAGAACCAACTGAAGCAAATGTCTTAAACGGTAGCTATAAGCTTACGAGAAACTTCAATTACTGCAAAAGAAGCGAATATGCTGTAGAGGCAAAAGGTCAAATCGTTGATGCTTTCATTGCTTTCACAAAAACAATTGAAGGCAAAGCAACCATCATGGCACACGGTGGAATCTTAGAGACATCAAGCTCTGATAAATCATGGAATGTGGTTAAAGAAGAATTCACCATCGACGATATGGACAACAAAGGAACAACAATCAATGTTGGCGGATCAACCTCAGTTAGAAGCATCGTCTCTAATCTCTTAACAGAATTCTCAGCAAAATGCGGAAATTTCAACTATGTATATAACCCAACTGGCTCTGGCGACGCTTATAAGAGAACAAACGGCCAGGAAAAAGATGGTGCTAATGCATGTGACCTCGCCTTTGCTTCTAGAGAATTCAACAATGACGAACCATTAGATAATTCATTAAAAGGAACAATCTGCATCGACGCTATTGTTGCAGCAGTTAACAAAACAAACACTGTAAAAGAAGTAACAGCAGAAACTTTAAGATCAATCTATAGCGGCGAGATCAAGAAGTGGAACGAAGTTAAACACTAATGAAGGGCTTAGTTCAAAAAGAAGATAAGAACCTAAAGAGAAAAGTTGTGACAGACAAGGTAGCAAGAATATTGCTCTTGTCAGTCACAATTTTGTGCTCTCTTTTTGTTATTTTGATTACTTTGTTTATTGTCTATAAAGGAATTGCTCCTTTCTTTAAGACATACGCAGTCGAAGGAAATGAATATAGAATCGACTTCTTTAAGTTTTTGACTGGAAACATGTGGTTTAAAAACCCAAATATCTATGGGGCAGGCTATGTAATTGTTGATACGATATTTATCACTTTTATGGCTCTTCTTGTGGCGGTTCCAATATCGGTTTTGACCGCTCTTTTCATATCAAGAATCGCTCCAAAATGGTTAGCCAAAATATTAAATGGGGCAATCGAGTTATTAGCAAGCATCCCATCTGTTATCTATGGTCTTTTCGGACTTATGGTCATAACAACGATGGTAAAAAACATCTCATCATTATTTGGCTTCCAGTCTGCTGGAGGTTTGTCAGGCCTCTCTGCTGCGATTGTTTTGGCTATGATGATCATTCCTACAATCACGATGCTTTCAGTCACCGCGATAGACACAGTCAAAGAAGACCAAGTTCTTGGTTCGCTTGCTCTTGGCTGCTCAAGAACAGAAACGAACTTCAAAGTGGTTTTAAAAGCAGCTAGGTCTGGAATCTTCTCCGGAATCATTCTTGGGCTTGGAAGGGCGTTAGGTGAGGCAACCGCTGTGTCAATGGTCATAGGAAACGCCGGATCAGGACCAAATTTCAATCCATTCGACACATCAAGAACACTTACGTCCACGATGCTTTTGTCGATGCATGAAACAACAGGAATGGATTATGATATCCGTTTCTCGGTAGGCATGATCTTAATCTTGATTATTCTTCTTACCAACATTGGTCTAAATGCAGTTAAGAGAAAGATGAGCAAGTATTATGGAAAATAAATCGTTAAATAAGAGAAAAATCAAAGACGGCATATATAATGGCGCGACAGGCTTTTCATCTTTTATCGTCACTTTGGTGTTATTTGCAATTATCATCTTCGTGGCAATTAGAGGAATCAGCAACCTAGATTTCAGAATGGTGACTTCTGATTATTATGAAACGCCATATTTCGCAAAAGTCGTAGATGATCCTCACTATTCGTTAGAGAAAGATGATGGGAATGGTGTTTATTATTCCAAGCATTTTGGCTTCGGACTTAAAGATGACAAAGACTTTGAAGGAAACCAATGCATAACTATCCAATATATCGATGAAGAATCTCCACTTAAAGGCGCTACAAGTCTTAATAATGGAGAACAATTATCGGTAAACGTTGGCCAAATCATTAAAAGAATCCAAGTGTCTGATGGTGTCAATTACAAAATCCTGACAATTAAAGACGGAGCCGAATACATGGCTCATGAATTGGATAATTGGAGCGAAATCACAGAAATTTATTATTCAACGATGGGTGGAGGAATTAGAGGTTCTCTTATAACCACGTTGATATTAATAGGAACAACACTTCTTATATCGATCCCATTGGGTGTTCTTGCGGCAATTTACCTTGCCATTTACGCAAAAAACAACAGGATAATGATGATGATTAGATCTTTGATCGACATGCTCTCAGGCGTCCCATCTATTATTTATGGTCTAATTGGCGTAATTGTTTTCATCCCATTCGTCTCAAGCGTTTCTGGAAGCAGCGGTGGGACGATAATGTCCGGGGCATTAACGATGTCGATAATGTTATTGCCTACGATAATAAAGACAACCGAAGAATCAATTAACGCAATACCTAAAGGATATAAATTATCATCTTTGGCCCTTGGTGCATCGGAAACCCAGACAACGCTTAAAGTTATTTTGCCAAACGCGTTGCCAGGTATCTTAACTTCCGCTTTGCTATCTATTGGAAGAATCATAGGCGAATCAGCCGCCTTGATATTCGCTATAGGCACAGCAATTCAGGATAATGTTTCCTTATTTGGAAGCTCAACAACATTAGCCGTCCATATCTGGAGCGTTTCTTCTGGGCAAAACCCTAATTACGGAATGGCATGCGCCATATCGTTAATAATCCTAGTGTTAGTTCTTTTATTGAACGTTTTAATAAAAATCATCTGCAAAAAGCTCAGCAAATTCGAGGTTAAATAAATGGAAGAGAACAAAAAAGACATAGTTTTTCATTCTAAGAAATTGAATGTATCTTATGGAGACAAACACGTTCTTAAGGACGTTGATATTAATATCTACAAGAACAACGTGACCGCGCTTATTGGTCCTTCTGGATGTGGCAAATCGACTTTCCTTAGGTGTCTAAATCGAATGAACGATTTGATTGAAGGGTGCAAAGTGGAAGGGGAGCTTAAATATTGGGAAGACGATATAGGTAACGTTAATCCAATGCTATTAAGAACAAACGTCGGCATGGTTTTCCAAAACCCAAATCCATTCCCAATGTCTATTTTCGATAATGTTGCTTATGGCCCTAGATGCCATGGCATAAAAAACAAAGCAAAGCTCAAAGAGATTGTGGAAGACAGTTTAAAGAAAGCGTCGTTATATGAAGAAGTGAAAGATAGGCTTAACGATTCGGGGTTATCTCTATCTGGTGGCCAGCAACAACGTTTATGCATAGCAAGGGCCGTTGCGATGTCTCCTGAAGTACTTCTTATGGACGAGCCAACAAGCGCTTTAGATCCAATTGCGACTTTGAAAATCGAAGAACTAATAAACGAACTGAAGAAACAATATACAATCGTAATCGTCACCCATAACATGCAGCAAGCGATGAGAATTTCTGACTACACGGCCTTCTTCATGCTTGGGGATTTAGTCGAATATGGCAAAACCGAAGAGCTATTCAAAAATCCAAAGGAAAAGAAAACCGAAGACTATATAACTGGAAGATTCAGCTGATAGATTTTACATAGTTTTTACAATTCTTTTCTATACGGTTTACATAAGCTAAATATAATTATTGCGGAGGCAAAGAAATGATATTTTACGTTGAAGACGATCAGGAAATTAAAAACCTAATATTGTTTACCCTAAAAGCATCAGGTTTTGAGTGTAAAGGATTCTCATCAGCAGATGACTTTTTTGCCGAGCTCCCAAATGGCCTTCCTGATTTAGTGATGCTAGATATCATGCTTCCAGGGGAAGATGGGATTTCGATTTTAAAGAAACTAAAAAGCAGTGAAACAACAAAAAAGATCCCTGTAATCATGTGCACCGCTAAAGGTGGTGAATATGACAAAGTCAACGCCTTAGAACTTGGGGCTGATGATTATTTGACCAAACCATTTGGAATGATGGAGATGATTGCAAGAATCAAAGCGCTTCTTAGAAGATCAAATGGCTTCCAGGAATCGAAAGCGGTCTTAGTGAATAATGGAATCAGAATGGATGACGATAAACACGTCGTATTTGTCGAAGAAGAGGCTGTCCAGCTTACTTTAAAGGAATACGAACTCCTTCATTTATTCTTAAAAAGACCAAACATCGTATTTTCTAGAGAACAACTCTTAGATCATATCTGGGGTATGGATTTCTATAGTGAAACAAGAACGGTCGATGTCCATGTTGGAACCTTAAGAACCAAATTAGGAAGACAAGGAAACCTTATCCAAACAGTAAGAGGCGTTGGATATAAGATGGTGACCGAATATGAAGAAAAGAATATTTAGCGCAATACTTGCCATATCTTTGTCATTAATCATCCTTATCACGGCAATTGTCACTGGCACATATTATTCGTCATATAGAGATTCTCGCGTCAAACTTCTTCAAGAAGAATCCCAATTGGTAATAAGAGGACTTGAATTAAACGGCGATTCATTTTTTGATGATGTCAAATTCGATGAATATAGAGTCACTTGGATCAAAGACGACGGAACAGTTCTTTATGACAGCTCCCGTAACTTAGAAGAACTAGAAAACCACCTTGAAAGAGAAGAAGTAGAAGAAGCTCTCTCAAAAGGTTATGGGGAATCAATTAGATTCTCTGACACAATCTTAGAAGAGTCATTCTATGTCGCTTATAAAATAACAGACGGCACTATCGTTAGACTTTCATGCACCCAAAGCAGTGTAATATCTCTTGCGATATCCGCCTTATTCCCTATGTACTTTGTCGCGTTTCTAGCCTTCATCGTGTCTATTCTTGTGGCTTATCTGATATCAAAAAGCATCATAGGCCCATTAGATAAAATGAACTTGGATAACCTTTCTGAAATAAAAACATACCCAGAACTAGAACCATTCGTAAAAAGAATCAACCAACAAAAGAATCAGCTTCTTCATGACAAAAAAGAAATAGAGAAGATGTCACAAGTCAGACAAGACTTCACCGCGAATGTCACCCATGAGATGAAAACGCCTCTTCATGTCATCGCTGGATATAGTGAGCTTATGAAAGAAGGGCTTGCTAAAGAAGAAGACGTAAAAGACTTTTCCTCGAAAATATATCTTGAGTCATATAGGCTTACAAAACTTGTTGATGACATTCTTCAGTTATCAAAGTTGGATAATGGCCTTCCTGATGGAGAGATGAAAAGCATATCTTTGAACTCGATTACGAAAAATGCGATTGATAGCCTTCAAACCCTTGCGGATAAAAAACATATAACTATCAAAGCAAAATTAAGAAAAACTGAAATCAAAGGTATATCTGATGTTGTCTATGGAATGATTCATAACCTCATTGATAATGCAATCAAATACAACAAAGAAAACGGTGAGATCAGAATAACCGTAGAAAAAGCTGGACCTAGACCAACATTTGTTATTTCTGATACTGGCATTGGAATCCCTGATGAAGATTTAGATAGAATTTTTGAAAGGTTCTACCGCGTAGATAAAAGCCACTCAAGAGAAATCGGGGGAACCGGCTTAGGATTATCAATCGTCAAACACGCCGCAATCATTCATAACGCTAAAGTCGAGGTTGAAAGCGTCCTAGGCGAGGGAACTACCTTCAAGATTACATTCTGATTTTACATAGATTTTTCAAAACCCAGCAAAAGGCTTTACAAACTTTACTTAAAATGTCCATCGAGGTAATGTATGGACATTTTTAATTTATTTGAATTTATAGGAGGAATCTCATTGTTCCTCTTTGGCATGAACGTAATGAGTAAAGCCCTCGAGAAAAGAGCAGGTGGCAAACTTAAGAAGATAGTCAAGAAAATGACATCTAATAAATTTGTCGGCCT
>JAZLMH010000016.1:0-3554 GCA_045598525.1 Bacilli bacterium | reverse complement strand
GGATCTGGTTCTTTCCACTTGATTTTGCCAAGGTGGGACATAAGGATGACGCGTGCACCCTTGGAGATGAGCTCTTTGATTGTTGGAAGAGCTGCTTTGATGCGGTTGGTATCACGGATGACACCGTTGGTTTGTGGGACGTTGAAGTCAACGCGGACAAAAACGCGTTTGCCTTGTAAGTCCTTCATTTCATTAACAGTAAGCATAGTTTTATTTTATAAAGCTCCTTGCGGGTATATATTAACACTTTCTTTTATAGTTTCCATAGTAATGGAAAGCAATAATTGCTGTTTAGTGATAGACTAACGGCATGAAGAAAGTGTTTGAACCAAAAGCAATATCCTTAGGTGACAAGAAGACTATCGAGGATGGAAGACCTGAGATTGAGCTTATGATGGAGGCTGCGAAAGCGTGTTATTCATCAATAACCTGGGGTGAAAAAGTACTTATTGCCGTAGGTAAAGGCAATAATGGAGGCGATGGTTTCGCTATTGCCTTGCTTCTTAAAAAAGATGCCAAAGATGTCCATCTTCTTTTAGGCGAAGAACCTGCCACTTCTGCTGCTAAATATTATTTCGAAGAATGTAAGAAAAATGACATTCCTTATTCTTTATATAATAAAGAAGAGAGTTTTGATTATCCTGATATCGTTGATTGTCTTTTTGGCATTGGCTTTAGAGATGAGGCTAAAGAGCCTTATTCTTCAATTATCAAAGCGATCAATAACTCAACTAACTCCAGGGTTATATCAATTGATGCGAATTCTGGGTTAGATTTGTCTAATGGACTTGCTAATGATGCGGTTAAAAGCAATGTAACCCTTTCAATATCCGCGTTAAAACCTGGGTATTTCCTTTCTAAAGGCATGGATTATGTTGGAGATGTTGTTGAACTTCCTCTTCTTAATCCAGTTGGTGAACCATATTTCCTTCTTGAAGAAAAGGATGTTAAGTCCTTCTTCTCTCCTAGAAAACATTTCTCCAATAAAGGGAATTATGGGTATGTTGGCATATTAGGAGGAAGTTCCCTCTACCCTGGCGCGGTCAAACTAGCGTTTATGGGGCAAGAAGCCTTATATGCAGGATGTGGAGTCAGCAAAGTTTTAGTGCCTTCATCGATTAAAGATAAGTTATATCCATACGTTCTAGAGACAACGATCGTCCCTCTTAAAGACGAAGATGGGTTTATGGTCTTTGATGAAGAGTCTTTAGAAAAAGAAACCAAATCACTTAAATCTATTTCCATAGGAATGGGATGGGGACAAGGAAAAGATAATTCTAAGATCCTTTCATACTTGATTACTCATTACGAAGGAAGGCTCTTGATTGATGCGGATGGTTTAAATACCTTATCAAAACTCGATCAAAATATTCTTTTAGAGAAAAAAGGAAGCGTTATCCTTACTCCTCACATCAAAGAATTCTCTAGATTATCCGGATATAGCGTGGATGAGATATTCCATTCTCCTATCGCTTTGGCTAAAGAATATGCGAAGAAGTATGGTGTC
Source organism: Bacilli bacterium (assembly GCA_045598525.1). Classification (GTDB taxonomy): domain Bacteria; phylum Bacillota_I; class Bacilli_A; order RFN20; family CAG-826; genus UBA4951. The sequence continues at coordinate 2,047 of JAZLMH010000016.1, read as the reverse complement.
ACTTTGTTGCTCAAAGGCCCAGCAACAATCATCACTGATGGAGATGTTGTTTATTTAACTGCAACAGGATCATCTGGTATGGCCACAGCGGGATCAGGCGACGTCTTAAGCGGTTTGTCTGCAGGACTTCTTGGCTATTCAAAAGAGAGTGACGCGTTCACTATGGCGGTTGCAAGTTATGTCAACGGCCTAGGAGGCGAGATGGCGGAAGACGAATTCACTTCTGTGTCTATGACTTCAAGCGACACTGCAAGAAACATCAAAAAAATAATTAGCTCATTGCTTAAATAAAAATAGCCCTAATGGTTTGGATCATTAGGGTTTTTAATTACAAAAAAAGCCACGCATTTCTGCATGGCTTGATTTTATTCCTAAACGATAACTTAGCAGTTTTCTGCGAAGTATTTGATGGTACGGACCATCTGGGATGTGTAGGAGTTCTCGTTGTCATACCAAGCAACGACTTGGACCTGATAGAGACCTTCTGCAAGTTTGATGACCATGGTCTGGGTAGCATCGAAGAGGGAACCGTAACGGATGCCGATGATGTCGCTGGAAACGAGTTGTTCTTCGGTGTAGCCGAATGATTCGTTAGCAGCTGCTTTCATAACAGCATTGATCTTAGCTGCATCGAGTTCGTCTGCTTTGACGACTGCGACTAAGATTGTGGTTGAACCTGTAGGAACTGGAACACGCTGAGCGGAACCGATGAGTTTGCCATTGAGTTCTGGGATGACAAGACCGATAGCTTTAGCAGCACCGGTGCTGTTTGGAACGATGTTGACAGCTGCAGCACGTGCACGGCGGAGATCGCCTTTGCGGTGTGGGCCATCGAGGACCATCTGGTCACCTGTGAATGCGTGAACTGTGGTCATGATACCGCTTTGGATTGGGAAAGCGTCATTGAGAGCTTTGGTCATTGGAGCTAAGCAGTTTGTTGTGCAGCTTGCTGCGCTGATGACTTTGTCTTCTTTTGTTAATGTCTTCTCGTTGACTGAGTAGACGATTGTTGGGAGGTCTTTGCCTGCTGGAGCAGAGATAACGACCTTCTTAGCACCTGCGTTGACGTGTGCCATGCTCTTTTCTTTTGAGCAGTAGAAACCTGTGCATTCGAGAACGACATCAACATCGAGTGCCTTCCATGGGCAGTTGTTTGCGTCTTTTTCTGCATAGATGCGGATTTTCTTACCGTCGACAGCGATCCAGCCTTCAGCTGCGCCTTCTTCGCTGCAGGTAACCTTATCTGCTAATTCGTAGCGGCCCTGTGCTGAATCATATTTGAGAAGATGAGCAAGCATCTGTGGGCTTGTTAAATCATTGATGGCGACGACTTCGTAGCCTGGAGCTCCCCACATCTGGCGGAAAGCAAGACGGCCGATACGGCCAAATCCGTTAATAGCAACCTTTACTGACATAAGTATTACATGTCCTCCTTATTAGACTGCGCGTTAATTATACAAAGCATAAATGCTTATGTAAAATAAATCTTGCCAATCTTCTTTATAAGAAGGGCTGTTTTTTGAAGTAAAAAGAAAAGGGCCAGATTTCTCTGACCCGCCTGTTTCTTTTATTTGAAGTTTCTTGTCTTGTTCTTCTCTAAGACGTCATGGGCGCCGCCTTCGACGATTGATGTCTCGGAAACAAGGGTTAAGACTGCTTTTTCTTGGAGTTCTTTGATTGAGAGAGCGCCGCAGTTGCACATTGTTGATTTGACTTTGTACATGGACATTGCGACGTTTTCCTTAAGTGGTCCAGCATATGGAACATATGAATCAACGCCTTCTTCAAATGTGAGTTTGCTTGCTTCGCCATTATCATATCTTTGCCAGTTTCTAGCTCTTGCGGAACCTTCACCCCAATATTCTTTGTAGTAGGTGCCGTTAATCATGATTTTGTTTGTTGGGGATTCTTCGAATCTTGCGAAGTATCTACCTAACATAACGAAGTCAGCACCCATAGCTAATGCTAAGGTGATGTGGTGATCGTGGACGATACCACCATCTGAGCAGATAGGGACATAGATACCGGTTTCTGCAAAGTATTCGTC
>JAZLMH010000015.1:0-3293 GCA_045598525.1 Bacilli bacterium | reverse complement strand
ATCTATTTCGAAAGCAAAGAAACCCTAAAAGAAGGGGAAATCGTCAAAGTTAAGATCACTAACGCCCTTGTATATGACCTCATGGGCGAATTAGTTAAATAAATTTAAACAAGAGAATAATCAATATAAATCTCTACCTATTGAACCTGTTTGTTGCATTTGTTACATTTAAGTTTGAAAGGAGAGAAAAGTTTTGAAATTCAATATCAATAAAGATTTAAAATGGATTCGTGAATTCTTTGATATGACACAGAGTGAAATGGCTAGTGCTCTAGGCATAGATCGAGTAAGTGTTATAAGAATCGAAGAAGAGAGTTCATATCCAAGAAATGAATTCTTAAAATCATTTTATGATTTTTGCCTTGAAAAAGGCTTAAATTTAAACGTCCAAAAAGAATATTTCTATAAAGATGATATTGATAAAAACCACATACTTTTGACTCACACTTCAAAGAGTGAAATCATCGGGGAAATAAACGTAGATGCAAGTAGAAAAAACAACGATTTCGGAAAAGGCTTCTATTCTGGTGATTCATATGAAAAAGCTGTCGCTTTTGTCTCTACTTTCGATAATCCATCCGTCTATTTCTTAGATTTTGATCCTACTGATTTAAAGAAATATGAATTCAAAGTGAATAGAGAATGGATGCTTGCTATTGCCTATTTTAGAGGAAGATTAGATAAGCATAAGGACAACCCTTTAATAAAAGAAGCAGTCGATAAGGTTTTAAGCTCAGATTATATAATCGCCCCAATAGCGGATAACCGCATGTTTAGAATCATCGATTCGTTTATTGAAGGTGAAATCACAGATGAACAATGCGTTCATTCTTTAGCGGCCACAAACTTAGGAATGCAATACGTCATGCTTACCAATAAAGCCATGTCGAAAATCAAAATTCTTGAAAGATGCTTTGTGTCCCCAAAAGAAAAAGAAAAATACGCCAAAGAACAACTCGAAAACATAAAAAACGGAGAAGATAAAACAAAGCTTGCAAGAATCCAATACAAAGGAAAAGGCAGCTATATCGAGGAGATACTTTATGAAGAAAATAGATAAAGACGGCCTCATACTTAGCGATATCCAAGGAACCATTTTTGAAAAGCCCCTAGAACACGCCTCTTCTAGCTCAGAAATCTTCATAAGAAGATTCATGAATTCAAATATATCTAGGGATTTTGATTCGACTTCTTTTCTTAATGGTAGCCTATCCTTAGAAGATGTTTTTGACTCAATAAACGAACAATATGGAAATATAGCCTATGGCAAAACAAGATTTGGCAAAGAAGCCCTATACTGGATAGGTTATATCTATAGATATTTTGCTTATACCTATAACCTTACATCTAAGCAAGTCTATAACATCATCAAGCCTAAAGAACTCGCCAAAAGATATTATGTTTATCACACTTTCGACTGCGCTTTCGCCATCGAAAGAATCCTCGAAGAAAAAGGAATAAGCTTTGAAGATCCAAACAAAAGACTCTTAGAATTCATCAAAAAGAAAAAATACGAAGAAAACACCGTCCTTAATTACCCAAAAAGAAGAGGATACAAAAGCAAGAAAGAACTCAAAGTCGAACTTCTTTATAAAGACAAAATCATTGGAACATTATCATTCAAAAAACTCAACAATTTAGAAACATCACTTTCGGATGAAAATTCAAATAACAGCCTTTTAAAAGAAGTGGCAATATCTAAAGCCATAGACTTCGCAAAAGACATTCTTAAAGTCGATCATTTGGATATAAAAGAATGCAAAGATAATGAAGAAAACATTAAAATGCTTACTAAAGCAGGATTCTTATATCAAAGCGAAGACAAAGATAATGTCTCTCTTACTAAAAGACTCTAAAGAAAGGAACCTAACATGAAAGTACTTATCCTTAATGGCAGCCCTAGACTAAATGGCAATACCGATATAGCAACTAAAGAAATGGAAACAATCTTCAAAGAAAATAATATCGAAGTGGAAACCATCCATGTAGGAACCGAAAACATCAGAGGATGCCTTGCATGTGGAAGATGCTACAAAGAAGGCAAATGCGTTATCGATGACATCGTTAACAAAGTAGCCGCTAAATTCGAAGAAGCTGATGGGCTTGTAATTGCTTCGCCTGTATATTTCGCAAGCGCTAACGCAACCCTCGTCGCTCTTCTCCAGCGTCTTTTCTATAGCACAAGCTTTGATAAAACAATGAAAGTAGGGGCAAGTGTCGCCGTTGCTAGACGTGGAGGATGCTCATCTACTTTCGATGAACTTAATAAATTCTTAACATATTCAGGCATGGCAGTCGCTACAAGCCAGTACTGGAACTCAGTCCATGGAAGACTTGCAGGAGAAGCAACCGAAGACAAAGAAGGTCTCCAAACCATGAGAACCTTAGCAAGAAACATGGTATTCTTAATGAAATCCATAGAACTTGGCAAAAAGGAATATGGACTTCCAGAAAAAGAAGCGAGAATTGCCACAAATTTCATAAAATAACTCTAAATTGCCCATAAAATGTTGTTTAGAAAAGATAAGAAACCAAAAGACAGAGCCAATAGAAACAGCTTATTCACCGTGTCTATCCCGGCCTTTTTGCTTTCTGTCTTCATGGGGCTATTCAATGTCGTTTTAGGCATTGCCACCCTTTCAGGATGGTATTTTGCAATCGCCGGTCATTTCTTCGCTTTTGCGGCCTTAAGATTCATCATCGTATTCTATAAATTCTTCGTCTTCCATAAAACCGAAGAAAAAGAGCTCAATCTCCATATCGTAATAGGCGCTTTGCTTCTTGCTTTGACCCTCTCCTTAACACTTACGATCCTCCTCATCATGAAATCAGGAAGACCGAAAGTATTAGGCGCGATCCCTGCAATAGCATCTTCTTTACACTCTGCTATTAAGGTTTGGGGTGCTGTTAGAAAGCTTAAGAAAGCAAATAAGAAAAACAATTACCTTAAACGCACAATAAGAAACATCAACATGGCAGAAACCCTTGTCTCTCTTATCGTTCTTGCTGCAACTATGATAACAACATTTGGAGACGCTAACCTTAATTCCCCGGTATTTATCTCATCAACCTCCGTATTATGCCTCTTAATCGTCATTCTTGGCATTCGCATGATAGTGGGCGGTTTATCCCAGAAGATAGCTCTAAAAAAATCTCGTAATTACTTGCCAGAGCAGGAGTAGGGATATATAATCTCACTTGCTCTACAAGAGCATGCCCTCATAGTTAAATGGCATAACAGATCCATGGTAAGGATCCGTTCGTGGTTCGATTCCGCGTGAGGGCACCATATT
>JAZLMH010000014.1:0-14313 GCA_045598525.1 Bacilli bacterium | reverse complement strand
CATTCCCGCTTTTATCGAAAGATACATACAGTTCTTCAACGAAGAGAGGCCAGCATGCACATTAGGCTACCTAACGCCCGTCGCATACAGAATGATTCACGAGAAGAGGCAAAAAGTGTCTACAAATCATTGACCACTGCAAGCACAATATAACCGTTTCAATTTTTAAAATTAATTAGTCGTTATCAAAAGTGCAATCAAACAAACGTGTGCAATAACCATCACAGCTACACTCATACTTGCAATTGCTTTCTTTGCCTTCAAAAGAAAATACAGATTCTTCGATGATATCCATAATCAAAGTATACATTTTTTATACTTGTAATACAAAAGAATGATTTGTTCTAAGCAATTTACGCTTTGGGAACAATTCGAGTTCTCTTTATCAAACAAATAGAGAGCTCTACAACCTCCTTGACAATATGGTAGAGCTTTACACGATAAGCATTTTTGGTTGTTATAAGGCATCATCTGTGTCCATTTTGAAACGTCTTGTGCCGTGATGCCGTCCACAATATTTCCGATGCGCTCGCTTGAATTTTTAACAACATGTTCGCATTTGAAAATGTCACCATTTGGGGAAATTACTAAGTAATCGTTGTCGACTATTCCGCAATAGTGGTTTGAAATGCCAAGCCCAAGATCGGACAAATTTTTAGCAAACCCATTTTTTAAGAGGGATTCATAAATGTCGATTAGAGGATTTTTATCAAGTTCTATTGGTAATGGCGAATTTTTGTCTGACACATTTGCCACATATAGGGATAAGAATTCATTATCCCCGAATCTACGATGCATATATTCGATGACTTCGATCGCGCTTTCGTACCTATTTGGATAGTAATTAACTCTTATGTTAACGGATATCTTTCGAGAAATCGTTTTTTCAATCCCTGCCATAACCGTTTCAAATGGGTTTTGCTCATTTGAACAATAGTTTTTGATTAGGTTGTATGTGCTTCCAACTCCGTCAATCGTGACCTGACAGCCTGTTAACCGCCAAAGAGAAAGTGATTCATCTGGTATGTCTCTTAATAAAGAACCGTTGGTTATTGCATAAGTGCTGTAGACAATGCCTTCGTCTTTTAGCCTTTTGCAAATATAAGATATTATTTCTTGGTTCAAAAAAGGTTCGCCACCAAACCAAGTGATTTTCAATGTTCTAGCCCCGATAGTTCTTTTTATGAAATCAATCAAGAGGTCGGCGTTTTTCGGGGTCATCGTTTCGTTCTCGATGCCTTTTTCATAACAATATGGGCATCTTGCGTTGCAAGCGGTGGTTAAGAGCACCGTTAATTTCAGATACTTGCTACCATTCGAATTGTAATATTTGTCTTTTAAAATTTGGATTTCATCAGAATTGGTAAAAAAACCTAGTTTCTTGCTTTTTTCAAAAACATCTCCTTGGATATGGTTGTTGAATTCATAGAACTCATTTTCGCCCAAAGCAGCAATGGCTTGAGTGAATGTGTTATAAATAATCATCTTCCCTTCGTACGGAATGATTATGTTGAAATTAGATTGTTTAAATTCCTTCATGTTGTTTCGTAGCTTTTTTCTATTGGCAGCACCGTTTTTATTACTTTACTATCGCTTTATATGAACTTACAAAGGTGTGTTTGTTAAGCAATCTTTTTTGTTTAATTCCTGTGGCTATGTAAATTTCTTGCATCTACTTTAGTTATTAAAGAAAATGTTTAGCATGAAATGTTCAAAATATAACTATTTTTACGATAGCAAATTTATTGTTGTGAATTTGATCTCTTTGAATGTTATTAGGCTTAAGCCTAACCTTTATCACGCTTTGAAAACAAATTCCTTCGATTCTTTTTCGAAACAAGAATTTGACGCTCTTCTAAAAATGAGGTTCATAAATGACATATCAGATGAGTTTGCTTACTACTCACACAGGGGAACCGAGGCATCCAAGTTTGGCTTAACTATTTTGACAACGACTGGTTGCAACGCCAGATGCCCATATTGTTATGAAAAAGGTTTGAAAACCCTGCATATGAGCGAGAAAACACAGAATGATGTTTGCAATTTTATTAAAACATCCGGTTATAAAGATATTTCCGTTGTATGGTTTGGAGGGGAACCATTATTAAACGTTCAGCCTATCGACAGCATTCTATCTTTTTGCAATTTAAATGGAATTCACGTTGAATCAACAATGATTTCTAATGGTTATTTGGTAGGCAAGTATTTAGACAAAATAGTCAATGACTGGCAAATAAAGAAAATACAAATAACACTCGATGGCCTATTTGAAAAATATAATATTGTAAAGAATTTCACAGTGAACGATCCAGATCCATTCAAAACCGTTATTGGTAACATTCATGCACTAATTGAGAAAAAAGTAAAAGTTGTAGTCAGGTTAAATTTTTCTATAGACAACTATTTAGACGTTCTTGCCTGCGTCAGGTATTTGAAAACGGAATTTGGCAATAGCAAATATTTAAAAATGGACCCTAAACTTCTTTTCGCTTTTGAAAACGAATACGATGAATTGTATTTAAAGGTATACGAGGAATTGTTGAAGAATGACTATGTTAGGTCAATTGATGAATTCGGATTGAAATATCTACCTTTGGGGCATTGCTTTGCAAATAATGAAAATTATTTCGTTATAAATAGCGACGGTGATTTGTTTTGTTGCGATCAAATAGTCGGAAAAAAAGAAAACGCTATTGGAAATGTCAGAGACGGTATCACAAATAAAAAAGTTAATAGTTATTGGAGAATCAATGATTTGAGTGACGAATGCCTTGATTGCAGATTTGTATTTTTATGCCAAGGTGGATGCAAGCAAAGACGGATGGCCAAGAACGCTGATAAAGAATGCATTTGGCAACTAAAACATTTAGATAGAATAGTAGAATTGTGTGACAAATATAATGCGTTTTAAGACTTGACTTTAATAGCGGTTTTTATAATATAAAAATAGAAAAAATAGCGATAGAAAGGAAACAATATGGATATTCTTTCAAAAATCAAATTAATTGATTGTGATTCCAATGTAGAACCAACAAATTGCAATAACATGGAATGCGATTGTGATCATTATGATGGCTGTGACGACGGAAATTACGATTGATATAAGCGAAAAATAAATCTAGAGCATGACAATATGCCTTCCTGATGGTTGGCGTATTGCATGCTTTTTTAGAAAGGACAATCTAATGAAAGTTACAATCACGCTTAATAGAGGATGCAACCTTAATTGCTCGTGGTGTTATGCATCAAAAACTGGATTCAAAAAAGAATTGGACATGGGGGAAGACGTGTTCAAAAAAATATTGAGCTTTTGTGAAGAAGCAAAAGCTAAATCTGTTTGCTTAATAGGCGGAGAACCTACAATCTATCCTAAAATTCATGATGTTATTCGTGCTTTAAAAGAAAAATCTATGTATTTTTCTATTGTTTCGAATGGATTGATTTTCAAAAGCGTAGAAGAAGTAAAACGTTTTAAGGATTCGGGCCTTGAACATATTACGATTTCAGTTAAATCTTATGACAAAGAAACGTATAACGCTGTAACTGGTAAAGATTCGTTTGACGATGTTATAGCAGCGTTGCGTAATCTCGTAGAAAATGGAATAGATGTAGCTGCATCTTACGTTCTTTCTGAGGAGAGTATTGTTGGGATAAAAGAAATGGTAGAAAAAGTCAGTTCGACTGGTTGTGCCAAATTTTTCTTTTCGTTCTACCGAGGAACGGATGAGAACGACAATATAAGTTCGGTTTCCGATCGAGTGAGCTTTATCAGACGAGTGGAGGATCTCCATTCTTGGATGATAAATAATATTCCGAATTTGAAAATGGTGTTCTTAGATCCTCTATGTTTGTTTGATGACTATTTCATTGATGGCAATATCGAAAATCTCGGCTGGCCTTGTTATGTTCACGGAAGTTCCGATGTCGTTTTTGATTCACTTGGCAACGTCATTCCGTGCAATACTTTGTATGATGTTACCATTTGTAAGATCGGCAAGGATTTTAATAGCTACGAAGAATATTTGTCGCTTGATAAACCTGATTACAAAAAATTGAGAGGGCTGCCTTCTTTAAAGTGTAAAGAGTGTCAGTACTTTGAAAGATGCAAAGGTAAGTGCGTCTGCAATTGGATTAATCACTCGTTCCCAACTTTGGAGGAATATAAATCTCTTGATAATTATTTTGTTGATGAGACTAGTAAAACTATGAGAAACGCAAGGTTAAATAAAATTATTTCCGAAATAATGTGCTTTGATCCTAAGAACTATGTCGCCAAGAACGAAGACTGCAAATTGATACTTGGCATTGAGCCATACAAGAATGCGTATACGAATCAGCTAAGTGGCATCGTTGGAAATAACGTGTATGCCAATTATTTCAATGGGAATACCGCGTTTTTTCCTGGGTCAACCGGAAAATACACGTCATCATTCGTTAATGTGATGAGTTTATTAATCGGCTCTTATGATTCGTCACTATACATAATCAATTATTTACATAAAGCCGGGAAATTACAAAATCTATGCCATTATTTAATGAGCAAAGGAATCTATTTGGCAAATGCCTCGGATTTAGCTGTTGCAACCGCTTCTAATATTTCGAAATTGGTTGATTCCTGTTCTGAAGTTCTTGTATGTGGGTTAAATAGAAGCGACTCCAATGGAAAAGCCATTATAAGTAAACTGAAAACGAGCACGAAAACTCGTTCCATCAAAATAATGCATCCATCATCCAATAACACAAATAAGCCAGGATTCTTTGAGGCATGGTATTTTCATGATGACAATAGCAAAGCTCTTCGGGAAATAAATAAAGGAATGAAAGCTAAGTTATGTGATTTCATATTGAAATAGAAATCCTTTTAATTATTGCTATAATTATTAAGAATTATGAGAAAAGCGTTTTTACCCATTCTTGCCATAGCCCTTTTAGCGGTAGCGGGGTGCTCTTCTGACATCAAAGAATCATCAAGCGCTTCAGCTAGCAGTTCTTTAACAATCCCAGAATCATCGGAAGAAGTCTTTGAGCCATATAATCCAGAATGCGGATACGCAAAAGGGTACCGTTTATTTGATAGAAAACTAAATTATGGCTTCAGAAACATCGAAGAGTTCAAAGGCCAAAACATAATATTCGAAGTCGCATCTGGCTCGGTAAGAGCGGTCATTGGAAATAAGCCTGTTTATATATTTGCGCAAGATTTCCTATACGCATCAGATGTCAACTGCGACGGTTATCTGGACCTTATCTACGGTTCATACCGTTTGGAAGGCTATGCGGGCGATTACAGTCTAACAAACATCTTTAAGATCTTTGATGCGCATAACGAAAGAGAGATATTTTCCGCAGGCTCAGGCAAAAACCCTTATCACCCTTATTTGGAAAAAGACCAGCAGATGGCTGTTTCTATTTCTTGCGAAAACGCCGCAAAGAATCTGGCTAAAGAATATACAGCTAAATTTGAGCTTAACGACAACCATGAGTTAAAAATGGCCAAGACGCCAGAACCTTTTAAAGTAAACGGAATAAAAATCCTTTCTTTCAAAGACATAACAGATAGTTTGGCAAGACCTGTGTTTACGTATTACCGCAGCGGCAGTCCATATGGAACCCCGGTAAACACATACGACACTTTCGAATTCCCAGTCTCTTTGGATTATGAAGGCTCTCTTTTACTTAACAACGAAATAAACACTGACCTTGTTACCTTCTCTGGTGAGCATATAAAAGAATATTCTTTTTCTAGATATGAAAACGGCCACCTTTATTACAACATTTCATTTGCTGAAGTAGAGGAACCATTAGGATCAATCTTTAAAGCAACTCTTTTAGGGCATGAAACCACTTTAATCATCTTTATTGACGATAGTTTGACTTACTGGTCTAAAAACCGCCATACCTTTAAAGATATCGGAGACTATAAAACCATGCCTCCTCCAAACATAGAAAGAACGACTTCGGTAATCTACGAAGAATACCCATACACAAACAAGAAAAGAGTAAGGGCGATAGAGAGCAAATACCATGAAGATATGGTCTCGCTCCTTGATATATATGACGCTCCAATTGAATACGTAAGCGACTATAAAAACCCTGATGGGGCATACACAAAAGTCACGTTTGTGGATGATAGTGGTCTTTCAGCGAATAACACCGTTATCAAATTGGATAACGGGACCTATCTTTATGGAAAAGATATACGTTATTTTGTAGACTACACACCTAATTTCATCACCGAAACAGAATATTACTGGCATTTAGCCAAAACTGAATACGCGACCGCTTATAGCGTTGATGGCACAAACAAATCAAGAAGTTACTACACAATAAACACCGTAAGATTCTATGATTGGCCAGAAAACCTTCCTCATCCTGTGGCACCAGCAAGATTCGTCATCAGAGTGGAAAACCAGGAAATCTATCTATATGACACTAATACCGCTAGAGTGGATGACGAGTGGTTCTACATCAAAAACAATTATTTCTCAGAATTATTTAGGTAAATATACTGCCTATAACTATTAGAATACAAATTAAGAGTAACAGTTATGATAGACCAAGAATTAAGACACAAAAAGAATGTTGCTTTTATTAGCGAGTTACCAATCGCATTAAACAGCCTAAAACAACAGTTTTTCGAATTTATAGCCAAAGGCCTCGCAGATTTAACCCGTTTCATATTCGTGTCGATTCAAATGCTAGTTTGTAGAAGATTTGGCATGGACAACGAGGATGAAGATAACATCATAACGCCGGCTGATTTTAAATTCGAAAGAGATAAAAAAGAAGATTACATGCTCTTTACTTATGAAATCGACAATGATTTCGTAAAAAAATCATGTGACAGCAAATTCTTCACCATCTACCTTAATATAAAAACATCTGAAATTAGAGTGTTCGCACTTGAATATGAACCAGCGGAAAGCCTGGGAGAAGGATTTGAATGCTATATGCTTTGTGAGAACCGCGCAAACGGTCTTCATAATAATTTCGGCACGGTAGAAGATGATAAATACGAAACATACATAAACAAAATAAAGACTGTTTTAACACCTAAGAGCAGTGAAGATTCCGATGAAATGATCGAAAAACTTTTTAGTTGACGCGAATAAACGCTGAAGGAGTTTTAGGTATGTACGAATATAAAGTCGAAAAATGTGGCAATGTAGCGAAACTAGAAAAAACAATTAATGATTATGCCAAAAAAGGTTGGAGAGTAGTGTCGGTCGTGTTTTATGCCGACATATTTGCAAATTTTGTTGTTACCCTTGAGAGAAACGAAGAAGAAAGTTCTTGTTCTCAATAGAAAAGTTCATAAAAATAATCAACAAATTGCCGACAAAAATAAAAATGATAAGCAAAATGCGTATTTTTTTCGTTAGCCATTAGTTAAAAAAAGACGAATATTCGAAAAAGTCCGCAAAAACGCATATTTTTTACTTTTTCTTTACAAAAATTGTTCAAACAATAACCAATTCTAATATTGATATTCCAAAATATTAGCCAAAAGTTAAGAAATATAGTCAAAACTTTTCATAGGTATAAGTTTCATCGATAAAAATTAGTATTGATTTATTTTGTCAAAAGTTAAATATTAAGGCATGGACTACAACATGTTTAATTTCGCTATAAAGGTTAGCGCATTCTTAATCACACTCATTCCATTGATCTATACCCTTACCCAGACTCATTGGACAAAACTTCAGCATGTAGCATTTTTAACTGTGGTCCTTAGCGCCCTTGGAGAATCGGCTTTTGGAGCGGCTAGAGAATTACTCTGCGTGATACTTACTCACGATAACGTAAATACCTCGCTTCATGTAATTGAATATCTCTTCCTTATATTCCATGTGGCCTTCCAAGTCGCATATTCTTTCTATGTTGTTGTCGCCAGCGGTTTCCTTTCTAAATCTAATAGAAGATATATATTCTTCTTCTGGGCTCCGATCATACTGATGTATGGAGTGTTCTTGACAAACCCATGGAATCATTTCTTCTTCGATTTCCCTTGGAGCGACACTCTTAAGAGCTATCACCTTGTCCAGTATCTTCCATACAATATCCTTTGGATATTCACTTTTGCCTACGCCGCAACATCAGTCACGATTTTCATTAGGAATATCAGGGGTATTAAGTGGAGAAGGGTCTCCTCCTTATGCGTCATCACCTGCATCATCCTCTTTGGCATCGTCTTCGATATGATCTTTGCTGAGCTTAGGATCAAAGTCCTCACCCAGGCAATCGCAGTCACATCCGCTCTTGTTTGGCTTGAAAACGAAGATCAGTACATCCATAAAGGAACAGGATTATATAACCGCCTTGCCTTCGTCGAGGATAACACCACCCTTTTAGGTGCCTCACAAAAATACAAACTCTTCTGTTTCGCCCTTCTTAACCATGACTATATTAGACGCGCATATGACGAGGATATCCGTGTCAGAGTCTGCGATAAAGCGGCAGTCATAATTAGAAATCATGTTACGCGTTCTATGCCTTATTACCTTAGCAATGGCAAATACGCGTTCTTCTATTTCGGCAAAGATGACATCAAAGAGAAACTCTTGATCGATAGAATCCAAGAAGACCTCAATAAGCCTTTTGAAGTCCTCCCAGGCCTAGTAATAGAGACAAACTGGCAGATGACAATCGCTAAGATTCCTGAAGATATCGATACCGTTCAGGGTCTTGATGACCTTTTCGAAGGCGAGCCAACAGGTAAAGGCGTCATTGTCAAGAGAACTGGAAACGACATCAAAGGCATCAAACGCAGAAACGAAGTCTTAGGGGCTTTCGAACGTGCGCTTAAAAACGACAACTTCGAAGTCTACTATCAACCAATCTATGACCAAAAAGAAGATAAGATTGTCGCAGGGGAAGCTTTGCTTCGTCTAAATGATCCTCTCTTAGGAAGGATCTCCCCAGGAGAATTCATCCCAATCGCCGAAGCCAGCGGTCATATCAAGACTTTAGGGGAACTGGTGTTTAAGAAATCGATTGCCTTCATGAAAGAAAACAAACTGGAAGAGATAGGAATCAACACCATTTCGATAAACGTCTCGATCAAGCAGCTCTTAAAACAAGACCTTGCCTCCTACTTCATTAGGACCGCCAAAGAAATGGATATCAACCCAGAAAGGATAGCCTTAGAGATCACCGAAAGCGAAGATGCCTCTAAAAGCGATTTCTTTAATCATCAGTTTAACGCCCTTAGACAAGCAGGATTCCGTTTATCTCTTGATGACTATGGAACGGGGTATTCCAACCTAACCAAAGTCATTAATTATGACTTCACCCATATTAAGATGGATATCTCATTGCTAAGAAACGCAACCGACAAGAAAGGTAAATCCCTTCTTCAAAACTGCATCAAAGGCATGAGATCATATGGCTTCAAAGTCGTTCAGGAAGGCGTTGAAACCAAAGAGCAATTAAAAGAAGTCATGGTCTATGGAGCCCAGTACATCCAAGGCTTCTTGATCTCTCCTCCGATCCCAGGAAGCGAGTTTGTCAAGTTCGTCAAAGACTTCAAAGGCGTCGAAGGCCTAGATTAATAAACGCGTAGTCTCATAAAGGCTACGCTTTTTCTTTTAGTGATTTCTCTTCGCTAAAGAGTTATATTCAAATTGAATATAGGAGATGTATATGAACTACAATTGGGATTTAACGAATATCTATAAAACCGAAGAAGACTTCGAACGTGACTTTAAAGCAATCGAAGCCTTGATTCCTGAAATCGCCGCTTTAGAAGGCCACCTTCACGAAGAAGACAAACTCTGCAAGATGATGGACATCAATCTTAAGATTGAGAAACTCCTCCAGCCTGTATATATGTATGTCGCATGCGCTTCAGACCTCGATAAGCGTAACTTAGAAAACCAGCAAAAACTTGGCAAAGTCATGATCCTTTGGCAAAACCTTGCCAGCGCCTTATCATTCAGCGAGCCAGAAATGCTTGCTTTAGGCGAAGAGAAGATGATGGAATTCTTCAAAAACCACAAAGAATACGAAGGCTTAGACTTTGGCTTCAAGAAACTCTTCCATAACCAGAAATACGTCTTAAGCGGAGAGAAAGAGAAACTCCTTTCCTTCTATTCCCCACTTTTAGGAGAAGCCCATACCTTATATAGCATGCTTTCAACCGCAGATAGAGAAACCGTCAAAGCAAAACTCGATAACGGCGAAGAAGTGGAAGTAAATGGCTCCACCTGGACTGGCTTAATGGCGAAATCCCATTCCCCAGAAGAAAGACAAAGAATCTTCGACGCCCTCTATGAGAACTATGACCATCATAAAAACACCTACGCTGAAATCTATAACCAGCTTATGAAAGGCGAACTCGCAGAAGTCAGGAGTAGAGGCTATGAATCCATCCTTGATGCCCATTTATACCATAACAACATCCCAACCTCCGTCTTCCATAACCTAATCGAAGTGGCCTCCACCCATAACGAAGACGTCAAACGCTATAACGAGCTTAGAAGAAAATACTTAGGCTTAGAGAAATACCACACCTATGACCGTTTCCTAGAACTTGCGAAAAGCGAGAAAACATACACCTACGAAGAAGCAAGAGAACTCTTCTACAAATCCATCGAATGGTATCCGGAAGACTATCAGAAAAAAGCAAAAGACGCTACTGCGGAAGGATATGTTGATGTAAACATCAAACCAGCAAAAAGAGGTGGCGCATATTCCACTGGCGGATCTAACATCCATCCATTCATCCTCCTTAACTACGACTCCCAATTAAACGACGTCTTCACGCTCGCCCACGAAGCGGGACATAGCGTCCATACCCTCTATAGCGAAGAAGCCCAGCCATTAGGAAAACAAGACTACACAATCTTCGTCGCGGAAATCGCCTCAACCTTCAATGAGCATAACCTCCTTGATTACTTCTTAAAGAGCCCATCCTTATCAAGAAACGACAAAATCGCCCTTCTTCAGAAATCAATCGACGAGATCCTCTCAACCTTCTATAGACAAGCCCTTTTCGCCCATTACGAATATAACGTCAGCAAGATGGTCGAAGAAGATCAGCCACTCAACTATCAAGTCCTCTCAGAAGTCATGATAAAACTCTATCAGCAATACTATGGTATTGATATCACCGAAGAGAAAGTCAAATCACTCGTCTGGGCCTATATCCCTCATTTATTCAACTCCCCATTCTACGTCTATCAATACGCCACAAGCTTCACCGCATCCCTTCTCATTTACGAAAGAATCAAAAAAGGAGAAGAAGGCGCCTTTGATAAGTACCTTAACATGCTTAAGATGGGAGGAAGCTGCTATCCACTCGATCAAGTCAAAGCAGCAGGAGTCGACTTCACAAAAGAAGAGACATTCATGGCTTGTCCAAATCGCTTAAAGAAACTTGTAGACGAGCTCGAAGCCCTCTTAAAAGAATAAAAACGCAAGAAAATGAAGCTTCTTTAAAAAAGGGCTTCTTTTTTGTTGTGATAATTAACTTACTCTTTTATAATTACCACGCTGTCATTGACGGTATTGGTCCATTAGCGCAGTGGTTAGAGCGAACGACTTATAATCGTTAGGTCACTGGTTCAAACCCAGTATGGACCACCAGCATGTGGAGGCGTACCCAAGTGGTTGAAGGGGTCGGTCTTGAAAACCGATAGGGGGTGCAAGCCCCGCCAGAGTTCGAATCTCTGCGCCTCCGCCATGAAAACAAAGTTGACATTTTTCGCGAGAAAAGTGTCTTTTTTTGCTATAGAAAGGGAGAACGCAGTTAAAAATGTCAACTTTATTGTGACAAATGTGAAAAACCAATATAATATTTATATATTAAGGAGAGCCTTAAAATGATAAACAAAGTGCTTGATAACGGTTTCGTCAATGAAATAAAGGAATTGATTGATAAAACCAAAATCAAAATAGTCAAAGACATTAATTTTGAAATGGTTTTGGCCTATTGGAACATAGGGAAGAAAATCGCCGACGAGGAAAATAAGCACGACAGGGATTCTTCTTACGGTGACTTCATAGTGGACAATCTTTCTAAGGAGTTGGGAAAAGCATACGGAAAGGGATTCTCCAGATCTAATCTGTTTTCCATGCGCAAGCTCTTCCTCACATACAAGAAAGTCCAAACACTGTCTGGACAATTGAGCTGGTCCCATTATTTGAAGCTGCTTCAGATAACGGATGATAATTCTCGCCGTTTCTATGAGCAGGAGTGCATCAACTCGAACTGGAGCGTGAGAGAGCTGCACAGACAAATTAACTCATCTTTGTATGAGAGACTTCTATTGTCTAAGGGCGAAGTTAATAAAAAATCCGTTCTTGAATTGGCAGAGAAAGGAGTTTCATACTCCTCTCCTGCTGATGTTGCAAAAGACCCTATGGTATTGGAGTTCCTAGGGGTTGCGGAAGAGAAGCCAAAGCTGGAATCCGATTTAGAAAAGGCCCTTATCGACCACATCGAAGACTTTCTCTTGGAACTCGGAAGAGGGTTTATGTTCGTTGGGTCTCAGCAGAGGATCAGCATCGCAGGCCGCAACTATTATGTCGACATGGTCTTCTACAACAAAATACTCAGATGCTATGTGCTCATCGACCTGAAAATGAGGGGACTGGAGCCAGAGAACTTTGGACAGATGAACCTTTATGTCAACTATTACAAGAAGGAAATGAACGATGAAGGCGACAATGATCCGATCGGGATTATTCTCTGCGCCGAAAAGGACAGGGTTGTTGCAGAATACGCTCTAGACGGACTAGAAAATAATATTTATGCTTCGAAATACACCTATGTTCTACCTAATAAGGAGGAGTTGGAGAATGAGGTCAACAAATTATTAGAGGCAGAAAAATAATATGGTTTACACAAAAATCATCAGAAATTACTGCCTCCAGAATCCTGGAATTGTTTTTGATGTCGCATTGGAATACAAAGAGCATTTCAGTATGATTCCATATCATAGCTACATCAAGTTTTTATTAAGGCTTGCTGAAGAAGGTGTGCTTTACAAGTATTCCAGGAATGCATACTTAATTACAACCGGCGGAAAATTCGATTATGAAGGGATCGTTAAATATTATACGAACCAAAATCACGGAGTCGTTATTGGGTACAGATTCTATAACGAGATAGGCATTACTAATTTTGTCACCAGGGAAGTCGACATTTTGACCAATATGATAGAAATGAAAACAAAAACGATCGGTGATTACAGGCTGAAAAAAATCGATATTCCGGAAATGAGGCAATCTCACATCAACGTCATTAGAATCTTGGAGCTTCTTGAAAATAGAAGCAATATCATTGATAGAGACGAGTCGAGAATAGATGATATGCTTCAAGTATACATCGGAGGATACAACGGCATCGTATTCGAGGAAGTGATCAGGAATAGAAAATATTCATACTCAACAATCTGCTCGTTAGATAGGCTGTTGAAACTGTATAACATAAGAGAATGCGGGTGCATAGAAATTTATAACATGGTATATTTCAAGTGACGATTCATTTTTGTCACACCGTTTCTAATAGCTAACACCATGAAATTTGATATAAAGTGAACCCTCGTCGATTTTAGAGGGTTCATTGTATCAAGCTAGTCGCTCTTTCACATATGAAAACAAGAACTTTGATACGCTAAATATCAAAGTTTTTTTCTTTATTAGGCGTAAAAACGGCATTTTTGGACTGATTTTTGCGTTACTTTTCAGTTTTGGTTATTTTCCTCGAATTTGGTTATGTATCAAAGTTGTTATTATAATTTGGGTCTCGACAACAAAATAAAACAAATGTTGGGATTCGGTATATTCGAGATTTCAATGTTGTAATTGTAAAAACATAGTAATTGGTGACAAAGAACAATCTTTTTTGGTGTTAAAAATGATGGCACAGTTATGGTGAAAAAGCTTTCGAATTCGCAAGCAACTGGATCCAGGTCACAATTCCTTTCAATTTTATAAATGTTGTCGATTATCAAATTACTCCTAACGTGGTTAATAAGAGTGGTGAATATGTGGTTAATAAAAGTTTAAGCAAGAGTCAAATCAAAATTTAAAAGCTATAAGAAATAATCCAAATATCACAATTGAGGGAATCTCAAGAGAAACTGGATTAGGTCATACTGCAATTCAAAACAATTTGAATAAAATGCAGGGCATCAATATTATTAAACGAATTGGCTCAAGGAAAAATGGCTATTGGGAAGTCCTCAAGTAGTGGCAGTGACTGATGACGTGATATAAACTGATTGGGGGTTGGAATTTGCGATGTTCAACGTTAGAAGAAGCAAATCGTTCTGGGCTTGGCTCCTGGTTATAGTTTTCATTAATCTA
>JAZLMH010000013.1:0-25878 GCA_045598525.1 Bacilli bacterium | reverse complement strand
TTTGAAATCGCTGCTTGTAAATTGATGCGATCGTCCACGGTTAACCTGGCTTTTTGCTTCATAAAATACCCTCCTTCCTGGAAGCAAAGGAACCCAAATAAAGAATAGCATATTTGTTGCAACGACTTTGTCAATTAATATTTAAAAACTAGAAACAATTGCAAAAGACTCTAATTTATTTTAGAGTCTTTTTATAATAAGTTTCGCATCGCTTACCCCCAAAGGAGAAAATGCAATGTCAAAAGTTATTGTCGTCGGCGGCGGCCTTTCTGGATTATCGTCTGCCATCTATTTAAAAAAACACGGATTTGACGTGGAAATTTATGAAAAAAACCCAACCGCTGGTGGTTTTTTAACATCCTGGAAAAGAAAAGGGTCAATCATTGATGGGTGCCTTCATTGGATGCTTGGAACCAAAAAAGGGACAATGATCAACAAGATGTGGAGAGAACTTGGCGCTCTTGATGATTCAATCGAAATTATTAAGACTGATTCTTTCTATTCTGTTACATTGGATGGCGAAACGTTAACCGTCTACAACGATTTTGATAAGTGTAAAGCGGAATTCCTCGCCCATAGTCAAGGTGATGAGGAAGAAATCAACCGAATGTTTGATTTGATTGATTGGTTAATCAAAACTGACCATTTGGAACCGGAATTAGAGGTTCCTTATGAGCTTCAAGAAAAACCAGACATGAGAGCTATGATGGAATTCCTCCGCCACATCGCATACCACTTTAAACTCAGCCTTAAGCAGTGGAGTGAGAAGTTTAATAGCCCGATCATTAAGATGGCTTTGAATTATTCCCTTATTAATAACTACTTTAATGCATTCTATTTCCTCCAGACCCTTGCTAACCTTTTTGTCGGGAATGACGGTCTTCCTGTAGGGGGAAGCCACAATATGAGGGATAGAATCGTAAACAGATATCTCTCATTAGGAGGCAAGATTTTCTATAACTCCGACGTTTCAAAAATCATTGTTGAGGATGGACTGGCAAAAGGCATTGAAGTAAAAGGCAAAGAAATTTATGCAGACTACGTGATATCCGCAATAGACACTCATTATTGCCTTGGCAAATTGCTTGGCGATGATCTTTCGACGACCGAATATCAAAAGTTTGATAATGAACCAGAGAAATATCCGACATACAGCTTTGTAATAGCTTCATATCGAACCAAAGTGGATTTCACCAATGAAGAAGTAGACCAAATCAAAAAGATCCCTGAGTATTCCTTCATGAATAAAAAATATGATTATATCTCTTACCGCCATTACGGCTACGATAAAGAACTCATGACAGATGGATACACCACAATCCAGGTGATGCTTACAACCTTCAAAGAAGATTACGATTACCTCAAATCCCTTCCTAGAGCCCAATATATGGCATTTAAGGAAGAGATAGGTAAATTCTATAAAACTCAATTAGAGGGGATGTATGAAGGCGAATTTGAGTTAATAGATGTCTGGTCACCGCTAACAAATGAAAGGTACAACCATTCATATAACGGCACATTCATGCCTTATCCATTAATCGAAAGGATGAACCAGCAAATTAGATCTGCAAAAACAGATATAAAGAATTTATATTTAGCAGGACAATGGCTCGTTTCTCCTGGAGGCGTCGCAGTTTCTTCATTAACAGGCAGAATGGCCGCTCAACTCATTCTTCATAACGAAGGAATGGAATATAAGAATATCTAAAGGGTTAGTTATGAAAAAAGTATATATCGTCATTGATATGCAAAATGACTTTATCGACATGGCTCTTGGCACAAAAGAAGCTGTTTCGATAGTGAAACCGATGTCAAAATATCTAGCTTCGCTTCCTAAAGAAGCGTTGCTTATCGCCACAAGAGACACACATCAAGAAAACTATCTTGAAACCAATGAAGGGAAATACCTTCCTGTCAAACATTGTATCGAAGGTTCAAAAGGTTGGGAAATCTGTGATTCTCTAAAGAATATTTCGTTTGCAAAAGTCATAAACAAACCAAATTTCGGAATAAGCGCCGAATCTTGGAAAGAGATCCTTGGAAACGATGTTGAAGAGATAACTCTTATGGGATTATGCACTGACATCTGCGTTGTTTCTAACGCATTGGCGTTAAAGGTTGCATATCCTGAAATAAAAATTTCTGTTCTCAAAGATCTTTGCGCAGGCGTTACGCCAGAATCACACGAAGCCGCACTCAAAACAATGGCTATGTGCCAAGTGGAAATGCATTAAATAAAACCTGGTTGTCAAATCGGCTCATTTCTTATCGAAAGGCAATGAAACCATCGTCTCAAATGCAGATCCTTACTCGTCATGTGAACGGGTGAAAGGAAACAAATGAAAAACAAGGCGTCCTTAGGATGCCTTTTTCAAAATTTTATATTACAATCTTGGCATGAAGTTTGATCGTAAAGATTTGCCAACATTTGAAAAGATCTACGAATTTGTAGCGAAAGTCAGAAGATTTGTTTTTGAAGGCGCTTTCGGCGAGATAAAAGTAACGTTAGATGAAATCCAAGATTATTTCACTAAAATAATTGCGCCAGGATCAAACGAAGATATAAAGCCTCATATCCTTCAACTTGAAAAAGATCTTTCAGAGGATCTTAAATGTTTTATGCTTTCTGATCCTGCCATAGAATCCGAATTAGAAGTGGTTCTTACCTATCCAGGATTCCTTGCTATCTTCTCGTACCGCCTTGCCCATATTCTTTATAAGCTAGGCATCCATTCAATCCCTAGAATCATCACGGAAAAAGCTCATTCCATGACCGGCATCGACATCCATCCAGGCGCAACTATCGGCGTTCCTTTCTTTATTGATCACGGCACTGGCATAGTCATAGGCCAAACAACCATAATCGGGACACACTGTAGACTCTATCACGGAGTAACTTTAGGCGCTTTGTCTCTTGGGGCTGGGGCAAAATTAAAAGGAACTAAACGCCACCCAACGATAGGCAACCATGTGACAATCTATTCAGGCGCTTCCATTCTTGGTGGAGAAACTGTTATTGGTGACCATGTCACCATTGGTTCGAATGTTTTTATTGTCAACTCAGTTTTAGACAACACAAAAGCAATTTATTCGACCAATTCTATCAAATTTGAAAAAAAGTAACGCTCATTCAAAGAATCGATAAAGGATAGATTTCTAATTTGATTGAAAAAATATCAAATAGTGTTACCATTTTGCGGCCATGAAAAACAAAAGAAAAACAAGCATTTTAACAATCCCTTTATTCCTTATTTTTATTCCGACGATCATTCTTTCTTTTGTTTTTTCTTTTGTCTCGACTAGAAACATTTATGTTGGAAACATGGAAAGCAAAAAGTCAGAACTTCAGACAGCCTGCTATTTCTTCCTTGAAGATTACTATGAAAACGGAGAATCTCCAAATTATAGAGACCATCTCCTCTTTTTCAGCGAATCTACTGGAAACGAGTATTCGATCATCATTGGAAAAGATGTAGTTCTCACAACAATTGAAAACGCTGATTTAGCAAACAACAAGCAAACAATTAACGATACTATTTATTCGAATGTCATTCTCAATAACAGCGAATACTTCTTACCTAGATTACTAATGGAAGGAAAAGAATACTGCTGCTATTACATGCCAATTATCAAGGACAATGCTGTAATTGGATGTGTTTTTGCTGGTAGAACTCTCGAATTCATGGATGCCCAAATGAGATCGATTATCATCTTGATTAACGCAGGCGCTTGGTCAACAACGATTGCAGCTGCCGTTATTGCGTGGGTAATTTTAGGCAAAATGAAGAAAGACCTTGGAAGTGCGGTCACATACTTACACGGCATTTCCGATGGCATTTTAAATAACGACATTGACGAAAAACTTCTCACTAGAAGAGATGAGATTGGCGACGTTGGAAAATCTGCAAAGACAATGAAGGAATCCATTGAGACATTAATCAATTACGATATGTTAACAGGACTCCTGAACAGAAGAGCGTGTCAGGAATGTATGAGTAAGCACAAAGATGAAGCCAACTCTTTCTATGTTGCTTTAGGCGATTTGGATGGCTTTAAAAAGGTCAATGATACATACGGCCACCTAAAAGGTGACGAAGTTCTTAAATCTGTATCTAAAGTTTTCAAAGAACTCACAGATGGAAAAGGTGTCGCTTCAAGATGGGGTGGCGAAGAGTTCGTGTTTGCCTTCTATGATATGGAAGAATCAGAAATCGTTGATTTATTAAATGAAATCATCGCTAGAGTCAGAATAATCAAGTTTGAAAGCTGTGGAGAGGCATTTAACATCACCATCAGTATTGGTCTGGAAAAATATACTGACAGCATTGATAAGGTTATTCTTGGTGCAGATAGAAAGATGTATAAAGCCAAAGATAGAGGCGGAGATACTTTAGTCAAATAATGAAAAGTGGCAGATGATGCCGCTTTTTAAATGGAAAGTTTACGAAAAAAACACCCGATTTAACTCGGGTGTTTCAATCAAGATCTTAATTATTAATATATTAAAATTACTGAAGAAGAAGTCTCTTGAATAAGAGGACCCAGATTAAATCGAGCCAGCCGAAGACTGGAATGATGATACCAAAGATCAAACCAAGGATGGAGCTGAGCTTTGCTTCTCTGAGAACTGAGCTTAAACGAACTAAGATTTCAACAACCCAGTTGACGACTGGGATAAGTAAAAGAATAATTTGGATTAATCTTGACTGTTTGTTAAACCACTTGTCGAATGACATATGTTAATACTCCTTTCTTTAATATTGTACAAAATTAGCCGTTATCAAAAAAGACTTTTATGCTTTTTTTAATACTTTAAATTGCTATTTTTATGGTTAGTCAATTACTTCCATGTAAAAAGAGAAGGGCCTAAAACCATCATTGCAAGAAATCATCGCACTTTTTGGGTTCTTCATCCACCCGTCATAGAAGTTTTCATTTCCTTTTGCGAGTTCTTTAACGAAGTATTCCATACTCGACCAGGCGCTTTCACAAAGTGAATCAGGTCTTTCGCCGTTTTCTGAAATAAAAACATCGCCTTCTTTTATTGAACAAGCGTGTTCTATCGGGTTTTCATACTTCTCAATTAAATCAGGGTAAGTTGTTTGTCTGATTGCAGTAATTTTGATTTTCATTTTTAGATTTTATGGAGGATGCCAAGCAATACGTCAAAAGCTTTAGAAGCGCTTCTGATGACATTGGTATTAAAGTCTCCTCCATTACCATCAAAAGTATCGCTGATGCATTTAATAGATAAACACTTAATTCCCGCCAAGAAACACGTTCTTGAGATTGCGGCTATTTCCATATCACAGATGTTGCACCCTTTTTCAAATAGAGCAAGTTTATCTTCTTTCGTCTCAATGAATTTGCCTCCGCTGGCAACGACCGCATCCTTAAGAGAAGGATATATTTCTTTGGCTAATTCAGCGTATTTTTCATCAAGAGGGATAAATTCATCTGCAAATTCCGCATATTGTGATGGTTTAACTGGATCAATAGGGGATACGTCAAATTCGTAATGAAGAACTTTTTTTACAACAAACAGATCTTCAACTTTAAGAGTTCTATCAAGGGCTCCTGTAACGCCAAAATTAAGCATTAATTCAACGCCATACTTAGTGATTAATAATTGAGCTGCGCAAGCGGCGTCGATGACGCCCCACCCGCTCATTAAAGCGTAAACTTCATGACCGTTGATGTTTGTTATATAGATTTTTTTGTTATTAACGATTTCTTCTTTTATGTCTTTTCCTTTTTCTAAGAAAGCTTTCAGTTCTCTTTCAATGGCAATAATTAAACCAATCTTCATGTTTATTTCCTCTAAAGAAATTTAGCACAATTCGTCGTTCTTTAAAAAACATTTAATTGTTTTAAAATTAAATCAGTAGAAGAGGTAACGATATGAGCAAAATTGCAGTAGTTTCAAGTTCATTAAGAGTCAAAAGCACATCAAGGACAGTTCTCGAAGAAGTTCTTAAAGGTTTGAAAGACAACAAACACGAAGTTGAATTGGTTGATTTAAGAAAAATAGATCTCAATTTTTGCAAAGGGTGCATGGCGTGTCAGACGCTTGGGAAATGCGCTATAAACGATGACGTCAATAATGTTCTTCCAATCATTAATGACTCTGAAATCGTCGTATTTGTAACTCCGATTTATTACTACTCAATATCAGGTCAGCTTAAAACGTTGCTTGACCGAATGAATGCTTTATATACTTCAGAAACAAGAAAATTTAAAAAAGTCTATGCCGTATTCACATGTGCGGATGATCAACTTTCAGCGATAGAAGGACCAAAGAAGGCAATCGAAGGATGGGTTGAATGTTTTGATGGAGTGGAATTAGTGGATACGTTTAACGGCCTTTGTCTAAACGAAGTGGAGGATATCGATGAGGAAATTCTTAAGAAAGCGTATTCATTTGGTAAAGCAATCAAGTAAACAATTCATAATCAAAGCCCCTTATTTATATAAGGGCGCTTTTGCTTTTTTAGAGAAATGTGCTATAAATAAATCATATGAAATTTAGTAAAAGACTTCTTCAAATACAATGCATCTTGATGTTTGCGGTGCTTTTGCCTGCATTTTTTGGCATATTCTTTAGTGACGTTGGTGAAGGATCATCTCCGATAATCCTTTGGTGTAAATCAGTAGATGGCTTGTTTACCCCTCTTTTCTGGTACACAATCTTTTCAGTCTTTTCCTTCGTTGCCGGATTCTTTAATTTAGGAAAGAAGACTGAATCTCCTCTTCTCTGGAGTATGATAACCGAAATATTAACAATCGTTTGGCTCGCGGCTGCGATTTTGCTTCTGGCAAAAGTGTTTGGTGATCCAAATTATATGGAGTATACCAATACATTTGCTGACGCTTTTCTAGCAATTTTTGGTATCTTGGTTCAAGTGGTACTAATCATAGCAATTGCGGTAATTGGACTAATAACCCCAGCAATTCACGGCATCACCTATACAATTCGTTGCTTAAGAGTCGGCATTTTCGAGAAAGCAGCCCTTCCAATCATCGGTTTGATTCTAATGTTCTTTGTTCCTTTGGTCGGTTCAATCGTTCTTGTTGTGTACGAATCTGACCTTAAGAAAAAAATAGCGAGTTACGAAGAATATTAAGAATTTTTTCAAAAATATATTGGGGCGTCACGGTTTGAATTAGTGGCGCTTTTATTTTAATTATTTGGCGTTTTGTATACTGTAAAACCAATTTTTGAGATGCTTTAGAAATAAAACCAGACCATAAAAAGGAATAATAATTTTGACGTTATTATAAAAATAACATCAAAAGAGAGCGTTTTGCCTTTAATACAAATTGTCCACCATTTATAATCTAATTATAGATTAACAAAGGGGGAATATTATGAAACTTAAACTTTTCTCTGCTACAGTCCTTCTTGCTTTGACTATTTCAGGATGCGGAATGCCATCTGCAAATTCAGAAAGCAACCCTAATCAAAGTGGCCCAACTGGTTCAACAGCCCAAAAATCTGAATCATCTCCAAAGCCATCGTCAAGTTCGGCACCAAAATCCAGTAGCACGGCTATTAATACGATCCCACCTTTTAGCAGCGTTCCAAATAGCACTGGCACCATCCCAACGATGCCATCTCCTTTAGATTCTGAGGGAAAGTTCCCTGCAACTGGGCAAGTTCCTGAAGTAGCAATGTCTCAGGAATTTTTGAGATTGTTTGCGTATAATTCAAAACCTCAGATCTTTATCAACATGTCAAAAGAAGCTTTGAAAGCTATGTCTGATCTCCAACACGACAGAAATAATCGTAAACTCTATGACGTTTATTTCCCTGCAAACTTTAGATTGATCCTTGATGGAAGAGTTTATGATTACGAGGAAGTCGGTGTCAGAATGAAAGGCAACTGGTCACGAAAGGAAATTGTCGATTTCAGTGGCAACAACATTTCGAGGCTTTCGCACTTAAAGATTTCGTTCAAGGCAACCTTTGACGATGAGGTTCTTTATAACCAGCCAGAAACTAGACAATTCAAAAAAGACTGGACGGAAATTCCTGCAGAAAGAGCCGCTAGAAAAGATCGCAACCTCTTTGGCATGGATAAGATTGATCTCAAATACACCCCGCGTAATGACTCCCAAGGAACTGGCACACCAGATAATGCGTGCATCGGCCGCGAAGTTTACTGCTACGACCGTTTCCGTGAACAAGATCTCCTTGCTCCATATTCAAACCTTGGAAGCGTTACATTAAATAACGGTTTATCAAGCAAATCTGGAACCATGGAATTAGTTGAATGCGTTGATAAGGCGTTCTTAATGAAACGTTATAGCAAATCTGATCGTAAAGGTAATCTTTACAAATGTGCTAAAAACGTTGCTGGCGTCCGTGCAAACTTCAAAGGCGACAACGCTATTGATAAGACCGGAGGCACAAATGGCAACGCACCTCTCGACTCAAGGGGCTTTGAAATCGGAACTCGTAAAGCAAAAGGAATTATCGGTGTAGAAGACTGCTTTAACGGATATGATCCAGTTTATCAGCTTAAGACAAACGATGACCTTGGAGAAGGCGCAGATTTTAGTGATCTTGCAAAAGTTATTGCCAAACTTCACTCAATCGTTTCATTTGGCAATATCAGCTCTGCAAATAAGCTCAATGAACTTAATTCCATGCTTGATATGGATAGTTTCCTTAAGTTCAGCGCTGTTTCTTATCTTTTAGGCAACGTTGATGATCAACGTAATGCTGGAAATAACTTCTACCTTTATTTTGTTCCTTCAACAAAGAAGATGACCTTTATCGCTTATGACTGGGACTGGTGTTTAGGTTCTGCTTATGATGGCAAAGATATGCTTACCATTAACCCTCTTGATACTTATGTTCCTGAAGGTGGCGATGAGAACAAAGACCTAGGCACATCAGGTGGCGGAATAGGCGGTGGAACACGTCCAGGAGCACAAACATCCGAAGCTCAGACAATCACAACAGACGATAGATCCTATACCGGTTACGAAAACAACTTGTTCTGGTCAACTATTCTTACGCCAAGAAGTCCAAAGTGTGCCACAAACGGATCGATGGACTATGTCTCAGGTTTACAACAGACATACTTAAACTACGTCAAGAATCTCCAGACAAACGTTCTCAATTATTCATATTTTGTTTCAAACATCACCAATAACTTCAAAATTGTCGATCCAACATTGAGACTTGATGATGAGAAGAACAAAGTTAACACATACATGAGCGGCAAGAAAACAAGGCTCAGCGCTTATTTTAACGCACATCCTCTTTCAACAACTAACTAGTTAGTGACTAGTTAAAATATTCATCTATAATAAGGCGGTTAGTTTACTACTAATCGTCTTTTTTATTAGGAGGTACGCTTATGCCACACGGTGGAGGCGGCGGACACTCAGGTGGTGGCGGCCATCACAGCAGCCATCACGGAGGGTCATCAGGAAGCCAATCACATTACTCAAATAGACCGTTTAAAAACTCTAGGCCTTTTGTCTATTACATGGGCTATAGACCTTTCATAGTGTATTCAGATATTGATCCAAGAAAGTCAAAGCCATCAATAGTTTTCCCAATGATAATCGTTTCTTTCATGGCGATCATCGAACCTGTCATGGTTTTTTCTTCTGCATATCATAGCCCAAAGAAGAATACGGCATCTCATGACCAGGCTTTGGTTATTGATGATCAAACTGATGTTATAACGGATTCAGAAGAGTTGGAATTAAAGAGCATTTTCACTGAATTCCATGAAAAAACAGGGGTTATGCCTGCGATAATGACGGTTAATAACAATGAATGGAGTTGGAGCAATCTCGAAGATTACGCTTATTCAAAATATACAGCAAAATGGGAAGATGAATCCCATTGGTTGATTGTTTATTCAGCAAAAGAAGGAACTGAGAAAACCAATTGGCATTATGAAATAATGCAGGGTTATGACTCTGATGACATTCTTTATGACACAATCAAAGACAGATATTTCCATCCTGTTCTTTGTGATTCTCTAGATGGATCTTTCTCTGTCGGTGAGTCTTTTGTCAAAGCGTTCAATAGCATTCTTCCTCATTTGATGAAACAAGAGTTCTATGTTGATGGAGAATCAATTTTCTTCACTGTTCTTTGGGAATCGATAATTTTATTAGCTGGCGCAGCAGTTATTTATTCGTTCATAAAAGAAAAGGCTATGGCTAAGGCAGAACCTTTACCAGAAGGACAGTCTGTTGAATTAAAGAAGTGCCCTAACTGTGGAGCCTCTTACTACAAAGGAACGGTTGATCGTTGCCGCAAATGTGGAAGATCGTTCTTGGATGATGAATTTGACGGAATCCAAAACTTAATTGATTAAAGCCATATAACATGGCTTTTTTCTTTATGACAACCATTGTTCTTGAGGGAATACTTTTTTCTATTTTGTGCTACAATACGGCTATGAACACAAAATATCCTATCGTCCTTGTCCATGGCATGGCGCTAAAGGACTGGAAATTCATTAAATCGTTTGGCGAGATAGATAGAATTCTTAGAATCCAAGGCTATCACGTCTATAAGGCCAAGACCGATGGTTTTGGTTCGATCGAAACAAATGCATTGCAATTAAAAGAACACATACAGGAAATCATGGAGAAAGAAGGAGTGGATAAGGTAAATCTTATAGCCCATTCTAAAGGCGGACTCGACTCAAAATACATGATTACCAATCTTGAAATGGAAGATCATGTTGCCAGTTTAACGACTTTATGTACGCCTCACTTAGGCTCTCCAATAGCTACGAATCTTCTTCGCCTTCCAAGATGGATGCTCAAATTCATCGCCTTTTGGATTGATCTTTGGTATCGCATTTTTGGGGACAAACATCCAGATTCTTTAAAACTATGCGAACAACTCCAAGAAAAAGGAAATTCCTCTATGGTGGTCATGAACATTTCCAATAAGGTTTATTGTCAATCATTCTCTTCAACCATGGAGAAAAGCAATAACGATTGGGTCCAATCCATCCCTTTTGCGTTTTCTCGTTTCTTTGAAAAGGACAGAGTTACGGACGGCATGGTTCCAAAGGATTCCGCAATATTTGGAGTATACCGCGGAGACTGCATCGACGAGCCTTATTCCCATTCTCAAATGACTGATTTCATGGTCAGCAGAAAAAAGAAAGACAAGATATACATGTTCTATAGTTCTTTATGCGAAGAGCTAGTAAAAATGGGCTTTTAATGAAAAAATATCCGTTTTTTGCCAGATATTTTTATTTGTTTTTAAACGTGTATAAGCCAATTGACACGGCGTTATCAAGATTTAGTGAATCAATTAACGAAGACTGAGCAATAATAACTGGCTCGCCTTTTTCTAGGAATTCTCTAGGAAGGCCGGTTGCTTCGTTACCAAAGATTAATGAGTATGGCTCTTGCTTTTTTGCTTCTCCAAGTTCCTCTTTAGCTTGAAGCATAAATGGATAAAGGTGATGTTCTTTGAACTCCTTTTCATATTCTTCAAAACTATCGTAGTAATGGAAAGGAAGTGAGAAAATAGCCCCCATCGATGAACGGACGCATTTTGGATCAAAACAATCAGCGGCAGGTTTGATAATCGCAAGTCCACCAATTTCGAATGCCGCTCCGCTTCTCATAATTGTTCCAAGGTTTCCCATGTTAGATGGGTTAACTAAGACAAGGTGGTTTTTATCTTTAGGAAGCGTGTTATCGAATTTTTTAAATTCGCCAATAGCCATGACGTTTTCTTTATCCGATAAAGCGGTAAATATTTTCTGGTTATTTAAAATAACAGGAACATTTGCCTCTCTTGCTAAAGAAACGAGCTTATTGAAAGTCTCATCCCTTTTTTGAAGAGGGTTGATATAGACTCTGGATGCAACTTCTTTTTTGCGGCGTAGCATCTCAATTGTCAGGGTTGTCCCTAATGCGTAACTTATGTCGCTTTTCTTTGAATACTTATCCATCGAAAAAGATTATATAACTTTTTTTGAAAAAAATCGTTCTTCCTCTCTATAAGTAAATGGAGGAACGATTTATGACCAAAGACCCAGTAAAGATTGGAAGAATCAACACAAGAATCGAAAAAGCCATTGATTATGATTTTGGAGATAATATTTTCTGTTACATTACAGAAGATACTCTCCGTGAATTCGTGGCCAAATGGCCAAAAGATTATTTAAGGAAAGTAGAAGAAGCGTCAAACATCATCAAAGACCCTCATTATGTAGGGATTGATGAAGAAGGAAGGCTTCTATATTTCATCAAAGATTACTTAGTTAAGAACCAGTGTTTCAGAAAAGCCTGCATCATTATGGATTTCTCAAGACAATTAAATCTAAGAAACATTATCTCGTTTGATGACAAAAAGATGGTGGAATTGGCAAAGACTACAAAGTTCTATCCTATTAGATCATAATCTTTTATTCTTTTCTTCTTATCCCTATTAAGGGATAATCTCTGTATGAAAACTTTGTATTATCTTGAAGACAGAGAATACCCAGAAAGAGGAACAAAGCACACTCGCGTCATCGCAAGAGCCATTCTTAAGAATAAGGACGGCCTTTTCGCTTTGCATAGAATTGAAAGAGACGACGAATTCGGAAAATACACATATTACGAAACCCCAGGTGGCGGTGTAGACGAAGGAGAAAGCGTAGAAGAAGGGCTTATACGCGAATGTCTTGAAGAAACTGGATATAAAGTTGAGATACTTGAAGAACTAGGCGTAGTAGACGATTACTATAACTATATTTCTAGGCATAACTTAAACCATTATTTTCTTGCTGAAATCATAGAAGGAGATGGTAAGATGACCATCGCAAGCGAAGGAGATTCTCTTATTGCGGAAACTTTATACCTTCCAATAGAAGAGGTTATTAAACTCTACGAACAGATGGAAGATCGCATGCTTCCTGGTCTTGTGAAGAGACGCGAATTACCGATTTGGCGATTAGCAGCAAAAAAACTAGGTTAAAACAACTTGCTAATGCAAGCGAAAGTGTCTAAACTAATACGGCAATGGCGGACGTGGTGAAGCGGTTAACACAACCGGCTGTGAACCGGTCATGCGTGAGTTCGAATCTCATCGTCCGCCCCATTGATTAATTAGCAGGCCGTAATGGCCTGTTTTTTATTGTTCCTGTAAACGACTAAAAGCTGATATTTAGTGTTTGAAAAATAAGTTAATATATTAAGTAAGGAGACACGCATGGTATATATCGAAAACGAATTTTTAAAAGTTGCAGTCAATGATGAATTAGGAGGCTCTTTAACCTCAATCTATGACAAAAAACTAAACCAAGAAAGACAATATCAGCCAGTTGAAGGCAGCTGGAACGGACAAGACGTTGTTATCTTCCCTTTCGTAGCTAGATTAAACGGAACATATAAAGTAGGCGATGAAGAATACTCGATGAAAAACCACGGCCTTGCTAGATACCATGGATTTGAAACGGTTAAGAATAACAGTGAAGAACTCTTGCTTAGATTCACTTTTGATGAAAACACCCTTAAAGAATATCCATATGAGTTTGTCCTAAATGTTACATATCGTTTAGATGGCCCTTCCCTTGAAGTTACATACTCAGTCTATAATCCAAGTTTCAAACCAACTTATTTTGGCTTAGGAGGACATCCGGCATTAAAGATTGATGAAGATGAGAATAATGAGATCGAAGGCAACTACATCCTTTTCCCAGAAAACACGAAAGTGGTGAAGATGAAGCTAGATCCAACATTCTCTTATATCGTAGGAGAAGAAGAGGAATCAATCTTAGATAGGATTGACTTAAATAGAGACCTTTTTAGAAAAGAAGGAACCCTTATGTATAGGGTAAATAACCTAAAAGAGTGCGTTTTAGTAAGGAAAAACGGCCAGCAAATCCGCTACGAATTCAAAAATAACGCATATTTGGCCATCTGGACAAACCCAACGAAAGGAGACTATGTCTGCATTGAACCTTGGACATCGCTGCCAGATTATTTAGACGCTCCAAAAGAATTTAGCGAAAAGAAAACGCTTATAGGATTATCACCAAAACTGACATACACAATGTTATACAAGATGAATTTCTAAAAAGAAAATCCCAATTAGATTTACTTAATCCGGATTGTTTTCGTTTACTACTTCAGCGATCTTTTTTCTTTTCGTGCCGTTTTAAAGATATGTAATTACTAACAGCGGCTAGAATGGCTATTAGTCCTGCTAACCATAAGAATCCTGACATTAATGTGGCTGGGATATTCCAGAAATTATTTAAAACGAGCATTGATGCGTTGGCAGGATCAAATAAATGGTAATAAGCAGTTCCTACATCGCCTTCAGCGTGCATAACAAGCCTGTCCCATTCTGTCATGGTGTAGGTTTTGCCAAATAATGAATATTGGAAAGTAAACGCAAATGCGTCATCGTAAGAAGCTTGTGTAACTGTAGCCTCTACAGAGAACTTATAGGCAGTAAGGAATATTACGGTTCCGATTGCGAATAAAACGATTGCAATTATTATGGAGACAATTGTGCCATATTTAGCAGGTTTTCTGTTTTTAACACCGTGCGATAACATAAGGATTTTCCTTTTTTTCGCCTAATCTTAAAACACGAAAAAATTTTGTCAACTCGTGCAAAATATTATTGTAAATATTTTGGAAAGCTTTAACTTTCCAATATTAATACAAGATGTTTTACATTCTTTGATATAGTCCTAATATCACTGAGCTTTTTTGATAAATTCCAAATGTTAGCAAAAAAGACCTCCAAGTTTTTTGGAGGCCTTATAAATAAACACTAAATTATTCAATAACGTAGTTGCTAAGATCTGGAGCTTTAACTGCGCTTCCTTTTGTGACCTTTTCGAATTTAATCGATGATTCTTCGTTGTCGCCGCTATAGTCTACCTGCATTGTATAACCATCAACATCGGAAACATATAAATCAATTGTGTTGTATGCTAATGAATATTTTTTGGCTGGTTCACCTTTAAGAGTGGTTTTTGTGTACTTAAGTCCTGTTAAAACGCCGCCATGCTGCAATTGTCCAATGTAATAGGCGTCTGCAAACGTAGACACAAAATTTGTTGTTTTGTCAGCTAATGTGATTTTTATGCCACTAGAATATGAAATGTTTTCAAATTCACTGCCTTTTACTTCAGTGGTTGAAGCAGTTGTTATTGTAGGTTCTTCACCCTCAGGCTCGTATGTGACTGTATACCAGTAAAAATTGTCTTTTCCGCCGATAGCGACTTTATCTCCGTTTGGATTTGTGTACTGAGCCTCAAATCCAGAATATTTTTTAACAAGATCTTCAATTGTTGGAGGTTCGACATCTTCCCTTTCTGAATCGTCATAATCGTCGTCATAGTCGTTGTCGAAATCAAGATTGCCTAAGATTCCGCAGCTTGTAAGCATTAAAAGTGATGCTGGGATCAAGCCTAAAAATAATTTTTTCATTTTTCTCTCCTTAGAAAGCTTTTATTTGCAAAAAATATATCCGCGCAGACACTGAATTGATATAGGACTTACCTCCTATTTTAATCCCATAGTTATAACTAGATTGAAAAACATGGGGCATTTAATTAAAGTAACCTCATGAATTTAAAAGCTCTCATATTTGTAGCGGCAAGCATAGGCGTTCACGCTAAAAGTAACGATATATCAAACCCAAAACCACCGGTAGTCAATAGTCTTGAAGACCTGCAGTTAGCAATAAATAATGCAAATGAGGATATTGAGACAACAATTACAGTGGGAAGTTTTTCTTTAGCAAACGCATCGATGAAAGACGCGATGAGAAACCTTAATATCAACGGCAAGAAAATTATCATAAAAGGTGAAAGCAAAGACACAACAATCAAATCTTTAGATCAAGGCGCGTTCTATATCATTGGGCAAAATGGAAAAACCAATTCAGTTACTTTTGAAGACATAACCTTCGAACAAGCAATTGAAGAAGGTACAACCATCATGACCCCAAATAACGCTATATCTATTTCTAAGAATTCTTGCTCGACAGATCTTAAGATAAAGAACTGCGCATTTAAGAATTATGTAGGGGAAAGAAGCTCTGGAGGTGCTATCCAAATTGCCTTCTCTAACGCGGATGACTATAAACTTAATTTGAGTATAGATAAATGCTCATTTATTAATTGCTCTTCTAAAATCGGTGGAGGCGCTCTTTCCATTGACGGAGCAGATAACGCTTCTATAGATATTAAAAACTCAACATTTGAGAATTGTTCATCCCCTTTAGGTGGCGCTTTATCCTTAAGAAACGTTAAAACATCACTTTCTGAATGCGTTTTTAAAGCAAACGGGGAAACCAAAGGTGGAGCAATCTATATGACAGGTTGTGATTCTTTTATAGACAACAACACCTTTATCGATAATGTATCAACAACATTAAACGGAAGCTCCGTCTATGTCGAGAATTCAAAGTTTCATAATAACTTATTCATCAACAATAGCTTTATAAACAAAGAAAGTGATTATAAAGAATTCTTCTTTGCTGAAGCGGAAGGCTCACTTCCTGATGTTAAAGCAAAGCTTTATTTAAACACCTTCATAAATGATAAAGGATTAGATATCTCATATAACGAATACCTTGATCATTTTGAAGAATATGGAAACCTTTATATCTCAAGCAACTACACAAAAGAAATAACTAAGAAAGATTATTCCGCATATACATCAAATAAAGAAATAGTCAAATCAATCAATGAAAAACACTATTTAGCAAACGACGCTTCTTTGAAACTAGAAAATGACGTTTTTACCAGCAAACTCAGCACATTTTATAAAAATATCTATGGCAATTTCTATATGGGAGACAATTTATCTGACACTTTTGAAATCATTTATGGTGGCAAAAAACAAACTTATAAAGTTGGTGAAACCCCAGAACTTAATGAATCTAGATTTGGCTTTGATTTAGTTGATAACAAAGCAGGGGATAAATCATTCACGTTTGATAAAACCCTTATTTCTTCAAACGCCCCATTAACCATTGAACCTATATATCAACTAAATATGACAGGCGGATTAACCTTTATAGGCGCTCCATCTCTAGCGATGCTTCTTGCAGGGCTTATAGTTCTATTAATCTTCATCCGTAAAAAGAACGCTTCAAAGCCAAAGAAAGAAGAGATAGCGTCTTTTGATATTGATAAATGGGCCAGTCAATCAGTAAACGATGAAGCGTTCATATCCTTAACGCCAAAAGAAAAAGAAGTTCTTGTTCTCGTGTTAAAAGACACACCAAGAAAAGAAATCTCAGCAAAACTCTTCATTTCTGAATCAACAGTGAAAAACCATATAACTAAGATCTTCTCAAAATTAAATGTCAAAAACAGATCAGAAATATTGAAGATCTTAGATAAAAAGTAATTAAATCAAAACAAGAATAAAACCAACGAGCAATCCAATAAGCAAGAAAGCTGCTGGGAGTTTTGATTTCCACATAAGGATTGATTCAGGAAGAAGCTCACCGAATACGACATAAAGCATCGCTCCTGAAGCAAGAGATAAACAAATAGATAATGCAAAAGGACCAATAGTTCCAAGGAAATAGCCAAGTAACGCTCCAAGAACAGTAGGGAGACCGGATAATGCAGTCAACAAGACTGCTTTTGCTTTACTTGTGCCTTCAGCAATCAAAGGAACAGAAACAGCCATGCCTTCAGGAATGTTATGAAGGCCAATGACAATAGCCACCAATAAACCGCTTCCGCCTAAGATAACAGAAGGGTCAATCGCATAGCTTGCACCAATAACCATGCCTTCAGGCAAGTTATGCAAAGCAATGACAATCGCCATGATCGTGCCAGCAATAAACAAAGCTTTATTATCGCCTTTGTGGTGAGCTAAATGGTCCGCGTGAATAAGTTCATCTAAATCATCATGAGTTTTTGGATGTTCATCATTAGATGAATGGGGAACTTCTTTGTTCGCGTGCTTATCAACGAAATAGTTGATTAAAGAAACAAGCCCATATCCAACAAGAACGAAAATGACAACCCAATAGAAAGGAATAGATTCTTCGCTTTCTGAAGGGGCAAGCGCTTCTTGCATCAAATCAAAGCAGACAACCGCAAGCATAACGCCGCCTGCAAAGCTAAGAAGAAGCGAAACAATCTTTGATGAGTCTTTCTTAATGAGCGCGCCAATAAGACCGCCAATGCCAGTTCCAACGCATCCAGCAATGAATGTAACCAAAGCAATCCATAACGCGGTCATATATGCACCCTCCTTTTTCTAAGCAATAATTCTATAAAGCCTTAATAGCTTCAACTGCGCCCTTTAAATAATCTCCTTCGTAATCCTCTAATTTGCCTGCATCAACAAGCGCAGCAATAGAAGGATCAAGAGGCATTTCATCAAGAAGCCTAACTCCCAAATCTTTGGCGAGTTCATCAAGAGGTTTAGAACCAAATAAACGAATCTTCTTACCACAATCAGGGCAAAGAACATAAGCCATATTCATAACAACACCAAGAGTCTTGATGTTCATCATTTCAGCCATCTTGACTGATTTATTGACGACCATGGATACTAAGTCCTGTGGAGTGGAAGCAATAACAACCCCGTCAATAGGAAGAGACTGGAAAACAGTTAATGGGACGTCTCCAGTTCCTGGAGGCATATCGATCAATAAAACATCAAGTTCATTGAAGATAGTCGTGCTATATAAGGTTTTGACTAAATTGCTGATTAACGAACCCCTCCAGATAATAGGAGCAGTAGGGTCATCGAGAAGGTTATTTGCCCCAATAAGAAGCAATCCTTTCTCTGTTTCTGCTGGAAGAACGCTATTTTCATCGCCAAGGGCTCTGTAATTGTCTTTGCCAAATGTCTTTGCAATAGAAGGGCCTGTCACGTCAGCATCAATGATGCCGACCTTAAGTCCTTGTTTCTTAAGCTGAACAGCCAAAAGAGAAGTGGTTAATGATTTACCAACCCCGCCTTTTCCGCTAATAACAGCGATAGTTTTCTTAATTTTCGTAAATGGATGAGGTTCAGCCATTTCGATCCCATTTTTTTGAGCGGTTCTCTTAAATGGGTTATATCTTTCTTCGTCTTCCATAGGAAACCTCCAATCCTTAATATTTTAAAACTAGGCAAAAAAGATACAAATCAATAATAAAAAAAGATTATTTAAGACGGGGACTTGACAAGAATGTTAGACTAACAACGTGCTGTTGCATTTTTGAAATCTCAAGGAGCATAAAAACTTATGATGTTTGATTCAGTGTTAGACGTAGCCCTAGATAGTGTCCTAGATTCCTTAAAGGTTCTTGGGCTTGCTTTTGTTATCTATTTTGTCCTTTCTTTCTTTGAAGGAAAAATTGCCTCTTTATTAGAAAGAAGAAAGAAAGCCGCTCCATTATTGGGCGCAGCAGCAGGCGTTATCCCACAATGTGGTATTTCTGTCGTAGCAAGCGATCTTTATTCTACCGATCACATCACAATCGGTACGGTTGTTGCAATATTTATTGCATGCTCTGATGAAGCACTCCCAATCATCTTTGGCGATTTTACAGGCCGTTGGTATATGGCATTTGCCTTAATGGGCGTCAAAATAGTAGGCGGCGCTATTATCGGCGTCGTCATAGATCTTCTTTTTAGAAAAAAGAACAAAACGGTGGAACGTCACCTTGAAGAATGCCATGAAGAACATGAAATCCATAAGGGCTGTTGCGGACACGAGATTCATGAGCACGAAGAAGAAAAAGAATCGTTCGCCCACGCTCATTTACTTCATCCATTAATCCATTCTTTGAAAATATTTGGCTACGCTTTACTTGTTAGTTTCTTATTTGGCTTGTTCTTTGAATGGCTTGGAACAGTAACTGACTTAGAAGCAATTGTATCTGCTTCATATTGGTTCTCCCCATTAATTGCTATCTTAATTGGCTTGATCCCTAACTGTGCTTCGAGTGTCCTTATCTCAGAACTCTATATAAGTGGGGCAGTGCCATTTGGCGCTTTAATCGCAGGTTTAGCGGTGAATGCAGGCTTAGGTCCTTTGTATCTCTTAAAGAACAAGAAAACGTTCAAAAAAGCTTTAGTAATAGAAGGTCTATTAATTATTTCTGCTATAGTTCTTGGTTATGCGTTTATGTGGGTAAAATAAAATGAGCGACGAAAAAAGAAGAAATGATTTGTATAACAAATATATAAAGAAAAGGCACACTCACGCTGATAATGAGATGCTTAGAGAAAAGGAAATCGACCCTCAAAGTGGCTCTTTAGGCTCTGAAAAATACAAGGACCACGAAGACGCAGCATAAAAATTACTCTTTCTTCTTGCTATCACTCATATAATGAGTAAAATTACAATTGCGTTTTGGGGTGTAGCCAAGCGGTAAGGCATCGGACTCTGAATCCGATATGCACTGGTTCGATCCCAGTCACCCCAGCCATTTATTAAAAAAACCGAGCAATGATTGCTCGGTATTTTTATTTACCAGTGCATATCTTATTTCAGATCTTCGCCTGTTAAGAGCTTATAACCTTGGAGATATTTGGAAATTGTCTTTTCGACGACATCTTCTGGAAGAGTCCAGTCGTGCTCATTTGCCTTAAGCCAATCTCTTGCAAACTGCTTATCGAATGATGGCTGGCTCTGACCTCTAACATAGGATTCAAGCGGCCAGAATCTTGATGAATCTGGAGTAAGCATTTCGTCCGCAACGACAACTTCGCCATTTTCATCTAAGCCAAATTCGAATTTTGTATCTGCGATGATGATGCCTTTTGTTAATGCATAGTCAGCACATTTCTTATAAAGGGCGATTGTGTAGTCCTTAAGTTTTGTAGCGTATTCAAGACCTTTTCCTGGGAATTCTTTCTCAAGAACTTCGATTGATCTTTCAAAGCTGATGTTTTCATCATGGTCACCGATTT
Organism: Bacilli bacterium; assembly: GCA_045598525.1. Taxonomy (GTDB): domain Bacteria; phylum Bacillota_I; class Bacilli_A; order RFN20; family CAG-826; genus UBA4951. The sequence goes on along the minus strand of JAZLMH010000013.1, from coordinate 4,992 downwards.
CCGCTTTGGTGGAAGGGGTGTATATTGGTTCTGGAAGCTTATCTGATTCGACTAAGCCTTCTGGAAGGGTGATTCCACAGACTGTTCCGTTTTTCTTATATGATGCCCAACCGCTTCCTGTGATGTATCCACGAACGATGCATTCTATAGGAAGCATTGTAAGTTTCTTGCACATCATTGATCTGCCTTCATAATTTTCGTTTTGGAAGTATTCTGGCATGTCTTTGACATCGACACTAACCATGTGGTTCTTGCAGATGTCGCTTGTGTAATCAAACCAGAATTTAGAAATCTGGGTTAAGACTTTGCCTTTATTAGTGACAACGTTATGTAAGATAACGTCAAAGCAGCTGATACGGTCAGTTGCAACCATAATCAAAGTATCTCCGTTATCGTAGATCTCTCTGACTTTTCCTTCTTTAATAGGTTTCATTTTGATATCTCCATTTATATCTCTACCATTATAAATAGTTATAATTTTATTGGTACATAATAGCGGTTACATAAACGAAAAAGCCAAAATTTTTGGCGTTTGATTCGTTTGCAACGCAATGCAACGATTCGCCGTTCGTTGCAAATACCGTGCAACGATTCGCCGTTCGTTGCAAACTGTCTGCAACGATTGTATACTTATCGCGAGGTAAAAATCATGGAAAAGGAAAATAAATATTTAGAATATAAGGAAACACGCACAAAAACATATTTAAAAACAGTAAGCGCCTTCGCTAATTATGGTGATGGAAAAATCATTTTTGGTGTTTCTGATGATTATAAGGTTATTGGTGTCTCTGAACCTGAAGGTTTTTGCCTAGATATCGAAAATCAAATTAATGATTCTATAAAACCAAAGCCTGATTTTACTTTAAAAATCAACGATGACAGGACAATAACGTTATTGGTAAAACAAGGGAGTAATACCCCGTATAGATACAATGGAAAAACATACAAAAGAAACGACACATCAACTGTTGAGGCAGATAATGTTGATGAAAAAAGGCTGATTTTGCTGGGGATTAATGTTTCTTTTGAAGAAATGAATGTTTCCGACGAAGAATTAGAGTTCCGCTTTCTAGAAAAGAATTTAAAAAAGGCGTTAGATCTTGATTTATTTAATCTCGACACCCTTAAGAGTTTAAATCTTTATAGTTCAAAAAATGGTTATAACAACGCTGGTCTTTTGTTGGCTGACAATAACAATTTCGCCGGTTTGGACATAGCGGTTTTTGGCAATTCTATCAACATCTTCAGAAAAAGAATTTCCTTAGCAGGCGAATCAATTCTCAAACAATATTTTGATGCCATAGAATTGTTTAAAAATGAATATGTTGTAGAAAAAATTGAGGGTGGAGTTAGAAAGAAATATGAATTAATTCCTTTAGACGCTTTTAGAGAAGCAGTAGCCAACGCTCTTGTTCATAGAACATGGGATGTCAACGTTAATACAAAAATTGAAATGCATCCAGATAAGATTGTTGTCTCCTCTCCTGGAGGACTAATGGGCGAGATGACAAAGGAAGATTATATAAACGGAAATTATTCAGTTTTAAGAAATCCAATTATTGCAAATGTATTTAGAAGATTGAATATCATCGAGGCATTTGCAACAGGAATAAAAAGAATCAATGAATCGTATGAATACTCAATGTCAAAACCTATATTCAATGTAACGGAATCTGCGATTTCTGTTACGCTCCCTTTGGTTGATGAATGCGCATTGTCGCCAAACGAGGAACTCATTTTAAATTCAATGAAGGCTAACCATCTTTATTCAAGAACAGAGATTGAAGGTCAAAGCGGTATATCTAAAGACTCGTTGATTAGGGCGTTGAATGCTCTTATTGAGAAGAATTTAATTTCTAAACAAGGTAAAGGAAAAGCCACAGTCTATTATAAAAAGTAACGGTTGCAACGATTCGCCATTCGTCGCAAATCGTCTATAACAAAAAACCCGCAATTTTCATGCGGGTTTTGCTCATGATTTTTATTCTCTTCCGTCCCAACAGTAAGTGCAGATCTTTTCAGGATCCATCTCGACTGCTTCTTTAAGATCGTCAAGTCTCATGAACTGGAGGGAGGTGAAGTTAAGTTTTTCTCTAATGTATTCAACCATGTTAGCGTATTCTTTGCTATCTGGATTGACATACTTTGCAATTGTTTCTTTTTCACAATTTCCTTCAAGTTCCATGATTGCGCGTCTTGCAATTAATTCCATCTCGCTTGTTGACATTGAGAAGTTAAGGTATTTGCAGCCATAGAGAAGTGGAGGGCAAGATGAACGAACGTGGACTTCTGAAGCGCCTGATTTATATAAGAATTCAGTTGTTTCTCTCATCTGGGTGCCTCTAACGATGGAGTCATCGATAAGGAGAAGCTTCTTTCCATCAATAAGATCATGGATTGGAATAAGTTTCATGTGAGCAATGAGGTTTCTCTTATCCTGCATTGTTGGCATGAATGAACGAGGCCATGTAGGTGTGTATTTAACAAATGGTCTTTGGAATGGGATGCCTGATGCATTTGAGTAACCGATTGCTGCTCCAAGACCTGAATCAGGAATACCCGCGACAGAATCAGGTTTAGTGTTATCGCGTTTAGCGATGAATTCACCGCATTTGCATCTAAGCTTTTCTACTGATAATCCTTCGTAGACCGTTGATGGGTAACCATAATAAATCCAAAGGAATGTGCAGATTCTCATCTTGTTGCCTGGTTCGACAAGAGTTCTTAATCCGTTTTCTGGGTTGATGACTGCGATTTCACCTGGACCTAAATCTTTCAAGTGATCATAACCCAAATTTAAGAAAGCGAATGATTCGAATGTAGCGCATAATGAACCGTCATCTTTTTTACCGATTACGATAGGCGTTCTGCCTAGTTTATCTCTTGAACAGTAGATGCCTTTGTCATTAAGAAGAAGGATTGATAACGATCCGTCGACGATTTCTTGGACAAACTTTAAACCTTCAATAAGGTTTTTTCTTTGGTTGATTATGCAAGCGACAAGCTCTGTGATATTGATGTCGCCTGTTGAAGTTTCAAGGAAGTGTCCACATTCCTTTAAATATTTATCTTCAATCTCAACTGCGTTATTGATTTTCCCAACGCATGAGATTGCGTAAGTGCCATGATGAGATCTGACAACTAATGGCTGTGAGTCATAATCAGAGATGGCTCCAATGCCCATGTTGCCTTTGAGACCTAACACGTCTTTCTCGAATTTTGTTCTGAAAGGTGAATTCTCAATTTTGTGAATTGACTTGGCAATGTGTCCTTCGTTGAAGACCGCCATGCCTGCACGTCTAGTGCCTAAATGTGAGTGGTAGTCGACGCCATAGAAGAGGTCGAATACACAATCGCTTTTGCTAACAACTCCGAAAAAACCGCCCATATTGGTAACTCCTTGTGTTGTGCGCTTTGCACTTTTCAATTTTAGAGGGCGAAAAAATGCCAAAAAAGATAAAAGCGCTTTCATGCAAAAAATAAATTTTATGTGTTTTCTAGGCGCTGTTTTTGAGGTTATGATTTATGTAATAAAAGCTCCCTTAGAGCAAAAAGGAGTCGCCTATGCAAAAAGCAATCATTTCGGTAGTTGGCAAAGACAGCGTCGGCATTTTAGCCGCAGTCGCTAACAAATGTGCCGAATATCAGATCAACATCCAAGATGTCAACCAGACCATCATCGATGAGTTCTTTACGATGTACATGATCGTTAATCTCGACAACATCTCAATCCCATTTACCTCGTTCGTTGATGAAATCAAAAAAGTAGGCGAAGACAAAAACCTCAAGATCGACTGCATGCATGAAGACATCTTTAATCTCATGCACAAAATCTAAAATAGGTAGCAAAGATGATTAACAATAGAGAAGAGATCATTGAGACCATTCGAATGATCGAAGAGGAAAACCTCGATGTGAGAACCATCACTATGGGTATTTCCCTTGTTGATTGCATTGATAACGACATCAATAAATCATGCGAAAAGGTCTATAACAAAATATATAGATACGCTAAAGATCTTGTTAAAGTCGGAAACGAAATCTCTAAGAAATACGGCATTCCGATCGTTAATAAGCGTGTTTCAGTCACCCCGATTTCCATCCTCGTCGGTGTATCAGGAGGGGACCCAGTTTTATACGCAAAGACATTAGATAAAGTAGCCAAAGACATCGGTATCGACTTTATCGGTGGCTATAGCGCCCTTGTTCAAAAAGGCTTTGCCCCAGGCGACTTAGAGCTCATTAATTCAATTCCTAGAGCATTAAACGAAACATCTTTCGTCTGCTCTTCAGTTAACGTTGGTTCAACCCGTGCAGGCATTAACCTTGACGCAGTCAAGATCATGGGTGAGAAAGTCAAAGAAGCAGCAGAAATCTCAAAAGACAGAGAGTGCATTGCCGCATCCAAGATGGTTATATTTTGTAATGCAGTTGAAGATAACCCATTTATGGCAGGCGCATTCCATGGTATCGGAGAAGCTGATTGCGTTATTAATGTAGGTGTTTCTGGCCCTGGCGCAGTTAGAGCAGCAGTCGCCAAATGTCCAAAAGACGCATCGATAAGCGAAATTGCCGATGTTATTAAAAAGACAGCATTCAAAGTCACAAGAATGGGTCAGCTTGTCGGCGTTGAAGCATCAAGAATGCTTGGTGTCGAATTCGGTATCGTTGACCTTTCCTTAGCCCCAACCCCAGCAATCGGTGACTCAGTCGCGCACATCTTAGAAGAAATGGGTCTTGAGCAGTGTGGTGGCGTTGGTACAACCGCATGCTTAGCAATCCTTAATGACGCAGTTAAAAAAGGCGGTGTCATGGCATCCTCTAGAGTCGGCGGTCTTTCAGGCGCATTCATCCCAGTAAGTGAAGACCAAGGAATGATCGATGCAGCAAAAACAGGCGCTCTTTGCATAGAGAAATTAGAAGCGATGACCGCTGTTTGCTCAGTCGGTTTAGATATGATCGTCATCCCTGGCGATACCACCCCAGAGGTCA
>JAZLMH010000012.1:0-76691 GCA_045598525.1 Bacilli bacterium | reverse complement strand
GTAAGTCTGCGATAAAGATGTAAACTTCACCAGATTCTTGGAACGCTTTGAAGTTACGAAGAGCGCCGATGTAATTGCCTAAAGTAAGTTTTCCAGTAGGCTTAATTCCTGATAATATACGTTGCATAAGTTACCTCTTTGCCATTTTAGAAGAGTTATTACTTAATGTAAACATTAACAAACAGCAAAAAACATAATACAATTCTAACGTCATGATCAAAGTCTATTACTCAGCAAGCTGCTCATCCTGCAGAAAAGTCAGAAAATGGTTCGAAGAGCAGAAGATCCCTTATGTCGGAAAAGACATATTCGGCGGGTCTTTTAACGAAGCAGAAATCAAAGACATAATCACAAAATGCATTGACGGCACTGATGAGATTATCTCCCCAAGAAGCAAAATCGTTCAGGAGAAGAATATCAATTTCGATGACATGACCATATCTCAGCTCATCAAATTCATTAAAGAGAATCCTTCAATCCTCCGTAGACCAATCATCGTGGATGATAGAAGAGTGCAAGTGGGATATAACGAAGAAGAAATTAGAACCTTTATTCCTCGCGCTAGAAGATACGCGGAGCTTCTTTGTAATGATGATTGCCCTAAACACTTCGAATGTGAAAATGGGTGTAACCGCGTCAAACTCACTGAAGAAGAGCTTAAAGAAGCTAGATCACTTAAATAAAAATGTTCCGTCGACCGGAACATTTTTTTATCCTTTTAACGCTCGAGAAGTTTTGGTCTTGAGATTCTCTTTGAATTCGATCCCATTCTCTTCTAGAAGCTCTTTTAGATGGCTTTTAGCCTCATCCATGGTCGCATGTTCAAGCTCGATTTCATAATCAATCTTGTCGCCATACGTATTCATGTCGATTGAGAGGAATCCGCCTTTGTAGGGAACGTCGACTCTTCTAGTTGTCAAAGACCCAATGATGCCTAGCTCTTTAACGTCGATGCCTTTTTCCGCGATTGTGTCTTTTATGTCGCCATCAGGGAAGACGCCATTCTTAAAATCCTCAAACTGGTCGCTAGAAATATACATGTTTTGTTCTAAACGCCCTTCTTCAAGTTTCGTCTTTAATGTGACTTCGTGCTTTCCTTCTTTTTCTCTGATTCTTAAGGAGAGGTTATTTTCATGAAGGATTCTTTTTGGTGAATCGATGTAGATGTTTGTCTGGAAATATGCATATTGATCGCCAAAGACGCTTATTAGCTTTTCATAGTCTTCTTTGGATATTAATGCTTTTGCTTCAATTTCTATTTGGTTTGTCATGTCTAAATTATACACGAAAAAAGGCCAGCATGAACTGGCCTTTAGTTGCATTGTTTTGTTAATTAAGCAGCTGGGATTGTGTTGAGGTGGAGATTGTTACTGGTCCATGCGCCTGTTCCAAGAACGGTTGCTTCACCCTCTTCTGTAGCACTTGAGAAAACACCTTTATAGACTGCAACGCCTTCGGTAGCGCTAGCAAGCTGAGAAACTGTAACAGTGCCATCAGCAAACTCTGGAGAAGAGATATAAAGCTGATAAGCTGTTGCGGTCTGTGGTTTAACGAAATATGTTGTTTCCCCATTAGCGACCTTGAAGAAGTTGCCTGTTGTGCATCCTGTTGAAGCGGCGATGATTGAACGCTGTGTGCCAGTATTAACTGGAGCGCCTTCATTAGCGCCATAAGCAACCAATAAGCCACCGTCCTGTTTGAATTCGCTTGTTTCACCATAATCGATAGCTGTATTGCCTTCACCACTTTGGTTAATGACAGTGGTGCCGCCTGTAATGATGATGTCGCCATTCGAATCAAGGCCATCGCCTAAAGATTCGACATATGTATAGCCACCTTCAATTGTGATTGTTGGTGTTTCTGCTGTTGCTTCAGCGGTTGCAGGAAGGGTAGCGTTGATACCATTTGCTGTTGCTTTGACTTCGACAATGGTTGTTTCACCGCTGATTGTTACGTTTTTGCCTTCAATAGCGTCAGTAGCTTTTGTGACATAAACTTCACCGCCTGTGATATCGATGTCGCCAAGAGAAATTAAGGCTTTTACATCTGATTCCATGGTGTGCTTGCCACCAGAGATGGTTGCGCCAAGATCTGCTTTGATTGCGTTATTGGTGGCTCCTTTGTATGTGAATTCGCCATCGGCTATTTTTAAGTCTGCTTTAGCGTTGATTGGTCTATCTGCAAGAGCCTCGATTGTGCCAGAGCCACCGTTGATTTGAACGGTATAGTCGGAGTTAATGCCTTTCTTGGTAGCGCTCTTGATGTCGAATGTGCCACCTGCAAGGCAGACGCCCTTTAACTCTTCTTCTTCGAATGTTGCGCCTTCAACAGCTTCGATTTCGATGGCTTGGCCTGTTGCATCGATGTTGAATGCTCCGCCTTCTTCGCCAAGGAGAATGCTTCTTCTAGCGTATACGCCTTTCTTAGCTGCTGTGATATTTAATGTGCCATTTTTAGCCTCGATGTATTTTTCAGACTCAATACCATTGGCGACAGCATTAATTGTCATAGCGCCTTTGCCTGGCATATCGAGATAGCCCTTAGCATAAATTGCTGCAGCTTCTGGAGCTTTCTTTGAAAGGGTACGGTTATCTGTGATTGTTTGAACGGTGTTCTTGCCATCTTTCTTGACTTTAAGTTTGCCAGCGTGTCTTCCGACAATTGGGGCAGATACATCGTCTCCTGTACGTGTAAGTGTAACGTTTCCGAGGTCTAACTCGACCGATCCTTCGCCGACTTCTGCATCAACGATTAATGAACCGTTTGTTAATGTTCCGGCGACTGCGTAGACACCTTTTTTGGTGAAGTGGATTTCGTTTGTTGTGTTATCGATTGTGATGCCGTCAGCACCTTCTGAGAGAGTTGATGCACCATCAGCAAGTGTAACTGTTCCGCTTCCATCTGCTGGTACTTCTGGTTCGGTTGATTCGCTGCTATTTGGAACGGTTGATTCGCTGCTGCTTGGAACGGTTGAACTAGCAGGTGTGCTTGAAGCTGGGCCTGCTGGGAGGTCGCCAACTTTGACAAGACGAACGGCTGCGAGATAAACGCTATAACCGCTTGCGTGATATCTGATGGCAAATTTGGTCGTGCCTGCTTTGATATCAATCTCAGCAAGGGACTTATTTGTCCATACGGCGCCGGAGCCGGTCTCTTTCCAACCCAAGCCCTGATAAGACTCGCTTTCTGTGATAACCGCCTCTGCTTCGCTATCGGCCTGGAATGTATAACGCGACAATCCTTCTGGGATATCGCCTTCGCTAACGAAGTTGTGTGATCCGTTATTTGCGGAATACTCGCCTTTTAAATAGATTTGGTATTTACCTGCGGTCATGCCTGTGACACCCCATTCGATGTCGCCTTTAAGCTTTCCATTGTCCCATTTGCCTGAGGCCAATTCTTTGCCGGTTGCAGTAAGTTCATAGCCCTTTAAATTTGCGGATGCGTTCTTAACTGGCTGAGCTTCGCCAACCTTAGCGCCGTCATTTGTCCACCCACCAAGAACAGGGGTTTGTGAGCTTGAGGATGCTGGTTTAGAGGAGCTAGACGTTGCAGGAGCTTGCGAACTCGAAGTTGGGTTTGATGATGCTTTGCTTTCTGTTTCGCTTTTTGCTGGGGTACTTGTTGCCGGTGTTGAATCAGTTGGTTTAGATTCTGCTGGTTTGCCACAAGATGTAAGAATCATTGAAGCCGAAAGAAGAAGAATCTTTGTAAGTTTTTTCATGAAAATCCCTCCGTACCAATCGCATAAAAATAATAAAATTTTTACAGATGGTAGTAATAATTTGACAATATTATACAAACATTAAAGCGCTTTCAGGTATAAAAATTACATTTTTCGTTATATACTTTGCCCATGGATTACAACCAGTTAATAATTCAATATTGGTGGATTGCTTTAATAGCCATCGGTGCTATTGCAGGCGGTGTTGTTTTTCTTGCCGCAAGAAGAAAGAAAAAATCACCTGCAAAACCTATCTTAAGCCGCACCGAATACTTCGAAGCCCTTGGCGGAGAAGAGAACTATATCAGCTCAGAAAGAGAAGGGTCACGCATTGTTGTGTATCTTCACGACTATAGCAAAATCGATAAAGAAAAAATCAAAGAAGCAGGAGTTGCCGGCTTCATTGAAAAGAGCGATAAACTCACTTTAGTGGTTAAGGATAACGCTGAAGAAGTTTACGAAAAAATCTTTAAAGCTTAAAAACGTGCTCCCTTAAGTCTTCGACAGGGAAGCCCATAACGTTGTAATAGGAGCCTTGGATTTCCTTGATTAGAGGATAATCATCTTGGATGCCATAACTTCCAGCCTTATCAAATGGCTGGAATTTTTTAATGTATTCTTCGATTTGCTCATCTGTTAGTTCGTTAAAAACAATTGTTGATGAAACGGTTCTTGTTATTTCTCTTTTTTGGCTGATATAAGTGTAGCTTGAAAGAACGGTCTGCTGCTTTCCTGATTGTTCTTTTAGCATTCTAAACGCATCATCGTAATCAAGAGGTTTGCCTAATGGCTTACCGTCAAGGACAACAACCGTGTCACATGAAAGAACTTCGTCGTTTGGATGCTCGCTAAAAACGGCATAAGCCTTTAGACGAGATTCCTCCGCGCTTAAGTCTTTTGGGTTCATTACATTGTCCAAAAGTCTTTCGTCGACGCTAGGGACAATTATCTCAAAAGAAGGCACAAGCAATTTCAAAAGTTGGTGTCTTCTTGGTGAAGCGCTTGCAAGAATAAGCATGGTTTACTTATCATAGCTCATAATGAGCGGAATAATCATTGGGTTACGCTCGGTCTTACGGTAGATGTAATGGCTGACAGAAGCTCTGATCGTGCTCTTGATCTCACCATAATTAACTTTCTGAGTTAAGAGTTTATTAAGTTCAGCCTGAACTGTTGATTGGGCGTGACGAATAATGTGTGCATCGCTTCCGCCTTCAAAGAAACCTCTTGCATAGACAATAGGTGGGGTTAATAGTTTGTTTCTCTTTGTGTCGAGAGTGACGATAACGGCAACCATGCCATCATTTTTGAGTTGTTCTCTATCACGCATGATGATTGATGAAAGGCCGTCGATGTCATTGCCATCAATATAAATGTCGTCTGCCTGGACGTGTCCGCCTCTGGTGACTTTGTGATCATCGAGAGTGATCATGTCGCCATTATCGCAAATAAAGACGCGGTCTTTTGGAAGGCCAACACTATTTGCTAATTCGCCATGAAGTTTAAGCATTCTATATTCGCCATGGACTGGCATGAAATATTTAGGATTAACCAAACGCTGCATTAAGCGTAATTCCTGACGTGAAGGGTGTCCTGATGAATGGAGAGAGAAAGCGCCGTTTTGGATAACGTCGGCACCTTGTTTAACAAGGTCGTTAACGAGGCGGTCAACAAGGGCGCCGTTTCCTGGAATGGCGTTGCTGCTAAAGACAATGGTATCGCCTGGAACGATGCGGATATTTTTGTGGTCACCACGGGAAATCCTTGATAACGCTGCCATTGATTCGCCTTGTGAGCCTGTGCAGATAACGCAGATTTCACTGGCTTTATAATTGCGGACCATGTCGTCACTGACGATTGCTGAATCTGGAATCTTGATATAGCCATAACGTCTTGCGATGTTCATGGTGTTTTCCATGGAACGTCCAAGAATGCATATCTTTCTGCCATGGGTAACAGCAGCCTCAACGACTTGCTGGATACGGTTGATGTTAGATGAGAATGTTGAAACGATGATACGTGATGGAGCCTGATCAAAGACTTCTTCAACGCCTGAGCGGACATTGCTTTCACTTGGTGTGTACCCTTCGATTTCTGCGTTTGTGGAATCGCCTAAAAGAAGATCAACGCCTTCTTGGCCAAGCTTTGCTAATTTTGCGATCTCAAATTGAGGTCCAACAGGTGTGAGGTCAATCTTAAAGTCGCCTGTTTCGATGATACGGCCGTGATGAGTGTCGATACATATACCATAGCTATCTGGGATTGAGTGGGTGACTCTAAAGAAAGAAACTTTGAAATCATCACCGATTGGGATAACGGAATCACTGTCGTATTCGACGATTTTGACTTCTTCGCGAATTCTTGCGTCTTCGAGTTTGTGTCTAATTAAAGCTGCCGCTAAACGTGGAGCGTAAATTACTGGAATATAAACGGAACGAATAAGGAAAGGAATGCCACCGATATGGTCTTCGTGACCATGAGTGATGAAAAGAGCCTTAATTCTGCTTCTGTTGTTTCTAAGGTATGTGTAATCCGGGAGGACATAGTCGACACCAGGAAGATTTGATTCAGGGAAACGAACGCCGGCATCAACTAAAATAATCGAACTTTCAGTTTCGAAACAATAGGTGTTCTTTCCGACCTCGCCAAGGCCTCCGAGAGCAAATATGTTAACTGGTGATTTGTAAACCGACATTAAATACCTCCGTTAAGAAAGCACGATGTGCGCTAATATAGCTATGTGTCTTCTTTTGGCGACATTAGATTAGCATATATTTCTTAAAGAAAACACTTAAAAAACATGAAAGCGTTTTCTTTGTAAAAATAATTGTTTGCTATTATTTGTATTGCTTGCTGCCAATAAAGAATCTGACAGCCATTAAAATAACGACGATAAGTGGAGGAATACTCGTAAGATATGGAGCAAGGTTAAGACTTGCGATGTAATCAAGAACGAAGAATCCCTGAAGGTTTAAAGCAATATATTGAGATGCAGGCGTGAAATTTAGAATTAAAACATAAAGCGCATTCGCGAAAACAAACCCTAAAAGAATTGAACCAGCAATAAGTCTGGTTTTCTTGCTTAATCTTTTGCCGTTATGTCTAAAGAGGACTATTTCTCTATAGCACATTAAAACGGCGCCAAGCAAACACAAGGTAAGAAGTGGAATAGCTTCACCAAACCCTTTGTGATTTGCATCCAAGAACGTGCCGCTTAATATATACCCGCCAAAAAGATATTCCTGAATTAAAGCATATATTCCCCAAAGAATTGAACCAGCAATCTTCAAAGGTTTTGATGCCTCGTAATCTTTTAATAAAGCAGGAGTGCGATCTGCAATCCATTCTTTTTTGAGGAGAGAAAACACACCTAAACCTATAGTTATCAAATTAATGATGATAAGGTCGACTGGGAACATTTTATTAATCCAGCCCATGACATAATTGCCATTAGCGATATTAACGATAACCAGCGTCTCAAAGATAACGCCAAGAGCAATGAAGATTATCGCGTTAACAAAAAGCATGTTGCTTCTCTTATCTTTGTTTGGTTGATGAAGAAGTGAGTGATATGAGAATAACCAATAAGAAATAACCGAATAGGTCAAGAACATTGGCCAAACCATAAGTACATGGGTGAAGTCATAAAGATCCGTGCAAAGAATCTGGAATCCTTGGAAGAAAGCGATTGATGAAAGCACAAATAACGCGACTTCTGCTAGGAAGGCTATAAGCATTCTTTTGTTCGCCGGTGTCATGCTACAGTTACCTCCCATTGATCATAAATACCCGCATCAACGTTATTAGCATCGATGTAGTAATGAGTTAAGTCATATGAGGATGAGCCTTTATGAAGAGTCATAAGCGCTCCACCAGTGATAGTTTTGCCATCGTCTGTCAAAGCAGAATAAAGCTCAGTATTAGCCTTTACGCCATAGCCAAACGCCATGTTTTTATATTTCCACACGGTGTCATTAGAGTGGTCGTGACCAAAGAAAATACCTCTGCAGTTTCTATTCTCCGCCTCTTTCATAAACGATGATTCAATGTCACTAGGATAGAAACCTTCATGCGAAGCACCACCGATGATAGTGCCAGCACCTTCATCGATTTCATAAATCTCTTTTGGAGGGATATGACAGAAAGTTAATGAGTTTGTGTACTCGCTATTAGAACCTTTTTCTTTGTCTGTCTGGGCCTTATACCATTCGACTTGGTCATCGGTGATGTAGTCATATGTATAAGCGCCGTTTTGAATGGTTAAACTTTTTGTATCGACGTGGTAGATTTGCCATTTGTAGTCGTTTTGCCACTTAACGTCGATTATGAAATTAGTATCGCCTGCGATATCGTCATAAACGAATTTGTTGACGTTATGCTTATGACGATAGACGGTCTCGTTCAACCAACTTGTGGACCATGATCCTTGTAAATCGTGATTGCCATAGTTAAAAACCCAAGGGATTTCAAAATCATCAATGAAATCATATAGCTGGGTTGCAATGTTTTTGTTTGCGATAAATGTTTGGTCCCCAGTAAGTTCAATAAGGTCGACATGACCCTTTAAAGCCTTGGCTTCTGAAACTACTTTGCTAAGGTACTTTTTGGCTGGGGTTATAAGAGTGTTATATGTCCAGTGGATATCCGCTAACTGAAGTATAACAAAATCGTCAGTAGAGGCCTGAATTGTCTTAATGTAATCGTCGCTTGAAATATCGGCGTAGCTTTTGCTCGCACAAGAAACAGCAACCGGAAGCAAGAATAATAAACCTAGTAAAGTCTTCTTTTTCATATTTATAAAACTACCGCGTCTGGTATTTCTTTGAATGGGTTCTTCTTGTCGATGTGGTCATAGAATAGAACGCCATTAAGATGATCAATTTCATGCTGAAGGACAACCGCATCAAATCCGATTGCTCTTATTTGAACGTCTTTTCCAACCAAAGCATCATAAGCTTTGACCGTGACTTTAAAAGCACGAGGAACATATCCTTCATGCTCATCGTCAACGCTTAAGCATCCTTCGCCGCTTTGGATATAGCACTGGCGAACGCTAGAGGAGACGATGACAGGATTAACTAATTGATATTTTGTAAAGCCATCTGGAGCTTCTTCGTTCTCGTAATAGATGACTAGCATTCTCTTATTGATGCCGATTTGAGGCGCGGCTAAACCAACGCCTTCACGGACTTTTGGGTTCTTCTCTAAGAATTCTGGGTCCTGTGAATTAATCAAATATTCTATCATCTCATCAAGAACGGCTTTGATTTCTGGAGATTTTGGATCTTCTACTAAAGTGGATCTCGCGCGGAGACTAGCCGCATTGTCTTTAACAATTCTTAACATACGCATTACATTCTATCACAAAATCTTTAAACTATAGGAGTATGGACTTAATGCTTCAGAAATGTTTGGAAGAACTTAAAAAGGCGCTTGATAGTGATCCACGCACCATTCGCCTAAATGAATTAGAGAAAAAACTCTATGATGATAGTCATCTTTTAGAGTTAGCCAAAAAGAAAGATGACCTTGAAAGACAATATAATTCCCTTCTTTCATATATGGATAAAGATTCACAAGAAGCAAAAGCAGTGGAAAAGGCATTATACGAAGCAAAGCTAGAAATGGATTCTTATCCTTTAGCAAAAGAATATAGCGAGGCCTTCGTAGAAGTTAGGGACATCTATATGCAAATAGACGATATCCTTTTTGGCCAATATAGAGTAAAGACACTCTCAAGCAAGGTGAAATAAATGATAAAGATCACGAGCGGTAAATATCGTTCAAGAATCTTAGAGGTTCCTCCTCATCTTGAAGTTCCAAGCAAATCAATCGTCCGAACAGGGATGATGAATGCTTTAAGCCAAGTAACCCCAGGCGCTACTTGCCTTGATCTTTTTGCGGGTTCTGGAGCCCTTGGAATAGAAGCCCTTTCTAGAGGTGCAAAGTATTGCTATTTCGTTGAGTTGGATAGAGAATCCGCAAACACGATAAACAAGAACCTAAATACCTTAAAAGAACCTAATGGAATGGTATTTAATGGTGATTTTGCAGGGATTTTAGAGAATACAACCGAAAAATATGACATCGTTTTCCTCGACCCTCCATACAAGATGAAAGACGTCTATAGGGATGTTCCAAAATACCTTCTTGAACACGATAGATTGACGGATAATGCAGTGGTGGTTCTTGAGTACGAAGGAGAAATTGATGCACCAAAAGAGTGCTTCTCTCGTTCTAAAGAGTATCATTATGGCAGAACAAAAGTTCTGATCCTCTGGAGATAAGTATGAGAAAAGCAGTATACCCAGGCTCATTCGACCCAATCACAAACGGTCATATTGAAGTTTTGAAAAGATCTCTCGAAGTCTTTGATGAGGTTGTCCTTCTTCTTGCGGTTCACCCAAAGAAAGTTGGAACCTTCGACATTGAAGAAAGACTTGAGATGATGAAAGAAGCAGTTAAAGAATTCCCTAATGTCAAAGTTGATTACTATAGCGGCCTCACTGTTGATTATTGTAAGAATGCTGGCGCTAAACACCTTATCAGGGGTCTTCGCGCTGTAACCGACTTCGAATACGAGTTCCAGCTTGCTGCAGCAAATGAGTTTGCGGCTCCTGAAATCGATATGGTCTTCTTCATGGCAAGAAAAGAAGAAAACTTTGTCTCGTCAAGTTCGGTTAACGAATTAAGAAAAGGCGGAGTCGATGTTTCTAGCCTCGTTCCTCCATGCGTCATGAAGGGATACGAGAAGAAGGGCATATAATCCTTATATATAAATAGAAAGAAAAAAGCGAGGTTGATTGCCTCGCTTTATTTTTGCCTTTGATTATCTAGCGATCAAGTAAGCTTTCTTGCTTGTGCTTGTGAAGCTGTTGCCTGTGCTATATGGATCGGTGTGGTTCCACATATCAAGAAGGAATTCAGCCTTTTCGTTAGCGGTGCTGCCTGAGCTATTGAAGATAACTTCGCTTAACCCCGCACGGCCATCGGCGATTGCTTCAAGAGTGAAGTCAACTAAGCAGATTGATGGAACTGGGAAGTCGTTGACGCTGTCGACAACTGAGAATTTCTCAAACTTATCGACTTCTGAACCGTTATTCAAGACATATGGCATTGTCTCATAGAGCCATGGGCCTGCTTCGTTGAAGAGTTCGGTGTAATTGGTGAGATAACGGTTGAATGCGCTGATCTTGCCAAGGGTGATGTCGAACTTGTCATCGTTTGATGATTCTTCTGAAGAATTGATGACGTGAATCTTGAATTCAAGGTTCTTGTCGTCATTAGCCTTAAGGTTGTACTTGGAGTTATTCCAGTTATCACGTAAGAATTTGAAACCTTCTTCGAATTCGTTAGCGGTGTTGTTATTGTTTGCTGTGTAGACTAAGAAGAACTTTTCGCCATAGGCTTTGATAACATCGCCATATGTAGCGCTCTGGTAGGTGACGATTTCTTCTTTTGTTTTGCCGGACATATCGTCTTTACCGAATGCGTGCTCAAGGCAAGCTTCTTCGATCATTGCTGTCATTGTGTCAGCTTTGGAGACTTTAGCATTAGCGGTGTCTTCACCTTCGAGTGAGACTTGGTATGTGCTATAGAAAGCGCCATTACCTGCTTCGTTCCAGCTAGCAACCCAGTTTGTGATGTATGGGATTGAGAAGATAACTGCGAAGATAGCGCCAACGATGAGAAGTGGTTGGACCCAAGCAGTTTCTTTGATCCAGCGCCAGATTTTGACGAAGAAGGCGCCGATGGATTTTAAGATGATCATTAGGATAATCCTCCGAATAAGTGACCTGTTTCTAGAAACAGCCCATAAATAATAGCATTAAGCCCCAATGACAGCAATAAAGTAATTATTTTTAATAAAAAAATAAGGATATATCGAATCATTTTCCTTCTTGTTTATACAAACCCATAAAAACTACAAAAAATCTAAAAAGAGCAACGATTTGCAAAAGAATTTTAAGTAAAATCATTGGCAAAAACGCGCTATTTTTGGATTTGGTGAAACAATCTTTTCTTTGCCGATTAATAAATGTTGTTATATGAAATTTATATCATATAATTTTGGGACAATGAAAAAGTTAAAAGACACATTTCAAGACATCAAAGAAAACATAAATAATTGGCTCTATGACCATAATGGCGTGAGAATCTTTTTCGATTATTTTTTAGCCATCCTTTTATCCACGGTAAGTGCTTTCTTGTTTGCGGCAAGCTTTAACACCTTCATGGATCTTGGACAACTTGCAATCGGAGGCGGAAGTTCTTTCCAAAAGATTCTTTCTGGAGGTGTCTCAGGTCTCACCCAGATTATTGTCCTTATTTGTGAACTCCTTGGCTGGGAATCAATCGACGAAGCAACAGCGTATGCTGTCCTATATTTCGTTCTAAACGTTCCTCTTATCGTCCTTGCCTGGTTTGGCATTGGTAAAAGATTCACAATCCTCACCCTCGTGAACGTCATTCAAACATCTATATTCATCAGAATATTCACTGCTGGAAACTTTGAGTTATTAGAAAAGATTGCAATCTTCTGCAGCGAGAATGGCGGCATGCTTGCTAGAGCGGTGTTTGCCGGTGTTTGTACAGGCTTATCTAGTGCCCTTGCATACAAAGGAGACTTCTCAGCAGGGGGCATCGACGTCATTGCTTATTACATCGCTCTTCGTAAGAGAACAATGGTTGGCAAATACTCCGCTTTAATGAATGCCGTAACACTCGCAATCTTCGTCATATTATCTATTACTAGATTTAATGGTTGGACAGATTCAACCGTTGCAGCATCTTATGTTGCGGGCGCCTTCTATACTGCCATCTACCTCTTTGTCACAAAACTTGTCATCGACGCAATCAACATCAGAAACAAGAAGATGAAAGTGGAAGTTGTAACAGACAACAAAGAACTTGGAAGCTTGCTTATCAAAGCTCTCCCACACGCAGCAACAATGGTTAACGCTAAAGGCGTGTATAGTGGTAAAGACAAATACGTCTTCACGATGGTTGTCTCATCTTATGAGCTTCCTAATTTAATGAAGGTAATAAAGAAGGAAGATCCAAATGGCTTCGCTCAGGTAATACCGCTTAGCCAAGTAACAGGACGCTTCTTCATGAAGCCAATCAAATAAGAAAACAAACATCAAAAAAGGAGCCGAATTAACGACTCCTTTTAAATTGAAGAACTAAGTTCAACTTACTTCTTGAGAAGCTTCATGACAGCTGGGCATGCAGCAACAAGACCTGCAAGGATGTTAAGGATTGCAGCGACAATGTGACCAGCACCAAGAGAATAATTTTTGAATGGTTCTTTGATGGCATCGACTGCATTAGCAGCGTTCATAGCTGGCTGAACGAAGAAGAGAAGGACGCCGCCAACGATTAATGCACATGCTGAGCAAAGTGCGATAAGACCAGCAAATTTGTCAAGAGCGTTGACTTTGAGAAGTGGGAGGATACCGACAACAAGAAGAGCGATAGCTGCAACGAGTGTGAGGATCCAGCCAACTAATGTTGACCAAGCACCATTTGTGTGGACAGTGCCAAGGAGAGTCTTTGTGTCTGCGCCAAAGAGAACAGTTGTGCCATCAACGGTGACCGTGACGTTGCCACTTGTAGCACTAAGAGCTGGTGTTGCCATCATAAGGATGATAGAAACGATTGCTAATACGGCAGCAATCAAACCTGAGAATTTTAAGAATGCTTTCATTTATAAACATCCGCCTTTCGTATTAATTTTATACACGCGTATTTCTTTTGTATCAAGGAAAATGAAAACGCTACTTTTTGCATTGAAGGTTGTAAAATGCCAAATAAACATCCAGTTATGAAAAAAACCCAGCAAAACGCGGGTCTTTTTATTGATTTTTGGCGGAGAAGGAGGGATTTGAACCCTCGCTGGGCTTGCACCCACTATCAGTTTTCGAGACTAACCCCTTCAGCCGCTTGGGTACTTCTCCGGCTTGAAAATCATAAACTACAATGGCTGTTTAGACAAGAAAACTCGTAATATAAGCACTAATAATCATTAAATTATTAGGCACAGCTCTTCCTCGCGTGATACAATGCTCTCGTGGTCTTTTTTAGACCACATATTGAACAATGCAAGAATTATTAGACGCTATTAAAAATTGGGCAAGCACAGTTGATTGGCAATTTGTTGTTTTAAGCGCGATCATCGTCCTCTGCGCTGCTTTTTTAATCACCATTATAATCACCTATGTTTTTGCCCTTAGAAGAGACAAAGAGTTCAAAAGGGCAATGACCTACGAAGCGTCATCCATCCGTGTATTTAGAATCGATTCACCAAAGAATACGGTCACTTACTTTAACCTTGGCGACATGAGCAACAAGAAAAGCAGAACGCTTGAAGATTTCTATAACTCATTCCCAGGGCATGAGCCTGCAAGAATCAGAAACTGGATTAATGATCTCCTTTCTGGAAAACAAACTACAGATTATCTTCAGACTACTGTCTTCTTAAGAAAATCATCCAAGAAGATACCTTCATTCCTCCGCGTCTCAAAAAGCAGCCCAGATAAAGGTATCGTTCATCTTGAGTCATATCTTCTTCTTGAAAAGAAGTCGACAAGGTCATTGACCGCTCCAACATTGCTTGTTTCATCTGAAAGAGACTTTATCGACTACCTCAAAGCCAACGGTACTAATAATGGTATGACATTCTGCTTCTTGCTTAAGCCAAAGCAGTTAGCTGGAATGGATGATTCCAAAAGCGGAAAGCTCAACCGTTCATTCTTGTTCCGTTACCGTTTGGCATTAGAGCCATTTGTCAAAGGAACGTCAAAGCTTCTTACAGGCGGAGAAGCGGAATTCATCATCGCTAACTATGATATGAACGACAATACCGAGGCTATTAACTACGCCCTCAGAGTTGTTAATTCGGTTTCATCCGTTCTTAAAGCAAACCGCAAATCCCATGACCCGCTCTTTGAAATCAAGGTTGGCATTGTCGCAAACAAAGACCTCCTTGGTGATGGCGCGGCAATCATCAATAACTCAAAAAGATGTGCTGCTAACGCATTTGAATCATCCTCATCCCTATACTTCTATCACCAAGGCATTGACGACTTCTCTGAGAATGAGATCGTCACCTATAGAAGCGAAGTTGAACGCATCATCTACGAGAAGAAGATAATGTACACGTATCGACCTATTTACTGGGTTTCTAAACAACGTGTCGTTGGCTTCTTGGGGAGAGCGGAACCTACAAGCGACTGTGCATTCGATGGCATTGATGAGCTTAAGAACTACGCTGTTCGTGCCAAAGATGAAAAGAACCTTTTCGCCGCTATCGCTAAGAATCTTCTTAACACATATGTTGCAGAACGCGAACTTAAGAGCCAAAAGCTTTATTACCCTGCAAACGTCAGCGAAATCGAGAACATCATTCTTTTCTTCAAGAGATTACGTAACGCAAAAGACGCAAACCTCGTCTTCACATTCAAAGAGCAAGACATCATTGATTCAATTGAGAAACTTGGTCTTGAAGAAGTCATCAAACTCTTCAAATCGCTTCATGAAGAAGAATACAAAATCTCGTTTATTCTCGGAGGAAAAGTCCTTCGCATGGATGTTCAGATCCTTGCTCTTGGTGATGCCTTCCTTGTTGACTTCAGCTCCCACGAAAACGAAAAGAACATGGACGCAACAATCAGATCACAATTACACGCCCTCGTTGAGAAACTCATAAAATACAAAAAGCCAATTATCGCCAGTAACTTAAAGAACTGGAATGCAATTGAGCTTATCGTCGGCAGCGGCATTGACTATGTCACGGCTGACATCTTCGCGCCTTATAGCCAAATGCTTCAGGCCGTGAGTGACAAACATGAAACCCGTATCTTTGATATGAAAGGTTCATTTACAATCGGGAAAGGAAAATAAAAATGGAAAACAAAAACAATGCAATCACATCCCAAAAAGAGGATTTTGCCCAGTGGTACACCGATGTAGTTAAGAAAGCTGAACTCATGAACTATAGTTCAGTCAAAGGATTCATCAACTATCTCCCATATTCATACGCTCTCTGGGAAGAAATCCAAAATTACTTCAATAAGCGCATCAAGAATGAGCTTGGCGCACAAAACGTCTATCTCCCTCTTGTCATCCCAATGAGCATGTTCAACAAAGAAAAAGAACACGTTGAAGGTTTTGCTCCAGAAGCACTTATCGCCACAATTGGTGGTGCTAAAACACTTGAAGACCCTCTTGTCATCCGTCCTACAAGTGAAATCTTATTCAGCGACCTTTATAAGAACATCGTTTCTTCATATCGCGATCTCCCAATCGCTTATAACCAGTGGTGCTCGGTTGTCCGCTGGGAAAAGACAACCCGCCCATTCCTCCGTGGCTCAGAATTCCTCTGGCAGGAAGGTCACTGCTTATTCGAAACCGAAGAAGAAGCAAGAGAAAACGTTAAGAAAGCACTTGAGATCTACGACGATCTTGGCCGCGATTTACTTGCTATCCCATTCCTCAAAGGCAAGAAGTCAGAGCAAGAGAAATTCGCAGGTGCTGTTGCAACCTACACAATCGAAGCTCTTATGCCAGATGGAAAAGCTCTTCAGTCAGGCACATCCCATTACCTTGGCCAAGGCTTTGCAGAAGCATATGGCATCAGATTCCAAGGAAGAGATACAAAACTCCAGATTCCACACCAAACCTCATGGGGCGTTTCAACTCGTTTACTCGGTGCGGTCATCATGGTCCATGGTGATGACAACGGCTTAGTCCTCCCTCCAAGAGTCGCTCCAACCCAAGTTGTAATTGTCCCAATCAGACAGCAGGCAGAAGGCGTTCTTGATGCATGTAAGGAGATTTATGAGAATCTCACAAAACAAGGCATCAGAGTCAAACTTGATGACAACGAATCAAGAACACCTGGCTGGAAGTTCGCTCAATACGAAATGAAAGGTGTCCCACTTCGTATCGAAGTCGGTCCAAGAGACCTAGCTAATGGCGAAGCGGTCTTGACCAAACGTGTTAATGGTGAAAAGAAAGTCATGAAGATTGTAGACATCGAAGCCGAGGTAGCTCCTCTTCTCGATGAAATCCATAACGACATGTATAACAAAGCAAAAGCATATCTTGAGAAGCACATCACCGAAGTTAAAACCATCGATGAGCTTAATGCCGCTCTTGATAATGTCGGTGGATACGCTCTTCTTGCATATGACGGAACACCAGAAACTGAGCTCAAAATCAAAGAACTCACCAAAGGTGGCACAGCACGTTGCATCTATGAAATGCTTCCAGAAGACACCGATATCGTTGATGTCGTCAGCGGTAAAAAAGCTGTCCAGATTGCCTATTTCGCTAGAGCATATTAATCATTAAAAAATCTGAATTGACTCCCAGTTTGTAAAACAGGGAGTCTTTTTTTAGTTTTCCCTTTTTTAGAATAGAAATACTTTCTATAATTTCCATATGGACAACAACATTTTTGAAAACACTATAAGCACAGAGCTCGAGAATCTTGGATTCTCCCTTTCAATTAACTGCGGAAAAAGCGTTAATTACGTTAACTATCAGGCGGAATGCCTCTTGAAAGAAGCGACCGGCAATAAGTCGAACAACTTCTCATTTTTACGAGAAATCTCCATCAAAAATGAGTCGGATGAAGACTCTAGAGATGTCAGAGTGTCTTTTAAAGTGCTTCCAGAATTGCTTGAGATTCAGCCTCTTAGAGTCACTTGCTTAGAAAAAGGCAAAGAGACGATCCTTGATTCTTTTAATATTGTCCTAGACGTCAATAAACTTTACGCCTTAAACGAATCGATGCCTGGATCAATCACGGTCACATTGACAAATGAAGAAGGCAAACTTTTAGCAGTCAGTAGCGAAAACATCCGCTTCCTCCCAATCGAAGAGAGCGCATCAGAGCAGTGGATTGATGAAATCCTTGCCTCATTCGTTACTCCAAATGACCCACTCGTCAAAGAACTCTTGAACAAAGCAAGAGACATCAAACGTGATAAATATGGCACAAGCTCTTTCGATGAATACCAATCTCATGACCCTAATGGTATTTTAGAAGATTTGGATTCCTTGTATCTTGCTTGCCAAAAATCAAATATCCGCTACAGTTCAACCCCAGCCTCATTTGAAAAAGTATTCCAAAGAGTGAGACTCCCGCATGAAGTTTTAGAGAAGAGGGTTGGCAACTGCTTAGACACATCCCTTCTTTTCTGCTCGATGATGGAGGCTGTTGGTCTTAGACCAATTCTCATTCTCACAAAAGGCCACGCCATGGCTGGTTGCTGGCTTGAAGAATATGCATTCTCAAATAGCAGAGAAGATAACGTCCAAACGCTTATCAACAACGCTTCTGAAGGCTTCAATAACATTGCTTTGATTAATGTCGTTGGTTTCTGTGAAGACTCTTCTATGAATTTCGCTGAAGCAATGAATAGTGCAAAAGAGCATCTTGAAGAAAACCGCTTCGACTATGCCTTAGATATCAAACTTTGCAGAAGAGAATGGATTCTCCCTGTCCCAACTGGCAGAAAACTCGTTGATGGAAGTGTTGTTTTCGATTTCCCAAGCATTTCGAATTCCGAATACAGCCTTCCAAGCATCAATGTTAAAGATAGAAGGTTCCTTCCTTCCGACAAAAAAAGCGAGAGAACCCGTTACGACCATTGGGAAGACAAACTTTTAGACCTTAATCTCCGCAACAGATTAATAAACTACAAAGGTGGACAAAAAGGCATCGAAGTGATGACTGTCAATTCTCAGGAATACCTTGAATTCTTAAGCGATAACGAAAAGATCAGTCTAATCCCAACCCCGCTTAAATTAGGTGACAAAGAGAAAAAAGAGCTTCTCCATTTCGATGAGAAAATCTATCATCCATTAATTGCCGAAGAGTACAAAAAAGGAAGCCTTCTTGTCGTTAACAAAAACGACACAACTGAAGATGTGCTTAAGGGTTTGGCGAGAAAAAGCAACACATCCATCGAAGAAAGTGGTTGTAACCCTCTCTTCTTAACCTTAGGCGAGATCCGTTGGTACGATAACGATAAAGCAGCCGAAAGAGGAACTGGCGCAATGTATGCCCCAATTTTCCTTCTTGAAGCAAAGATGCCTCGCCGCAAAACCGGGCAACATTATTCGCTTGAATATGATTTCGACGATGTTGAATTAAATAGCACCCTCTTCCAGTATTTGAAGCAGACATTCGGTTTAGATTTCTCTAGACTCTACCCTCTTCCAAGAACACAAAGTGGATTTATCGAC
The DNA here is from genome assembly GCA_045598525.1 of Bacilli bacterium. Taxonomy (GTDB): domain Bacteria; phylum Bacillota_I; class Bacilli_A; order RFN20; family CAG-826; genus UBA4951. The sequence continues at coordinate 57,709 of JAZLMH010000012.1, read as the reverse complement.
ATCCGTTTAATCTATAACGAAATCAGAACTATCATCGCTCCGATGAAGAACTGGGTTCTCTTTGAAAACCGTTCAGTTCTTTCCCTTTTCAATTTCTCGCACTTCGTTATGTGGAGCGATCTTAAAAATCACAGAACCAAAGTTATTAATAATAAGCTTGTCGCCTCATTCGTTTATGGCGAGAAGAAGTGGAACGACCGCACGAATATCATTCCGGCCGATGAGATGGATGGAAAGATTAAACCAATCGATGTAGCCGTCGCTCTTCCGGCTGACTCCAGCCAATTAAAAGCGATCGTAGATGCCGAGAAAGGCGATTCATTCATTCTTGATGGCCCTCCAGGCACAGGCAAATCCCAAACAATCGCCAATATGATTACCAACTTCCTTTATCACGGAAAGAAGGTTCTTTTCGTTGCAGAAAAAGAAGTTGCTCTTGATGTCGTTAAAAAGAGACTTGATGAACTCCATCTTGGACAGTTCACCCTTGAAGTCGCTTCATTAAATAAACCTAAGAGCGAGATTCTTAGCATCTATAGCGATCTTCTCAATATGGGTCCTCTCGAAAGCGGAGAAGGCTACAATGAATTAGGCGACTCCATCATGGAGAAACGCTCTAAACTTAACGGAATAATGTCCGACCTTCATGAAAGAGGCACATACTTCATTTCTCCATATGATGCCATTATCGGCTACTTGGAGAACGCTGATTTCCGCACAAAATCAGAATTCACTGATTACTATATTCGCTCAATCACCCCAAACAAATTCCAAGAAACGTGTAACGCAATAAACACATACGTCAACTTCTCTAAGAGCTTTGGAGTGTTCGCCTATTCGCCATTCATCGCTTTTAGAAAGAAAGAGTATTCGCTCCTTTACCGTGAACAGGTCTTTGAGGAAATCGAGAAACTTATCGATATCGCCAAGGACTGCGAATTAGCAACCTATAATGCATTCTTCAAAGAAGGTTCTTTGGAAGAAACATATAACAATGCCAAACGCTATCTCGATATCATGGTTGACCTCCAAAACGGCTATACAACCTGGACAGAGCATTACTTAAATAGAGAATTCGTTGAACATGAGAAAGAACTTCTTGAACTCGCTTCTTTAAAAGCCAAACTCGCATCAGAAAGAGATGCAGTTTTAGTTAGCTTCAAACAAGAAGTTTTCACATCCTTCGATGCTAATGCCTTATTCGCTGAATATGAGGAAATCGAAAAACTCGGATTCTTTAAAAGAGCCCTGGCGGAAAACAAATTCAAAAAGAGACTAAAACCATTCTTAAACGACAAAACAGCACTAAAGAAAGATGGTCTCAAAAAGTCCCTTGAATTATTAAAACAAGTAAGTTTTGACGAAGAAAATGTTAAAAATGCAGATTCTTTTGCTAGATTCATCCTTAACGAATACGACTTCTCAAATGCAGCAGAAAGCGCATTAAGAATTCATGAATTAGAAACTACATTAGATCTCGCCAAAAACATCCAAAACATGGATTTCAAAGACGGCAGGGAAGAGGTTTTCGCTCATTATCTTAGCGGCGCAGGAAGAGGCGCAATCTTTAGCAGGGCAAATACCCAGTTAAAACAATGCTTTGGAGCCTTCGAAAAGAAGAAAGAAGAACTCTTATACCGCTATGAGACAGATATTTCCTTATATGGCGACACCAATGACTACTTCAAATTCCTCGGTGGCAAGTTAAATGACGCAAGCGCTTCTAGTGGTCGCTTAAGCGAATGGTGCAACCTCCTTGAATACCTTAACGCCATGAAAGAACTCCTCGATAAAGATTTCTTTGAAAGATACACCAGAGCAGAAATTAAAGAAGAAAACCTCCTTAGAAGCTTTAAGGCAGACGTCTATTTCGCAATTCTTGGAAAAGTTCTTCCAGAAAGAGGATTAAGTTCATTGAGCATGTCTTCTCAGGAAGAATTATTACGCACGTATCGCGCTCAAATGGACGAACTCCAAAGACTTTCCGTCAATGTTGTCGCAGCCAAAATCACAGAAAAATATCCAAAGAACGCCGAAAGCTTTGCAACCAGCACAGATGCCTATAAGCTCACCAAACTTGCAAAGAATGGTGGAAGAGGCGCTTCAGTCCGCTACATCTTTGATGAATTTAAGGATCTCATCGAAACCCTCACTCCATGTTTCTTGATGTCTCCTGTCGCGGTTGCTCAATATCTCAATATGGATACATATCATTTCGATGTCGTAATCTTCGATGAAGCTTCTCAAATTCCAACAAGCGAAGCAGTCGGCGCTATGGCTAGAGCGGATTCGGTTATCATCGCTGGCGATGAGCAGCAGATGCCTCCGTCTAATTTCTTCGTTTCATCAACAAGTCTTGGCGACGATGGTTCTGCCTCACTTTATAGCGTGGATGAAGACCTCGAGTCCCTCCTTGACGACGCAATTTCCTTAAACTTCCCAAGAGAAAGACTCAACTGGCACTATAGAAGCCGCCACGAGTCTCTTATTGCCTTCTCAAATAACCGTTTCTACGAGAACACCCTTCTTACATTCCCTTCACCTGCTCAGGAAAAAGAATCCGTCTCGTATAAATATGTCAAAGGCGATTACGAAAGAGGCAAAGGAATCAATAGAGCGGAAGCCAAAGAAGTTGTCGCAGAGATTATGCGTAGACTCCAAGATGAAAAACTTCGCACCCACTCAATTGGTGTTGTTACTTTCAATGAAGCCCAGCAAAACCTCATCGATGACATGCTTGAAAAGCAGCTTGCCAAAACTGATTATGATCCAACCCCAGGCGGAGAGAAGATCTTCATCAAAAACTTAGAAAATGTCCAAGGCGATGAAAGAGATGTAATTCTCTTCTCCACAACCTATGGCCCAGACAAGAAACTCGGCTTATCCCTTAACTTCGGTCCTCTCTCGCAAAAGAAAGGTGAAAGAAGACTTAACGTCGCAGTAAGCCGCGCAAGAGAAGAAATGATCGTCTTCTCATCGATGAAGCCACAAGAGATTCCAGCGGAAAGAGCCAAGAACATGGGTGCTAAATATCTTAGAGACTTCCTTCTTTTCGCTCAAAAAGGCGTATCTTCTTTAGCTAACCGCAGCGCTAATGAAATGGGCGATGAACCTAATTCAATCGCCACCTTCTTAGCAAAAGACCTTGAGAAGCTTGGCTATGTCGTAAAAGAAAACCTTGGGTCAAGCACATTCAAGATCGACCTTGCCATCTCTTCAAAAGAGAACCCTAATGACTATGTCCTAGGCATCATCATCGATAACAATAAAAACTCAATTCTTACTTGTAGAGATAGACATATCAATGAGCCTGCTGTCTTACATAGACTTAACTGGAACATCCATTATCTCTATAGTGTCGAATATCTTGATCATAAAGAAGAAGTCATCAAGAGCATCATCAATTCTTATAACAGATCTCTTGCAGGAGAAAAGTTTGTTGATGAGAAAGAGTCCCAAAAAGATCCTCTCTTTGTCAAGAAAGTTGTTAACGCCAACCCTAACAAGAGACCGTACACAATCGTTGAATTCACTCCTAAGTTCAATCCAGAACTCTTAAATGAATCTGATATGCTTTCCTTCTTCATCGAAGCGGTTGGAACAGAATTCCCAATGTCCCAAGAAGTTCTAGAAGAAAGATTTAGAAAAGCGTTTGGCCTTGGCCGCATTGGCTCAATCACAAGAAACAAGTTCAACCTCGCTCTTCAGAAACTCTCATTCAGCCAGGAAAGCTGCGGCGGCAAGAATTTCTACTACCCAAGAAACATCAATCCAAGCAACAACACTTACTGGAGAGAGTCTCTTGAAGGAGACTTCCGTAGGCTAATCGACATCTCCTATATTGAGATCGGTAACTGTGCGGCAGATCTTGTAACCAACCAAGGCAAGATGACAGTGGAAGATCTTTGCCACGAAGTCAATGAAGCCTTTGGCTACTCCGTCTTAAAGAAAACGGCCTTCGAATATGTAAGAGCCGCAATCAAATGGAACTGTTCTAGAAGAAACGGTTTATATCTCGCTCCTGACGGAATGGTTGGAATAAGATAAAAAAATAAAATCCACAGCGAATCTGCTGTGGATTTTTATTCTAATGAGATGGATTCTGCGTCGATTTTGAAGGCTAATGAGCTCTTCGTCGAAGTAGGGAATTCTTTCTTTGGCTTTTCGGTTTTTGTGAAAGCAAAATGAAGGATGAATCTTAGCGCGGAGTAGAAGAGGACCCTTTCTTTCTCTGGGTAATAACGGTACCTTTTAAAGAGGTCCATGCTTTTAAAATTGCAAAGGTAATCTGGGAAATAGATTTTCTCTTCCCCAATAGAAAGAATGGAATGAGAGAATTTCTTTCCATCCGCGACGCGGTAATCATCAAAGTAATCTAAGAGGAAACCATTTTTCATCGTGAAGCATCTAAGGATCATATTTGCCTCATCGCTAGAAATAGAATAAGCCTTTTGGTTAACCTTAAAACCATCCTCACCGATCACTCTTCTTTCGACTTTGATAGTTTTTTTGTCGAGATTGAAGTAATAGCAGATGGAGTCTCTGTTATATGGGTTATCGTAATACGTATCCCCAGGTATGCGAATATAAAACTTATTTTCCACGGCTATTATTTTAGTCGCCTAACATAAGTAAATCAAATTTCATTCCTTGCCTATTTGTAAAATTCATACTAGAGTATGAGACACAATGATTAACCTTGACGCTTTAAAAGATATAGGAATGGGAAAATTAATAGACAAAAAATTGCCTGACTCAAGATTCAGGATGGACGCAGAACTTCAAAAGCAAAGTATCACTGATAAAACAGTGTTCCTTTACTATGTAAAAAGAGACCTTGAAGGATACCGCGCTGGATGGATCTGGAGCGATAACAAAGATGATCTCGTTGATTATCTTATGGATAATCTCATAGCAAGGCAGCTCTTCCTTGAAGAATGCACCGACCCAAATAACAGTGACGGCTATGCCATCCATAACCTTCAGGAAGCCTTCCTTCTTTCAATGGCAAACGCCTTCATTAAGCAAAACCTTGATCCAGTCTACTATGGAGATTTCTCAGAAGCGGCGTTAAAACTTGGTGAAGCAGTGGAAAACGACGCTGACTTAAACATCAGCTCAATCGACCTAATGGACTTCACGGCAAGCTTCTTTTATTCCATAACCTGGAATTTCTTCGAAAACATGAAAGACGTAAAAGACACCTTAAAGAGTCACATGGTAAACATCGAAGAAGATATTACGAAAAGTCTTTTAAAGGACAACACCATCTAATAACCATAAAAATCAAAAAGGATTACCCGTTGATAATCCTTTTTTTCTTATTCAAGAATCTAGAACCCCAAAATTCTTCGTTAGTAAAGTTGATAAAACTAAATGATGCGAAAACATTTTATTTGGTGTATATTACTTCTTGCGTTGGAGGCGTACCCAAGAGGCCGAAGGGGACGGTTTGCTAAACCGTTAGTCGGGGCAACCCGAGCTCGAGTTCAAATCTCGACGCCTCCGCCAACTATAAAAAGTGAGGTTCGAATGAGCCTCTTTTTTGTTATCTAAATATCCGATAGAAAATTATTGCTTTATAAAAGCACAACAAAAAGGGCATAATAAATTGAACATGAAAACTGCATTACTAATCCCTATCTATAAACCATGCGATAAAGCATACCCTTTTTTGAAGACAATCGATCCAACCTCGTTTGAGAAAATCGTCGTTGTCGATGATGGCAGTGGAGAAGCTTTCAAACCGGTCTTTGACCAAATTGCCTCATTAGAAAATTTCGTTGTCCTTTCCTATCCAGAAAACCACGGTAAAGGCTATGCCTTAAAGTATGGCATCGCTCATATCAGAGAAAACTATAAAGAAGTTACTGGTATCATCACCGCCGATGGTGATGGTCAGCATACCCTTCTAGATATCATCAAACTTAGAGACGCGATGGAAGAACATCCAAACGATCTTCTTTTAGGTGTCCGCGACTTCTCTCTTCCTGAAACGCCAGCAAGAAACAAAGTCGGAAACCGCTTCTCGACCTTCTATTTCAAAATGGCGACAGGAAAGCATATCCAAGACACCCAGACTGGATTGCGCGGCATCCCTCAAAACCTTTTTGACTTAGCTCTTGATATCGAAGGCGATCGTTATGAATATGAATTCAATTTCCTTCATGACGCAGCAAGAGCAGCGGGCATCACCCAAATAGTCATCACAACAATCTACGATAACAACGAAAACTCTCATTTCCGTCCAATCAGAGATTCAATGAGAATATATAAAACCCCGCTTTTGTATATCCTTATCGCAGTTACAAGCTTCTTCATCGACTTTGGCTTATTCGCGCTTCTTGAATTCCTTTTGGATGTCGATTTCCCTCTTATTGTCTTGATCCCATATTTAGGCGCAAGACTCGTAAGTGGACCTTATAACTTCATAATGAATAACTTCATAGTCTTCCCTAACAAAGAGAAGATTTTGAACAAAGTTCTTAAGTACGTCGCAGTCTTCTCGATCAATGTCTGCATCGGCTTAGGCCTCTTATTTCTCTTTGATTACTTCCTTCTTGCTAATGTCGGAGAGAATGTCGCCGCAAAAGTCGGCCTTCTTGCCTTGAAGGTCCTTGTTGAAGCAATCATCTTCGTGATTAACTATTTCATCAGCAAAGCCTTCATCTTTGCTAAAAAGAAAACCAAAAAGAGACAATAACGATGAAAAAACCAAAAAATCTCGTCGCTATTGTTGGTATTGCATATGCGATTGCGATTGCCGGTTTAGCCACTGGCAACATTCTTCACAATTATTTCGGAGAAAAAGGTAATACCGGGAATCATTTTGATCCTAGTGGTTTTGGTAACCTCGAAGACATTACTAGCCAACCTTCCTCGACTCCATCTTCTCTGGAATCGTCTGTTGGCTCTTTGCCATCTTCTTCCAAAAGCGAGGATAAGCCTCTCCCTCCTGGCCCAACTGAATCAAAACCAGGGCCTTCATCAACCCCAAGCTCATCTTCGGTATCGTCATCCGCGTCTTCTTCAGAACCGGCAGAAGGATTAGAGCCATATCACACTCTTGCGCAGTCGCCTTACACCGAGACAATAGTCACACCAAACTTGAACAACTACGCTAACGACTCTCGTGGCTATAACATCAAATACTACACAGTAGATATCAAATTAAAGAAAATCAGTGATCTTCGCACATACTTAGTTACCGACGATACCGGTCACCCAGGCGATAACGTAACGGATATTGTAAGTAACCAAGTCAGAACAGTGGAAGCAGGTTTAAACACTAATGTTCTTGCCGCAATTTCGGGAGACAGCGCTTTCTCATATAACCATAGACCAGGCTATGTTATCCGTAATGGTCAGATTATTCGCGACACAAGAAGAAACTCTGATGATGCGACAAATAAAGATGCAATCATTTGGAAAGATGGCACTATGTCGTCTATTTGGGAAGCAGACTATACGCCTGAAGATTTAATCGCTAGGGGAGCACTTCAAAACTGGATGTTTGGCCCTGATCTTGTTGTTGATAGCCAGCTTGCAGTCACCCCAACTTCGGAAATCGTTTCTGAAACAATGGCACAGGGTGGCAACCAACGTTGCGCAATCGGATATCTTGGCCCATTCCATTTCATGTTCATGGTCAGTCAAGGAAGAAAGCAACAGAATAGAGACGGCTTCACCCTTCATGATATGGCCCAGATCTTATTGGATTACGGCTGCACATACGCTTATAACCTTGATGGAGGAGGATCGGCTACGATTGTCGCAAGAGTAGAAGATGATCCAAGTCCGGTCAAAAAGTATCCTTCCGAGAATACCCAAAGAGCTTTAGGAGATATGATTTATGTGGTTGACCTCTAATAGAAAACTTGGACTTCGCCATGCTTTAATCATGCTTGGTGTCTCTTTATTTGGTCTTCTTTTCATGATTATCTATTACGCAAACTCTAGAGGCATGGTCAGTAGATACCTTAATTTCATTTGGCTCTCACCTTTGATTCTCTCAGTAGCCTATGCTCTTGTTTGTATGGTGGGAAACATTGATATCGGCGAATGGTCTCGTTTAGCCTTAAACGCAGGAACTGGAACGTTGATGGTTTATCAGGCTGTTGCAGGAATCTACGATATTGCTCTCGTCCGTCCTGAAAACTCGATCGATGCGGCTTGGGCCGTTCTCTTCCATTGGCTAGGCGTGGCGTTAATCTGGACTGGCGTCGTCCTTTCCATCATTTATATTTTAAGAAAGAAGAAAACATCTTCTCCTGGTAGCAACTGAGATTATTAAAACAGGAGCACATGTGAGCTCCTGTTTTTATTTTAACTTAAGTGATTTTGCCAGCAATTTGAGGTTCTTTTGACTTAAAAACTCCAGTAATTCATCAATATTATTGAATTCTTTGTCTTTTAAGAGGAAGTGCAACGCGTTAATGATTTCATCACTAATCGTGCCTGCATTTTGGTAATCAAAATCGGTTGTTCCATGCATTTCTTCTTCGACAAGAATGATCATCGCTTTTCTTAATGTGATAAGCATCGCTGGCTCAATCCAGTATTCAAATTTTGAGTCTTTGTATTTATCTTCAAACTTATTGATTTTGAGATATAAAGGAACGCCATCTATCGCAAAGTGCCATAAGTCAGCAAATAAGTAATCGAATGGCTCGGCATCTTTTAAGTATTCAATGGCGTCTGCCTCAACAATGTTTATTTTTTCTCTATGAGGGAAGAATGGAAGAAGATGTTTTTTAAAAAGCGATATGACTTTAGGATCTCTTTCGATGACGGTTATTCTTTCAACGCCATCTTTAAGAAGAACCATATAAACGTAATAACCTAAGCCAAGGCCTAAGGTAACAACTTTTCCATGGGCATGGTCTATGGCCTCTTTCATTGTATTAATCTCATGAGGAGTAACACTCATCCAGATACGTTCTTTGTCTAATAGAGCAAGGAACTTAAAAGGATTGTTAAAATAACCAAATGGAGTTATCTCTTCGTATAAACGTCCTTTCTCAACCATCTCGTCATAAACAAACCCTTTTCTTGCAGGAGTGGTTAAATAATCGAGTCTGACTTTTCCTTCCTTATGAGGGATAGGTTTAACGTTTTGGAAATATGGATTCTCTCGATATGGATTCTCGTCTAAAAGATCGATTGGATAAGGAAGCATTGTTTTAGAAACAAGTTCATCGCCTTGAATAAGAATGTTATAGAACGCCCCTGAGGCTTCGTTATCATCCATTTGGAGAGAAAGCTTCTCAAATTCCCTTGTGTCCTTTTCGCTGAATCTAATTTTCATATCTAGATTTTATGATTTCTTTAGAAACGTATAAAGACTAGAATTGTTTATATGATTAAGAACCGCGTTATTCTTACAAACATGTGCATGCTCTATAGAGAGAATGGAGAGTTTTTGGTTGTCAATCGCCTTAAGCAAGATTGGCCAGGCATAAACTTCCCTGGCGGCCATGTTGAAGATAATGAATCAATCCCTGATTCCGTAATTAGAGAAATGAAAGAAGAGACAGGGCTAAATGTCCATTCGGTTGAGAACGTAGGTTATTTTGAATGGAACGTTCCTCAAGAAGGGGTAAGACACCTAGCGATGTTATTCCGTTCGAAAGACTTCTCTGGAGAGATCCACTCCTCGGAAGAAGGAGAGGTCATATTCATCAAAGAAAATGACTTAGAAGGAAAACTTCTCTCCCAAGACTTCGATAAGATTTTAGAAATATGTAAAAAAGGACTGTTCTAAGCAGCCCTTTTGATTTATTAAACACAATTATGCGTTCTCTTCTTTAAGAGGATTTTTGAATACTAAGTTAAAGATAAACGCTAAGCCTCCACCGATCAATGCGCCAGTAGAGACATCACTTAAGAAGTGGCGTCCTCCGCTCAATCTTGCAAATGCGGTAAGGAGTAACCAAACCGCAGCAGAGATAAAGAATACCCATGCGAACTTCTCTGTCTTGGGATTATATTTGGCAAGAAGAGGAAGAAGAAGCAATGTTGATGCTAATGTTGCGTGACCACTAGGGAAGCTATCAATTAAGTCTTCATCAATAGCAGGTGCCTTATTTCCAAGAACCTTAAACCAAGGGGTGTATAAACTAGGATCATCGAGGACGGCAACTGGGCGAGGTCTTACAAAAATCTTTTTAAATAAAAGACCAAGGACAATCGATAAGCCAATGGTCAAGCCAATAACTAAAGCGTCTCTGAGCGCTTGTTTAGGATTTCCGTGTTTGAAAGGCAAATAGAGCAAACAAGAAAGACCGAGGATGATGACAACCCCGAGGACAAGAGCGATAGGTGTAGCCATAACATCCTTAAGAATATCAATGCCATAACCTGCGCCAGCTACTACTGGGGCGCCAAAAAACGCTATTTTTGCAATGGTTTTTGCGCCTTTGAAGCTTTGTTCCTTGAAATACATATAGAAGAGAGGGCCAACAAAACCAAGAAGCACAAAAGCAGGGAGTGAACCTCCAAAAGCGAAGAAAGCCGAAAAGAAATTTCCTTCTATGGTCAATCCTTTTGCAATATCAAGATCAAATGATGTGCCAAATACGAGACCCATGACGACTAACACGCCGACTGGAATCCACCAAAATAAGTTAATAGTTCTAGATAAGTTTTTCATAGTGAAACAATTATAGTCATTTAGCCTCTTTTTTGAAAGAAAGAGGAAGTTTAGGTGTTTCAAAGAAACAAATCATTATAGGTGTGTTATAATTTCATCATGGAAAAGATACCTAGTTTAAGTGAATTATTTGACCACACCACGAATAACGATTTGGAGATACTCCAAAGTCATAAGTGTTCGTGCCTTTTCTGCCGTCACACGATTGATGCTAGAGAAGTCCAAGACTGGGTTAATGACGAACAAGGTGTGTCCGCTATTTGTCCTGAATGCGGAATGGATACACTTATCGGAGATGCATCCGGTTATTCATTCACCAAAGAAGAACTTAGAGAAATCAATACAACCTATTTTGGCGAAGACTTCATGGAGCGTCATCCAGAAGCGGCAAAAACATACTGCGAACGTTACCGCGAAGGAAAGATTACAAATAAAGCCGCAAACGAACTTCTTTATATTCAGTACTTAAGCATCTTAAGCCGCCAAGGCGATCCTGAATCGACTTACGATTTGGCCAATCTTTTAGAATTTGGTTCTCAATTCACTCAAGCAGATCCAAAAACAGCGTTCTCTTTTTATGCATCTCGCTGTCTTGAAGATGATGCAAGAGCTTATACAAGAATGGGCGTCCTTTGCGAATCTGGAGTTCTTGGAAAGAAAGATCTAAGAGGCGCATTTGAATGCTATTCAAAAGCCATGGCCTTTGGTGATGCGTCCGGTCTCCTTCATTTCTCTGATTGTTATCTTAATGGCGTGTTCGTGGAAAAGAACCCAGGCATCGCTTATAGCATGCTCCTTCATTTCTATCCTGAATGTAATGCCAAATTTATGTCGACAACTGGTAAAAACCCTCTAATCTTTGCCTCACTTTGCTATCGAATTGGCTGCATGAATCAGCAAGGCCTAGGAATCCACAAGTCACCTTTTGATGCAATGCTCTTCCTCCTTATGGCCGATAACGCATATATGATTCATGGGGAACAAGAAATGAATAGCGAGATTAAAGCGGAATTCGAAGATTGTTATAGACGTATCAACGAATTAGCCAAGATCTTGAATTACACACAAAGCGAACCAACGTTCGATATCGATACCTTTGGACAGTCTCTTCTTATGAACGCTTACGGCAATTTTGCAGGCTTTGAAGGATCGACAATCAGCCGTATTGAATACGACAGAGAAACCAAAACGCTTTCCTTTGTGACGAGCTTTGGCATCCCTCAACTCATAATCGACGCAGCTTCTATTTTCTGCAGATTTGTAGCAGACGATATTCTCTGGAGATTTAATGACGTAGCCGAAATCAAGTACTTGGATACCGAAGAGCCAATTTGGTTCAATAGATGTCGTGGAGATGGTGAAGAAGGGTTCACTTTCAGCCTTTATAGAGACGGAACAGAAGAAACTGTTTTCGAAATAAAATTGGCCGCACCAAACGAAATTAAACCAGAATTCGAAATAGAAGAAGATGAGCAGAAAGGCGTGGCATGATCAAGAAAACTGCTTTGACGCCTTTAAAGAAATACGGTTTTAAAGTTGTTCTTGCTCCAATCCTCAAACTATTTGAGGTTGCCGCAGAACTTTTTTCTCCATTCCTTGTCAAATACATCATCGATGAAGGCATAGCAAAGAACGACTTAGATTTTTCTATTAGTAGATCTTTAATTCTTTTCGTCATTGCAATCCTTGGCTTTGGTTTTACCATGGGCGCCCAATATCTCTCAGCGAGAGTAGCCGCGGATTATAACTATGATCTTAGAAAAGAAGTATATAGCCGCATAAACATCTTAAGCGAAAAGCAATTAGACGCTTTCGGGAAGCAAAAAGTATTAACCTTGGTTAATAATGACACATTCTCTATGCAAGGTGGTGTCAACATGTTCATGCGTCTTATCTTTAGACCTCCATTCTTGGTCGTAGGCGCAGCAATAATGACATTCCTCCTTAATGTTAAAGCGGGGATTATCTTCTCGGTTGCAATTCTTCTTTCCTTCATTGTCGTCCTCATGGTTATGCTTATGTCTCCAAAGAGATATAACGACATCCAAAAATCGGTGGATGGCATATCTCTTGTTTCACACGATTCCCTTTCTGGAGCTAGACCAGTTAGAGCGTTTAACAAAGAAGAACAGCAACAACAAAAATTCAACGAGACAGTCGACGTTAATTATGAAAAGAATATGAAGATGGCAGATCTCAATTCATGGATCAATCCTTTGACCTTCTTGTTCATTAACGGAGCAATCGTTTTGATTGTCATCCTTGCTTTCATGAATGACCCAAATAGCTTGGACACAAAAATCATGGGCATGAGCGCAGGAGAAGTCGCCTCAGTCATTTCGTATCTAACATCATCTTTTGCAGCCTTAGTAATGTTCTCAAAAATGATTGTTTCATTAAATAAAGCATCCGCTTCTAAGAAACGTATTGATGAATTTCTTGCTTTAGAACCAGAAATCACTGACAAAAACGCATTAAAAGAGTCAAATGAGTCCTCTCCTCTTATAGAATTCAATAACGTTTCTTTAACCTATGGCAAAGAAGGAGATAAACCATCAGTCTCAGGTTTAACTTTCCAAATGAAGAAGGGATCTTGGATCGGGCTTATTGGCGGAACCGGTTCAGGAAAAACAACGACCTTATCCCTCTTGCTTAGGCTTTATGAACCAACAAGCGGCAAGATTCTTTATAAAGGAGTGCCGCTTAGCGAATATAGCCTCAAGTCCCTTCGTGATGAAATCTCTATAGTTTTGCAGCGCCCTTCAATCTTCAAAGGAACAGTTAGAAGCAACCTCCTTATTGCGAAAGAAGATGCAACAGAAGAAGAGATGATCAACGCCTTAAAATCAGCATTGGCATATGACTACGTCTCTAAATACGATGACTTCCTTGATCACGAAATAGAAGAAGGCGGATCAAATCTTTCTGGAGGCCAGAAACAAAGGCTGTTAATCGCTAGAGCACTTTTAAAGAAATCAGAACTTCTTATTCTTGATGATTCCACAAGCGCTTTAGATTACTTAAGCGACCAGCAAGTAAGAGCAAACATCTCTTTAATCGAAGGATTGACAAAAATCATCGTTTCCCAAAGGGCGACATCCCTTATGGGCTGCGACCTCATCCTTGTCTATGACAATGGCCAAATCATTGCTCAAGGCACCCATGATGAACTTGTTAAGAACTGTGACGTATACAAAGAAATCTACGATATGCAGAAAGGAGAAGGAAAATGAAACTAGGTAGTCTCAAGCACCTTTTCCCATGGTTAAAGAAATACATGTCGCTTTTTGTGGCCTCTTTTGTCATCGCCGTTCTTAGTGCGGTTTGCAAACTCGCCATTCCTTTTATCGCAGGTTTAGTTATCAACAAACTTGGGCCATCAACCTTAGATATCATTCTTCTTGTTTCGTGCCTTATCTTAGGCTCCATCTGTCGCAGATTATTTGAGTATTTCATCGCCCTTCTTGGCCAGAAAGTAGTTAGGGATATGAGAAAAGACGTCTATTCGTCCTTCTTAAATACATCAATCAAACAAATCGATAGTTCAAGAAAAGGCGATCTTGTCCAAAGACTCATCAACGATATCGAAAACATCAACACAGGACTTATCACTGGTATAGCAACCCTCTTTGACGGAATCGTCACCATTGCCGTGACGGTTGTCTTTATGTTTACCCTCAACTGGCTTTTAGCAATCGTGGCAGTGGTTCTTATCCCAATGTCCCTCTTCGTTAGTCGTTTCGTTTCCAAATACAATTCCAAGCACTTCAAATCTCAGGCTAAAGCGAGCGGTCTTGTTAGCGCGTTTGCTTCCGAGTCGTTAACCAATTCAGTATCTGTTGAAACGTTAGGCATTGGAGAAAGAAGAAACGAAGAATTCGATATCCTAAATGAGCAATATAGGAAGAACACATTTAAAGCATTAATCGGCGCTTCGTTAATCAATCCATCAACAAGATTAATAAACGCCATAATTAATGCGGCCCTTGTCATGTTAGGCGCCGTAATAATGATTAAAGGAAGCGACTGGGGCATGGCTTTCCAAGTAGGCTCATTAACAGCATTCTTAACCTACGCCTCAACATTTATGCAGCCATTTAACGATGTCAGTAACGTCATGAGTGAGCTTGGCTATGCAACCTCTTCATTAGAAAGAGTTTATGAAGCGATTCAGTTCCCTAAAGACATCAATGAAGGAACAAAAATAATCGAGAGCAAAATCGAGAATCTAGGTGCCAAAGAAATCAATTTCTCATACGATGGCAAACGGAGAATAATCAAAGACTTTAATCTAGATATCAAAAAAGGTCAAAAAGTTGCCTTCGTTGGTCCTTCAGGATGCGGCAAAACTACAATCATTAACCTCCTCATGAGATTCTATGATTCAGATGAAGGTGAATTCTTGATTAACGGCATTTCAACCAAAGACATAACCAAGAAATCTCTTAGAGAACATGTTGGTATGGTTCTTCAGGAAACTTGGATTTTCAGTGGAACGGTATTTGAGAATATTGCATACGCAAAGCCAAACGCCACCCTTGATGAAGTCAAAGAAGCAGCAAGAAGAGCCCAAGCAAATAAATTCATCGAACGCCTCCCGCAAGGATATGACACCAAGATCAGTGATTCCAGTGGCCTTTCAGTCGGTGAGAAGCAGTTAATCTGCGTTGCTAGAGTCATGCTTCTTGAACCTGAGATTGTTATTCTCGACGAAGCAACAAGCAACATCGACATCAGAACAGAGAAGCTTCTTAACGAAAGCTTTAGACAGCTCTTTGAAGGAAGAACCTCCTTAGTTGTTGCTCACCGCTTAAGCACAATCATCTCTAGCGACCTTATTGTCTGTCTTAAAGACGGGGCAATCATGGAAGCAGGAAGCCACCAAGAGCTTTTAGATAAAAAAGGCTTCTATTACGACTTATTTAACGCACAGTTCAAGTAATTATGAATAAGAAATCACTAGCAAAAACGCTTTTAATTCTTTCAGGAGTATCCTTTCTTTTTGGCTGTGCAAACACAAAAATGCTTGGCATCAACCTTGATACCGCAACTCAAAAAATAGAAAACCTCATTGCTGAGCAAAACGATTTTAAAGTCGAATTTACTGACTATTCTTTCTCGTCGCATATTGAAGAATACGTAAGCGATGGATGGAACAAGACAATCACAAGAAAATCAAATGTCGATGTCAAATACACAGCCCCATATCGCCTTGACGATGATAAAACCGAGTATTCAATCAAGTACGATTGGACCGATACTCATATGTTCAAGGATCAGGAAGATGTAGAAATGAGAGCCAAAGTATCCCGTGAAAATAATAAATACATCGTCCAAGATGAGAACACCATTCACTATTATTCGCCAACGACTGATTCTTACCTTGCTAGTTTTATCAACCTTCCATCGTTAATTCATTCAAATAGCCTAGAAGCGCTTTCTCTTTGTTCGCAGTGGATCTCTTCCATTGGCACGCCGGCCACACCAAATAAAACCAACGGTTTAACTTCTTTTGAAGCCCTTAGCGACAAAGAAGATAATCTTGAAGTCACTTTCAAAGGCGCCTCATTGCCTATCACCCAGCTCTATGCGGGCGAGAATGCGTTCCCCGCAAACGCAACCATCAAATCATTAACAGTCAAATGCTCGAACAATCGAGTTGATTCATATTCTTCAAAATATACGTTCCTTGGAAACATCAAGAAACTTAATCTTGAGGAAAAAGAAATAGAAGGGGAGATTTTTGTCTCATTTACTTATGGAGCGTGATGAAGCAACAGTGTCATATACCATGAGCAGAATCAGGGGCAAAGACACTTCAATCGAAATTAAATTAAGGAAAGCCCTATATGAGAGAGGCTGCAGATATCGCTGCAACAGCAAATACATTTTTGGACATCCAGATATCTCTTTTAAAAGCGTTAAAGTCGTTGTCTTTGCAGACTCTGAGTTCTGGCATGGCAAAGATTTCGAAGAGAACATTAGCAAAATTAAGAGCAATACATCTTATTGGATTCCTAAAATTAGAAGGAATATTCAAAGAGACAATGAAGTGAACGAAAGGCTAACGAAAGAAGGTTATCTCATATACCGTTTCTGGGGAAATGAGATTAATAAGCATCTTGATGAATGCGTTGATAAGATAATCGAAGGCCTTAAATCGCGAGGATACAAGTTTTCAAAAGGAGGAGAAGAATGAAAATTATAATATTCTTATGCCATGGCAATATCTGTCGCAGCTCAGCAGCAGAATATGTCTTCAAAGACCTTTTGAAGAAAGAAGGAAGAGAAAAAGACTTCCATGTTTTCTCTAGAGGCGCTTCTAGCGAAGAACAAGGAAACGATATTTATCCCCCAATGAAACGCGCATTAAGAGATGCGGGCATCCCATTTGAAAGACATACCGCGATGAAAATCACCCAGGCAGATTACGATCACGCTGACGCCATCTTCTACATGGATGAATCTAATATCAGGCTCTTAACATATAGAATCGCTGACATTAGAAGAATCTGTCACCCTCTTTCCGTTTTCACTCCAAGATTAGGTGAAATAAGCGATCCATGGTATACAGGGGAATTCGATGAAGTCCTAGGAGAGATTGTTGATTGCTGCAAAGATATTCTCAAGAATATAGATAGGATTGTATGAAAGACTTAGTAATAGAAAGAGCAATCTCTCTCTTTGATAAAGAACTAACGTTAATAGAGATTCATAAATCACTCTTTGAAGGCGTTTTCTTGGATGCAGGAACAATCAGAAAAGAAGTGGTAAAGGAGGATGGTTTCATCTTTGAAAGCCCAATGTTCCTTCCTGATACCTTAAAGATTGTAGAGAGAATGCCGGAATGTTCATTTGACGACATTATTAATAAATATATAGAGATGAATATCGCCCATCCTTTTAAAGAAGGGAATGACTTCGCCATGAGGCTTTGGCTTGACATGTTGTTAGTTAAGAACGTAAAAGCCAGAGTGGATTGGTGTCTTGTCTCTAAGGAAGATTACGTATCTGCTTTAAAGAGATCTGCAATAAACCCCGATATTCTTTCGATGCTTATTAGAAGCGTATTGACTAGCGATATAGATAATAAAGAACTTCTAAAGAAGTCCATTGAACAATCGCTCTCATTTTAAGCAAATAAAAAAGCTCTCCACTGGAGAGCTTATTTCTTAAATAACGGTTTATTTCTTGTTGTGGATGAGAAGGTCCATAACACCAAGACCTGCACAAACAAAGCTGAAGATTGAAACGCAGATTGAACCAGCACCTAATGAGTTATCAGCGGTGCTTGCCATGTCGACATTTGGGTTTGCTCCAGAATAGAACATCATGGAGAAGAGGAATAAGACACCTGCGACAAGGCCAAGGCCGATTTCAACAAATGCGAGGGTCTTACCAGCAGCTTCGCCAATTAAGAGGCCTGCAAGAGCGCCGATCATAAGAAGTGATACACCAGCGAAGCCAATGATGAGTGGCCAAACTGGGTTGTAGCCATCTTTGAGAGCGAACATAACGCTGAAGACGTTACCGCGAGCGCATCCTGCTTCGCCATCAAATGCGTTTGCGAACATACACATCATCGCAACGAATGCAAAGATGAGAACGAATACTGAGATAATACGAGTTGCTGATCTTACTTTTTTCATAGACTGTTTTCCTAACTAGTGGGCTTTATTAATATACCCTTCGCGAGTGCGAGGGGCAACAACGAGTATTTTATACTCACACAAATAATAGTCCACACTTTTTGAAACAATAAAGAAATATCTTCCTATAAAGGAAGTTTTAATACATAATCTTTGTATGAAAAAAACCAAGTTCCAAAAAGTTTTAATGCTCAGCAGTTTATTGCTAACAGGGGCATTATTTGGATGTGCCACCGAAGGTGATGAAAACCACAAAGGCTCCCCGGTTTATCAGGTTGACTACTTTGATGAGGCAGGAACTCAGGTCGGTTACGCATATGTCATCGAGGGAAAATCGGGACCGTTCAGACCAATGGATGGAACCAGTTACGACTGGAATCCTCATAGTGATTTAGAAATTACAAACCCAGGGAGCAGATACGTTTTTGATGAATGGGTTGGAACATACGACAAAACTTATGGAAATGCTAAAGAAGAATTAGATGGTCAGGCAGTCGATTTAAATAACATTCAAAGCAACTGCAAGGTCGTCGCAACATTCAAAGAAGAAGCATACAAAATAGAAACATCCTTCAAAAATGATGGCAAAGCCATCGCTGGAGGAACAAAAGTGGATTTTGGAACTGCTCTTTCTTTCCCTTCAACCAATCCTGTCGAAGAAAAAACTGAATACTACAATAACTATAATTTCGCTGGCTGGACTCTTTCAAAAGACACGGCTTCAGCAAAGCACAAATTTGTCGCTTCAGAATCGCCTGCTTATGTTTGGAAATCAGGAACGAACGCGGGTCAACCAGCTTGGGGCTTAGGTTCTCCAGAAGCAGGGGATGCAGCAGGCAACGCAGGCGTCATTTACTTAGACAAATCTTTAGTTGATCATATGCCAGCATATGACACCTTCATCAGCGATGGAGACAAATGGGTTGAACTTGGGAAGCTTTCAAGCAATAGTCTCAAACTCGAATTTGAGTCAGCATACGATAAGTCATATAAGGAATTCACTATCACTTTGATGAATCCTACAAACACAGAGGCTGTCAAAACATTCAATGCCACATATGGTGACGAGATTGTTTATGAAAGAACGGTAACAGGAACAACAACACATATCGCCGTTAAGTACAACTCAGTTACTCAATACACCTATGACCTCGATACAACAAACAAGGTCTCGTATATGCTTGAGGGCAATTATTTAAACAAAGCAACCCATGCAAACAAGCATGACGAAAAGATGAATAACACAAAAATGAGCTTCGTTCTCGATACTGATTCAGATGGTGTTCCAGTAGGCGGAAGAGCAAGAATCCAAGGCAACGCAGACATCCATCCTTTAGTGGCCGATATTCACTAAAACCCCCAGCAAAAACCGCTTAAAATCTCTTTTTTTGATATTCTATTAGTTGTATTTTTCGCGTTGTTTTTTACGAAAAAAACTTTTAAAGTATTTGGCAAAAACAAGTATTCCTCGATATTTTTTATAAAATAAAGTTGATAATTAATTGGTCTTGGATATAATTATGAATGTAAAAAGCAAAACTAGAGAAATCTAGTGACGCAAAACTAAAGGGCCCTTCGGGGTAGCCAGCTGCCAACTCATTGGGTTGGTTTTTATTTTTTAAGGGAATAAAAGCCACCAGTCTAAGGAGAGTGCTTCTATGGAAAGAAAGTACAAGGCAAAGGCGGCTGGTCTTATTGGATTGACCATCCTTTCCTGTGCAACCATGTTTGTCTCCTTAACTGCCGCTTGGTTCACAACCATTAGAAACGCTGAAGCAGCAACTCAGGCATTCGCTGTCTCAGATGACGATGCCCTCGATGTAGATTTCCAGGTCTACGAATATGATCAAGATAACCTTACTGGCAGAGTAGCAGAAGATAGAGTAATCAAAGACGAAGACAAAAATGATGTCTTCACTTCTAAGTTCGCCCTCCCTCAATACGACTCTTTCATTCCTGAAAGAAACGTTTATAACAACAAAGTCTTAAGAATCGAAGTTAAATCAAACGGAACAACAGATGCATCTTCCCGTTTCTCTTTAAGGGTGCCTTGTTCTGGCTCATTCCTTGATAACCAATCAATGGTTACTAGAAACATGTCAAACATCATTGGCTTCAAATACTTCCTTAGACACGAATTAGCAAATCCTTCAGCATTTGATGAATCAAGCGCTGAATCAATTTATGATAGCGCCTACAAAGTCTTTGAGGGCATTGACGATACTAAGAGCTACGTCTCTCTTAGCGGAGCCTTAGGTCAAGAAGTCGGCACCAAAGTCGAAGATAACACAATCATCTTCAATAATTTGGACGTAGACGAAACAGCAGATGACCAAGTCACTGTCTTGTATCTTGAATACTTCTACAAAGACACTCTTGTCGACTACTATTTCGAACACTCTTCGGATGAAAAGGCTACTGCTGATAACCTCGAATCTTATTCAATCTCTTTTATCTGCGATATCACTAAACTCCAATTCTATGCAGGAGGGACCAACTAATGAAAAAATCATTAAAGTCCAAATTAGTGTTATTAGTCTCCGCCGTTTGCTCAGGGGCTCTCCTTGTCGCAAGCGGTCTTTCTGCTGCTTGGTTCTATAACGAGAACAAAATTGATATAGAAGATGGTTTAACCGGCTCAGTCCTTCAGAAATATTTCCATGATGGCGACGGCTCAGAAGAGCATCCATTCATCATCACTAGACCTAGACACTACGAAAACATGGTCCTTCTTCACTATAACCTCGAAGGTTTTGCTGAAAAGGAATTCTATTTTGAAATCGGCACCGACCTTGATGGCAATCCAGAAACAATCGAAGTCTATAACTACAAAGATGGTAAAGTCGATAATTCAGAAGGAAATGGTTATTCAAAGATTCTTAACTGTGACCGTATCGCTTCCTTAGCCCCTCTTGGTTCCGTTAAAAAACCATTTAACGCGCATATCGAGGGAAACAACATGACTGTTTCCGGATTCCATATTGACGCGACAAGAGACCAATTCTGCGATATCGGTATTTTTGGCTTCGTCGGTCATGGCACTTGCTTAAACACATACTTCAGCGACTTCATCATTGATACAACAGGTACACATTACACCGAACCAACAGAAGATGAATTAAATGCCGAAACAGGACACGTCCACCAGAAAGGCGCAGTCCATTTTGGTTATATCGCAGGTCACTTAGATGAGACACAAAACTTCCAGAACGTATATGTTAATAACTGCACTCTTAAAGGTACAACAAGCGGCCTTCACATCAATAACTACGGTTACTATGGCAGAGCAGAGCAAGATGCTTTAGGCGGCGGTTTAGGTTATGGCCGTGACTACCAATTCTCCTTAAATTCACAGGCCGTCTATAACTATTTCAATACGACCTATGATTCAATCAAAAATCAGCAGCTCGTCTTAAGAAACACAAGAGCAACATATAATGAAACCCCAAATGACGATGGCGATAAAACAAAGAGAATGACCACTGACGGCCAACATATTGTCCCATTCTCAAATGCGATCGCGCCAGATAGAGCAGCAGGTTCAGGCACATATTTAATTCAAGATGGTTACTCTTTATCGACATCTGGTTATGCTTCGCCTGAATTTGTTGAGCAAAAGCATGAATACAATGTCTATTACCAAGATAGAGGATACATGGATAATGACGGAAGCAATACTTCCCACGACGGCGCAATCAAAGCACCTGTTAACCAACCGTTATATTATGACCACTCTCTTAAAGGCTCAGGTGAAGGTTTAATTGTTAACACCGAAACAAGAGAAGAAGCTCCAACCCCATATTACTATTGGAGCGAAAAAAACCATTGTTTCATGTATGGCGAATCTTTTGATAGACAAGTTATCTCTGGTTATGACGTCTATGATTTTGATTTGAATATTGAGGATTTTACCTTTAACATCGACGAAATCAAAATCGGTGGAATTTCAGAAAGAAACGTCTCAATTGACGCTAGATTATATTGGGATGCGGATGGTTACACAAAAGATCCTGGCGGAAGAGTAACCGCAAATAATTACATAAATATTCCTTTCACTTTCACAGCAACTCGTACCAATGTTCTTTGGTACAATTTAAATTTCAAGGCAAACACAATCCATCTTCAAAACATACAAGAAGGCAGACATCATTATTCAATCATCTTCTCATTCACTTATCCTTGGGGCGGTGGCACAAGAAGAGCGTCCTACGTCTGTGGAGGATATGACGCAACAACTGGAAAACTTAGCCAAAAAGAGATTGTTGTTAACGATACTCTTCAGGGTGTTCATTTAGATGTTGGAAACGATTTTACAAAAATCGACTCAAACACAGATCAAACAAATTACAACGCATTAATCAAAGTTTCTAACGACAGGGTTGAGAGAACGACCTTTACTTTCAATCCAAATGAAACTCTCCCTCACGTTGACCCAAGAACATTTGAGGCCCCTATATTATTTAAGGAAGTTATTGATGGTGTTGAGCAAGATGCTTTTGTCACAATCCCTGAAATAAACGAGTCATATAACACAAGCTTCTTATATACACCTGGGTTTAACGGCAGTTTACCTGTCTGGAAATTGGTCATCATTAGAAGGGATGTTCTTCAAAACCCACAAACAAAAGAATACTTTGTTTCAGAAGAAACATTAGTTCGTGAGTCCGGATATCGTTCAAAGAATATCGATGTCGTAGGTGGTGGAGCAGAGTTCTATTATCAAAACTTCAGTCTTTTAGGAAATAGAATCTCAATCGCTGTTCTTTCTTTAAATTCCGAACGAACAGCAGGTGAATTTGTAGGCCCAGCACCAGCAAAAGGCCAGTTGTTCTTTGCAGAGGAAAACTGTAGAAGTTCCATTGTCGTTTATTTGAAAAACACATCTAACGCAGTCGATGGAAGAAACGATGCTTTAGGTAAGATCTCCTTTACCTATGTCCAAGCAACCATCTTAGGTTACTCGTTGGACCTAGTTGATCCTTCATTCAAAAAAGGCAATGAGTTTATGTCTTTGAAGAGTGCAGGAACAAACATCGTTGAATCAGAAGACACTGGGTTTATTAATGTTACTCATAACATTTCTTTAGACCTCATGGAAGAAGACGTCCAGAAAGTCTCGTACTGCGCTTTAGATGCCGAAGGAAGAGTTTTAGGCACATATAATTCTGATGGCACGACATCCATGACCAAAGAAGAACAAGTCAAGATTGATACATATATCCTTGTTCTTGGCGGCCAGTCCAATAGAGGAAACGACACCTGGATCACTAACATCGACTTCGAGTATAAGGCTCAAGACGGTTTCGGTGGTTCTTTCGGTCAGATTGGTTATAGAAACGCTACAGACACAATTGATAACACCATCCTTAATTTCTTCTTAGAAAACCCAACAGCCGGCGGCGATTATGTCGACTACACATATTTAACAAATGTCAGATACGTCAAAAACGAAGAATATGCAGAAGATGTAGAAGGCTCAAAGAAAGGCACATATTTCATCACCTGCTATGCAGATAAAGAAGCGTCCTTAAAAATCTTTAACTATTATTCGTCTGAATATAATGTCTATGTCAAAACTACTCCAACAGGAGAATTTGAATTAGTAGCTGGAGCCACGCCAACGGTGTCTGTTCCAGCCTCAGTGGAGTCAACGTGGTAAGCATGAAAATAACATTAAACAAAAAGAAAATAGTCACTGGAGTCTTCTTCAGTTTGGATGTCCTCTTATCGCTCTTTTTCCTCTTGACCTCAATCATCATGATTGTGACCTTGCCAGATAAGATCGAACAGGCGCTTGGCCATTATCCAGACAATTACATAGGATTTTTACAGCAAAACCCTGATGTTTTTAAATTTTTGATCGTCCTTCCCATGGTAATGCTATTCATGATAAACGCCGTAGTCGTCATTCTCTATTTCTTAAAAACAATAAAGAAGGAACCTCTTAAGTAACAGAAGGGGATACCCTTCTTTTTTTATATTCTCCATATAGGAATATAATGATAAGCGAAAGCGTATGGAGGATTTTCTTATGTTCAAAGATAAAGTTGTTGTAGTAACAGGCGGCGCTAAAGGAATAGGCAAATGCATTGCTGAAGAATTTGCTAAAGCAGGTGCCAAAGTAGAAATCATTGATATCCTAGAAGGCAATCACTATGTCGGTGATCTTTCCAAGAAAGAAACGCTCGAAGACTTTGCTAAATGCGTAATCAATAAACATGGCCATATTGATTATTTGGTAAATAACGCCCTTCCTTTAATGAAAGGAATAGACACTTGCTCATATGAGGAATTCGAATACGCGTTGAAAGTAGGGGTAACAGCTCCTTTCTATCTAACAAAGCTATTCGTTCCATTTTTTGCTAAAGACGCAGCGATAGTGAACATCTCCTCATCAAGAGACAGAATGAGCCAAGCCCAGACAGAAAGCTACACAGCCGCAAAAGGAGGCATAGCGGCCCTTACTCATGCCTTGATGATGAGTCTAGCAGGTAAAGTTAGAGTCAATTCAGTCTCCCCAGGCTGGATTGATACAGATTACAAAGAATACGAAGGACCAGACGCTTATCAGCAGCCATCTGGAAGAGTAGGCAATCCATTAGACATAGCAAATGCAGTCATGTATCTTTGCTCGCCAAAAGCAGGATTCATCAATGGCGAGAACATCTGCGTTGATGGAGGCATGACAAAACAGATGATTTATCACGCTGACGCTGGATGGAGTCTTAAATAATAAAAAAGCCACGGATATTCCGTGGATTTATTTTGCTTTCAATGGAGCAGGTGACGGGAATCGAACCCGCGTAATCAGCTTGGAAGGCTGATGTTCTACCATTGAACTACACCTGCGATGGCGGGCCGTACGAGAGTCGAACTCGTGTCTCAAGCGTGACAGGCTAGCATCATAACCGTTGGACCAACGGCCCGACTCCAAGAAATATATCACAATTTGGGAAGCAAGGGAATTAAAAAGAGCAAGTTTTTCATGACTTGCCCTCATTTGTTTTGCTTATTTAAGTTTGACGAAGCGAAGAACACTGTCTTCAGGCATGAATCCAACTCTCATATCAAGAGGTTTGCCACCTTCGAAATAGATAAGAGCAGGGATGCTCATGATGTTGTATTTAGCGGCTAATTCGCCAACTTCATCAACATCGACTTCAAGGATCTTCAAATCTTCGTGCTCACGTGCGATTTTCTCTAAAACAGGAGCAAGCATTTTACATGGTCCGCACCATGTTGCGTAGAAATCGACAAGAACTTTTCCCTCAGCGGTTTCCTTTTCAAATGATTGGACGTCTTTGATGTTAATAATCATGATATTAACCTCCTTCACTAAAAGAATAATGTAAATACACCGAAAATCAAAACAAGATGCACCGGATAGAATAAATATTCAAACCATCTAAACCATTTGGCATCCCATCCTCTCTTACCGTTATAGCAAGCTATAAGTAAGCAAGAAATGACACACCATGATTGAATTTCCATGCCAAGGTTCCATAAACCAGTGGTTTTTTCAAAAAGCCAGAAAAGCAATGTGAAAACCAAAATAGAAGTGGAGCTAAGCATATTAACAAGTCCCTGATATTTAGGGCCACTTGTCCATTCACTCATTTTATCTTTCATATCGCCAAGAGTTTTCTTGTAGAACCAATCAACGGCGACAGGCGAATAATAGATGCCAAGGAACATTAAGAAACCATAGATTGTATAGCCGCCTCTAAGGAATTCAGGGAAGAAAGAAGACCATGCAGAGATTTGGCCATTCATCATGCACCAAACTTCGCTAGCGTCGCATGAATAGCTAAGAACCATATATCCTAAAGGAAGCAATGCCAATAGGCGTATCGGCTTATTTTTATGTTCAATAAGGTAAATAAATAACGCGTAACATAATAAATCGGTGAATGCCTGACCTGCGATCGCAAGAGATGGGTCAATGAAATAAAGAATGATTTCTGCGAATGTTATTAGCCCCCAAAGAACCGCAAAACGAAGAACGTAATTCAGACGGTCGTGAGTCTTTCTTAAACCTTCAGCAAGCATGAAGATGAAAAGAGGGAAAGAAAGACGGCCGATGCATCTAAAAATGTGCCCAAGGTTATAAGCGACAGAACCGATTGGGAAGTTGCCCATGTTATACAAAAAGACACCGATATGGTCGATTGTCATTGTCAGCATGGCAATGATTTTAAGTGGAAGTTGATTAAGGATCTGGATTTTTTCTCTCATAAGGCAATTGTTAGCAATACAGCTATAGTGTTATTAGTCACGTGCGCTAGTAAAGAAGCGCCTAAACCCCACTTATCATAAGCAAAGCAAAAGGCCAAACCAGCGAAAACGTATGGTGGGATATTGAGCCATTCATTCAAACTAGTGAAATCATGCATATGGATAAAAGCAAAGATAAACGCGGTTCCAACATAAGCTAGAACTTTATTGATTCTTGAGCCAAAAGCAAAGAGGCTACAACGGTAAGTCATCTCCTCACAGAAAGGGGCGATAAATCCTGTAAATACGATTGCAAGAAGCGGAGATTGCTTGATCATGTCATTGACCACTGTTTGGTTTATGTTTGTAGACGCTTGGAACATGCCTATGATTCTTGCCCATTCCCCGTCAAACACAAGGATGGCAAGCCATACAAGTAGCCCAAAGAGGATTTCCTTTCTGAAGACGTTTTTGAAAAGCTTTGGAAGGAACCTGAAACTGATTCCAACAATCGCCAAGAACAAGACTCCGTAACTAATATAGTTAAGGGTCAATAAAGAATACTCATTCGTTCCAACAAAATTGACCAAAATATAGCTAACAATTTCCGCAATAACTCTGAAGCCAATCCAACCAGTTAGGAAGACTGCAAGTTCAACGCCTGGTGACATCATCCTCGTTTCATCAAAAGGAGTGGCACGATTTTTGTGAGAATTTTCTTTTTTACAATGCGGGCAAGCTGTATAACCAGCTTGATAAGAAGTTCCGCATTCATCACACTTTTCGGTCGCAAACGGGTTATAGAAACGTTGTTTTTTTCTTTTCTTTAGCTGTTCCATACACCATATTTTAATTGAAAATTAATCTGTGTCTATCTCATAATTATTTCGCCTAAGCAAATAGGAGGGTTTTTATGGATCTCAATTTTAACCCAGAAGCAATTATTCACTACTTTGACATCGGAATGTGGGTCTTATTCGGGCTTGTGTTCCTTGTTCTCATCCTCGGTTTTCTACGCGGTCTTTTACAAGGCTGGAAATATGGTACTTTCCGTTTCGTTTTCTTCGCTTTTTTAATCGCGGGCGGGTTATTCGCGCTCAAGTCTCTTGGCGGAGCAATCGCTGATTTTAGTTTGACCGGCTTCAACCAAACGGTTTCTTTCGAAATGGAAATCGATTCGAACGTTGTGCTTATTGAGTCGCCATTAACGACGATCCGAGAAACAGGAACAGATGTTATCTCCCAGCTTCTTAAAGCGTTTAGCATCAAAGCAGATCCAGCCGCTATCACGGAATACGCTTTAGCTATCGCTCTCTCCTTTGCTTCAATCATTGCTCTTATTGTCGAGGCTATCGTCATCGCAATCGTCGGCAACCTCCTTTGCTTAATCCTTTGGCACGCCCTCTTCAAATGGTTCATTCCAAAAGAGGCAAGAAAGAAAAAGAACCTCAAAGTCCTTTCTGGATTTGAACAAGCAATCACGTCGGTTGTCGTTTTGGCGATGTTCATCTCCCCGCTTACAAGCTTGGCTAACAACTTAAGCAGAAGCTTTGAAAGAATCCCTAAGGAAGAAGAAAGCTCCAACCGTGTTGTTGTGGATTCAAACGTTTACCAAACAATCACGGGTTTAATTGACACTTACGACAATTCAGCATTCAGCAAAGTCTTTTTCTCCTGGTACGCAGATGGCGAAACAGGCATGAGATTTGACGAAGCTTTCATGACATACATCTCAACCATCGACCTTTCAAATGGCGACAAATTCACAATCGTTAACGAATTGTCCCAAGTCATTAAAATCGCAAGCTATGCAATCGATAGTGGACTCCTTGGAGATAAAGGTTTCGATTCTCAATCTCTTGCGGTCTTCGCAACCTCCCAGTACGCTCCAAAACTCCTCCGCGCTATCGGTCAGTCCCAACTCGTCCAGGAAATCGCGCCAGTCTTCTTTGACGCATTGCTCCACTTTGACGATGTCGCCCAATATGTTTTGACTGAAGAAGGAATTGATGTTTCTCACTATGACCACGCAGGAACATTCAATAAGCTTGCTGACCTCTATGAAACAATCATCGATTCAGGAATCTTAAATGTGACAATCGATGACATCACAGGCGAATTCGTCTTCAACCAAGAAACCGTCACCTCGATGCTTGATCCTCAATATCAGGCAACTTATGACGCACTCTTTGAGACATTAGGCTCAGATGAGCTAGCTTTCTTTAATGACCTAATCACCAGCGCAATCTATGTCCAGGCAGTCAAAGAATACAAACTAGCAGAAGAAGCAGCCGACGGAACGATTGTCATCGGATTAAAAGACCTTCTCCCTGAATTAAAAGGCGACGAACTTAACTGCACACCAGAAGGCCGCCCAGTCGCCATCCCTTCATCAATCAAAAACATCAACTTTGTTGATGAACTCAGACTTATCTTCGACGTGGTCTTTGATCTCGCTCATTTCGATAGTGGCTTCCTCCCTCTCATTCTCACTCCAGCATTTGAAGAAGAAGGCTCTTTCGGTGAAGAACAAATCAACGGCCTTGTCACTCTTGTTTTAAATAACGTCGACAATGTTGAAAAATTTATCGACGGCAGAGGGCTTGAAAGCGATAAGAAATGTTTGCTCGATTCTAGCCTCATCGCTAATGCTGTCCCAGCCTTCCTCAATATTCTTGAAAACTCCATCAATTTATCTATTGGTTTAGAGGGCGCAGACAAAATTGACCTATCTTCAATAGTTAACGACTATAAGTCAAAAGACTTAGAAGGCAAAAAAGAAGCTGCAAAAGAAGAAACAAAGAATCTTCTTGGTGTCATCCGCCCATTAGCGGCAAGCGAAGAAGGCAAAGCCTTAATCTCAGACTTCGATAATCTTCCAGGCTTATATTTTGATAAGAACGGCTCCTTCTTAGGCGCTAAAGACGGATTGCTCGAAGCTTTAGCACAAAGCATCAAATCAATCGATAACTCAAAAATCTTCTCTAATCTCCTCCCTTCAATTCTCAACAAATTTGTTGGAGGGGATGATGGATTCCTTAAATCATCACTTGGCCTTGACCTCAAATTAGACCTTGTACCAAAAGATGCAGACGGCAAATCCATCCTTGGCAATGAACTTGCAAAAATCATCGGCGTCTATTCAGAATGCCAAGATGTCGTGACTTATCTCATGAGCGCATTTAGCGGCACAAGCGACATGGCTGCTTTAGAGAAAACCTTCTCAGCTCTTTGCCAATTAAAGACAGCTTCTAACGAACCTCAGCTCGCTAAATTCTTAATTGGCATTGGCGAAAGCAAAATCTTTAACCCAATTGGCGATGACCATGGCATGCCTCTATATAATGAAAGCATCTATAGCATCTTCCAGATGATTTTCGATTCTACAGGTTTAGGCAATGAAGAAATGAAGGCTAACCTTAAAGCGGTCATCATGGATGAGGCATTTGACCTTGATTCCGAAATCAACGGCTTTGTCGACTTCATCAAATATATTTGTGATCAAAAGCTTCTCGCAACATTCTCATCAGGCCTGTCTTTAGACATGATGTCAAATATCTCTTTTGCCGGACTCTTTGGCAAAGTCGGCTCTAGCGAACTCCTAAAGACCATCATGGGTGATATCGTCGATGGGGCAATTGGAACAAACGCAGTCTTCAACTATGTTGATGAATCAGGAAATACTATCCAGCTCTCATTCAAGAACGTCACTGATTGGGGTGCCGAAGGCGCTGCCCTTGACACAATGACGAAATATGCATCAATTGTCGGAGATATTTCCTCGATTGCTTTAGAGTCTCTTGATCCAGAAATGATCACAACCCTCTTCAATTACCTTGCAGGTTCACAATTATTCGTTCAGCCAGATGCAGGCAATACAGTCAAATGGATCTTCCCTAACTACCTTGCTTCCAAGATCGTCAAACTCGCTAAAGGAGCAGGGGATATTGGAAGATTCTTCACCGATGTCGAAGAAACATATGACGGCGGCGTTTACAAAACACAAAGCAAAGACCCTTCGCTCGATGAATCTTATCTCACAATCAAAAACGATGTTCTTAGCTACGCCATCGAAGGCGGAAGCATGGCTGATGTCGCTATAGGCCAAGCGGCCTTCCAAGAAGAAGGTGTTAGATTAGCGGAAATTATCAGATGCATCGCTTCATCTGGCGCTCTTGCCCTCATGATTGATGGAATTGACGCTAATCTTGGCGATTTCAAAACACCATACTTAAAATCACTTCTCGACAATATGTCTGAGTCAATCCTCTTAGGCCGCACAGGCATCACTCAGATTCTTTCAACAATCGCAAACATGCTTGCACCAACTAGTGAGGCTTTTGGCCACACCAACGTCATGTTTGCATATCAGACAAACGACATTGCAGAACGTAGAGTTATCGGAGATGCAATTCTCACCATTTTAGAAGTCACCACCGATCCAGTTACCGGCCTTCTTGATTCGGCAGGAAAACTTGATACAGCTAAGCTCTCTCAGATGGAGAAGCTCGATGCTAATCGCTTTGTCGCTCCAATGCTTAAAGCTCTTAATAGCACCGAGGCATTCACAACCCTTTCAACCTTCCAGGAAAACGTTGCGGGCATCACCCAGTCAACATTCCTTGGCCAAATCGAATTCGCAATCAGCGGTGTTTCCTGGTATGGAACAGAGGCAAGAACAAAAGCAATCCTCCCTCTTATCGACGCTGATGTTAGAGCAAACGGTGGATGGGATATTGAAATCGATAGATTCAGCAAAGTTCTTAATGACTTCCATTCAATGGGATCAGAGATTTCTGGCGGATTATCATTCGATAGCTATTTCACCGAAAAAGAATATGGCGAAGACATTGTCGGAAACCTCCTCATGCACATTAATGAAAGTCGCCTTCTTTATCCTGGGCTCCCAGAGAAGTTCGATAGCGCTTTATCAAGCTTAACAAGCGGATCCCTTGCAGGAAGCGGCATCTCCTTAACAAACGCTAACACTTACTACGCAGGCAAAGGCACCGTAGATACATATAACTATGCAACAAACGCCTATGATGAAGACGAATGCTTTAGACTTGCTTCAATCCTTGGCAAAGCATCTAAACTCGGTTCTCTTGATTTATCTGATATTTCATCCTTAACAGCTAGCGACGTCGATAATGTTACAGGCCTTTTAGCGGATTTCGCTCAAAGCAATATCTTTAACACCCTCAAATCAGAGGCAACCACAAGTGTCTTTCAGGATGTTATGGGTGCTTTATTTGGCGGAGACGCTCTTAAGGAATATTACATCAGCAACCTTTCACCTAAGGATGCTGCTAATTCTTCTAACTATGTAACAGCCCTTGAGAAAGCAAAATATGTTGCAAATCAGGCATATCCTTATATCTCCAGCACAAATAGCAACAGCGATGTCACTAACTTAGTTGACCCATCCTCACCAAATTCACTTCGTTCGCTTTTAGCCACCATCACAAGCGATAGCAGCTTCTCCTCGGCTCTTGCTAATGGCACATTCGATACGTTAAGCGAGTCTCAGATGGGCATCCTCCTTAACGCTCTTAACAAATGTGATTGGACATATGACATCGTTCCTAATGCAATCGCTAGCTCAATCAACTCTCAGACTCTTGATGCTGTTGAGCTTAAGCGTGCAAACCCATATTACCAATATGAATATAACATCACCTTAAGCGGTTCCTCCTATGAGAATTCCGGTGTCATGCTTATGAGCAGCAATTACGAAAACAGATATGACGATGACGAAATCGAGCTTGTCGCAAAGATCGTCTCCCTCGTCAAATCCGACTCATCGTTAACAACAAACCTCAGCAACAAAACCCAGATTCTTAAACTTAAGAACTTCCTCAAGGCTCTTGATGATTCTTACTCATTCCACCTTGCAGGCGCTTCCTATCTCCTTAAGACAGATGATTCGCTTTCCTTCACTGTCACCGATTTACCAGTCTTTGAACAGGCAATGTATAACCTCTATGTCCAATCAGGTTTAGCCGCACTTTCATACAATGAAGTTTATGATGGCGAATATGCCTCATACCAGGCAAAGATTCTTGATAAGGTCAATAACTATCAGGACAGCAAGTGGGGCACTGAACTTGATAATCTCATCCTCAAAGATGACTTAACAGGCGGTTTGTTTGGTACAGCAATCGATCTTGGCTTCATCTCTGGCGGAGGTGTCTCAATCTCTTCAAGTGAGATCCTAAGCAAGACACCAACCGAATTAGGAGAGTTATTATACGCAACAAACAAAGTCGACCTTGCTTATGAACTCGTTCCTTACGAACTCCAGAAGACAATCCTCGACACAATTAACTTCAAAGAATTTAGCAAAGTCACAGCAACTTATGATGTTGACGCTTCTTCTTATAGCCTTGACCTTGATAACGCTGTTTATGGTATCAAAGTCTATATGGCTAGCGGTGCCGCACCAACAATCAGTTATGAGAAAGCCGGTTCAACATTTGCGGTTTCCCCAACAAATCCTGCACCAAATGCTTATGAATATGTTCTCTTCAACGGCTCATCCATCACGGATAGGCCTCTTGCAAAAGACGTCTCCATTGCTGGAAGTGGAACCATCTCAAAAGTCGAAGTCACATTTAGCGTTGATAAAATTATCGGTCTTAACCAGGCTGAACTTGATGTCCAAAACGGTTTAACCCATAGCGGCGCAATCAATGAGCTTATCGAAGTTGCAAGCGGATGTTTCTATAGCGAAATGACAAATAGCTACATTGACTTCGCAAGTGATCCATTCGCTCTTGGAACACTCTTTGGAACACCTGGAAAGCTCACAAAGATCGTTAGGTTCATCAAATCGGATAAATCATTCTTCACCTCGAAGTACGATAGCCAGTTCAACAAGACAGATTCTGCATATTTCGATGCAGGCGACGTCAGCGCTTCTGGCATCCTCTCATTCCAGTTTGGAAGCTATTCAGTCAACCTCTTTGAATACATGCCTGACTATAACGCGGCTAACCGCATGCCAGGATATAAGAACCTACACGACATCTTCTCTGCTGATGATCTCGTTACTGTATCAGCATGGTTAGACACCCATATGATTGAAGTCGCAACCTTCTATGGCGCATATAACGCTTTATCTAACATTCAAGCCAGATACGCTGTCATCCCAACAGCAGCCTTCTCATATAACGGAGAGCATGTTGGAACATACCTTGGAACAAGCGCTTCATGGAATACCTTCGAGGCAGCCTTCAAAACAGGCTTTGCCCGTAGATTCTATGCCGATATGAGAGACGCAGCCTTATTAAGCGCTCACTTCACAAGCGATCAAACTAAGCACCCTCTCTTCCTTCCAAACGCATCCAACTATATTGGATTCCTTGATCTTACAAGAAATGACATCTTGCCAATCCTTAACGATGCTCAGGCAGCCGGAATGCCAAATAAGAACGGCATTGCCGCTAAGCTTAACGAACTTTCTGAAGCCCCAGCCGCTTACCCATATAAAGACGTCGTTGCTAGCTACTATGAAAAAGCTATCTACGAAATCCTTCTTATCAGTAACCCTGGAGCTTTCGGAACCCAGCCAACATCCTTCCCTGAAGCATTTGGCGCTACAGGCTACCTTAGAAACGCAGCCATCATCCTTAACCCATCACTCGCCTAATGAACTACCCATTCCTCACCAACAAATATGAATACGTCATCCTTGGCTCTAGATTTATCGGCCTTGTTATTCCCTTTGATGATGAAAAGGAAATCAACAGCCTCTTAGCTAAAGTCAGGGAAGAGTACCCAAAAGCGACTCACTATCCTTATGCCGCTAGACTTCTTCCCTTTGAAAGATGCAGCGACGAAGGTGAGCCTGCTAGAAGTACTGGCCTACCTCTTCTAGAGATTCTTCGCGGAAGAGAAGTAGACCATGTCCTTCTTGTCGTAATTCGTTATTTTGGCGGAACCAAGCTTGGGTTAGGACGCCTAACTAGAACTTACCGTGAAGTAGGGCTAGAGGCGGTAGAACAAGCTTCTTGGTGTGACTTCGTAAAAGGCTACGAAGCAAGAGTGTCCTTGTCATATAGTGACTTTGCGACATTTCAAAAAGAAGCAGACCGCCATAACGTAGCAATCGAGAATGAGGAATTCCAAGAAGAGGTAACAATCACCGTCAAAGGAGACAAAGAAATTGCTCGCCCTCTTGTGGAACGCTACTCACACCTCATCAAAATACATGACGAAAAAACCGTAACAGTCAAAAGGAGAAAACAACAATGATCAGTCCAAACGAATTTGCCGAACGCCGCCAAAGATTAGTTAATCTTATGGAATCTCCAAGCATCTTGCTTGTTTATAGCGGCGTGGAAAAAGTCTCAAGCGCAGACGAATATTACCCATTCGAGGTTAATAGAAATTTCTATTACTTAACTGGCATCGATCAGCCAAATAGCTGTCTTCTTATCGTCAATAGCGAAGGCGAGATGAAGGAATTCCTTTTCATCAGCCCATTCGACGAAAGAAAAGAGAAATGGTATGGAAGACGCCTTAGAACAGACGAAGCAAGTCAGATTTCAGGCGTCCCTAACGTCATGACAAACACATCCTTAGGCGCAAAGATGGAAATGGTCTTAGGAGAGGAAACGTATGGCGAAATTAACCGCATTTACCTTGATCTCGACCGCGAAATCAAGATTGATGATGGTATCACCACAAGAGACTATAAACGTACTCTTGAAACAACATATAGCAACCTTGTTGTTGACGACGCATACCCTCTTATTACAACCCTCCGCTTAAGAAAATCCGCAAGGGAAGTCCAAGAATTCAAAGAAGCGGTCAGAGTCACGGCTTTAGGAATTGCCTCGATTTGGGCGAATATGCGTCCAGGCGTTAAAGAATTCCAACTTGCTGATGTATTCCATCATGTCATCAACGACTCAAATAACTACCAAGGTGTC
Source organism: Bacilli bacterium (assembly GCA_045598525.1). Taxonomy (GTDB): domain Bacteria; phylum Bacillota_I; class Bacilli_A; order RFN20; family CAG-826; genus UBA4951. The sequence continues at coordinate 22,259 of JAZLMH010000012.1, read as the reverse complement.
TCATTTAACACCATCATGGCAAGCGGCAAGAACGCAACCGTTCTTCACTACCCAAACCCACAAGGCACGCTTAAAGATGGCGAGCTCCTCTTAAGCGACCTCGGTGCTAGGAATAACTATTACTGCGCAGATGTCACAAGAACAGTCCCAGTCAATGGCAAATTCTCCCCTCTTCAGGAAACAATCTACGAAATCGTCCTTGGCTGTAACAAAATGGTCGCATCGATGGCCAAGCCAGGCGTGACAATCGCAGAACTTCAAGAAGCAACGGTCGAATACTTAGCAAGCGAATGTCTCTCAAAAGGTTTCATCAAGACCAAAGAAGAGATCACAAAGTATTACTTCCACGGTGTATCTCACCTCATTGGTTTAGACACCCATGACCCGTATAAAAACCCTCTTGGCCAAGATAGTAAAAAGATCAAACTTGAGCCAGGTATGATTATCAGCGATGAGCCAGGTCTTTATATGGCTGATAAAGGAATTGGCATCCGTATTGAGGATGACCTCCTTATCACAAAAACAGGCTGCGAAATCTTAACAAAAGACATCGTCAAAGAAGTCGAAGATATCGAAAGAGTCCTCAAAAGCCGAGCAAAATAACAAAAATCCCTAACAAAAACCGCATAAAGGAGGTTTGTAATGGAAAAGTACATTATCTCAATCGACCAAGGCACAACGTCAACTCGCGCTCTTTTGATCGATAACCATGGTAAGGAAGTAGGCAAAGCCCAACGTCCATTAGACTGCATATATCCAGAGCCAGGTTGGGTAGAACAAGACGCCAATCAGATCTGGGTCAGCGTAGTCGATGTCATCAACGAGCTCATGATTAAAAGCGGAGTCTCTTTTGGCGATATCGCAGGCTTTGGCATAACTAACCAACGCGAAACAACAATCGTCTGGGATAAAGCGACAGGCAAAGCCATCCATAACGCTATTGTCTGGCAATCAAAACAAACCCAATACCTTTGCGAGGAAAGAATGGAAAAAGATGAATTCATCAGTTCTAAAACAGGCCTTCGCATCAATCCATATTTCAGCGCTTCAAAGATTAGATACATCCTTGATCATGTAGAAGGAGCAGAGGAAAAGATGGCTAAAGGAGAGCTTCTCTTTGGCACAGTTGACACCTGGCTTATTTACAAAATGACAAAAGGCGTATCTCATGCAACAGATGTTAGTAACGCATCTAGAACCCTCTTGTTCAACATTCTTGATATGAAATGGGACAAGGAACTATGTGAGATTTGGGGAATTAACATGAATATGCTTCCTGAAGTTAAAGACAACGTCTCAGATTTCGGTGTAGCATCATTTTTCCCAGGAAACGTACACATTTATGGCGTCGCAGGCGACCAACAAGCCGCACTTTTTGGACAGTGTTGCTTTAACGAAGGTGACTCAAAGAACACATACGGAACTGGCTGTTTCATGCTTATGAACATCGGTGAAAGACCTGTACTCTCTAAAAATGGCCTCCTTACAACTGTCGCTTGGAGAATAAATGGAAAAACCACCTATGCCTTGGAAGGTTCTGTCTTTATCGGCGGCGCAGTTATCCAGTGGCTCCGTGACGAAATGGACTGGTTCAAAGAAAGCTCACAAAGCGAAGAATATGCTTCTAGACGTCCTGACACAAATGGAGTCTATGTTGTTCCTGCCTTTGCTGGTTTAGGAACGCCATATTGGGACGATGATGCAAGAGGCGCGATATTTGGCCTTACTCGTGGCGCTGATCGTCATAACATCACCAGAGCCGCGATCTATTCTCTTGCCTACCAGTCAAAAGATGTCTTTGACACAATGGTTAAAGACGCAGGGCTTGAACTTAAAGTCCTCAAAGTCGATGGTGGCGCATCCGCTAACAAGATGCTTATGCAGTTCCAAAGCGACATCCTTAGATGCGAAGTCTCCCTTCCTCTTTCAGTAGAAACAACCGCCTTGGGAGCAGGGTATTTCGCAGCTCTTGGAGCGGGTATCTTTAAAACAAAAGATGACATTCACGCCTCAAGAAAAGTCGCTCACGTCTATAAACCAGAGATGAGCAAAGAAGAAGCGGACCGCCTTTATGAAGGCTGGGTTGAGGCCGTAAAAGCCACAAGAGCCTACAAACCTAGACACTAAAATCCCTAGCAAATTTTGTTTGTTTTCAGATAAATAACTCATTTTTGCCAAACATTTTTGGCGTTTACTAAATCAAATGAAGAGAACAATACCACTTTCAAATATGAAAGTAGGGTGAAATGTTGTAAAATAATATCCATGGCAGATTATAGAATCACAAAAGAACAATTTGAGCAGCTTCTTATAAGCATCCACGCTCCAGAAAATCTCAACAAGGATTTCCTTTTCGAATGCTTTATCGACGCTCTTGATTCAGATCAATCGTTAAAGGAGGAGACGCCTCTTATCGAAAGAATGTCCCTCAACCCTCTTTCTGTCGCTCTTTACCTTGTCAATGAGCATAACTTTTATCTCGTCGCTCATCCTGAAGTGAAAGAAGAGGATCTTGTCAAAGATGAAAAGTATGAAAGCCTTCTTCTCTCATTAACTCTCGACAAGTATTACACCAACGAACATCTTGCCTACAAAAACAAAAATTTCGCAAATCGCTTCGACCCTAATATTTCAACCCTTTCCTTATACCTAAACTTCATTCTTGGAACCTTAAGCCGCTATGCCACAGGAAACCCATCCCAAACGCTCATCATAGACATCATGAGAAAAGGCTTTTCCATGGCTAAATGCATCCTTAACCTCCTTGAAAACGGTTATGAAACTGAAGCTTTCTCAACTTGGAGAACACTCCATGAAAATGAATGTATCCTCCAGGTTCTTGTCAAACATGGCAAGCCTGTCATCGATGCATATCTTAACCACATGAGATATGCTGTCGCCTTTAGAGGAGGAATGCCAAGCAAAGAAGAAACCGATGCGGTCTTTGTTGAAATCAAAGCAGGAATGAAAAATAACGATCTCAAGTCAAAAGACATGAAACGTTTCATTGAATATGGCTGGTTAAGCGCAATCCCAGAAGTCAAAGAAGGAAAAATTGAAGAATTCAAATTCAATTTCCGCGATGGTGTTGAACGCTGCGCAAACCTTAGACAATATTCCAAGGTCTACGAGATGTCTAGCGAGATTGCTCACTCATCGCCTCTTCTTATCTATAGCAGAAGAAACTATTTCTACCTCGTCACCCTTTTAAATCTCTATGAATCTTTCTTCCGCTTAGAGAAGATTTTTAAGATGATTTACTTTAGTAACATATCAGAATCAGACCAGCAAAAGTATCAGACAATGCAGTCTCTTTATTATGGCGAACTTCTCTCTTGCTACTCGTTCAATCAGAAGAACTTAAACTCTTTGACAAAGATAGAAAAAACACAAGAATAACTAGGCCCGACAATTAACAATTGTAAAAGATTGTGTTTAGGGTCTTTTTTTATTCCTTTTTCTCTTTTAAGAGAAGATAATAATGTCGCTATGGTGGAAAAGTATTTAAAACTCAACGAACAGCAAAAAGTCTTCTTCTGGTTACTAGTAATCGGAGGAATCGGATTCATTGGTCTTTGCCCACTATTCTTTTTCTATAACTCTAAAGGTTACTCATATCCTTTAGGTTGGCTTATTGGTACAGTGGCTGAGCTTATCGGTTGGTGGTCTATTATGAAGATGGGGGATGCTCTTCTTCCTGAAAGCGGAGATCCAAAAGACAGCCGCAATGTCATTCTCTATGTCGTTATTCGTTTTGCGGCCTATATTGCAGCCCTTGTAATCGCAGCAATCTGCACTTTTAGATCTGAATGGTTCGGTGGATTTGACGGTTTCAATTTCTGGACCGCCTTTGTCGCTCTTATCCCCGCTCAGATCATCGCTTTGGTTCGTTCATCCAGAAAGAAGATTAGATAACTTTTATGCTTAACGGAATGCCAATGGTCATATTAGATAAAGTCACGAGTGCAAACGCATCTTCTTTCGCAGAGAAAGTCGAAGCCATGTTCCATTGGGATGGCTGGGACTCAATCGACGCTCCTTTAATCACATCTCTTATCGTCATGCTTATCCTTGCCATTCTTGGCACCATTATCGGTATCAAAGCAAGAATCGGCTTAAAAAAGAAAACATATCTCCAAAAGCCAAAAGGTTTAATGCATTTAGCGGAGATCTATCATGACACCTGTAACTCATTTGCATCCAGCAACATGGGCGAGGATAAAGTCATTTGGGGCGGATTCTTCTTCACGCTCCTTGCTTATCTTTTCTTAGCCTTCACTATCTCATTATTCGGACTTCCATCTTTAGTGGACTGGCTTGCTTGCCCTCTTAGCTTAGCAATCATCATGTTCGTGCTTATTCAGATGAAAGGCATCCAATATAGCAAATTTGGATATTTCAAGCGTTTCACTGAACCGATTTTCGTTTTCTTGCCAATTAATATGATTACCTTCTGGGCACCAATCATCTCAACTACGATGCGTATGTTTGGTAACGCTCTTTCAGGTACAGTCCTCATCGGCCTCTTACAATGGGCCCTTGCAGGCGCTTCAAGCTCGATGCTTTCCGGAGTAGGGGATTTAGCCATCATCGGCTCAACCACCTCCTCATGGTATTCATTCTGGAACGATCCAGTTGGATGGACGGGAATCTTTATCGCCCCTCTCCCAATTGGTGTTCTCCAGGCTTACTTCTCTCTATTCTCGGGGTTTGTTCAAACTCTGGTTTTTGCTTCACTTACCGCTATCTGGATCTCTCAAGAATATCCAGAAAAGCCTGCCTCCAAAGAAGAAGAGGCTACGGTGAAAGCTAAATAGAATAGAAACCAACTGACATAGGAGGAATTAACATGAACGTTGGATTATGTGCACTCGGTGCAGGTATCGCTGTCGGCTTAGGCAGTCTCTGCTCCCTTGGCGAAGGCATGGTTTGCTCACATGCTATTGATGGTATGAGCAGAAACCCAGAAATGGTCGGCGCCCTTAGATCAAACATGATCGTCGCAGTTGCTCTTTGTGAATCAACTGCTATCTACTCATTGGTTGTTGCAATTCTCATCATCTTCTTAATGGGTATGCCAGCTCTTGCAGCTTTATAAGAAAGAAGTAAGGTCAAAGAATGGAAGACTTAAGAATCACAATATTAGATTCTTCCCAACCATTCACCGCCAAAGATTTCTTAGACAAACTCTTCCCTAATTTCTGGAGCTTTGTCATAAACCTCTTGGCCTTGGTTGTTCTTTTTGTGTTCCTTTATTTCATCGCATACAAACCTGTATCGAAATATTTAAACGCCAGAAAAGACTATATCGAGAAAAACATTCGTGAGAGCGAAGAAGCCAAAGATCTTTATGAATCCAAAGCAAAAGAAAGCGACAAGATCATTAACAAAGCAAGACAAGAAGCAAGCGAGATAATTGCTAAAGCGAAAGTCGATGCTGAAGTAAGCGCTCAGGCAATCGTCAAAGAAGCCGACGAACAAGCACAAGCACGTCAAAAAGCCGCAGACGAAGCAATTGCCCAAGCAGAAGAGAAAGCACGCAGAGCCATTCACGAGGAAATCGTCAATGTCGCTCTTGATGCTTCAAAACAAGTTCTTGGAAGAGAAATTAGTCGTGAGGATAATGCTAGACTCGTCGATGATTTCATCGGGAGTGTCGAAGCTAAAAAGGAGTAAGCGATGATTGGTAAGGAAGCTAATGCATATGCAGCCGGCTTATTTAAGCTAGCAAGCGAATCCGGCAAAGTAGCCTCTTTCCAAAAAGAAGTGAAAGAAGTCAGGGAGACGCTTTGGGATAACCCAAGTCTTTTAGGTTACCTTAGCTCGTATACGCTTCCAGAAGAATCACAATACGCTTTGGTCGAGAAAGTATTCGGCCACCTCAAAAACAAAGAAATCCCAGCCTTCGTCCGTTTATTGGTCATGAAGCATGAGATTATCCATATCGAACTCATCGCTGAAGCATTCAATAAACTCGCTAATGATTACCGCGGAATCAAAGAAGGCATCATCTACTCAGCTGAGCCATTAAGCAAAGAAGAAGTAGAGAAAATTGAAAAATCCATGCAAAAACGCCTTGGATTTGCCGTGGAACTCGACAATCGCATCGACCACAAGCTTATTGGCGGTGTGAAAGTCTTCGTGGATGACAAAGTGTTTGACAGCACCATCCTAGGAAAGATCGAACGTTTGAGAAACGATCTTCTTAAGTAACGAGGAGGTTATTTATGAAATTAAATCCAAATGAGATTAGCGCTCTTATCAAAGAGCAAATCAAAGGATACGAAAACGAGATGGAAAACAGTGACGTCGGTACTGTTATCGCAGTAGGTGACGGCATTGCCACAATCTTTGGGCTTAAGAACGCCATGGTTGGCGAGCTTCTTCTTTTCCCTCATGACGTTTATGGTATGGTCATGAACCTCAACCTTGATGATGTCGGCGCCGTCCTCCTTGGAGCCGATTTGGAAATCAAGGAAGGCGATACAGTCAAACGCACAGGCAAAGTCGTTGAAGTCCCAGTAGGCGACGGATTACTCGGAAGAGTCGTCTCTCCTCTTGGTACACCATTAGACGATGCAGGCCAAATCACATATACCAAAACCCGCCCAATCGAAAGAATCGCTCCAGGCGTTATGACAAGAAAATCAGTTAACGTCCCATGCGAAACAGGCATTAAAGCAATTGACTCCATGATCCCAATTGGACGTGGACAACGTGAACTTATCATCGGTGACCGTCAGACAGGCAAGACCTCCATTGCCATCGACACCATCGTTAACCAAAAAGGCAAGAACATGAAATGTGTCTATGTTGCCATTGGTCAAAAGAACTCAACAATTGCAGGTATCGTAAACAAACTCAAAACAAGAGGATGCTTCGACTATGTCACAGTCGTTAACGCAAGTGCATCACAGCCAGCTCCTCAGCAATATATTGCTCCATTTGCCGGTATGGCCATGGCAGAAGAGTGGATGGAAAACGGTGAAGATGTCCTTATCATCTTTGACGACCTTTCCAAACACGCAGTCGCTTATCGTGCCCTTTCCCTTCTTTTAAGAAGAGCTCCAGGCCGTGAAGCTTACCCAGGCGATATCTTCTATCTCCACTCAAGATTACTTGAAAGAGCATGCCGCCTTTCACCAGAATATGGTGGAGGTTCTATCACCGCTCTTCCAATTGTTGAGACGCAGGCAGGCGATATCTCCGCATATATCCCAACAAACATCATTTCCATCACAGATGGCCAGATCTTCTTAGTCAGTGACTTCTTCGCTTCAGGTCAGCGTCCAGCCGTCGATTCAGGTCTTTCTGTTTCCCGTGTTGGTTCCAGCGCTCAGATTAAGGCAATGAAGCAAGTCGCAAGCAGTCTAAAGATCGAACTTGCTAACTACCGCGAGAACTTATCTTTCTCCCAGTTTGGTAGTGACTTAGACGCAGAAACAAAGAAGATTCTCACTCATGGCGCGGTTGTCACAGAAGCTCTTAAGCAAGTCAACTGGGCACCAATGAACATGATTCAGGAAATCGTTGAGCTCTTCGCAGTCAACAAGGGTTTCCTTGATGACCTCTCTCTTCCAGAAGTCGGACCATTCCTTAAAGGAATGTACGAATATATTCAAGATTCCCATAAGGAAATCATCGATGAGCTTAACGAAAAGAAAATGTTCAGTGACGAACTTATGGATAATCTCAAATTAGCAATCAAAGAATACAAGGAGTCTAAACAAGCATAATGGGCGGTTCACTTTCAAAAACCAAACATAGAATTGCCGCTATCAAAGGTACCGAAAAGACCACAAAAGCAATGGGTCTAATCGCTACAGTCAAATCAAAAAGATTGAGAGACGCCTATGATAAGAGCAACCTCTACCTAGAGGAATACCTTAGCCTTATGGCTATGCTTTTTGCTCACGATTTTGAAACAAAAACCCACTATGGCGAGTTCAATAAAGAAGACCTTCCAGACTTATATATCGTCATCACATCCAATATGGGGTTATGTGGTGCTTATAACTCAAATATCTTCAAGCTAGCAGACTCAACAATAAGAGAAAAAGATTACATCATCCCAATAGGAAACAAAGCCATCCACCATTATGAAAGAAGTGAGAAATTCAAAAACATCCTTACTGACTTCGAAATGGATGTCGCCAATCTAGATATGTCGCTTCTTAGAAAGCTTTGCTTCGAACTTAAAGACGAATTCAATAAGAAGAAATATAGAAGCATCCAAATCATCTATACCAAATATGTGAACACAATCACATTCCAGCCTGATAAATTCCAATTCCTTCCGGTTCAGATAGAGCCAAGGAAGTGGAAGAATGAGGAATTCTGCCCACCGTTGTTCGATGAATCACCAAGATACCTCATTCACGCTCTTCTCCCTGATTACCTCACAAGCGTCCTCTATGGAAGACTCCTAGAATCAGAACTTAGTGAGCAAGCAAGCAGAAGAACAGCGATGGATAACGCAAACGATAATGCTGATGAATTACTCGCTAAACTCAGCATCGAATATAACAAAGCAAGACAAAATGCCATCACCCAGGAAATCACCGAGGTCGTTGGCGGGGCAAATGCCCACGAATAAAGGAGGAACACCTTATGAAAGAAAAAGAATTTATTGGCAGAGTCGTCCAAGCAGTTGGACCAGTCATCGACGTTCGTTTCGAAGACAAACATCTTCCAGCCCTTTTGACCGCTCTTAAAGTCAAACTTCCAGAAGGAAAAACCCTCACAACAGAAGTCATGCAGCATATTGGCGACGACACAGTAAGAAGTGTCGCTATGGGCGCTACAGAAGGCATTGAACGCGGAATGGAGGTCATCGACACCGAAGCTCCAATCTCTGTTCCAGTCGGTGAGTGCACATTAGGCCGTATGTTTAACGTCCTTGGTGAATCGATTGATGGAATTGATATCGACCTTTCAAAAGAAGAACATCATCCAATTCATAGACCTGCTCCAACATTCGCAGAACAGAAAGTCTCAAGCGAAATCTTAGAGACAGGCATCAAAGTCATCGACCTTCTTTGCCCATACGCAAAAGGCGGCAAAATCGGTTTATTCGGCGGTGCAGGCGTTGGTAAAACAGTCCTCATCCAGGAATTAATCTCCAACATCGCAAGTGAGCACAATGGTATTTCAGTCTTCGGCGGCGTCGGTGAAAGAAGCCGCGAAGGTAATGACTTATATTTTGAAATGAAGGAAAGTGGAGTTCTTAAGAACACCGCACTTGTCTTCGGTCAGATGAATGAACCACCAGGAGCTCGTATGAGAGTCGCTTTAAGCGCTCTTACTATGGCAGAATACTTCCGTGACACAGAACATAAAGATGTTCTTCTCTTCATCGACAACATCTTCCGTTTCACCCAAGCAGGTTCTGAGGTTTCCGCTCTTCTTGGCCGTATGCCTTCAGCTGTCGGTTATCAGCCAACCCTCGCAACAGAAATGGGCCAGCTCCAAGAACGCATCACATCAACAAAAGCAGGTTCTATTACATCCGTTCAGGCGGTTTATGTCCCAGCAGATGACTTAACAGACCCAGCTCCAGCAACAACATTCTCTCACCTTGATGCAAGAACAATTCTTGATCGTGGCATCGCTTCGCTTGGTATCTATCCAGCTGTCGACCCACTTGAATCATCATCAAACATGCTTGATCCATCAGTTGTTGGCGAAGAGCATTACCAAGTCGCACGCGGAGTCCAGAAACTCCTCCAGAGATACAAAGAACTCCAAGACATCATCGCTATTCTTGGTATCGATGAACTTGGTGATGAAGATAAAGCAGTCGTTGCAAGAGCTAGACGTGTCCGCAACTTCTTATCACAACCATTTAGCGTTGCTGAGCAGTTCAGCGGTCTCAAAGGCGTTTATAGCCCAATCTCTGAGACAATTCGTTCTTTCAAAGAAATCTTAAGCGGCAAATATGACTCACTCCCAGAATCAGCGTTTATGTACTGCGGTTCAATCGAGGATGTCGTTGAAAAAGCCAAGAAGATGGAGAGCCAAGAATAATGACTTTGAATTTAGTTATCCTTTCACCTAATGGGGTTGTTTACCAAGGCGATGTCTCTGAGGCATATTTTCCTTTAGGAAATGGCCCAATTGGCATCTATCCAGGACATACACCATATTTAGGTCAGCTTAAACAAAGTGGTGTCATTAAAATCAAGGAAGTGACCTTCCCTAGGTTTTTCGCAGTTAAGCATGGCGCTTTAGAAGTGAAACCAGATAACAAAGTCATCGTAGTTACTGAAAATGCTGTGGAGGCTTCCTCTTACGAAGAAGCGCTTAAACTTGCAGAAGGACCATCTTTCAAAATCAATCTTGAAGAGAAGGAAGTCAAACAGGCTGAAGTCAAATTAGCCCAAAAGCAGTAGCAAAATCCACATTAAATATGAAAAAGAGGCTTAATTTGCAGCCTCTTTTTTAATTTTTGAAGTAATCTATTAACCAATCTGATGTAGTGGCGTCGGTGTAGTGCATGCGGCCTAATCTAATACCGACCGCTCCATTTCCTGCGCTATAAGTTTGCTCATAGACAATCCATCCATCAAAGGATTCTAAACTCCAGTTCTGGGTAACACTTCTATTAATTCCAAAGTGTTCAAGAATTGTGTTTTTTATACTATCCTTTTCCACTTTTGAAACATCTAGGACTTGGAAACGTTTTGAACTTCGCTTAGCAAGAGGGAAAACGTTTTGATAATAATAACCAGTGCTACCTGGCTTCCTTTTATCAAGGATGTAAGTTGGGATGTTTGAATCGCCAATTCTTCCTAAATCAGCTGAACCATAAATTAATCCGCAGCATGTCGTGTATTCTTTTAAAGCGTTGAAAACTATATCCGTAGTTTTATCGCCTTTAGATCCATAGAAGACTTCCGTTATCTTCTTATTGTTTAAAAGATAAAGAGAAGGGGTGCCACCATTAATAACTGCCGATGTCATTTTCTTAATATGGTTCTCAGCAATATAACGGTTTAGTGTCGCTGCGCTCATAGCGGTATTTTCATTGATAACGTATATCGTTAATTTCAAATATGCGATATCTTTGACAAGACTTGGAATAACTTCCTGGCATGGTCCGCAGTCTTCTCCATAGAAAAGAAGCATTACATCTTCTCCCCATTCGACCGTCTCTATGACATTCTCGATAGTGGTGAAGACTAATTTTGTCTTATAGTACGTGTCTCCGGTAACATCGGATTCGTATTCAGCATCCATGCTTCTATATAAAATATAGTCTTTAGATAAGTCTAATTGCTTATATGCAAAAGCTTCTCCTTTGCAGGAAGCGAGGCACATTAGAGGGAGCAAGGCTCCAAGGATTAGTTTCTTCTTCATATTAGAATGCGTACTTTCTAGCTTCTTCAACCAATTGCTTGGTTTCTCTAGAAACTTTATTAAGTCTATACGTTTTGAAGGTTTTTACAATGGCTTGTCCAGGAACGTTGCCTTTTCTTACGTCTTTTCTATAGGCGATCATGACTTCGCCTTCTTCCTGGTGAGAGTTTATTAACGCAACTTCGGCTGCAACTTTAATTTCATCTTCCGCTGGATTATCCTTCTTGATCACAACATGAGATCCAGAATTGCCCATTACATGTAACCAGAGGTGTTCTTTTGCTGTTTCAAAAAGGAAAGTTAAGCAGTCATTTTGCTTTTGATTCTTTCCGTATAGAATCTTTGTTCCCTTATACTCTATAAAGTAAGGGAGAGAGGCGGAAGATAAGCCGTTCCATTTATCGCTATGTTTCTTTTTGTTTTGATTAACGATTGCGATATCTAAATCTTTAGCAAGAAGTTCTAATCCGGCCTCATCAGCATGCTCTAACTGTGTAAGAGACAAAGAGACATCTTCGATTTCTTTCTTCGCCTTTTCTTTATTGAGTTCAGCTTGAACCATGGTCATCTTTGCCTTTTTGGCTTTTTTGTAATACTGATTGGCATTCATTGCAGCATTTTTAGAAGGGTCAAGTTTTATTTCTTCGCCTTCATAAACAAAGGAAGTAGCCTTTGGTTCAATCTCATCGAAGCACATATAGATGGCATCACCAAAGCGGCCATCATCAAGATGTTCTTTCGCTCCCTCTATGTCTTTATCTAAAGAGATAAGCTTTCTCTCAAGAAGCTTTTTTCTGTTCTTAAGCGATTTGATTAAATATGAGAATCTGTCCGCTTTGCGCTTATTTGCAAGGATTTCTTCAGCAAAAAGGCATTCTTTTTCATAAATCGATGCATCAAATGTCGAAGGTTTTGCAACAAAGTCATTACCTTTAGGGGCTTCATAGATGAGTCCACGAAGCATAGGTCTATCTTCCCCTAGATGCCCAGTCTTATAAGCAAGAGTTATCTTGTTCTCGTTATCGGTAAGAATCATGTTCACATGATGAGGGAACATTTCTAAATATAGATTTCGTCTTTCTTCTTTGAAAACGTTATTGATTACAAGCATCGAGATTTTAAGGATTCTGTCATTGCCAAAAGCCTTGACCGATTCGATATATGGGTTAACCATTTCTTTCTTGAACTGATCGAAGAAGTGGGAACTAAGAGAGGTAACACCGACTCCTTCTGGGGCCATGTATATGCGAGGCGCTTCTTCATCTAGAACAATCGCTAAACGAGAGTAAGGTTGACCAGATAAACGGAAAAACACGACTTTGTCGGTGTATAAGATAGGACTAGAAATGTGCCTACCTACGATCTTCTCGTTTAAATACGAGGCATATTTTTCAATGTCGGTTTTTGTTAATGGTTTCATACCTTAATTATTGTAGCACAAACAAGAAAACTAGACTCCTCAACATTCAAAATAGATTGTAAAGAAAATGAATCTTCGAAAAATATCGATGATTCCTATAGATTAAGCGGTTTCATGTTGCTTCAAATTACATTTTTGAGTATAATTGCACCAATATGAAAAAAGGTTTGCTTATCATCATGTCCGGCCCATCTGGCGTCGGCAAAGGAACCATTCGTCAAAAGGTAATGGAAAGCGAAGAGCTTAAACTTTATTTTTCTGTATCTGTTACTACCCGCAAAATGAGAGCAGGGGAACAACATGGCAGAGAATACTGGTTCATCTCCCAAGAAGAATTTGATGACATGATGAATAATGGCAAGCTCCTTGAATGGAACCGTTATGTCGGCCATTCATACGGAACGCCTCTTGATCCAATCAATGAACATCGCGAAGCAGGGGATAATGTCCTTATGGAAATCGATGTCCATGGAGCAACCCACGTTTTAAGAAAGACTCAAGGCGACGAAGGTGTCATAACATTCTTCATCCTCCCTCCATCTCTTGAAGAACTCGAAAGCAGAATCAGAGGACGCTGCACTGAAGACGAGGAAACAATCCAAAGAAGACTCCAGCAGGCAAGAGACGAGATCGCGTTAAAAGACAATTACAAATACAACGTCATAAACGACGACGTCGATAGAACCGCCAAGGAGATCATCGATATAATCAAAAAAGAATTAGAGGCTTAACAAAGTCTCTTTTTTATATGAAAAGCACCATGTAATGAGGAATTGTCCTTTTTTTGTTTAGAACACCATTTCCAGTTGATACAAGTTTAAATCCAAATGAAGGTTCAAAATCTTGAATATACAGATCCAATGAAGTTGTGCCGCTATTGCTAGCTTTGACTTCTATAGGCAAGACCTCACCGTTTTTTTCGATCAAAAATTCAATTTCTCTATTGTCATCTGGCCTGTAAAAGTGAAGTTTGTAACCTTTTTTAATGAGAGATTCAGATACAACGTTCTCATATACTCCGCCTTTTGCGTTGCCTTTAATTGTGTTATTCAAAATCGCCAGTTTGGTCTCAAAGCCATACATTGCACAAAGAAGCCCCGTATCATTGATGTAAAGTTTATAGTAATTTTTGTCGGAATTAGCAACTAGAGGCAAAAAAGGTTCACACACCCTATAACAGCCATTGACCAAAGCCGAGTCGAGCAACCATTGAACACTGTCACCGTATTTTCTGCTTGTTTGGCCTTTTTCGACGGTGGAGAATTGGAATTTTTTCAATTCCTTAGCAAGCTGTTTAGGAATTGCATCATAGCATGCCCTGACCTTAATTTTTTCAGCACGGACGGCGTGTTTGGCTATATCATCTTTGTAATCCGCTATGATTCGGTCTTGTATTTGCTGGACTTCATTGTAGTCTTTATTCTTTACGAAATGATCGACTGCTTCAGGCATTCCTCCAACAACCATAAACTCTCTGAAAAGTTCTTCGTATTTATTGTGGATTGGGTTTGGGACGGCGCTACCTGACTCATAATATTCTTTTAATAAGTCTATTGCCTCTTCTTCATATCCGTTTGCCCATAAGAATTCTTCAAAATCCATTGAATACATTGTTATTGAATCCTCATAGCCAACAGGTATGGAATCAGGTTCCTCAACATCTTTGTCATCATCTTGCCAATATGCCAACCCCAATAATGACCCGGATGCAATAACGTCGATTCTATTGTCTTCGGCCAAAAATTTAATCGCGGTACGCGCCGCGCCGGATTTTTGTATCTCATCTAAAAACAGGAGGGTGTTTCCTGGAATAATTTTTATGTTGTGAATTCTTGATGTTAATCTTTTGATTATTTCATCAGCAGACAGTTCACCAGTAAAAATCTCTTTTAATTCTTTTTGCTTAACAAAATTAATTTCAATACACGACTCATATTCATTTTCGCCAAACTTCTCTATCAAATAAGTTTTGCCGACTTGCCTTGCGCCTTTAATAAACAGCCCTTTTTTATATGTTCCGCTTTTTCTTTTTTGCTTGAAATCTAACAATTGCTGATACATTTTTCTCTTTAGCATTTTATCGGACCTCCGGCATTTAGATTATAGGCTAAAACTAAGTTTTTTCAAGATTAATGCATAAAATTGGAAGGTCTAGATTTGAAAATATACATAAAAATCGAAGATATATAAATAAAAAATTGCATATATTTGGAAGGTAAGATTGAATGACAATGTATTGCTAACCTAGCATTAGGCACATTAGTTTTGAAAGTAGGGGCATTTTTAGATTGGTAAGCATCGGAGAGATAAAGATAGAAACATTTGAGGAAAAAATCTTATAGATTTGCTAAAATAAATATTGTGAAGATAATCGATGTTTTAACCGAATATGGCGCTAGAGCCTTAGATCACACTTTTAGCTACATTTATAAAGGAACTAAAAGAGTGGAACCACGCTTCCGAGTGAAGATATCTTTTGCTAATCAATTAGTCATGGGTTTCGTTTTAGGTGTCCATGAAACAAATAAGACACCCGAAGAGCTCGAAGAAGAATATGGCTTCTCCCTCAAAGAGATAAAAGAATCAGACATCATAGATGAAGAACCATTAGTTGATGACAACATGATGGAACTTGCTAATGAAGTGGCTAAATACTATTTTGCTCCGTTCATAAGTGTCATCCAGGCGATGCTCCCTATTTCTCTTTCCCCAAAGCTCTCGTCCCTCAAAGGCCCAAAAATCGCATATGAAAAATGGGTTGAACTTATAAATAGTGATGAGTCAGACCTAACGGATAAACAAATAGAAATGCTCCGTTTAGTCGCAGCAAATAGCCCAATCCTTAAAAAAGAAGCGGGTTCTGCATCGATTTTAGAGAAATTAATCGAGAAGAAGCGAGTAAAGATAACTCTTAAAGAGAAGGCCAGATTCCAAATTCCGCCAGAGGAAAGAGAAGAAGGCCACGAGATGTCTTTTGAGCAAAGAAAAGCCTATGACGATATCCTTTCATCAGATAAAGAAGTTGTTCTCCTCGAAGGCGTTACTGGTTCAGGAAAAACAGAAGTTTATCTCCGTTTAAGTGAGAAATATCTTTCGGAAGGGAAAAGCGTTCTTATGCTTGTTCCTGAAATTAATCTCACGCCTAGGATGGTTGAATATTTTAGTAGGCGTTTCGGCCCAAAAGTTGCAATTCTCCATAGTGAGCTCACCCCTGCGGAAAGATATGACGAATATCGAAGAATCGCAAAAGGAAACGCTTCGATTGTCGTAGGCGCTAGGTCAGCGGTCTTCGCTCCATTAAAGAATATTGGTCTTATCATCCTCGATGAAGAACATGTCGAATCATATAAACAAGACAATTCGCCTTATTATCATGCTAGAGAAGTGGCGATCATGAGGGGAAAAAGAGAAGGTTGCAAAGTCCTTTTAGGAAGCGCGACCCCAACCCTTGAATCCAAAGCTAGAGCAGACCGCGGAGTCTATGGCTATGCTTCGATGCCTCATCGCGTTAATGCAAAAGCATTACCACACACTGAAATAATCGACCTCACAGATAGAGCAAACTTCACAAAATCTTCAGAGAAGCTTTCTCTTCCTCTGATAAACAAAATCAAAGAGAAATTAGATAAGCAGGAGCAAGTCCTTTTGCTTATAAACAGAAGGGGTTATTGGACTGGGATTCAATGCCCGAAATGTGGCCATATTTTCACATGTCCTTCATGCGGAGGAAACCTTACCTTCCATCAAGAAGATTCGATGCTCAAATGCCATCATTGTGGCTTCGTTGAGCAGTACCCTAGACAATGCCCAGATTGCGGAAATACCCAATTACGTAGGGTAGGATATGGCACTGAACGCGTTGTAAAAGAGATTCAAGACCTCTTCCCTGGGGTTCGCGTTGCACGTATGGATAGCGACGTTGGAAAAGTCTCAAAAAACGTCGAGAAAGTCCTCAAAGAATTCCATGATGGAAAATATGATATCTTGGTTGGCACTCAGATGATTGCAAAAGGGCATGATTTCCCTCTTGTCACGCTTTCGTCTGTCGTCCTTGCTGATATCGGTTTAACCCTTCCGACTTATAGAGCATCGGAAAGAACATTCCAGCTTATTGCCCAAGCAGTAGGTAGAAGCGGACGTTCGATGAAAGAAGGGGAAGCTCTTATCCAAACATATAACCCTGCCCATTACGCAGTTCAGTTTGGAGCATCACAAGACTATAAGTCTTTCTATCTCAAAGAGATGCAGCAAAGAAAGATCACACAATACCCTCCATATTATTTCCTTATCCTCCTTGAATTTAGTTCAAGCAAAGAAGAGAAAGCGGTGCAGTCTGCCTTGGACTTCAAAAAAGAAATCGAAGGCCTTGGAATTGAATCGTTCCACACCCTTGGCCCAATCACCCCATATTATTCAATGTTCAACGGCAAATATAAGAGATGTCTCCTTTTGAAGTTCAAGAAACGCGAAGAAATCAATAATTATCTCCGCGAAATGCTGGAAAAATACGCAAAAATGGGCGGTGTGGACATCACAGTCAACGTCGATCCGCTCGATTATTAATTTAAACTAAAGTTTATTCACCTTTTTTGACTTCGTGTTATAATTTCCTCAATTAAGAGGAATTATATGATCATTATTTCCGTTTTAGGTTTAGACCAGTTCGTCGTGGGGAACTACTCAAGAAACCACACCAGCAACATTGCTAATCTTTTTGAAATCATGGAGGAGGATGTTAATTTCTCCGCCCCACAATCCATGATTTTCCATAAAGGCGTCGAACAGACATCCTGGCATACAGCAGTTATTGTCCGCGCTCCAAGACGCTTCATGCCTTTCGAAGAGAAAGTCGCAAACTATATCTTAGAAACACTTTCAAGTTTCTCGATCAACATCGAGCTTACTTTTAATTACTTCGAAGAAGAACATCACTATGAGCATTTCAATGATCAATACCCAAGATACATTGAACAAGAAAACCTCATGCACGTTCATGATGACTACGAAGAGGAAGAATACGATGACGATGAGCCAGATCCACGCGACCGCGCCGATCTTGACTATAACGACGAAAGCCAACTTTATTTAGGCGACGCTTTCGCAGGACACGAAGAAGAGCTTGAACAGTGCAACTGCGAAGATGACGACGATTGCGATTGCGATCACGATCACTGCTCATGCGGACACCATCACCATCATCACTAAGGAGTACTAACATGCAAGAATTTGATTTAGCTCAGAAAGCCTTAAGAGACATCGTCAAAGGCGATATTTATTTTAACGACGCATTAAAGAAGATCTTCCAGACAAACGTTGAGCTTCGCCCATTAAGAGGAGCGGTTGCGGGACTTGTCGGATGCGAACTCCGCCATCACATCCTTTTTAGCTACCTCATCGATGAACTTAAAGTCGAGACCTTCACCGAAGAAGATAGGCTTGTCATATCTCTTGCTTTAGCAAATCTCTATTTCTTCAAGCGTTTTAGCAAAGAAGATATGGAAACAGTTCTCAAAGAGAAACTTGGAGAAGAAAAACTTGCTGCTATCAGACCTCTTTTAGAGAAAGCAGACAAACCAAGCGAATTCATCCCTGCTAACTTAGAGAAAACAAGCAATAAATATCTTTCTTTAAGATACAACACCCCTGAATGGGTCCTTAAGATCTGGCAGCATTTCGGCTTTGGTCTTACTTACAATGTTCTTAAAGCAAACAACCACCAGAACACCATCACAGCCCGTGTAAGAACATCAAGAGTCACAGTCGATGAAATCCTCAATAACAACAGTGACTTTGTCAAATCACCAGTTGATGAAGTTCTTATCTATGGTGGAAAAACCCCGCTCCGTAAATTAGACGCCTTTGCCAAAGGAAATCTCTTCTTAGAAAGAATGGCGGTTAAGGCCATGCTTTCTGAATACAAGATCGAAGAACCAAAAGAAGCGTTCTTATATAACGGCAATCTTGAACCATCCCTTTTCAAAGAGATGATCGAGTTATACCAAGATAGAGTTGGCCTCAACCTTGGCTGCCCAGATCTTTCCAAATACCCTGAGATCATTCGCCTTATCAAAGAATCAGGCTACAAGAACGTCAATTTCTTTGGCGCTGCCCCAGATTCAATGGAAAGCGCAATCTCCCGTCCTCAGGATTTAGTCATCGCCGCTCCAAATAGCTCCAACTTCGACTTAATCCGTGAATACCCTGATTACCTCATGCACTTCAAGAAAGAAGGCATGGACGCACTCTTCGCTCAAGAGAAAGCGGTTCTCGAAGGTGCTTCAAAGTATGTCGCAGAAAAAGGCATCCTTATCTACACCATCAACACCCTTTCCAAGAAAGAAGGACATATGACAATCATCGATTTCTTGGCTAACCACCCAGAATTCCACCTCAATAAAGAAGTCCAGACATATCCATACGAAGATATGCAGACCACCCTTTATTACGCAGTCATGGTCAAAGATACAAAAGCAGCAAAGAAAGCTGCCCCATTAGGCGATGTCGCCTCCCTCAACAATTCAGAACCAGCTCAAATCTCCGCTTCTGAAAAATAATCACTATATGCCAAAAAAGAATTTATACGGATTCACCCTCAAAGCACTCGAAGAAGAGATGCTCGCTCGTGGCGAGAAGAAATATCGAGCCACGCAGCTTTACCAATGGATTTATATCAAAAAAGTCACTAATTTCGACGAAATGACTGACGTTTCGAAATCTTTTAGAGAAGTTCTCAAAGAAGAATATACCCTCGAATTGCCAACGATTTTCACAAAACAAGTGGCAACGGACGGCACAATCAAGCTCCTTTTAGAAATGTCTGATGGAGCAAAAGTCGAATGCGTCCTTATGCGTTATGACTATGGCAACGCCATCTGCGTTTCCTCTCAAGTCGGATGTAATATGGGCTGTGCTTTCTGCGCTTCAGGTTTATTAAAAAGAGACCGTAACCTCTCCGCCGCCGAAATGGTAGGCCAGGTTATCGTCATGAACCAAATCCTTTTCGAAGAAGGGGATAACGTTTCCCATGTCGTCGTAATGGGAACAGGTGAGCCATTTGATAACTACGATAATGTGTCTAGCTTTATCCATGTCATGAATGAAGCCAAAGGATTAGCTATCGGCGCACGTCATATCACCGTATCAACCTGTGGCCTTGTCCCAGGCATCAAACGTTATGGAGAAGAAGGCATCCAAGTCAACCTTGCCATCTCCCTTCATGCGCCAAACGACCAAATCAGAAATCAATTAATGCCTGTTTCAAGAGCCTATCCAATGAACGATCTTCTTGATGCAGTCAGAGAATACGTAGATAAAAGCGGACGCCGCGTCACTTTCGAATACATCCTCATCAAAGGGCTTAATGACTCTTTGGAGAACGCTAAAGAATTGGCAAATCTCCTCAAAGGTATATTCTGCTATGTCAATTTGATTCCTTTAAACCCAGTCAAAGAAAAGCCATTCGAAAGATCGCTTGATAAAGACACAAAAGCATTTTCTCTTTATCTCAACAACCATGGTGTGAATTGCACCATCAGAAAAGAATGGGGCACAGGCATCGACGCAGCATGCGGCCAGCTTAGGGCCAAATATGAGCGAGGTATGAAATAATGTCAATCAGATACCATGGCGCATATAACGCTAAGACGGACGTAGGCAAAGTAAGAAAGAACAACGAAGACCAAGCCCAGGTTCTTATGAACGCGAATGACGAGGTTCTTCTTGTTGTCTGCGATGGCATGGGTGGAACAAATAAAGGCGATATCGCTAGCCAAATCGCCATTTCTACTTTCATTGAAGAGTTCCATCATAAGAAGAAATATCACTTATTAGGAAGCGAAAAACGTTGGCTCACAAAAATTGCTAAGAAGGCAAACGCCGAAATATTTGATAGAGCTGAGCATGACCCTGCTTGTAGAGGCATGGGCACAACTTTAGTTGCAGCCTTAATAAGCGACCATCGTTTAATCTCCGTATGCATTGGCGATTCACGCTGCTACATGCTTAAAGAGAAGAATCATATCGAGCAGTTAACGGAAGACCAAACCTATGTTCATTACCTTGTTAGCACTGGGAAAATAACAGAAGAAGAGGCTATGTCTCATCCTGATAGACACGTTATCATGAATGCCTTAGGCATTTACCCAACACTTTCGTTGTCGATCCAGGAATACGAATACAATGGAGAAAGCGTCCTTTGCTGCAGCGATGGTTTGTATAACCAAGTTCCTGTAGATGAAATAGCAAACATTTTAAGCACCGACGAGAGATGCGATCAGAAAGTCTCATCTTTAATAGCGGTCGCAAATCATAATGGCGGAAGCGACAATATCGCCGTCGCGCTTTGGGAGACGATTAGTCATGATTGAGTTAGGCCTAAAAATCGATAATCGTTACCGTCTTACTGGACGTATTGCCCATGGTGGCATGGCGGATGTCTATGAAGCTTTTGACGTTGTTTTAAAGAAAGATGTTGCTCTCAAAATCATGAGAGAGGACATGATGGATGACCCAAAGAACATCGAGCGTTTTGAACATGAATGCATCTTTGGCGCCTCGTTAAATAACCCTAGCATCGTTAGAGTCTTCTCCCATGGCAAAGTCGAAGGTCGCCCATATATGGCTAACGAATACGTTTCGGGAAGAACATTAAGAGACAAACTCAATCTCGCAAGCGGTCATAACCTTTCACCAAGAGAAGCCTGCGAAGTCATGCTTCAGCTTACAAGCGGGGTTTCTTATATCCATGAACATGGCTTAATCCATAATGACCTAAAACCAGACAACCTTTTCTATCTTGTTGATGGATCGGTTAAAATCGCCGACTTTGGCATCGCCTCAAAAATTGGCGAGAAATCAAAAGAAGATGCGGTTACTGGAACCGTTCATTACTGCGCTCCAGAGATTCTTATGGGCCAGACCCCAAGTGTTGCTAGCGACATTTATTCCATGGGCATCATCTTCTTTGAAATGCTTACAGGCTCCGTTCCATTTGACGCGCCAACAACAGAAGATGTTGCGATCGCCCATATCAAACGCCGTTTCCCTGAACCAAGCAAAATTTTCCAAAGCATCCCAAAATCATTAGATAAGATAATCATCAAAGCCTGCCGCAAACGCCCAGAAGAAAGATACGCAAACGCCTTCCTAATGAGCGAGGATATTCGTAAGGCCATCGGTGATAAAGAGAATTTCAAGGAGAAGAAAGGCTTCATCGCAAGACTTTTTGGATTTAAGTAATATGAAGAATTTAGATTTCAAGACACCATGTTTATCGCCATCCCTCCTTGCGGCGAACAAATACGATATGAACCGTGAACTTGCCAAGGCAGAAAAGGTAGGGGCACCTCTTATCCATATCGACATTATGGATGGAAAATTCGTTCCAAATCAGTCATTTGGTGTGGATTTTGTCAGGAAATTTGGCAGAAAACATAACCTTATCAACGACGTTCATTTAATGGTCATCCAACCTTGGTTAAAG
>JAZLMH010000011.1:0-46947 GCA_045598525.1 Bacilli bacterium | reverse complement strand
GAGCCATGGATGCAGCGATTTTATAAGCAGCTTCTGATGAGTCAACATCGTGGTATGAACCATCGAAAAGCGTTGCTTTAATGTCAATAACCGGGAAGCCAGCGATTAAGCCTCTTCCACATGCATCTTCCAAACCCTGCTGGGTTGGCTTGATGAATTCCTTTGGAACGGAGCCGCCGACAGTAGCATCGATGAACTCGAAGCCTTTGCCTGGGTTTGGTTCGAAGCGGATAGCGACGTCACCGTACTGACCGTGACCACCACTCTGCTTGATGTATTTACCACGAGTTTCTGCGGTAGCGCGGATTGTTTCGCGGTAGTTGACTTGTGGACGACCGACGTTAACTGCGACGTTGAATTCACGTTTCATACGGTCGATAAGGATGTCGAGCTGTAATTCACCGACACCGCCGATGATGGTCTGGCCTGTTTCAGCGTTGGTGTGGACACGGAAGGTTGGGTCTTCTTCAGCAAGTTTCTGGAGAGCGATACCCATCTTTTCCTGGTCTGCTTTGGTCTTTGGTTCGACAGCTTCTTCGATGACTGGCTCTGGGAATTTCATGTTTTCGAGAATGACTTTCTCGCTGACATCACAAAGTGTGTCACCTGTTGTTGTGCTCTTTAAGCCGATAACTGCACCGAGTTCACCAGCGTGGAGAACGCTGACTTCCTGACGGTGGTTGGAGTGCATAAGAACAAGACGGCCAATACGTTCTTGCTGACCACGGTTGGTGTTGTAGACGTATGAACCTGCTTTGAGTGTGCCTTGGTAGACACGGACGAATGCAAGACGGCCAACGAATGGGTCGGTTGCAATCTTGAATGCGAGACCGACGAATGGAGCATCGTCTGTTGTCTTACATGTGTATTCTTCGCTGCCCTTTAAGCCCTTTTCACCTGGAATATCAAGTGGGGATGGGAGATAGTCGATGACAGCGTCGAGAAGGAGCTGGACACCTTTGTTCTTGAAGGCTGTACCGCAGAAGACTGGGAAGAATGAGCCTGTAAGTGTTGCCTTACGTGCGACTCTCTTGATGTCTTCAACGCTTGGTTCTTGGCCATCAAGGAGCATCATGCAGAAGTCTTCATCGTAGTCGCTAAGAGCTTCGAGAAGTCTCTGGTGGTAGTCCTGAGCCTGTGGTAATAAATCTTCTGGGATGTCTTTGCATGCTGGTGGAACATCACGATCGCCGGTGTAGTACCAAGCTTTCATGCCGACTAAGTCAATTTCGCCAGTGAATTCTGATTCGCGACCGATTGGGAGCTGGAAGGCGGCATATTTGACGCCAAGTCTCTCTTTGAGGGAATCAAGACACATGAAGAAGTCTGCGCCAATAGCGTCCATCTTGTTACAGAAGACGATTCTTGGAACACCGAAGCCGTCAGCCTGACGCCAAACGGTTTCAGTTTGTGGTTCGACACCATTCTTGGAGTCAAGAACAGTGACAGCACCGTCGAGAACACGGAGTGAACGTTCGACTTCGACTGTGAAGTCAACGTGCCCTGGAGTATCGATGATGTTGATACGGTGGTTTTTCCAGAAGGCTGTTGTTACGGAAGCGGTGATTGTAACACCACGTTCTTGTTCCTGGACCATCCAGTCCATTGTTGCTGTACCTTCGTGGACTTCACCGATCTTGTGTGTACGACCGGTGTAGTAAAGAATACGTTCGGATGTTGTTGTCTTACCAGCATCGATGTGAGCCATGATACCGATATTTCTGGTGTGAGGAAGATCGTAGTTTTCGGTTTCCTTAATGAGAAGTTCATCATTTGCCATGGTGTAATTTCTCCTTTACCAGCGGTAGTGAGCATAAGCTTTGTTAGCTTCTGCCATTTTGTGGACGTCTTCTTTCTTCTTGACAGCGGCACCAGCGCCGTTGGCAGCGTCGATGATTTCACCAGCGAGCTTTTCTTCCATGGTCTTTTCGCCACGGAGACGGCTATAGGTGACTAACCATCTGAGTCCGAGAGTCTGCTTTCTCTCTGGGGTGACTTCGACTGGAACCTGATAGTTAGCTGCGCCGATACGGCGAACCTTTAATTCGACTTCAGGCATGATGTTAGCAATAGCTGTAGCGAATACGTCCATTGCTGGCTTTTCAGTCTTCTTTTCGATTAATTTGAATGAGTTGTAGATAATTCTCTGGGATGTGCCTCTCTTACCATCGTACATAACGCGGTTGATAAGACGGGTGACGAGCTTTGAATTATAAATTGGATCTGGGAGAACGTCTCTCTTTTCGATTTTGCCTTTACGTGACATTGTTTAGTCCTCCTTATTTCTTGACCTCAGGGGTCTTTGTACCGTAGAGTGAACGGCCCTGACGACGAGCTTCGATACCGGAGCAGTCGAGGCAGCCACGGATGATGTGGTATCTGACACCTGGTAAATCCTTAACACGGCCGCCACGGATCATGACGGTGCTGTGTTCCTGAAGGTTGTGGCCTTCACCGCCGATATAAGCGGTAACTTCGTAACCGTTGGATAAACGGACACGAGCGTATTTTCTAAGAGCTGAGTTTGGCTTCTTAGGAGTCATAGTGCCGACACGGGTGCAGACTCCGCGCTTCTGAGCACTTGGCTGAGCAGATTCGTGCTTCTGGAGTGAGTTCCATCTCTTGCCTAAAGCTGGTGATTTAGACTTCTTGACGAGGCTCTTTCTGCCAGAACGAACGAGTTGGTTGATTGTTGGCATATTTCCAATCTCCTTTTTTCTCTAGTCGCATTATAAAATGGCGCTTCCGCCACTTTTGCGTCCGGGGTGTATCATACGTACGTGTACGAATGCTGTCAACAATAAAAATAATATGTTTTTGACACGCTGGGTTATGTGGATAGGGAAAACACTGGTTTTTTGATGAAAAACAATTTTTAAAAATTTTTAAGAAAGTTAGTAATTTTGGTATTTTTTAAGCAAAAATGCGTTTCATATATTTTTTATTATGTTTACACGTGCACAGGCGTGTCGAATAGAAAAAAGCAGCCTTTTTTGACTGCTTGTTTTTGGCGTTATTCGTAGAGATATTTGTCTCTATCGACTGGCTTCCATGTGTCGAAGTGAAGTCGGTTCATCTCGCTGCAGATTAGGTCTGCTTTGAAAGCGACATTTTCTACTGGTATGAATTCCATGAACTCACCATCAATATATAAACCGAAGCCTCTGGTATTTACTTCGAAGATCAATCGATAGCTCGTTTTATAAGAAAGGTCGAAAGAATATGGCTCGCCAAGTTTAGTCCCTTCGAAATGCATTCCTCCATGGGTCATGGTGAATGTTCCTTCCCCTACTTCCTCGGTCGCACGTTTCTTGCTCTTGACTAAATGATCGCCTGGCTGGATGCCGATTGTGGTTTTGAAAGAGAAAGTGAAATCTGGATTTTCCCTAATCTGACGCATGATGTCTTTTCTTTCGAAGATGACCCAATCAGATGGGTATTTGATTTTGTGTTCAATCTCTCTATTTGGGATGAGCTCAAGATATTCGTTACAGTGCATTTCGAAACCGCAGGCGTCGCACTTGATGTCATCGCCTTCTGAATGCATATGGAGCTCTTCTCCGCAGGAAGGGCATTTATAGCAAATGTCGTGCATGCCTTCGCAACCATAGCCTTTGGTATTCCATTTGAAGTGATTCTTCTCTTGGTATTCGTAATCGTTATGCGAGAATTCCGTTCCTATTTTTGCTTCAATCTCTTCTGGGCTTAATTTAGCGGCTTCTTCAGGGGTGAACATCTTGTAGACGGTGATTTCTGATTGGCCACCGCCTCTATAATGTGAAGAGAAGACTGGGGCCACTAAAGATTGGCCTTCGAATCTAGCGAAATAGACCGGGCATTTAGCGTGCTTGATAAGTTTTCCAACGCCTTCGATGATTTGTTCATTCATGCCAGTAACGGATGCTAAGCCTTCTGGTGCCATAGATATAGCGCCACCTTGCTTGATGATGGAAAGGATGGCTTTAATGCCAGAGACGTCTATGCAGAAATTCTTCTTTGGTAGAACACGTTGCATCTTAAAAACTGTATGAAGGTGGCTTCTAAAGAATTCGCAATATCCTGCGACCATATTGAAACGGTGAGGATACATGATCTTTTGGATGTAAGCGTGGTCAAATCTTGAGAGGTGATTCCAAAGGATGAAACACGCTCCCTTTTCTTTCCTTGGGTCATCAATGTAATGGACGATTGTCTTTCTTCCTCCAAGCTGGAAGTCACACATGATGAGCTTATAGACCCAGTTATATAAGTGAGATGGTTTTTTATATGTTCGATGCAATAATTGCTTTTGCAAAGTTTCTTTTTCTTTTTTCATGGTTTAATTCTACGAATTACAACGAGAAATAGCAAAACTATTATCTTCTTATAGTAAAAACGCGACTCCTTTATGGGAAAATCGCGTTTTTGTTAGTTGTTTTGACCTTCCTTGTTAAAGATTTGGATTATCTTCAAGAAGGTTGTCTTTGATTTGCTGAATCTCTTCGGAGGAAAGGCCGATACGGTCTTGAGCCCAAGATTCAATGGTTGCCTGAAGGGATTTGCCTTCTTCGTAATATTGGCTGTCTTTGACTGCTTTGATGAAGCCAGGGAAGTCATACGTGTTGCCTCCTGAATCTCTAACGGCTCTATCACGGTATCTTTCATGAGCGCCATTATCGAAGGAGGTGAGTTCATAATCCATACAAGCTTCAAGCATAGAGACGCCAAGCAAGCCTTCAAGGATGAAGACCATTGTGCCTGTACGGTCAGCGCCACCCCAGCAATGGCAATAAACGGCAGACTCTTCTGTTGCTCCGCCAAAGATCTGGAATGCGTGTTTGATTTCAGATGGGGTTCCTGAATTCCAAAGTCCAGCGAATGAGTTCATTTCATAACGTGTGTACTGGACGTCATCGCCAAGGGATGATTTATCGCCTTGCGAGCCAATAGCGCTTGCTCTTCTGAAGTCGAATTCATAACCAATCTTAAGCTCATCTCTAAAGAGGCTTAAGTTGGATTCATCGAGAGTGACGCTGTGGTTAAGTGATTTGTTGATTTCTGCTGTAACTAATTCGCATCCACGGTAGATAAGGCCCTGTTTGATTCTCTTGCCATCTCTTGTTGGTTTGCCGCCAATATCACGGACGTTATAGGCTGATCCGCTCTGGATAGTACGGAAGTGGCCGTTTGTGTGGAATGAGCCAAGCTTTGAGTCATGTTCGCCGTCGGCTGTTGAAACCTGCCAATAGTAGGTTGTGTCGGCATAGAGGTTAACTATTTCTGCGCTGCTGCCTGTGACCGTTAATTCTTTTGCGCCATCAAGCATCTTGTTGGTTGCATATTTGACGACATAATCGCCTTCGCCTTCCCATTCAAGTTTGACAGGCTTTGCGTCATCTAAGTCTTTGGTGCCTTCATAGGTTCTAAATGTTGCGGCATCGACGCCTTGGCATAAATATCCTTCTTTTGTTTTATCGACTTCACGGACGCTATACATGATGTCTTCGTCATCAGTATCGGCGTCTGCTGCATACATTGCATCAATATAGGCTTTAAGGCCGTCGTGAATGATGTCAACGCCTTCGCCATCAGCGTTCTTTGTTAATGCGATTGTGCCATCTTTAATAGCGACGGTAGGTTCTTTTGATTCTTCTGGCTCTGGTTTTGGCTCACTCTTTCCACAAGCAGTGAGAACAAATGCCATAGATGCAAGTAAAAGCAAATTCTTTTTCATAATTCCCCTTCTGTTCCGTGTTGTTATTCGAAACATTTTTTAAGATGTCTTATTCTATCACTTTTTTGTTCTTGTTGTAGCATAAGAAAAACGTGGCTCATCTAGAAGAGAAACCACGTTTTGAAATGAGACAAACTAAGCTTCCAATGGTTCAAGAAGGTTGTTCTTGATCTGGTCGATTTCGTTATCGGTTAAGCCGAGTTTTCCTTTGCACCAGCGGTAGCAGACATCCTGGAATGTTTTGGTTGTGCTCTGTGTGTAATAGGAAGATGACTTAATCGTGGAGATCAAGGTTGTGAAGTCATAGGTATAGCCAGCAGCGTCTCTAACCATTTCTGTGCGAAGTCTTGTGTGGATTGTGTCAAATGATGTGAATTCATAGTCCATACACGCTTCTAAGAAGGAAACACCGAGTAAGCCATTAAGGATGAAGCAGGATGTGCCTGTACGGTCAGCGCCACCCCAGCAGTGATAATAGACCGCAGCGTCTTTGGTTGCTTGGCCAAACATCTTAAAGATGGTCTTAAGGTTGTTTTTGTTATTTTGGTCTGAAACGTTCCACATTGTGCCAAAGCCTGAGCCTGTCGCAAGCTGGCTGAATGTGACATCGCTTCCTAAATATGAACGGTTCTGATAATCGGTTTCTCTGCCTGGGCTTCTGATATCGATTTCGTTGCGGACTTTGAGTTGGTCATGGAGGACCCTGACTGTTGTCGCGTCACATGTGATGATGTGGTCTTGAGCGCTGTTGCCGGCAAACCAGTGGTCGGTTAACTCGCCGCCACGGTAAATAAGGCCTTGTTTTGTTCTTTGGCCAGAGGAGGTCATTTTGCCACCCATATCGCGGACATTATAAGCTGCGCCAGCTTGGATGGTTCTAAATGAGCCTTTGGTCTTAAATGAGCCGATTGCGGAATCATGGTTGCCGGTCTCTGTTTCGACTTTCCAGTAATAGACTGTGTCGGTTAAGAGGTTAACGAGCTCTGCTTTATTTGTGGTTGTGACAACGCCATTCCAAGCAGAAAGATCTGCTTTGGTTGAATATTTGACGGTGTATTTTCCTGTATATCCTGTTGGAGCGGTCCATTCTAACTGGATTGGTTGGAAATGGTCTCTGTCATTATCTGAGGCTGGGCCTTGGTAGGATGAAGCAAAGACGTTAGGACACATATATCCTGATTTTGATTTAGCGACTTCCTGGATCTTATATAAGTTAGCATGGCTTGGATCCTGGCGGTCATAGGCTGCATACATATCGTCACAGTACTGCTGGACGCCTGGGTGAAGGATTGAAACTTCTGCTCCTTCGTGGTTCTTTGTTAATGTGATTGCGCCATCTTTATTTGTTGCTGCGCTTTGTTCTGAGCTGTTTGTGATTTCGCTTTGCGCCAAGCTTCCAACCCCCGATGAAGCTGGAGTCGATGTTTGTGTGGAGGATGGGGCTGATGAATCTTCAGGTTTCTCCTCGACTGGGACAAGTCTCAATGATTTGATGACCAATGGATAACCAATATCGCCATGCAAAAGATGAAGTTTCTTAGCGCCTTTTGGCATTGTCATCCCTTTGATCATAAGACCTGGCTTATCGTTTGCCGTATCATAACCAAGTTCTCCCCAAGTCTTAGGGGTATTTGGATTTATGTCATTTGCACTATCGTCAAGTCTTAAGAAATAACGATAATCTGCTTCTTCTGATGTGTCAGGATTGGTTAAGACAGGGTCGATAGCGCCTTGTTTCGAATGGTTGTTCCAATGACGATCAGAGTGAGCGGAATCTGTCATATGCCCAATAACGTAGACATCATATTTTCCTTCTGGGATTGCTCCCTCTATTGTCCATGAAGACATTGATTCTTCTGTCGGGGTTCCATCCCCTTTTGGCTTGCCGTCCATTGCCTCATCATCTTTGTTCCAGCCTGATGCGTTTGCAATATCCATGCGGTATGAGGTTTTCTCATCAGATTCTTCAACAATGACTTGTTCCCCTGCCACTAATGATGACTGGCTTTCGATATCCTCACTTGTTTTTGGGGTTCCGATTGTGCAAGAAGTGAGCACCAAAGCAGCCGAAATAAGCAAAAGAGTCCTTTTCTTCATAATAACGTTCCTTTCAAATTGCTACGTTTGTTAGTATAAGACATTTTTCGCTTTTTTAAATTAAAAATGCGGACCCTTTATTTGGTTCCGCATTAATAATCATGAATTGGAAGGTTTATTCTTCTGGTTCAAGAAGGTTTTCTTTGAGTGTTTCGATTTCTGCTTTTGTGAAGCCAACACGGTTCTCTAACCATTCAGCGCAGATTTCGGAGAAGTCTCTGGTTGCCCAGTCTGGGTTATCCTGTTTGATTCTGTTTGTTAAATCTGGGAAATTGTAGCTATAGCCGTTTTCATCAGTAACTCTTGTGTCACGTCTACGTGTGTGGATGTTATCGAATGAGGTTAATTCATAGTCGATTAAACATTCTGTGTAGGAAACACCAAGGAGGCCTTCAAGGATGAAGAATGCTGTGCCTGTACGGTCAGCGCCGCCCCAACAATGGCAGTAAACGGCTGCATCTTCTTTTGCGTTACTAAATGCCATGAAGCTATTTTTTAAGGTTGCTGGTGATGTGCTACCCCAGAAGTTAGCTAAGGAGCTGACTGACTGACGGCTGAATGTAACCTGGACGCTGTCATTATCATCACCGAAGTCTGCTGTGTTTAATGGGGAATCAGAGATATTGTTTGATTCGCTGCCTGCGTTACGGAAGTCGAGGTCTACCCTGACGTTCATTGTGTTAAGGAAGATATCCTTGGTGTTTGCGTCAAGAGTGACGATATGCTTCTGAGGGATGCCTGTATCGTATTGGACGTTTGTTAATTCGCCACCACGGTAGATGAGACCCTGTTTGATGCGGCGGCCTGATTTTGTCATTTTTCCACCGAAGTCACGGACGTTATATGCAAGTCCGCTTTCGATCATGCGGTAGTGACCATAGGTCTTGAATGAACCAATTGCTGAATCATGTGAACCATCTGCTGTTTCGACTTGCCAGAAGTATTCTGTGTCGGTGAAGAGGTTAACGAGTTCTGCGCTATTGGTTGTAACGGTAAGCTCTTTTGCATCTGTTAACATTCTGTCTGTAGCGTATTTGACTTTGTAGCTGCCAGTATAGCCATCCATGTTCCATTCAAGTTTGATTGGAACAAAGTGATCCTGGTCGTTTTGTCCTTTTGGACCTTGGTAGTCAACTGGGTTGACAGTGCCACATGCGTTGTCACGCATTCTATACATTTGTTCTTCGTCAAGGTCTTCTGCTTCTGCAGCTTCATACATTGCGTCGATGTAGGCTTGGGTTCTTTCATGAAGGAAAGAAACTTCTTTGCCATCGTGGTTCTTGGTTAATGTGATTGCGCCGTCTTTGACTGGAGCGCCGGCAGGTGCTTCTGATGAGTTACCATTGCCTTGGCTATTCTCGACTGGTTTTGCCCCACATGCAGTAAGAAGCATGCCGACCGAGGCAAGCAAAATAAAATTCTTTTTCATAGTGTTTCCTTTCTTAGGTTTTCCTAAGGAATAAAAGATGAATTTAAGATACTACAAAGTAGGTACTACTGAAAGTATTATTTTTGAAATAAAAAAGGACCATCTTTTGTTGATGGTCCTTAATTGTTATTTTGAAACTATTTGTCGAGGACTTCCTGACGATCGTGAGCTTCAATGTACTGGGCTTTGACCTGGCGCATTTTGCTTTCGACTGAGAAGCCTTCAAGGTGCTTAGCTTCTTCTTCACGGGTAAGTAAGCCAGTACCTGCTGGGATGAGCTTACCAGTGATGACATTTTCCTTAAGACCGTGGAGAGGGTCTTTCTTGGATTTGATTGCAGCGTCTGTGAGGACACGTGTTGTTTCCTGGAAGGAAGCTGCTGAGAGGAAGGATTCGGTCTCAAGAGCAGCCTTGGTGATACCAAGAACAAGTGGGTAAGCAAGAGCTGGACGCTTGCCTGCAAGGAGAGCTTCCTGGTTGCATGCTGTGTAGCGTTCGATATCGACTCTGATACCTGGGAGAAGAGGTGTGTCTCCACCATCGATGACGATCATCTTTCTGATCATCTGTCTGATGATGACTTCAAGGTGCTTGTCAGAGATGCCAATACCTTGCGCGGCATAGACTTTCTGGATTTCCTTGATCATGTAGACCTGAACCTTCTCGACGCTTGAAACTTCGAGGAGTTGTTTTGGATTGATTGCACCTTCGGTGATCTTTCCACCAGCGGAGATGACATCGCCCTTCTTGACACGGAGACGTGAACCATAGCTTGTGACATATGTCTTGATTTCTGGTTCGCCGCTTTCTGCTGTTGTCTTGGAGAGTGATTCGATTGTAACTTCGTTACGACCGTTGCCATCATCCTTGATATCGATGACTTTACCATCGATTTCACTGATAAGAGCTTCACCTTTTGGATTACGGGCTTCGACGATTTCCTGAACACGTGGAAGACCTTGTGTAATATCGGTTGTAGCCATACCACCAGTGTGGGAGACACGCATTGTGAGCTGTGTACCAGGTTCACCGATGGACTGAGCTGCCATGATACCGACTGCTTCGCCAAGTTCGACGAGGTGGCCAGTAGCCATGTTAAGACCATAACAGTGCTGGCAAACGCCGCTCTTTGTCTGACATGTGAAGAGGGAACGGATCTCGACTTCTGTGATGCCAGCGTTGACGACTGCATTTGCTTCTTCTTCGCTGATTAAGGTATTTGCTTTAACGATGATCTCGCCTGTTTCTGGGTTGACGACATCATGCATTGCGTAACGGCCGATAAGTCTGTCTTTGAGTTTGACAAGGACGACATTACGGGCTGTGTCTTTTATCTCACGGACTTTGAAGCCATGGTCGCAGTGACAATCTTCTTCACGGACGATGACGTCTTGTGCAACGTCAACGAGACGTCTGGTGAGGTAACCAGAGTCAGCTGTTTTAAGAGCGGTATCCGCACCACCTTTACGGGAACCGTGGGTGTTGTGGAAGTATTCTGCGATGGTAAGACCTTGACGGTATGAGGAGACGATTGGCATTTCGTAGACGTAGTCTTTATGAGCACTACCACGAGCTGCAGCGACAAGACCCTTCATACCTTCGAGCTGGTTGAAGTTATCGATGGAACCACGTGAACCAGAGTCAAGCATAATAATGACTGGGTTCTGTTTCTGGTCTGGACGAGTGACGTGTTTCTTAACAAGCTGTCTGACTTCTTCAGTACATGCCTGCCAGAGTTTGACAACTGCTTCGTGACGTTCATCTTCACTAAGGAAGCCTTTGTCATAAGCGATTGTGTTGATGTGAGCGACTTTCTCACGGTATGCCTCAACGAGTTCTTCTTTGCCGCTGATTGGAGTGATATCGCTAAGAGAGACTGTGACTGAAGAGAGGGTTGAGTATTTGAAGCCCTGATCCTTAATCTTGTCGAGGACAGCGCTTGTCTTTGAAGGATATGGTTCGATGAGAAGTTTCTTGATTCTCTCCATTGCGACTGTTGCATCGCTTGTGCCTTCTTCCACTGCTGCAATAGCGTTTCTTGCGCCATTGAGAATGTGGTTGTGTTTGGTTTCCTGAGCAAGAGCAGCTTCACCGATTGCAGCAACCTCTTTCTCCATGATTTCGCTTGCGCGGTTCATGAATGAGACTGGGTTGGTTCTGTCGGTCTGCTGATATTCATCGCTGAGGTCTTGGAGTTTCTTGACGAAACCATCTTCATTCATGTCGTACTTGTGGAAGACGAGATCGATGATCTTACCGAGCTGCTTCTTCTTTATTGGACCATGAAGTGGGGTGTTTTCAAGAACTTCTTTGATGTTGGTGCCCATTGGGACGAACCATGATTTGATGGTTTCAAGGTTTGCCCCTGGTTCATCGTTGATGTAGTTAAAGTCATCAGGGAAGATTTCGTTGAAGATGACTTTACCAACGGTGGTAAGGAGGTATTTGCCATGTGCGTCGTATGGGAGACCGTATTCTTTGATGTTGTCTGGATCGTTTTCTGGAGCGAAGGTCTTGTGGATTCTTTCTGCTCTGATTGCGATACGGTTGTGAAGTGAGATTAAGCCACTTTCGTAGGCTTCGATGACTTCACTGACGTGAGCGAAGACTTTACCTTCAAGAGCAGCGAAACGCTCCTCGAGTTCTGCTTTGTCTTCGTTAAGACGCTTCTCATCTTCATCATAGATGGTGAGAGCGCGTAATGCTTTAGCGTGGTTAAGGAAGTCTGCTTTGCTTTCTTCCTGAGTAAGGTAGTAGTTACCAAGAATCATATCCTGGCCAGGGATGACGATTGGTTTACCATCTTTAGGACCAAGAATGTTGTTGGATGCAAGCATGAGGGAGAGGACTTCTGCCTGTGCTTCTTTTCCAAGTGGGACGTGGACAGCCATCTGGTCACCGTCGAAGTCAGCGTTGAAGCCTGGACATACGAGTGGGTGTAAACGGATTGCGTGGCCATCGACAAGGACAGGCTGGAAGGCCTGAATACCTAAACGGTGAAGGGTTGGAGCACGGTTGAGAAGAACTGGGTGCTGGGAGATGATCTCTTCAACGATGTCAAAGACGACACTGTCGTAGCGATCGATAATCTTATCAGCTTGCTTATGAGCACTTACAAGGCCTCTCTTGATAAGGAGAGCGGCAATGAATGGACGGAGAAGCTGGATAGCCATTTCTCTTGGAAGACCGCACTGGTACATCTTAAGGTATGGACCGACTGCGATAACTGAACGGCC
Source organism: Bacilli bacterium (assembly GCA_045598525.1). Lineage (GTDB taxonomy): Bacteria > Bacillota_I > Bacilli_A > RFN20 > CAG-826 > UBA4951. Next base: position 34,472 of record JAZLMH010000011.1, on the reverse strand, counting down.
AGAGTAGTCTACACGTTTACCAAGAAGGTTCTGACGGAAACGACCCTGTTTGCCTTTAAGACCACTGGAGAGTGATTTTAATGGACGTCCGCTAGGACCAGTGACTGGTTTGTTACGGCGGCCGTTATCGATAAGAGCGTCAACCGCTTCCTGTAACATACGTTTCTCGTTCATGAGAATGACGTATGGAGCATTCATGTCGATGAGTTTCTTTAAACGGGTGTTGCGGCTGATGACACGGCGATATAAATCGTTGAGGTCGCTTGCAGCGAAACGTCCGCCATCGAGCTGAAGCATTGGACGGAGATCTGGTGGAATGACTGGGATGACGTCTAAGATCATCCATTCTGGTTTTTGTTTTGAGTCGCGGAAAGCTTGAATGACTTCAAGTCTCTTTGCCTGTTTTAAACGGTTTTGGCCAGTTGATTTTGCAATTTCTTTGCTGGCTGCTTCGAATTCTTCGTCAAGATCAACTTCGTGGAGAAGCTGTTTGATTGCGGATGCGCCTTCGCCGAATTCAGCGCCGGTGTATTTGGAGATGAATGCTGCGTTGGTGAAGAAGTCGAATGTCTCCTGAGGATTCTGCATCTTTTCGATGAGCTCATCAGCTTTGAGAGCGTCAGCGGAATCTGGGTCGATTAAGTGTTTGAATGATTCAATGCATTCGACGAATTTGATTCTTGCGTTAGCTTCATCAAGGAAGGTTTTACGTTCGAGAACTTTGGAGATAGCTGGATCGGACTCACGAAGAACGACGTGAGCGGCGAAATAGACAATCTCTTCTAACTGCTTGGCTGGGATGCCAAGGATAAGAGCCATACGGGATGGGATGCCTTTGAGGTACCAGATGTGAGTGCATGGTGAGACGAGTTCGATATGACCGAATCTCTCACGTCTCCATTCTTTGGAGATGACTTCGACACCGCACTTCTCACAGGTCATGCCCTGGTAGCGGATCTTTTTGTATTTGCCACAGTGGCATTCGTAGTCTTTGCTAGGACCGAAGATCTTTTCGCAGAAAAGACCTCCTGGTTCTGGCTTTTGAGAACGATAGTTGATGGTTTCTGGGCGAGTGACCTCACCACGTGACCAATTACGGATTTCTTCAGGGGATGCAAGGCCAACTTGCATAGCGGCTAATTTGTTGATATCAAACATGTTCGCATTCCTCCTTATTATTCTTCGCTAGAGAATCTTGAGCTGATGGAAAGTCCTTCCTCGGCTGCAAGTTCATTCTCGCTAGCGGTATCAATTTCGATGGTTTCAGCTTCACCTTCTGCTGCAATTTCTTCACGTGGGGAAGTTAAGCTACGGATTGCGCTGTTAACCTTACGTTCTTCGATAAGAGATTCTTTTGCAAGGACATCCATATCGATTGTTTCGCCTTCGTGGTCATAGAGAGCGACTTTCATACCAAGACCTTTGAGTTCCTTGGTGAAGACTTTGAAGGCTTCTGGCATACCAGGACGTGGGAGCTGGTTGCGTTTGATGATTGATTCGTAGGTCTTACGACGTCCGACTCTGTCATCTGATTTGACTGTGATCATTTCCTGGAGGACGTGAGCTGCGCCATAAGCTTCGAGAGCCCAGACTTCCATTTCACCGAATCTCTGACCACCCTTTTGAGCTTTACCACCAAGTGGCTGCTGGGTAACGAGTGAGTATGGACCAGTTGCACGTGCATGGAGTTTGTCATCGACCATGTGGACGAGCTTAATCATGTACTGGACACCGACTGAGATACGTTCTGGGAAACGTTCGCCTGTCTGGCCATCATAGAGGATGGTCTTGCCATCGCTACTGATGCCGGCCTTTTTCATGAGGTCAAGGATTTCTTCGTTTGATAAACCGTCGAAGACCGAGGTTGCGACGCGTAAGCCTAACTTACGGCATGCAAGGCCAAGATGGATTTCGAAGATCTGACCGATGTTCATACGGGATGGAACACCCATTGGGCTCAATAAGAGATCGATTGGTGTGCCATCTGGAAGGAATGGCATATCCTCGATTGGGAGAATTCTGGAGATGACACCTTTGTTACCATGACGGCCTGACATTTTGTCACCTTCGGAGATCTTTCTCTTCTGGACGATATAGACACGAACTTTCTCGATGACTGTTGGAGGAAGTGGGTCTTTGTTTCTATGTGTGTAACGTTTGACTTTGAGGACGATACCTGCGCCGCCGTGAGGAACACGGAGTGAGGAATCTTTGCTGTCTTTGGACTTTTCGCCAAAGATTGCCATGAGAAGTTTTTCTTCTGGTGAAGGCTCTGTCTGTCCTTTTGGTGTGATCTTACCAACAAGGATATCGCCTTCTTTAACTTCTGCGCCTGGGACGACAATACCATCTTCGTCGAGGTATTTCTTAGCATCTTCACCGACGTTTGGAATATCGCGGGTGATATGTTCGTTGCCGAGTTTTGTCTCACGGCATTCGAGGTCATATGCTTCGATGTGAATGGTTGTGTAGGTATCTTCCTTAACCATTCTCTCAGACATGATGATAGCGTCTTCATAGTTGTAACCGTGCCAGGTCATGTAAGCGATGAGGACGTTCTGGCCAAGAGCGAGCTCGCCATTTTTCATAGCTGGGCCATCTGCGATGATTTCGCCAGCCTTGACTTGGTCACCAACTTTGACGATTGGGCACTGGTTGATACAGGTACCCTGGTTGGAACGATCAAACTTCTGGAGATGATATTCGTGGATTGATTTGCCTTCTTTGACTTTGATGGTCTGGCTATCCATATAGGTAACTTCACCATCTGCTGTAGCAACGACTGCTAAGCCAGAGTCACGGGCGATTTTGCCTTCCATACCAGTACCAACGTGGGCGATGGATGGACGGAGTAATGGGAGAGCTTGACGCTGCATGTTAGAGCCCATGAGAGCACGGGTTGCGTCATCATTCTCGAGGAATGGAATACATGCTGCAGCGACAGAGACGATTTCTTTTGGAGAAACGTCAACGTATGCGATTTCTTCGACTGGGGTAAGGCCAGAGTCATCGTTATGACGAGCGATAACTTCTGTATCAAGGAATTCCTTGACTAATTCTTTGCCATCGCCGAAGTCGAGTTCGACAGGTGCGCCTAAGCGGACGTTAGCCTGAGCGATGTAGAGGTCTCTTTCATCGTCTGCGCTTAAGTATTCAGCCTTATCACTAACGTAGTAGTGAGTTTTGCCTTCAACGTCTTTTAAGCTCTTAACGATACGGTATGGAGCCTGTAAGAAGCCATAGCGGTTGATCTTAGCGTAGGTTGATAAGTTGTTGATAAGACCGATGTTCTGACCTTCTGGTGTTTCAATAGGACAGATACGGCCGTAGTGAGTGTAGTGAACGTCACGAACCTCCATGGATGCACGGTCACGGGAAAGACCGCCAGGACCAAGAGCGGAGATTCTTCTCTTGTTTGTTAACTCAGCAAGTGGATTGGTTTGATCCATGAACTGGGATAACTGCGATGAAGCGAAGAACTCACGGATTGCGGTTGTGAGTGGACGGATGTTGATAAGGGTCTGTGGTTTTGCCTGATCAAGATCGGTGATGGACATCTTCTGCTGAACAGTTTTGCTCATCTTGGTAAGACCGATTCTGAACTGGGTCTGGAGAAGTTCGCCAACGCAGCGGACACGACGATTGCCGAGGTGGTCGATATCATCGGTCTGGCCTAAGCCATCCATGATGTTACAGAAATAGCTGAAGCAAGCGACCATATCACTGATTGTGACGTGGGTGATTTCTGTTGTGCCTTCTCTTTTGCCGCTAAGGTTGATATCGGTACCGATCATGCTGACAATCTTGTCGCCAGCTTTATCGTGCGCGTAAACCTTAACAATATTAACGATGCTGTGATCGTCGAGTTCGGTGTTGATCTTAAGCTTCTTTTCGTGAGCGCCGTTTTCGAAGAATTCCATGTCACGGAGGTCTTGGACGTCTGCTTTTGTGAGAGTGTAGCCTTTAACGAATGGTTCGCCAACTCTATTACCAGCGATTTCACCATCTGCTGTGACAAGGTTTTCTGCAAGGACACGACCAGGTAAACGGTCATAAAGTCCGAGCTTTTCGGTGTATTTGAAACGACCGGCTTTGCCAAGGTCGTATCTCTTTGGATCGAAGAATTTCTGAATTAAGAAATTCTGGACACCTTCCTTGGTGATAGGCTCACCAGGTTTGAGTTTCTTGAAGATGTCAATGAGAGCTGCATTAGCATTGTCATTTGATGCATCTTTTTCAAGGGTATCGATCATTCCCTGTGTGTGACCGAAGAGGTCAAGTAATTCAATGAATTCGCCGTCTTTGTTCTTCTTTTCGAGACCTAAAGCCTTGAAAAGGACGGTTGCTGGCATCTTTCTTTGTCTATCGATACGAACCCACATAACGCCGTGTGAATCGGTTTCGAACTGAAGCCATGTGCCACGTGTTGGGATGATTTCGCCAGCATACATATGGACGCCTTGTTTGGTGTCGAAAGTGTCGCCGAAATAAGCGCCAGGTGATCTGACGATTTGGGAGACGATGACACGTTCTGCGCCATTGACGATGAAGGTGCCGCTGTCTGTCATCATTGGGACATCGCCCATGAAGACTTCTGCGCCTTCTTTGATTTCGTGAGTCTTCTTGTTATGAAGGCGTAATGTAACCTTTAACTTGCTTGAATAAGTAAGGTCGTTTTCTTTACATTCAAGTGGTCCGTATTCTGGTTCTTCAAAGTGGCAATCGACATATTCGATGTCCATTGTGTCGGCGTAGTTTGCAATAGGGAAGACTTCTTGGAAGACTTCGTTGACGCCGTCTTTGAGGAAGCGTTTGAATGACTCAGTCTGAATTTCGACTAAGTATGGAAGCTCTAAAGAACCACTAATTTTTGAGAAATCAAGACGGCCATTTTGTCTGGCTGGGTATTTCTCAATGTACTCTTTAAGTACGTTTTGTTGCTTATTAGCCATTTAATTCGCTCCTTTTTTCGCTTGCTTTGATGACAAGATAACCTTTCTTCTTGGCAAGGACCTCTACCTTATTAAATAAAGAGGATAAGTGATCCTTCACGCTTAAGACGCCTTGTTCTTTCCTAATGACAATAATTAGAGAGCCTTCATTTGTGAGGTGTTCCCCTGCTTCATCATAGATTCGGTAAGTAACCTTCTTACCTGCTCGAATAGGCGGATTTGAGATTATCGTGTCGTATTTGGAGTTGATGTTGAGGTAAACGTCGCTTTCAACTATCTCGACTTGATCCTTAACGCCCAAGATATCAGCGTTAGTCTTGGCAAGTCCGAGGGCTCGGCGATTCACGTCGCATAACGTGATGAATCGATTCGAGTCGAGGTGAGCGAGTATTAGTCCGATTGGTCCCGCTCCACACCCAAGGTCTAGAATCTTATTTCCTAAAGAGGAATTGGCGATGGTTTCAAGCAGTAGTTTTGTGCCATCGTCGAGTCCCCTTTTGCTAAAGACTCCTAAATCGCTCTTGAAGGAATAATGTTCACCAAGGAGAGTAAACTCTATGGTGATATCTTGATGGCCAAGCTCTTCCACGTTATCGAAGTATTGTGCCATTTTTTATCTCCTTCATAAGAGCCAAAACCCTACCCACAGAGGACGAGTCCATGGGCAGGGTAAGGGTTAAATAATTTTTGTGTTGAGTCGAAATTATTTGATTTCGATTTCAGCGCCAGCGTCTTTGAGGGTCTTGCCGTGAGCTTCTGCTTCGACTGGTGAGATCTTCTCTTTGATAGCGCATGGAAGTGCATCGACGAGTTTCTTTGCATCCATTAAGCCGAGGCCTGTGACAGCCTGGACTGCTTTGATGACAGCGACTTTGCCAGCTGTGCCGAGTCCTTTTAAGAATAATGTGACTTCGGTTGGGCCTTTCTTTGCGCCTTCATCTTCTTCTGCTGGAGCAGCTGCAGCTGCGACTGGAGCAGCAGCGGTGACACCGAATTCTTTTTCAACTTCTTTGACGAGGTTGGAGAGCTCAAGAGCGCTCATCTGCTTGAGGGTGTCAATGATTTGTTCATTGGTTAATTTTTCAGCCATTGTGGTTTTCCTCCATTAATTAGTTGGCAGCCGCTTCAGCTGGTGCTTCTTCAACAGGAGCGCCATTCTTTTCAGCGACGGATTTGATTGCTCTGGCGAATCCAGAGATAGGTTCGTTGAGAACCATACAGAACATAGAGAGTAACTGCTCCTTGGTTGGGAGTTTAGCAACTTCTTTTAAGCCTTTAGCGTCGACGATTGTACCTTCGACATATCCGCCTTTGAGAACTAAATTCTCGTGGCCACGGCTGTACTTGTAGATGATGTTGACACCTGCAGTAGCGTCTGGTGCGAAGACAAATGCGTTTGGACCTTCAAGGAATTCATCGAGACCTTCGATATTGTTCTCAGCAAGAGCGCGGCGGACCATAGTGTTTTTGAAGACACCGAAGGTTGCGTTCTTTTCTGCGAGTTTACGACGGAGCTCAGTGATTTCTGCCACTGTCAAACCGCTATAGCTGACAACGGCGATGGCTTGGCTAGCTTTGATACCTTCGCTGATCTTAGCGACGGAATCTTTCTTAGCTTGGAGTGCTTGTTCGTTCATCGTAGTTCCTCCTTTCTTTTCGTATATGTGAAGCTTGATATAACTAGTGGGTTATGAATTAAATGTGTATCCTCCGCAACGTGTAATTATTAAGGCACTTGCCCGTTGCTCTCTTAGGTATAACAAGCAATTCACCAATGTGGTGTTTTTGCTAAGACTTAGTTCTTAGCTTCAAAGGTGAGCTTCATGCCTGGGCCCATGGTTGTGTGGACTGCACAGGTTTTGATGTACTTACCTTTGACAGTTGCTGGACGAGCTTTGACAACTGCGTCGATAACAGAATTGAGGTTGTCAATGATCTTCTGGTCTTCGAAGCTAACACGAGCAACTGAGATATTGAGGTTGCCATCACGGTCAACACGGTAAGCGATCTTACCTTTCTTGATTTCGTTGATAGCTGTAGCAAGGTCGAGTGTGACGGTGCCTGTTTTTGGGTTTGGCATTAAGCCTTTAGGACCAAGGATACGACCCATACCCATCTTGCCGAGTTCGCCCATCATGTCTGGTGTACAGATCATGACATCGAATCCGAACCAGTTTTCATGAGCGATCTTTTCGAGGAGCTCTTTGCCACCGACGAAATCAGCGCCGGCTGCTTTTGCTTCTTCCTGCTTATTGTTGGTGATAGCAAGGATCTTCTTGGTTTTGCCATTACCGTGTGGAAGAACTAATGTTCCACGGATAAGCTGTTCTGCTTTGGTTGGATCGACATTAAGAGCAAAGCTGATGTCGATGGTGCTGTCGAACTTGGTTGTGGCAGTTTGCTTTAAGAGAGCTGCTGCTTCTGCGACAGTATATTCTTTTGCTGCGTCAATGAGTTTGGCGGCGGCTTCATATTTCTTACAACGTTTCATTATTAGGCCCCTCCTTACTTAACTTCGATACCCATCTGACGGGCTGTGCCTTCGATGATCTTCTTAGCTGCTTCGATGTCGTTAGCGTTAAGATCAGGCATTTTGTAGTTGGCGATTTCTTCAAGCTGAGCTTTTGTGATTGAGCCAACTGGTTGTTTTGGGTTGCTTGCGCCTTTGCTGAGGCCTGCAGCCTTTAAGAGTAAGCCAGCGACTGGGCTGGTTTTGATGACGAAGTCGAAGGACTTGTCTTCATAAGCTGTGATGATGACTGGGACAACTGAACCCTTTCTGTCTGCTGTCTTCGCATTGAAGTCTGTGCAGAACTTGGCCATCTGGACACCCGCGGAAGCGAGTTTTGGTCCTGGTTTGGCTTCTCCGCCTGGGAGTTCCATCTTAAGGACCTTAGCGATTCTTTTTGCCATGTGTTTTCTCCTTATGGAATTTTCATGCTGTGGCTTTCCGGATCTTCGCTACAAGACCCTACCACGCTTTTCGCACGTTAAATTGCGTGCGGATAATACTATACGCGTGTACATTCTCGTAATGCAAGAAGATTTTTTAAAAGTTTTTTATGTACGTGCAGGTCGAATTGACACTGATTGCAATTTTTTACGCACAAAAAACCAAAAAAACATCAATTTTGCCAGAGATTTTTCCAATTGTCTTAGGCTTTTTGTTCAAACCTCAAAAAGTAAGAAATGAAGCTTGCGACAATTCGTGTATAATGAAAACATGAAGAAAAATTTCCTAGCTATAACAACATTGTTTGCCGCAGCTTCAATTGCCCTTTGCAGCTGTGATGTAGCAGCATTCTTAGAAATCCTTGGTAGTTTGACTACCAGCGCATCTTTCGATGATGCTCGTGCTGATATCAGCGCAGACCTTTCCTACATTCCAGAGGGCCCAGGCTTCAAAGCCGAATCAACAAGATATGTCTATGAGGATATTAACGATTCAAACGGCAATTATCCTTGCGGTTCAAGGGGCAACGTAAACATCTTAGTTATCCCTGTCGCAATCAGAGGTCACGAAGACGTTTCAACAAAAAATAACCTAGAACGTATTAAAAAATGTTTCTTTGGCGAGGCTAACGAAACATCCTGGCAATCAGTTTCTTCATTCTACAAAAAGTCATCTTACGGAGCCTTAAATTTGTCAGGCGTTGTCGCCGATGAATGGTATAACCCAGGATGGTCCACCGCTGATCTTCTTGCAATGAAACCAAAACCTGGAACCCATAACTCTTCAAACTATCAAGCAACTTGGGATGTTCTTGAAGGCGCGGTTTCCTGGTACAAAGAAAAATATCATACTGACTGTACAGAATTTGATAACGACAAAGACGGCATGATCGATGGTGTCTGGCTTGTTTATGGATGCCATTCCGCTCAAGAAGACACATCATTACCGAAAAATCTTTTCTGGGCTTATAACTACAAGGATTATTCTGTTACATCACCTAACAAATTAAACCCTGTTGCATATTCTTATTGCTGGGCTTCATATGATTTTATGAACACAGGATATGGAGAGGAAGGAATTGACTCACACACGTATGTTCACGAAACAGGCCACTTAATGGGTTTGGAGGACTATTATGTCGCTTCTTGCTATAAAGAAGGAGATAAAGAAGAAAAGAACTATGGACCTATGGGTGCGCTCGATATGATGGACTACAACATCATTGACCATAACGCATTTAGCAAGTTCTCTCTTGGCTGGACAAAGCCATACGTTATCACTGATTCCACTACTATCACCCTTAATCCAAGTGCAACTACTGGACAAGCAATTCTCCTTCCAACATCTGCTGGATGGAATGGAACTGCATTCGATGAGTACATCTTAATGGAATACTACACACCAGATAACCTCAACTACCAAGACTCATTCCACGGATATTCATATTACCCAAAAGGATTCACACAGAATGGTGTCCGTATTTACCACGTTGACGCAAGAATGGCCGTTATAAAGCAAGGCACCACTAAAGCTGTCTACGATTCAACGTTCAATAGTGCGCTTAAGGAACAGGCTTTTATCCCACAAAGTAACTCAAGTGCATATAATGCAAGTAACGTTAGCAAATATTTCACCAAATCACCTGATCCAAACTTCAACCGTTTCCGTCTTATCCAAATGTTAGATTGTCAGATGAAGCGAAATTTTGATACTGAATTTCAAATTCGTAACGGAACAAAGATCGGTATGTTCGCGGATAACACAAGCTTATTTACAAGCGGAACAACATTCAGCTTAAGCGAATACAAAAACAGCTTCCCTAGCTACTACTACTCAAACAAAGAGTTAATGAACAACGGAAAAGATCTTCCATGGACTGTAGCATTTGGCGAAGCCGATGATAATGGCATCAATGTCACGATTACCAAAATCCAAAACTAAAAAATATTACAAATTTGCATGGGATTTCTTAACGGAATCCCTTTTTTGTTTGATGAAAAATAAGACAGCAACGCCTAATCCCATAAAGATAAACGCCATCCAGAAATATGCGTTGAAGCCAATGTTTTCGTAAATGAAAGGAGAGATGAGGTTTAGCAATCCGCAAACGCAATAAGTAACGCCGTTTGAGAGGCTGCAGGCTTTTGAGCAATCTTTCTCTCCTACTATCTCTTCGGCAAATAAGACAATAGCTACAAGACCAAATCCATATCCCAATCCTCGTGATATGAACGTAAGCCAGAGAATGACCTGGAAGTTCGATAGGACAGCATTGAAAAGAAGCGCCATAAGGCCAAACGCACAAGCCGTAATTAGTGTGTTCTTGTTGCCTTTGAAAAGTTTTGTGAAGAAAGGAAGAAGAAGCATGATTACCATTTCAACGGAGACGCGGACAACGGTCCAGATGGCCGTTTGCCCTGGAGTAAGGCCTTGCTGTTCCATAAAAATCGGAACGATGTAGTTATAGTTGTTTAAACCACCATAATAGAGCGCACTGAAAATTAAGAATAACCATAGGTTAAGGTTCTTGAAAAAAGGTTTCTTTTCAACGTTGAAGGCCTCAGTAAGTTCAACACGCTTAACAAATTCGTCACCTTTAAATGGGACAAGTAAAAACGAAATTGGGAAACAAAGGAAAATAATCGTAGCGCTAATTGTGAACATCCAAGTGTATCCAATCTTGTCCATGAAGAAGAAAGCAAAGATACTGGCCGTGATATAGCCGATAGATCCCATGATACGAATTAAGCTAAATGGGATATTTCTCCTTTTTGCGGAGCCTGCCCCCATACCATCAATAAGGCCAAACATGCACGAGTTATGGAAAGCCGCCAAAATGGTTGTAGGCAAAAGAAGGAAGAATGATCTGCTATAGGCCAAAGCGATTAAGAAGACCGCTTCCAAAATCGAGATTAATCTGATTAAGAAAACGTTTCTTTTCCAAGACGTTTCAAATATTGAATAGAAGAAATTTCCTGCAAAGAAAGAGAAAGGAACTAACGCTAAAAGAATTGCGACTTCAAGAGTGCTTAATCCAGGCTGAGACGCAAAATAAAGAGAAAAGAAAGGCGTGAAGCACGCATCCCCGAAGTAGAGAGCAAGGGTTAAGAATCTGTAGATAGTAGGGTTTCTCTTGTTTTCCATAGGAACTAGGAAATCATACTCGTTTTTTTATTTATTTATATAGTTCATTTCTAAGAACTTTAATTTCTTCGTTAACCTGATTGTTGGCTTTAGGCCAGATAATCATTGAGAATATACCCATTAAAACGCAAATTGGGGCAAATAAAACCGTACTAAAAGCAGCTAAAACAATTACAACAATTCCACGTGCAACAGCATTCGCAAGAATATCGTTTTTACTTGTGACGGTGTTTCCGACCAAATACGCAAAAAGCGCATTTGCAGTTTTTGCGATAACGCTATAGACCCATGTTTTCCCCGACATAGCAACATATACAAGCGAGAAAGCGAAATATCCAAGGCCTATGGAGGCTCCGGCAAAAGCAAATTTTTGGACATCTGAGAATGACCAAGGGAAGAATCCAAACAAGTCAAAGATAAAAAGAATGACCGCGGCAAAAGAAATAAGAAAAGTGTTTAATCCGATTGCGAGCGCTCTTCTTTTGATTTTTGTCAAAAAGGCCAACCTATCTCTATCGTCTCTTTGTTGTTCAAGTTTATTTTGAAGTAACAAATAATCACAGCAGCTCTCACAGAAGTATTCATAGCCGCTTCCGCCCTTTTCATAAACGAAAACGGTTTCTTCTACAGGGTTCTTGAACATCTCACTTCTAATGATGCGTTTTGATTCCCCTTTACCAAAAATATCACCTTGATAAATAGGTTTCCCGCATCTCGTACAATTACCTAATACATGGCGTTTTGCCGTCTTCCTTTTTGACTCTTGGTCGGAGTTTTGCTCTTCTTTAAAAACAAACTCTCCCTTATCCACTTTAAAAAATAAGGCAATCTTTTCCATTACTTCTTCATCTGGTTTTCTTTCTCCTTTTGTCCAAAGTTCAACCAAAGAAGGAAGGCAAGACAAATAAGACGCCAAAGCGCTTTTGCTAGCACCTTTTTTTGCAAGGTAGTAGTTTAGTTTTTCAGTAAAGTAACTCTGCTTATCCATTTGCATATAAATAATACTACAAGTACGAAAATACCCCTACTCAATTAAACATGAATAGGGGTAATTTTTATGCCGTTGCGGCTAAGTCGATAGTAGAGATTGTTGCTACAAGCTCACCATTGATGAGCAAGCCATAGGTTCCTTCTTCGTCCACTGCGACAACATTGATTTCAAGGTCAATGCCAGTATCAATATCGACAGCAAGGTTTTCAACAAGATAATAGACTTCTCCTTCATCTTGCGAATCATCAAGTTTCTTTGTGAAGCTTACGTTAATTTCGATTGTGTCTTCATCAACAAAGTAGAACCAGAAATCAAAGAGAACATCCTTGATATTTTCATTGTCGTGAGGATCCAGAGTTTGGTTATTATATTCAGCCTCGTTTCCTCTAGCATCAATCATGACGCCTTCACGAACAAGATTTTCAGCTCCACCATTAACACTTGTTCTTGTTTCAGTAACAACAAAGGAAGTTTCGGTATCGTCATTGAGGTGATCCAAAATCGTTAGGCGCTCAACCATGACCTTTTCGTTATTGCTTGCGATAACTTTAATTGGAGGGTCTTGCCCCGCCTTTTTAACGACCATGTCATATTCTTTGAAGTTAAGCTCTGTATATGCGTCATAACGTGATAATTCAGTTAATGTTGAGGTTCCAGAAATTGTGATTTCCCCTGCAAATCCTGGCTTAAGTTTCAAACAAAGGGTTTTATTTTTCTCAAGCTCTTCTGTCAATTCGCTAACAAAATACACTCCAGATGGAATCGTATATTCGTTTGTCTCAACGGTGTATTTCAGATAAACAGTTGTTCTCTTACTCTTCTTTGAGGAAGCACCAACGTCAAGATAAGACATATAGGCAGATTGTTTACCCCCTGGAATAGAACCGATTGCGTATTCTCCTGGGCTAACCGGCCATTCAAAGTAATAACAAGCACCGTGGCTTTGGGTGAATCCAGGGTTCTCAAGCCAATTAAGGTCAAACTTTAGAGCATAACCTGATGGAAGAGCGGCTGATTCGATGTAGCTTTCGGAGACAATTAAGTTTGTTACAGGATCAACTTCTGTGGTGTATTTAAAGTACTTATTCTCAACAGTATTTGAAGTTGTTGTCGTGAAATATCTATAAACAACCGAATCATCGTTTGAGTTGGTATAGATTTCTTTGATCCTCTTAAATCCAGTGATTCGCTGAGAGTTGTCTCTGAACACTTGATATAAGGAGCAGAAACCTTCACAAGTTTCGCCTTCGCTACTTCCTCTAAAGCCTGAAGAGAACATATTAATAACGCCTCGTTCTGCGATACGGAAATCGATTGTACTTTCAGGAAGCTGATAATTGGTGAACAAGCGCCTATTTAAGACAACCGAATCCGCTTCAATGATGTTATCCATGGAGATATCTTGTCCGTTATAACGCATAAACCATGAGTTGGTGTTTGTGGTACAAATGTTATTTAGAGCTGTTCGGCTATCAAAATATCTTTCAAGGCCAAGGTCTTCATATGAATGCTTAACCCTGTTTGCCTGTGGAATGTGGTTTAAATATGTCCAGCTAGGGACGCCGGTTCCGATGGCCGTATCTTTGTTATATTGGTCTTCAATGAACGTGAATCCGTTTGTTTCTGGAGTTCTAGTAATGACTTGAAGTCTACTTGCGTTATATGTGTTGCTGTTCCCCATTGTTCTTGCGAACGGCTGATAGTTTCCGAACTGTCTAAAACGATATCCGGATTCATAATCGCTAGAGATGTTATGGTCTTTACTACCACCGACAATGTAGGCGGTGTTACCTGGAACCGGACAATACTGACCAACGTTTTGTTCAACTGGAACGAGAGTTCTATCGTTCCAGAATGTATTTTTGTCTTTTTCTGGAATGGTGTTGGTCTCATAAACATTTAAAGGAAGGTATGTTTTCCCATATCTTTCCTCAGGATAATAATTTGCATCATCGATAATGACATCAGTGTCTGTCGTTTTTTCAGTATATGTTCCATACACTGCATAGCCATTATTGTTACCTCTAACGTTAAAAGGAGTTGCATTAGTTCCGTTATATCTGAGATAACCTCTATTTTGGAGGTTTCCGGTTGAGCTATAGAGCCTCAATTGTGCCCCGTTCTCTTTAAAATAATAACGTCCATTTTGGATGGGATCCGAGCTTGCATATAACGTTGCTGTGCCGTTGTTATTATTAGGAACAGACGTTGCATAAAGGTACACGTTTGCGCCATTAATCGTCGTATAGTAAAAGCCATTTGAGTCAGTTTTAAACTTAGCCCTAGCATTTATGTCCGTTGTTCTTCCAATTGTATAAGTTGGACCGTTTCCTGTTACGGACATATAGTAAGGATTATTCGTTGTGTTTTGACCAATATACTGATAAGTCTCTCCTGTCGTTACTGTTTCCTTCTTTTCTGTATACGCTCTTCTTAAGTCTTTGATCGAGCCCCAAAGGTAACGATCAGCCGTTGTGTTAAAAACAACCTGTCCTTTTAAAGGATAGGAGGCGTCTGCCCATTGCCTAACTTTGGTTATATCGTCGTGATAAGTGTAAGTAACGTTTGGGGCTCCACCATCGGTTATAGTTGTTGTCTTACTTCTTATTTTATTCTTTTGGAACGGAAGTTCTGATTTGTTTGCGTTTTGACCTTCATAAGTCTGGAGTCGCTTATAAATTTCCATCATGGAGATAGTGCCGCCCCAGCCTTCTTCGCTACCGGCAAAAACATAAGCAGTCTCTTCGTGATCTACGTGCGTGTTATAAATATTGACTGTCTTGTCACCGATATCTTGTTTGAAGTTAGGAGTTGCGTAGCCAACCAAACCAAAGTCGCTTATGTTATCGAAGGCGCCAAGTTTGGATGTACCATCATTTACTATGAATGTGATTCCTGAACCGGAATTAGAAACTGCTACATCTGTAATTTTTGCGTTCACATAACCTGCAACAGCCCCACAAAGAAGGCTTGATGTGCTCGAAGCGATTGTATAATCTTTTATCTTCAAATTCTTAATTTCATTGGCAGAACTGCTGTATATTGCGTCCGATGGCGCTCCGTTATAACTACCAACGACACCGAACACGCCCATGATATTGGCATTATCTAGCGTTGAAACCATCGAAGGCTTACGTATGATCTCATTTTCACCAGATCCAAGAGAGTTGCATGTTTTTAAGCCGGAAATAGAATGTCCGTCTCCATCAAAGAATCCGATGAACGGATAGGCGGTCGTTCCTACTGGTGGAAGCTTTTGGTATTCTGTTCCTGACATATCCAAATCGGCTTCCATCTTGAAGTAAACGGTTTGAATATTGCCATCATCATCCGGTTCATTAAATTTGCCCATGTCCTGTAGCCAAGCGAAGTTATAAAAGTGGATAGGAGCATTAAGGATGTATGGATCGTCTTTAGTGCCGTTTCCACGGGCAAAATATGCGCCCTGAGTATAACCGGCTGTTTCATTCATGGATATTTGGTTTGTATCTATGATCCAAGCTACACTTGCGCTTATTAAGCTAATCGCGCTCGCGCATGTTAGACAAGCGAGCGTTAAAAGGGGCCACTTACTCTTCTTCATAGTCTTAAGCCACCTTCAAATTGAATTCAAAATCAGCTTTGAATCCTAAAATTGGTAAATCGGTTCCGATTTGATGGAAGTGTCCTTCCTCGATTGCGACATTACCAATATTATTACCGTACATCTTTGCGCAGTTCTCTTCATTGTAATCAAGCATGATAAAGAATTTAGCAACGCCATTTTCTACAAGTGTAGAAGGGAATAATTTCGCGAGTCTGATTGTTTTGCCTTCAACAATATAATCGTTATCTATAAAGTTGAATCTTTCATCGCTGTTCTCATTATCATCTTTATAAAGGCGGATTCTAGTGTCGTCGATTGAAAGATCGCTTCCATAGAAAACATAAAAGTCGATGATCGACGATAGGGAGTTGTATTCTCCTTCGTCGTTTGTCAATGGATAGTCAGGCGCTCCGGTTTCGTTAGCTGTCAAATGTGACTTGGTTGCGAATGTTGTTGCGTATAAATCAATTTCTTCCGCTCCGATCGCGTCATCGGTAAGAGTGACTTCCATCAAAGTCTGATAATTGTTGTCGAGAAGATTATAGAATCCGAGATCTTTTTTGTTTCTTCCGTCCGATAAACTTTCTGATTCCTCGGGATTAAAGTCGATGTAATCCTGCCCTTTGTTCTTGAATTGATAATACTTAACGCTTTCAACGTATTTTGGACTATCAATCTTGAAGCCTGTTTCTGTTTTGTTCTCAGCCTGTCTAATCGATGTGAACCAAGCTACGGTAAAAGAAAAACAAAGAACTCCGCAGTTCAAGATGCAGAGCAGCGCTAGAAGAATTGCTTTTAGTTTGAACTTCTTTTCCATTC
The DNA here is from genome assembly GCA_045598525.1 of Bacilli bacterium. Classification (GTDB taxonomy): domain Bacteria; phylum Bacillota_I; class Bacilli_A; order RFN20; family CAG-826; genus UBA4951. The sequence continues at coordinate 18,027 of JAZLMH010000011.1, read as the reverse complement.
TTTGTTTTGCTTGACCATTACAGAAATTTTGTCTGATGGAGCTAAGCCCCTTTTAGTAATTTGCGAATCATCTTCGAATCGCGCCAGAGGCCAAGAGAATAAAAAACAGCCCCTGTTAATCGGCAGCTGGCTGCCCAATTTGGGCCCTTTAGTTTTGCGTCACCTGATTACTCAGGTTTTGCTCTTGTCTTTATAATTCTAACTCTTTGCAATTATCTTTCAATACTTTTTGTAGTGTATATCTAGTATACATTACTATGTAAAAATAAAACCTCATCTATTCATTCGATGGATACTATGAATTTTTTAAGCGCTTGAAAATCAAAAAACGAAAAAAGTTTTTACTCAAAATTAAAAAGGTATCCATTCTCGATACCAAGAATTTGAGATACCTTTTTTCTTTCGTTTTTAGATTCTTTCGATTTCGGAGAAGTCTACATCGATTGGAGTGCTTCTACCGAAGAAGATTGTATCAACACGACATTCGCCAGTAGTTTTGTCGATTGAGATGATTGTACCTTCTGTGTTTTCGAGTGGGCCATGAATGACTTTAACACGATCACCAACGTTGTAACGGTCATACATAGATTCATCAACCATGCCCATTCTCTTAAGGACTGGTTCAATCTCTTCACGTGTAACTGGTGTTGGCTTCTGACCGCCGCCGGAAGAACCTGCGATACCGGTGACGCCAGGTGTGTTACGAACAATGTACCAGGACTGGTCTGTCATAATCATTTCAACGAAGATGTAGCCAGGATAGAGCTGCTTCATCTTTGTCTTTCCTGTTGGGATTCCGTTATCATCGAGAACTTCTTCTTCTTTTTCTGCGACAAGGACACGGAGGATGTAATCCTGCATGTTCATTGTTTCGATACGTTTACGAAGGTTGTCTGCTGTTTTTGATTCGTGCATTGAGTAAGTGGTGACGATATACCACTGTTTTTCACCTAACTGTGTTGGCATTGTTTTTCCCCCTATTACTTACCAAAAGCGTCCTTGAGCTGATTGATAATGCTTTGTGCTGTCAAATCCTCTAATGCAAGGAAGACCGCAACAAATATTGTGATGACGAGGACAACAGCAATTGCTGGCCATAACTCATCACGCTTTGGCCAACGAACACGTTTTCCTTCTTTGACCACTTCTTTTAAATACTTACCAGGATTCATTATTAAACCCCCTTTTATCTTATTTACTCTCCTTGTGGATTGTGTGCGATCCGCAAGTTGGGCAATACTTTTTGATCTCAAGGCGGCGAGAATCGTCTGCACGCTTTGTGACCGAATAATTGCGAGAGAGGCAATTAGAGCAAATTAAAAATACTTTTTCCCTACCCATATATTTATCCTTTCTCGTGTGTCAATGTTACTTTAAAGAAGTAAGGGTGTCAAATAGAATTCGTTAGAATCTGAAAGTTTTAAAGATTCCTAATAAAGCAGGTTTGAGTGGGTTGTTCAAAATAATAAACTTCCCAACAGTCATTTTTTCAGGATTGTCTAAGAATAAGAAAGAATTTAAGAATGCGTTTAATTGTGGATCTGGAAGGAAAAGAAGCTCGAGAGCGTATGAAATAATAAAGACGCTAACAAGGGAAACGAACAGGCCTAAACCCATGCCAATGATTCTAGACAAAAAGTTTGGCTTAAGCTTGAATCCTTCCTTTGCGGCTTTCTTCTTTTTTCTAATAACCATTTTTTTGAGAATTCTTAAAATCAAGCTGAGGATTACATAAACAATGACCGCTGCGATTAAGAAGATTATTGCGTTAGCTGCGCCTTCTCCAACGTATTTTCCAATCTCAACGTCACTTGGTGCTACAGGAACCGTTGAAAGAATCATTGCCGCCATGATAGGAGCTATAAACAGAGGAATACCCATTCCCGCAATTACTTCGTAGTTGTTAGAGGAAATGACGGTTGCAAGGATATCTCGGCCTGGGTTTGGTTCCACAAAATAATTACTGAGACCAGAAATGGTTTTTATAAATGGCTCGGAAAACATTGACCCTAATGGAGTGACCTCTCCGATAAACCTGCCAAGAGGTTGGGCAATGATTAAAGAGAGTACAACCATAATGATTGGGAAAACCATGTATAAAAACATGTAAATGAAGCCTTTTCTTAACCCCATAAACATATATAAAATCGCGATGATTGCGAACAATATGGATAAAACATCAAACTGAAACGACATAATTACCTTCTATCTTTTGCTTAAAAAGTTTAACAAATTTTAGGAATCATTAACACAAAAAGAATGCCTTTCGACATTGTTTTAAATGTTTGTTAGATAGTTTATTGAGAATATATCTCAATTTACTCTATAATTATTTATCTATGTTTTTCAGTACTCGTAACAACACAAAATTATTCACCGCTTCAGAAGCCTTGCTTCTTGGCATTGCTCGCGATGGAGGCCTTTTCTTGCCTACAGAATTTCATCAAATCGATGTGGCTTCTTGCTTAGGTCTTCCATATCAGGAATTGGCATTCAAGATTCTTCGTCCTTATTTAGATGATTTCAGTGATGAAGAAGTCAAAAATTGTATCGAAGCCGCTTATTCAAAAAAGAACTTCCCAGAAAGAGTCGTTGGTTTAAAACACATGGAAGGCAAAACCTTCTTGGAACTTTTCCATGGTCCAACATTGACTTTCAAAGATATGGCTCTTTCCCTTCTTCCACACTTGATGGAAGTCGCATTGAAAAAACATGGGAAAAATAAGGTTCACATTTTAACTGCAACAAGTGGCGATACAGGAAGCGCTGTTTTATGCGCTTTTGGAAAACACCCTGAATTTGAAGTTAGTGTTCTTTATCCAAACGGCGGCATCTCCTATGTTCAAGAAAGACAAATGCTTTCATTCTCTTCTTCTAAGAGCCGCGCTTTTGCCCTTCTTAACGGAAATTTTGATGACTGCCAGACTTTAATTAAGAAAACCATGCTCGAAGGAAAGACGAAAGATGCGTTCAGCAGTGCTAACAGCATCAACCCTTTCCGCCTTCTTCCACAAATCGTTTATTACTTTAGTGCATACATTCAGCTTGTTAACGAAAAGAAGATTGAGTTGGGAGAAAGAATTGACACGATTGTTCCAACAGGTAATTTTGGCGATGTTTTTGCTGGCTTCTTAGCAAAAAAGATGGGTCTCCCAATCGATAAGCTCGTTGTTGCGTCTAACCCAAACCGTATCCTTCCGGATTTCTTAGCTACAGGCGTTTATGACCTAAGAGGACGAGATCTTTTAAAAACCGCTTCACCTTCTATGGACATCCTCATTTCTAGCAACCTCGAAAGACTTCTTTATCTTTCATGTGGCTCAAGCGCGGTCACAAAGAAATGGATGAAGAATCTGAAAATCAAAAAAATCTTCAAGGCAGACAAAAAGACAATGGCTAAGATCAGAGAAGATTTCGAAGCCTATTGCGTAGAAGAAAAAGACAGTCTTGGATCAATCGTAGAATTATTCAACAAAGAGAAATACTTAATCGATCCTCATACAGCGGTTGCGTATAAAGCTGCAAGCGATAGAAAAACAGATAAACTCAGCTTAATCGTTTCAACTGCTTCACCTTTGAAATTCCCAGATACAATTTGTGCTTCTTTCAACAAACCGTTCGCCGACCAAAAAGAAGCTCTTTCAATATTGGACAGCCAATTTAATTTACCTATGCCTCAGCAACTAAAAGAGGCTCTTCAGAATAAAACTCCACGTTATGAAATTACTGCGGATAACTTCCATAGCAAGATGCTCCATAACGAAACGTTCGTAATTAACACCCCTGCAACAAGCGCAAACCTTGGACCTGGTTTTGATGTTCTCGGATTGGCTTTATCAATTTCGAATAAATTTGAATTTAGAAAAACAAGAAGAGACGAAGTTGTTGGATATAAATCAAGAAGGAACAAAAACCTTGTTCTTGTCGCTTATCAAGAATTCTTTAAACGCTTAAATTTACCATACGTTCCAGCACGTATCACCCAATTAGAGAGAAACATTCCTTCAACAAGAGGATTAGGCAGCAGCGCTTCGGCTATAGTTGCCGGCCTTCTTGGTGCAAATGCAATCTGTAATCAAATCGCAACCAAAGAACAAATCTTAGCAATTGCTTCATCCATGGAGGGGCACCCAGATAATGCTGCCCCATGTTTACGTGGCGGATTATCAGAAGCATATATGGCTTATGGCGAAGTCCAGTGCAAAGGCCATCCTGTTAGCCGCGATTTAAAGGCGCTCTTATTTATTCCTGAGCAGCGCGTCAAAACAGAAGAAGCAAGGGCCATACTACCTGCTTCATATGATTTCGACGTCAAGCAATATCAAGCCGAGAGAATTCCAGTTCTTCTCAAGGCATTTAAAGAAGGCGATTTATCTGCCATCAAACTAGCTATCGAGGATAAGATTCATGTCCCTTATCGCTCACAATTAATCAAAGACTACGCCCTCGTAAAAGATGTCTGCGACAAAGAAGGTCTTCCTATGACCATCTCTGGTTCAGGATCTACCTTAATCATCTTCTATAAAACCGAAGATCAAGCAAAAAACATCATTTCTGCTGTAGAAAATAGAAAAACAACATGTGAATATCAGTTCATTAAAGCCGACATTACAAGGGAAAAAAGAGAGATCATGAACGTTGCCATCCTTGGCTTTGGCAACATTGGAAAAGGCGTTGATGAGGTTATTGGCAAACACCCAAGGCTCAGAGTAACGCGTATTTTGGACAAGCCTGAGAACAAAGAGCTTGTAGGTGATAGGTATTCAACCCTTGAAGAGATAGTTAACGACCCTTATATCGATATCGTCGTCGAATGCATGGGTGGTGACGCTTTTCCATATAAAGCAATAACAGATGCTCTCAAGCAAGGAAAACACGTTGTAACAAGCAACAAGGAAACAGTATCAAAACACCTTGATGAATACTTACGCTTGGCGAAGGAAAACGTGACGACATTCCAATTTGAAGCGTCATGTATGGGCGGCGTTTCTTTAATCGCCCCACTTATCGATACCTCTGAGAAAGATGAACTCGTGAGATTCGATGGAATTCTTAACGGGACATCTAACTACATACTTACGCAAATGGAAGAAACTTCGCTTCCTTACTTTGTTGCTTTAAAAGACGCAAGAAGAAGAGGCTTTGCTGAAGCCGATCCTTCAGCTGATGTTTTAGGAACAGACACCTTAAGGAAACTTTCGATCATCGGAATGGTCGCCTATAAACAATCTTTCGATACAGCCGACATCCCATGCTATGGCATTTCTAATATAACCCCTGCAATCATTGAAGAAGCAGCATCTAGAGGGTGCGTTATCCGACTTATCGGAAGTATCGCCAAGGATGGAGATGAATATAAAGCCATGGTTGTCCCTACACTTGTTAAGCAGGAATCATTCATGGGACAAAATAAAAATGAAATCAACGCTGCTACGGCAGTGTTCTCAAAAACAGGTGAGATCACTTTCCAAGGCCCAGGAGCCGGATGTTATCCAACCGCTGATGCAATCATGCAAGATATTGAACGTATTTTAGCTGATTACAAGATGCAGCTAGATAAGATTGGAGAGAAAGGAAAAGTATCACAATACTTATCAGGAACTTATATCTGTTATGAGGAAAATGATGAAAACGGAATCGTTTTAATTAATCCAAACGCAGAAAAATTAAAACGTTACGCACTAATAATAAAGGAGATAGAACAATGAAACAGTACACATTTGCAGTCGTCGGTGCCTCAGGTCTTGTAGGCAGAACATTTTTAAAGGTAATGGAAGAATACGATTTGCCAATTGGTGAATTACGCCTTTTTGCTTCGGAAAAAAGCGTTGGCAAAATGGTCACATTCAAAGGCAAGGAATATCCATTACGCAAATTAGAAGAAGGCTGCTTTGTCGGCGTTGATTACGCACTTTTCTCAGCTGGCGGTGAGCCATCAAGAATTTGGGGACCTATCGCTGAAAAGGAAGGAGCTTATGTTGTTGACAACAGTTCATACTGGAGAATGGAACCAACATGCGCTCTTGTCGTTCCTGAGATTAACCTCGCGGATATCAAGAGCATGAGAAAACTTGTTGCCAACCCTAACTGCTCAACAATTCAATCAGTTTTACCTCTTAAACCGCTTTCCGATAAATTTGGCTTAGTCCGTGTTAACTATGCTACATACCAAGCTGTCTCAGGTTCGGGAAAGCGCGGTCTTAACGACTGGGAAGGCGCTGAAAAAGGTCAGCCAACAGGTTTCTATCCATACGATATTTCCCACACATGCATCCCTGAAATCGATGTCTTCTTTGATGACGGCTATTCAAAAGAAGAAATGAAGATGGTTAATGAAACACGTAAGATCCTTCATTTACCAAACCTCCCAGTTTCCGCAACATGCATCCGCGTTCCAGTTCCAGTAGCACACGGTGTATTAATCAAAGTCGAATTAGAAAAACCAGTCACACCTGAAGAAGCTCGCGAAGTTTTAGCAGCTTATCCAGGCATCAAGGTCCTAGATGACCCAAAGAACCATATCTATCCAACATCCACTATCGCTGCCGGCAACGATTTAGTTTATGTCGGAAGAATCAGAAAAGACCTTTGCTGTGAAAACGGACTTCTTATCTATTGCGTTGCTGATAACGTAAGAAAAGGCGCTGCCGCAAACGCTGTCCAGATCGTAAGAGAACTCATCAAGGAGAGAGAAAATGCTTAAAGTTTGTAAATTTGGCGGTTCCTCTCTTGCTGATGCAAAGCAGTTCGCCAAAGTCAAAGCGATCATTGAAAGCGACGAAGCAAGAAAGGTCATCATTGTTTCAGCCCCTGGCAAAAGCCAAGCAGAGCCAGAAAAAGTCACCGACCTTTTGATTCGCGCATACAAAACAAAAGATATTAAAAAAGTCAAAGAACGTATCATTTCTATTAAGAAAGATTTGGGTCTTTCATGTAATGTTGAAGATCCTCTTGACGCTATAGAAAAAGCACTTGCTCAAGATATTATCACTGAGCCAGCTTTGGTTTCTCGTGGAGAATACTTCTCTGCTCTTCTTTTAGCGGATTATCTTGGCTACACATTTATCGATAGCCGTAACCTTATTCACTTTCAGGAAAACGGAAGAGTAGATTTAGAAAAAACAAGAAACGACATTGCCTATGCTGTCGCAAAGGCAGAGAAGGTCGTTATTCCTGGATTCTATGGTACAAATCCTGATGGTTCGATTGGTTTGCTTAGCCGTGGCGGTTCAGACGTCACTGCCGCTTATGTCGCAGACGCTGTAGCTGCTGATTTATATGAAAACTTTACAGACGTTAGTGGTTTCTATATGGCAGATCCAAGGCTCGTCGAAAATCCACGCCGCATTAAAGAAATCTCTTATGATGAATTAAGAGAGCTTTCCTATTCAGGCGCCCAGGTTCTTCACGAAGCAACAATCATTCCATTATTAGAAAAAGGCATTCCACTTGAACTACTCAACACCAACAATCCTGAGGAAGGCAGCACATTAATCAAAAAAGACGCAAGAGAAGGACACCACCTTGTCACAGGTTTCACCGGAAGAAAAGGCTTCATGGCCCTTACTTTCGTTAAGACACTCACATCCGATAAGCTTGATGTCATAAGAAAAATTCTTAACGTTCTCTACGAACACAAAATTCCTGTCGAACACATTCCTACATCAATTGACTCATTCTCAGTGATTGTTGATAAAAGGAAAGCAGAAGAGCAGCTTGGCTCTTTAATCAGCGATTTCGAAACAATCCCTGAAATTGTTTCTATCACTCAGGATGACGATATTGCATTAGTCGCAATCGTTGGCCAAAACATGGCGAAGAAACCTGGCTCATCAGGCCGTCTTCTTTCAATCTTCGGTGAGGAAAAAATCAACATTAAACTTATTGACCAAGGACGTGTTGAAATCAACATCATCGTTGGCATTTCCAATGACGATTTTGAAAAGTCTATTCAAGCATTATATTCGCGTTTTGCTAGAGAATTAATATAAAATCCTTGGCAAAACCCAACTAAAGCAGTCTATCAAGATCTCTTCTTATTTTATCTGAAGAAGTGGTTTTTATAGCGTCTAAAGCGGTCTTATAAAACTTTTGAAAACCGATTCTAGCCCTTGAAGCAGGAATCGAAAGAACTTCTCCCACTTCTTCAAAAGCAAGTCCATCAGCTCTAAGCCTAACTATGGCTTTGTCCATTTTCGAAAGGCCAAAATCTTTTTCAACGAACTTTCCTACGGTTTCCATGTAGTTCACGTAATAAGTTACATCGCTTAATAGGTCTTGGCCCGAAGGAACTATATCATTTAGGCAATAAGAGTTTCCTTCCTGGGAAAAGTCAAATTGGTCTAATGATATCGTTCTTAGCCTTTGATGAACTTGGCTACTAGAGGCTTCTGCAATTAAAGCGTTTTTCAAAACGGTCTTAAAATAAGTTCTTACTGTTGATCCTCTATTGTGAAGATAAAATCTGCATGTGCTGTTATATGCATCAAAGAAAGCATGGTTAAACTCCCACGAATCAAGGAGTTTTACTATTGTTGGAGATAAAACCTTCCCCAACAAATAACGCATATCAAAGAATCTTTTGAGCAATTCGTTGCCTGCGCTAAAATTTCCTGCCCTAGAGGCAAGCAAAAGGCTCTCGTCGTAATCATGGAATTCTGAAAACGACGCCTTTTTTGGCTTCTTTTTCATAATGTAGTCCTCTCACTATTTTCTAGCTAATGAGATCTGGGAAATAAGAATTGCGGCTGACACAGATGCATTAAGCGAATTAACGTGTCCAACCATAGGAATTTTTATAATGAAATCACTGTGTTCTAAAAGTAAATGGGAGATACCAAATCCCTCAGAACCAACAACCAAACCGATTGGGCACTTATAATCGATTTCGTCATAACTCTGGGTAGCTTCTCCATCACTTGAAGCAATCCAGAAACCGTTTTTCTTAAGGGTTTCTGCCGCTTGGGTTAAGTTAGCAACAACAGCCACTTTAACGTAGTTTATTGCTCCTGTAGAAACGCGTGCAACCGTAGGATTAAGCTGAACTTCACCCTTCTTCTTCATGATTACGCCATCAACCCCAAATGCATCACAGGTCCTAAGGATAGCGCCTAGATTGTGTGGATCTTCAATACCATCTAGAAGGAGGAATAACGGTTCTTTTTTACCTTTAACCGAAGCAAGTAGTTCTTCAAGAGAATATGTTTCATAACCTTTGACTTTAGCTACAAAGCCTTGGTGATGATTGGAGCCCGAAATATTGCCGAGGGTTTTCTCGTCGACAAACTGAAGGCTCACGCCGTTCTTCTTCGCCAGATCAACCAACTCATGGCGATTCATCCTCTCTAAAACATAAAGAGTAGTGACGTTTCCGCTTAATAAACTTTCGCGTACGCTATTGATGCCGTAAGTTGTGCTGGACTTATTATTGTTTTGCTTTTTTCTGACAGGAAGAGCCATTTGTATTTATCCTTGTTGTTTTTTGTTTGTTTTATGGATGAGGGGTAAGACGCTTGTTTAGTCTTGGTCGAGTTATTTTGTCAATGTTTCTGATAATAAGAAATTTTTAGAAAATTCCTCTTTCAATCATTCTTGCTCTAAGTTCATCACTCTTTGCAAAATCCTTGTTAGCCTTGGCTTCGTCATATTCTTTATAGAGCGCCTTATCCTCTTCTGTTAGATGAGGAATCTTAACGTTAATGCCAAGAACTTCGCAATAAGAACGAACCCTAGCAAACGATTCTCCGAGCTTCTCTAAATCAAGAGGGCGGCTTCTTAAGAATTGATTAAGGGCTTTATTTTCTTCGTAAAGAACGGCTAATGCGTTTGGTGTATTTAAATCGTCACACATAGCATCCAAGAATGCGTCTTCGTTATTTGGTTTGAGTCCATCAATTTCAATGCCAGCGAGCTGGAGAGCAACAGCGCTCTTGCGAAGCGACATTGTTAACTGATTGTATTTTGTTTGTGCTTCCTTAATTGTATCGACACTAAATGAAGCTGGAGCGCGGTAATGACAAGCAAGAAGCATTAATCTAAAGGCTTCGCCACCATATTCTTTGACAACATCCTTCATGAGAATAACGTTACCAAGTGATTTGGACATCTTCTCATTGTTGATGTTAATAAATCCGTTATGCATCCAGTAATTAGCTAATTTGTTATCGTTATGAGCCTTGGACTGAGCCATTTCATTCTCGTGGTGAGGGAACTTTAAGTCGAAACCGCCACCATGGATATCGATTAAGCCATTTTGATTTCTGAAAATAGAATCAATCATGACGCAGCATTCACTATGCCATCCAGGTCTTCCATCGCTCCACTTTGTTGGCCATTTGATGCCATCTTCTGTTTTCTTCCAAAGAGCGAAATCAAGAGGATCTTCCTTTTTGGAATCAACGGCAATACGTGCCCCTGACTCAAGATCATCAATAGCGTTTCCGCTTAATTCGCCATACTGCGGGATTGATTTAACTCTTAAATAAACGTCTCCGCCGGATTCGTAAGCGGCTCCTTTTTCAACAAGCTCTTCAATATACTTGATAATCTCAGGCATATAGACAGTAGGCATTGGTGTCTCATCTGGTTGAAGAGCGCCGACCTCACTAACGAGCCTACGGTATTCAGCAATAACGCTTACGGTCAATTCTTTTTCTGTGATTCCAAGTTCCTTTGCTCTTGCAATAATCTTATCGTCAACGTCGGTGTAGTTGCTAACAAAGGTGACTTCGTATCCGAGATGGATTAAAAGTCTTCTAAGGACGTCAAAAGTGACGACAGGACGGAAGTTACCAACGTGAGGATCGTTATAAACTGTTGGTCCACAGCAATAAATAGAGGCTTTTCCAGGTACTAAAGGTGTGAAGGTCTCTTTCTTCATACCAAGCGAGTTAAAAATCTTGAGTTCTTTCATATGGCTATAGTTTACTATTTTTCTCGAAAGAAACTACTATCAAAGATTTGAATCTTTGAATTATTACTTGGCTTCTGAAACGAAAAAACATCCGTCAAATGGATGCTTTTTGTATTTTGTGTGGTTTTTGCCAGTGATTTTTATCGTTTTTTAGAAAGATATAAGCATATTCCGTGATACGCTCCAACCCCTACCGATACTAACATGCAGTAACCATATACAAACATAGCCCAGTAGACTTCCTTGTAAGTGATTGGATCGATTTCCTGTGTGTAATGCTTATGGAAGACGACCATGAAAATTAAGTAGATGACTGTCATCGCTCCAGCGAACAAAGCAGAGAACGTATGTGTTTGTTTCTTGTTTTTAAAGAATTTTGTTGTGAAAAAAGGAACAAGAAGCACAATTACGCACATCACGATAACAAATATGCACGCCGCTTTTGCGGTATCCCTATTCTCATGTTCTTGGAAAAGAGCAAGAAGCATGAGCTGCGGAGCTATGGTCAAGGCTCCGATCAATGTGAGGTTAATCAAATCATGGCCTTCGTTTTCAAACATTCCTTTGAAATCTAGGTACTGAGGAATTCTCGTTAAAATATTAAATAGGCAGAGAAGACAAACCACAATTGCGGATGCGATTCTACCAAACCACGATGATCCTTCTCTTACGCCTGGGAAAGCAACGAAATAACAAATCATAACAACTAGAATCAAGACGAACTCAACTACGCCAAGAGCGAAATAGATCCAAGGCGTGATTTTATTTTCATCGTCTTCTTTTTTAAAAGAATAACGAATACCGAAATCAAGGATAAACAATAATCCATAGCCGCCTGCTAAGAAGCAAGTGAGCCATGTTGGGTTTGTTTGCCAAGTTGTTCCAGAGGATGGGTTATATGCTGGATTAGCAAAGCAAATTGAGAAGAGGCAAGTCAAAAGGAAGATCCCAAGGGAAAGTACTATTGAATAAGGCAACTGAAGTCCTTCGTTTTTCTTCTTTTTGCCAAATATGCTCATTTTGCTAATTCAATCAATTCCATTAAATCGTTGATATGATAATCACTTATCGCTTTAAATTCATCTGTATAAGTTCCATACCCATATAAGCAAAGGCAGAAAGCAAGGTTGCCATTCTTTGCGGTTTTATAATCGGTCATGGAATCGCCAACGAAAAGTGTCTCCTCTTCTTTGAGGTTATAACCATCTAAGATTGCGCGAATATTATGTGTGTCTGGCTTTGGGGCTTCCCCTTCATCTAAGCCTTTTATGAAGTCGAACATATTTTCTCCAAAAAGGTCATTTAATATGATTTTTGTAAGAGGATTTGGTTTGTTGGTGCAGACAAAAAGCTTAGCGCCCATTTCTTTAAGCCTAGAAAGGGCCTCTACGGCGTTTTTCATCGTTCCACCAGTCTTTCCTTGATATGCCTTATAAAGCGGCATGAAGACCGGTTTAAGCGTGTTAAATGTCATTTCTGAGTCGCTGTTATCTAAAGCGCGGTGAATTAAATTGTCTACGCCGTCCCCGATTAAGCGTTTTGCGCTTACTACATCGTAACGATATGGGTAACCGCACTTCTCCATCGCTCCGTTCATCGCTAAACAAATGTCAGGGAGGGTTTCTAAGAGGGTGCCATCTAAATCAAATACAAAATTTTTAAACATACGTAATAAGTATAAATAAAAATCCGTGTCTAACAAGACATGGCTTTCCCACCTTCCTCCGGAGTTCCTGGGTAAAGGACCTACGCCGACGGTTCACTTGATATGCGATAGGGCTCTTCCCGGCAAAGGAAATTTAGCAACGCCATCATGCATGGGTTCATGTTTTCGTTTGGCGTCTCCGCTTCTTCGCCTCTCACACGTATGGAAGGCACTCATCGATGCCTCACAAGAAAACAGCCCGACTAGCCGTCGTCAATATAGATTTCCTTTACCTGAAAGTTGTTGTACCTGCAGTATTTCTCAAACATCATCCTTTGAGTTTTTTACTAGTTTTTGTTCATCCTTGTTAGATTCAGTAACCCTATATTCAATTTCTCCTATATGTGGTGCTGTAGTTGTTTCCTTTAACACACCTCCTACTATATAGGTAATTTTGGCTATCAAAAGTTCGTATTTTCTCACATATTTCTTTAAAAAATGCAAATATCTTGTAAACAAGATAAGAGTGGCATCAATCTGCATCAGTCCAATCTTGTAAACAAGATAAGACTAGCCACAATTCTGTGGCAGCAGTTTGAACCATCGCAAGTTTAGTAACTGTGATACCCAGCTTACATATTATTTTACAGCTAATCTAGCATTTAAAAAATCGTTAAATAATTTCTCTGAATCAAATTGAAAGCCTTTTATTTCCTCAGTTTTTTTTGATAATTCATTTAGCACACTTTTAACAGATTTTTTGGACATAAAATGCAATCCGAATCTAAACTTTTTTCCTTTTTTATTAGTAATAACCAAATAAGGTATTGACCTAGCCAATAAAGCAGATTGTCCCTTAGAATTCTTTTTTAGTGGAACTATTTCAACATTGACGATATCAACATAATTAATGGAAGTGGGATATTGCAGCTTTTCTCGACCGTATCTAATATCGCCACAAACACATATCTTTTCAACATCAAGACAAATATTGCCAATCAAAAACGTTAATTCAACATAAATAAACAGCATACTTCCCAAGTAATAAACAATCGATATAAATAAAAGAATCGTTTTAAAATCTCCCTGAATAAATTCATTAATTATTTCTCTTGTAGTTAAAATCGCGAAATAAAGACCAGTAAAGACGAATAAAAGCGTAATTATTTGAAGTATAACCGAATCGATTGAAAAGCGAAAATATCTCCTTACCATCAAAAGCAACCTCCTATTATTCTTGCAAAATCGTCGTTAATATCAAAAGCGTCCATCAACCCACTAACAAAAGAACCAATTAAATTACCTGTTAAATTGTATGTTAGCATTTTCGAAAAGGTGTTATATGAAATTTTTGAAATTGTACCATTATGAAATTTTGTAACAATTTGTTTAGATATTGCAGAATACGAATTTCTGCCTGAATTTAGTCCTGGTATTTTAATTGCATTTGTCAATCCAGTTGCACCAGCCGAAATAAATCCAGCAAAAACTGATGTTCCAATTATTTGTCCTACTGAATAATCGGTTCCCTCCCATTGATTCTGTAAAATCATACTGAAAGCAGTAGATGAAAATCCGGTCAATCCCCCAATAAGTACCGACGATGCCGCAGGACTTATAAAAGATAGAGCTCCACCAAGTGCACCACCCAAAGTATTGCCGACAAATTGAGCCCATGACCAAGACCATTCTCCTGTTATTGCATATGAAAATCCCTCAGATATGGTATATGCTGTTGCGCCTACAACCGCACCTATCAAAGCAGATATTCCCAACCCAGCCAAAAAAGAAAGAATAGCAAAATGTCCTGAAGGGTCACAGTAGTTCAGCGGATCATTATTACAGTACGCATAAAGGTTTAATCCATTTATGCTTGTTGGATCTAGATAATCCACACTATCAGGACTTATGAATCTTCCTATCTCTGGGTCATAGTAACGTGAGGATAACCAGTAGAGGCCTGTCTCAACGTCATAATAATAGCCTCTATACCTGAAAGGGTTGACGTTCCCTATGAATGAAGGAGACGCATTTTCGGTACCATTCGGGTTGTACACGGTGCAATTTCCCCATGCGTCATACCCATAAAGCGCGCATAGTCCATCCTCATCACAGAGGCCGACTATGTCGCCGAAAGGGTTCCTGATGTACACATAATCCTTCGCTTGGTTCCTCCCTTCGTACACCCTAAGCGAGCATAGGCCGTCGCGGTCATAGAAGTACCTCAGCCTCCTCATCAGAATCCCCGATGATGAGTAAACATCCTCGCCTGCCAGGGCGGACCCAACATAGCTGTATCTGTGTCTGACGCCCGACGACAGCTTCGTAGCCCTAAGACCACGGTAATCGTAGGTAAATGACGACGAGCCGGCCGATGCAAGGAGAGTTCCCCTCTCCCATGAGAAAGAAACTTCGCCCTTGGAAATCGTGTTACCGTACGGGTCGTATGAGATCGAGACTCCACCGAAACTTGTCAACCTACCCTTCTCATCGTATCCCATATTCACGCCGCCAAACGCGGACATCCTTCCCAATGCCCCTCCCACAACTGTGCCGTCGACATAGGAGTATGTTTTCTCGTCTCCGTTGGATGAGCAGGAAACAAGCCTGCCAAGGGCATCATATGTGTATTCGGATTCCCTGGTGAGCCCTCCGAGTAATGCGCTCTGATCGTCATGCCGTATTTTTCAAAAAAATCACCTGAAACGTATCTCGTCTTGTTTGGGACATGGGCCACACTCAAAGAAACCAAATCAGCCATCGCTTTACTCTCCCTTCAGTGTTTCCACCATAATTTACTTAACTAAATTATAACGTCTTGGGGATTTCAATAAAATAAGCTAAATGGCCGAAAAAATAGAAACGGCGTCTAATAAGACATGGCTTTCCGCCTTCCTCCGGAGTTCCTGGGTAAAGGACCTACGCCAACAGTTTCTCTTCTTCATCTCTCACCCGCATGGAAGGTGGTTTTAGGTGATCTGCGCTTTGACACCGCTCATAAGAAAAAGCCCCTCTATAACTAGAGAGGCTTAATGATTAAGTTAGACTGATTAGTCAACCCATTCAACGAGTTCGACCTGAGCATTGTCGCCCTGGCGTGCACCGAGTTTGTAAACTCTGGTGTAACCACCATTACGGCTTGCGAACTTAGGACCGAGTTCTCTGAAGAGCTTGTCGAGTGCTTCAACGCCATTAGCGTCGACGATGCCTGGACGGACAACCTTAGCAGCTTCACGACGGGCAGCGACATCGCCTTGTTTAGCGAATGTGACCATCTTAGCAGCGAGGGTGACGAGTTCCTGAGTGACTCCGCTTGTGACTTTAACGTGGCCGTGAACGATTAATTCGCTGACGACGTTACGAAGCATAGCTTTGTTCTTGGATGCTGTGTAACCAGTTTTGAAACGGACGCCGGCTTTACCGTGAACGTTTTTTCTACCTTGTGATGCCATTGTTTATTCTCCTACGTAATCGCGGAAGTGAAGTCCGTATTGTGCGAGCTTCTCTTTCACTTCTTTAAGCGACTTCTTGCCGAGGTTTCTAACCTTCATCATTTCATCTTCACTCTTCTGGGTGAGTTCCATGACGGTGCTGATGCCAGCACGCTTTAAGCAATTGTTGCTACGGACGCTGAGATCGAGTTCTTCGATCATCATGCCTTGGTATTTGTTTTCTTCAGGTTTGACTTCCTCTTTGATGAGTCTGTAGTTCTTAACAGCATCATCGAGACGGATGAATTCCTGGAAGTGTGCCACAAGAAGCTGTGCAGCCATGGCAACAGCCTCGTGAGGCTTGATTGAACCATTGGTGGTAACTTCGAGGGTGAGTTTGTCAAACTTGGAATCGTGATCAACACGGGTTGGTTCGACATTGAAGGCGACTTTGATAACTGGGCTATAGTTGCTGTCAGTTGGAATGACGCCGATGGTGTCGATTTTGCGTTCAAGTTTGTTTCCTTCACTGGTGATGAATCCACGTCCTTGACCAACGAAGATGTTCATTTCGAGATGGCCTTCGCTATTTAAGTGGGCGATTTCGAGATCTTTGTTGATGACGCTGACCATTGGTGGGAGCTTAAGGTCGCTAGCTTTTAAGACACCAGGACCTTTGAAGTCAACAGTGAGGGTCTTTGTTTCGCTTGTTGTGCTATCAACTTTGAGAACGAGGTCTTTGAGGTTGAGGATGATGGCTGTGACGTCTTCTTCAACGCCTGGGATGGCGGTGAATTCATGACGGACGCCTTCAATCTGAACTGCGAAGACGCTTGCTCCTGGGAGAGCGCTGAGCAAGACACGGCGAAGTGAGTTGCCTAATGTAATGCCAAAGCCTCTATCAAGAGGTTCGACAACGAAGCGAGCATAGTGTTCTGCTTCATCATTCACATCAACATTGAATGTGATTGGTTGGAAAGGGTTAGGAAGACGAATTTCTTCCGCTTTAACGTCGATATTTGGGTTTGCCATTATTTAATTTTCCTCCTATTAATCTTTCCCTACTTATGTAAGTAAGCTGTAGGGACTAGCCGCGTGGCCTCTTTGGAGGACGGCAACCGTTGTGTGGGATTGGAGTGGTGTCGACGATGGACATGACCTGGAGGCCGACGTTTGCTAATGCACGAACTGCACTTTCACGGCCTGGGCCTGGACCCTTAACGTCAACATCAACCTGACGGAGTCCCTGGTCGAATGCGCTCTTACCAGCAGCTTCACTTGCTAACTGAGCAGCAAATGGGGTTGCTTTCTTTGCGCCTTTGTAACCAAGAGCACCTGCACTTGACCAAGCAATGACATTGCCCTGTGGGTCAGTGACTGTGACGATGGTGTTATTGAAGGTGGCGTGGATGTGGACGACACCTTTAGTGAACGATCTCTTAACTTTCTTCTTACGGGCGGTAGTTTTCTTGCCCTTTTTCTTTGTATCTGCCATTTTTCAATGCCTCCTATCTTATCTAGTGGCCTGCTTCTTGTTAGCAATGGTCTTTCTCTTACCTTTACGGGTACGAGCGTTAGTCTTGGTTCTCTGACCTCTGACTGGAAGACCCTGACGGTGGCGTTTGCCACGGTAGCAGCCGATTTCGGTAAGACGCTTGATGTTCATAGCGACTTCACGACGTAAGTCACCTTCTGTGTGATATTTAGCGACTTCGTTTCTAAGAGCGACGAGCTGTTCATCAGTTAAGTCTTTTGCTCTGATGTCTTCGCTGACGCCGGCATCTTTACAGATTTTTTGAGCGGTTGTGTCGCCGATACCATAGATGTAGGTAAGTGAGACGACAATACGCTTCTCGGATGGAATATCGATTCCGACAATACGTGCCATAATTTTTTAATCTCCTAAATTAACCTTGTCTCTGCTTGTGCTTAGGATTTGGGCAAATGCACATGACAACGCCGTGACGGCGGATGATCTTGCACTTATCGCAGATAGGTTTGACGGATGGTCTGACTTTCATAAGATTTCTCCTAATGCT
>JAZLMH010000010.1:0-18744 GCA_045598525.1 Bacilli bacterium | reverse complement strand
GCTGTCGAATTCTTCAAAAAATAAGTAGTGCTAGGAGGAAATAACAATGCTTACAGACATCGAAATCGCCCAGCAGTGTCAGAAGAAAAACATCTTTGACATCGCAAAAGTCGCAGGAGTAGAAGACAAATACCTTGAGCCATATGGCAAATACAAGGCAAAAGTCGATTACGCTCTTTTAAAAGAAGGTCGCAAGAAAGGCAAATTAATTCTTGTCACCGCAATCACCCCAACCCCAGCAGGTGAAGGTAAAACAACAACAAGCATCGGTTTAACCGATGGTCTTAGAAAAATCGGCAAAAACGCCATGGCAGCATTAAGAGAACCGTCTCTTGGCCCGGTCTTTGGTATCAAAGGCGGTGCTGCAGGCGGCGGTTATGCCCAAGTCGTCCCAATGGAAGACATCAACCTCCATTTCACAGGCGATTTCCACGCTATCACAAGCGCAAACAACCTTCTTTGCGCTCTTCTTGATAACTCAATCCAGCAAGGTAACCCTCTTGGCATTGACCCACGTAAGATCGTCATCAAGAGATGCCTTGATATGAATGACCGCCAGCTTAGATTCGTCGTCGATGGCCTTGGTGGCAAAATCAATGGCACCCCAAGAGAAGATGGATTTGATATCACAGTCGCAAGTGAAGTCATGGCAATCTTCTGCTTAGCAACCAGTATCAACGACCTCAAAGAAAGAATTGGCAGAATGATCATTGCCTACACCTACGATGACAAACCAGTCACTGCAAAAGATGTCCACGCTGTCGGCGCTATGACCGCTCTTCTTAAAGACGCAATCAAACCTAACCTCGTCCAGACCTTAGAAGGCACCCCGTGCTTCGTCCATGGTGGCCCATTTGCTAACATCGCCCATGGTTGTAACTCTGTTACAGCAACAAACATGGCAATGTCTCTTGCTGATTACACAGTCACAGAAGCAGGCTTTGGCGCAGATTTAGGTGCTGAGAAATTCTTAGACATCAAATGCCGCTTAGCTAACCTCAAACCAGACTGCGTCGTCATGGTCGCAACTGTCAGAGCCCTTAAGATGCATGGTGGTTTAAAGAAGACAGAACTTGGAAACGAAAACCTCGAAGCACTTGAAAAAGGTCTTCCAAACCTTCTTAGACATATCGACAACATCAAATCCGTCTACCATCTCCCATGCGTTGTCGCAATCAATCGCTTCCCGACCGACACCGATGCAGAAATCGAGCTCGTCGATAGAAAGTGCAAAGAACTTGGAGTCAACGTCAAACTCTCAACTGTTTGGGCTAATGGTGGAAATGGTGGTATCGAGCTTGCAGAAGAAGTAGTCCGCCTTTGCGAAGAACCAAATGACTTCAGCTTCAGCTATGACCTTGATAACTCAATCGAAGCCAAACTCGACGAAATCGTCAAAAAGATCTATCGCGGCACACGCGTAGTTCTTACACCAACCGCAAAGAAACAAGCTCAAAGACTTGAAGAACTCGGATTCAGAAATCTCCCAATTTGCGTTGCAAAAACCCAATATTCTTTCTCCGATGACCAAAATAAACTAGGCGCTCCAGAAAACTTTGAAGTTACAGTAAGAAACCTCAAAGTCAGCGCAGGCGCAGGCTTCATCGTCGCGTTAACAGGCGATATCATGACAATGCCAGGTCTCCCAAAAGTTCCTGCTGCAAACAACATCGATGTCGATGAAGACGGCAACATCTCTGGCTTATTCTAAAAATAAACACAAAATTAAATCTGGGCGTGAAATAAGTTTCACGCCTTTTTGATTAGAAAGGCAGTAGAAATTTTATTGAAAAAGAGTCTATTCTTGATACTATAGTCATATGAATTTAATTACAGCAATTTTGGCAAGCGCATTGGCTGTAGCAGCAATACATAGCGTGAACTCTGAAATTCCAAGTATTGATGAATCACCTTGTACGTTTTTGGAACCGCGTTTTAACTAACGGCATAATTGTCTTTTCTGAGGGTGCTCATTTTGTGTATTTCAATAGACATATTATAAACAGTTTTTTCTGCTGTTATAATTCAAACGATGAGGAATACATAGGAGTTTACGAATATCCTTATCAATGCATCGATAAGTTTTCAGAAACCGATGCCTCACAAAAAATAATCTCTTCTTATCATTTTTATGACTAACTTTATGAATAAAACATTGTATTTAAAAATCGTTCTTATTGTTTCTTCGGCGTTTTTTCTAAATGGTTGCGACAGAATAAGTGATAGAGTAAAAAACTCATTAGAAAATAATGTTTATTGGTCTGATTCGAATAATTTAATTGAATTCACATTTCAAGGAACTAGCAAAAATGCAGGCCTTGGATCTATTTTATTAGGAGAAGAAAGACTGGAAGGCGAGTTTTGTTTTACGACTTATTATTGCGATTTGTCATTTTTAATTAAAACAGAAATGGGAATGATGGTGAGGGCAAGTTTTCCAATTGATTATTGTTCAGAGAGCAAAATGATAATTAGAACCAAAGGACTACAAGAAGAATTTCCGTGTTACGGAGAACATTTAACTCTAGAAAAAAGAAAGTTAAGCGAAAACAATCTTGATGCTAAATATTTTATTAATTCTGGCTGGCAAGATGAATTTGATAATCTCCATATTTACTATAAGTATTCTCCAACATGGTCGTGTGAAGGCAGGCTATTCGGGGAAAAATTTGATTTCAACTTCTTAGAAAATAAGCATTTTTCCATTGTATTCCCTGATGGTGATATGGTCTTGGGCACATATTTATCTTTTAAAGACGGCTCGATCATGCTCAACGTTAGTGAAGGGTATCGCCTTTTTGAATTTGGAAACAACATTAAATTAACTAATAAGGCAAAATAAATTTTTACATTAATGTTCTTGTCAACAAAATACTCTTGAATTACAGTTGTTGTTAGCTCAATCGAAAGAACCCTAAACCCATTTTGAGATTATGATTTATAGGTCATTGATACCAGGTGTGCTCAAATAATATCATGCCTTTTTGACCATGCATCATATTGAAAGACTACTCTAGTAGAGTATAATTTTGTTATGGAAATCAAAGAATTGCGTAAAAAGAAAGAAATGACGCAAAAAGAATTTGCGGAATTTTTTAATATACCTCTTAGAACAATTCAGAAGTGGGAACAACATGATTCAGAACCTCTCCCATATCTACTTTCATTGATTCAAGACGAAGTAACAGAAGAAGAATATTTTGATGTTACTAAATACATAAGGAAGCCTCAAAAAAGATTCAATGTTATAAATAAACACAAATTCAGAAACAACGAAAAGATTCATCCGTTGCAACAAGAATCGATTGAAGAAATCCTTAAAACAATCAAACAATACAAAGAAGTCACAAAAGTCATAGTCTTTGGCTCATCAGTAGAAGAAAGATGCAATTACGAATCTGACATCGACCTATATGTTGAACTAAACAATGATGTAAACATCAAAAAATACAGCGTAGAGAAACCTGTTGATCTTTGGACCAACTACACTGTCTCTAAAGAAATGCTTGAAGAAATTATGAAGAAAGGGGTTGTTGTATATGCTCGCTAATACATATTACGAAAAAGCGTTGTCAAACCTTAAAACCGCAAAAATCCTTTTCAAAATGGCTTCAAACGATGAAGAACAACTTAATATCATCGGTTACCATATTCAGCAATCAATTGAATTAGCAATCAAACATATTTTCTCGTTACATGGTATTTCGTTTCAAAAGACCCACGATTTAGACCAACTAATCGTTATGGCGGAGAATAACAATATTGATCTTCATCTACCTGAATACTTAAAAGATAAAGCGGATGTCATATCTCTTTGGAAAACAAAAACAAGATACACAATTGGCTTTAAAGTAGAATTGAGAAGAATAGAAAAAGCGTTATTAGAATTAGAAGGGTATTTCCAAACGCTTTGTTCTATAGAAGAACTATAAAAAAGAGACTCATCATGCCCTGTGAATTAGGGATTTTTATCGCAAATGCTTTAGTGTAACTGCAGAAATGAATGGTTATTTGAGCCTCTAATTTTAATTATGCTTTGACAAGTTCTTTAACGATTTCAATCATCTTGTTGAAATCTCTAAGTGATAAGAACTCGAATCTGCCATGGTGGTTATAAGATCCGGTTCCAAGGTTTGGAGTAGGGCAGCCCTTGAAAGAGAATGTCGCCCCATCAGTGCCTCCACGAACAGGAAGATGTTTAGGTTCAATTCCAAGCTTACGGAATACTTCTTTAGCGTGCTCTAACGCTCTTGGGTCCTTATCGATGACTTCCTTCATATTACGGTAATCATCGCCAATCTTAACTTCGATCTTTGCACCTGGATATTTCTTAGAAAGAACGTCTTTTGCATGCAAAAATTGCATCTTTTGCTCTTCTAAAAGCTTTGGATCGTGGTTTCTGATGATGTAATGCATTGTGACAAAAGCGCTTGAACCTTTGATATCATTGCAGTGGTTAAAACCTTCAAATCCTTCTGTGAATTGTGGTCTAGCCATAGGGTCAAGAAGACCATCGAACTCATTTGCAAGAGTAATAGCGTTAACCATCTTGCCTTTAGCTTCTCCTGGATGAATGCCTACGCCTGTGATTTCAACATCAGCGTGTGCAGCATTGAAGTTTTCGATATCGATATGGTCTGGGTAATCACCATCAACGGTGTATGCGTAATCTGCGCCAAATTTTTTAGCGTCGAAATGCTCTGGTCCGCGTCCGATCTCCTCATCAGGAGTGAAAAGGATGGAGATTGGGTGGTGTTTGACTTCTGGGTGAGCGACATAATAAGCAAGAACGCTCATGATAACCGCGACGCCTGCTTTATCATCGCCTCCAAGAAGAGTGTCGCCACTAGTAACGACAAGAGTATCTCCTTCATGGCCCTTAAGAGTGTCAAATTCTTTTGGACTCATAGAATATTCATCATTAAGACGGATGGTTCCGCCATCATAATTCTCGATAAGCTGAGGTTTGACATCTTTGCCACTTATCTCAGTAGCGGTATCGACATGTGCATTTAAACCAATGACATCCATGCCACTTTCTCCAGGAAGCTTCGCGTAAAGTCTTCCATATTCATCGATCTCACCTTTGATGCCAAGCTCTTCGAGTTCTTTAAGAAGGACACGAGTTAAATCAAGTTCTTTTGCCATACTTGGTGTGGCTTCACTTTCATCGTTAGACTGAGTGTCAATTTTAACGTATCTAATAAATCTAGCTAAATTTTCGTCCATAGTAATTACCTCTAGAAAACCTCTAAATTTTACTATTTTGTATGGTCTTTTGCATATGATTTTAGCCATTCGCATTAACGATTATCCAAAAGCGAAAAAAGTAGTAAGAAAAGAACGCTTTTAAGTGCTATTATTTGATACGTAAATTTGGTAATACTATGAAAAAAGAATATTTTAAAAATGTCGTTCTTATCTTTGGAATAGCCTCGTTTTCAATTTCAATTGGATGCTTGGTTTCTCTTTTGATATTGCTTACATCCTGGAAAGAGGGATATTTGCAAACTGTTTTGATATTGTTCTCGTTAACGATATCTCTTGACGCAGTAAGTTTCTTATCGTTTGGCCTTCGCTCATGCTTAAAACAAATTGAGTCAAACGAGATAACCATCAGCGAACTCAAAGAAAGCATCAAAAAATTAAATGATGTAATCGAACGGTTGGAGCATAAAGAAGAGGAAATAGGGGTCGAAAAGGAAGAAGAAACCCAAATCGAGGAAGAAAAAGAAGTGGCAGAAGAAGGAGGTGGCGAAGACAACTTCGTTTGCTCTATTTCTGATGAAAGCAATATTCCTCTAATCACCGAAGTAAAACCGGTTGCACAGGAACCGAAAAAGACTAGAAAAACAATCTTTGAAGAATTTAATGGAACTTCTCATAAACTGAGAATAGATGGAAAGAGAATCACTGTTAAAGACTTAGAGGAAGGCTTAACTGAAGAATACCGACTTCAAGATTTGGAGCATTCAAGAATTGAAACCTCTGCTAAAGGAATAACTTCAATCGTCATCGAGTTTTCAAAAACTAATGTCTACATTCCTTTTGATGGAAAGAATGATTTTGACGAGGCAGAACGCATCGTATATATCTTAAGGGCGCTGAACGAAGACAAGGATAGGTATATCTACGAGGATGAAGAAGAAACCAAAGACGAGCCAATTGTCGAGGAAGAAACTAACGAAGAACCAACTGTCGAAGAAGATCTATCGGCAGAAGAAGCTAAACAAAGAATCATTGAAGAATCCCTCAATAAAAAGCCAACCGCTCAACAACAATTCGTAATGGAATTTGAAGGAACGTACCAAAAAATCAGAGTAAACAGACACTTTATGTATATAAGAGATAAAGACAAAGGATTAGAAGAAGAATGCAAAGTCAGCAATTTAACTGATGTAAGCATAATGTCCACAAAAAGCGGAAGACACACCCTTCTTTTTGAATTCTTCGATTCTATTTATTACATCCCTTTCGAGGGAAACGAAAAACTCGATGAAGCAAACGAATTAGTTGAATATTTCCACGGCTTAGTTAGAAAAGTAATAAAAAAGAAATAATTAACTGAGGTTAGAGTCATATTAGACCATCTAGTAAACAATATAAAATTACTCCTTTTTGTTATACAATGGGGCAGTCTTTCAAAGAAAGGAAACGCTATTTATGAATAATGAAAAACTTATCGGCGCTTTAACAGAAGCAAGAACTGCCGAAATCGAAAAATCATATGCATCTGACTCAAAAAATCCAATCATCCGTCACGCATTAAGCCGTGAGCCAATCACAAGCGCAATATATGAAAGTGGTGCTTTAGGAGATATCGCCCCGGTTTGGAGCGTCAATCTAAAAACCCTTCCAGTCTGCAACCAAAGAAGAAGTGGCCGCTGCTGGATTTTCGCAGGCTTAAACATTCTTAGAGAAATAATTGCAAAGAAATGTGGCCTTAAAGACTTCCAACTCTCACAAAACTACATCTCCTTATATGACAAGATAGAAAAAGCAAACTTCGCTCTTGAGACCATCCTTGAACTTGGAAATAGAGACCATGACGATAGAGAGCTTCATTTCATCCTCTCTTGCCCAGTATCCGATGGAGGTCAATGGGACATGTTTGTCAATCTCGTTAAGAAATATGGCTTAGTCCCTCAAAACAAATTCCCTGAGACATTCCAAAGTGAAAACACCCAGGAAAACAATTTCTTAGTCAATGCCACAATCAGAAAATTCGCCTCTGAAGCAGCACCATTACTTAAAGCAGGAAAACTAGACGAAGCCCGCGCACTCAAAGAAAAGGCGATGGAAAAGATCTATCACTTCTTGCTTAACTGCTTTGGCGTCCCACCAAAGTCTTTTGACTTTGAATATGAAAACGACAAAGGCTACCAAGTAGAACGCAACTTAACACCTCTTTCATTTTTTGAAAAATATATCGGCGAAAAGATTGACGCCTACCAATCGATCATCAATTCTCCAACAGAAGATAAGCCTTTCATGAAGAATTACACCATAGAGTATCTTGGCAATGTCAAAGAAGGAAAAGCCATCAATCACCTCAACCTTCCTATGGAACGCATAAAAGAACTTATCATCAAGCAGCTTAAGGCCGGCGAACCGGTATGGTTTGGAAGCGATGTCAGCTTCTACCGCGACGCAAAACTCTATGGCTGGGACGATAAATCGTTTGATTACGAGAACACATTCGGCTTAGAAGTGGAGTTTGGGAAATCCGAAATGCTTGATTACTGGCATAGCGCGATGAATCACGCGATGGTCATAACAGGGGTAAACCTCGTTGAAGATCACGCCACAAGATGGAAGATTGAAAACAGCTGGGGAAGTGAACCAGCTCTCAAAGGCTATTACATCATGTCCGAGACATGGTTTGATAAGTTCGTCTATCAGGCAGTCATCCTTAAGGAATTACTTAGTGAAGAAGAACTTGAGGCCACAAAGTCCGAGCCAACCAAGCTTCACCCATGGGATCCAATGGGCACCTTAGCGGAATAATTTATTCAAAAGAATAACAAAAAGGCTACCTTTTGAGTTAAAATCAAGCAAGCGAGGTATTCTTTATGAAAAAATCATTGCTTAAAACCTTAACTCTCTTTGTGGGTGGCCTTTTTCTTGCTTCATGCGTAAACGCTGAACCTGCTAGCAGCATAGAATCCAAGCCAGAAGCTTCGGTTTCTAATAGTCTTCCAACATCTGGCACAACGAGCCTTCCACCAGAAGTGAGCCAATTAATCGCTCCTGCCAACGAAGAAACGCCTATGCCAACATATGATGCGGCAACGAAGACTTTCATTTTCGATGTCGGAGTTGAAAAACATTCATATATAATCACTGGCAAATTCGAAGGCAGATTCCTTGTTAACGACACAACCTTAACCGAATATAAAGGCATCACCTTCAAACTCAATAACGCAACCCTTTCAAACAATGAAGAAGGCGGAAACGTATTCCTTTATCAGCCTCATTCAAAAGCAATCACAATCGAAGCCTTAAAAGATACAAAAAACAGCGTTACCGCAAAAGGCACAGCTATCTCTAGCGTCAATAACGTTAATCTCTGTGGTAGTGGAACAATCGCAATCAAAAGCGCAACAGAACATGCGGTTAAAGGAGATGACGTCCGTTGCTATGGCTCTGCCACAATCAATATCGATGGTTCGGGAAAAGACGGATTGCATGGCAAAAACTTCTTTACAGACGACGGTGGAGATGGTGCAGAAAAGAAAATCTTTAACGGCACAATCAATTTAAAAGCAATCACAAAACAGGCGTTTGATTTCTGTAATGACAAAGATTGGAGCGGTTCAATCAATTTGATCTCAACATCAGTCGTCAATGTCGTTTCTTGCGAAAACGTTTTCAAATCAGATACTAAGATCGTTCTTGATGGCAAGGTTACCGCAACAGGAATCGTTGATAAAGCCATCGCAAAAGATAAGGCAAACCCAAACGGCATCCTTGTTCTTGTAAGCGGCGAGGTCTCGTTTAACGGCACCATTTTAGCGCCAAACACATACAATTATTAGAAACCAGCAAAACCGCTCTAACCATAAAGAGCGGTTTTTATATTTTTTTGAACAAATATCAATATCTAAATCGTCATATTAGATGAAGGGGAAAAATGAGCCTTTCAAATAAAGTCGTAGAAAAATTCATCAAAGGCGATAAAAAAGCAACAGAGAAAGTCTACTTGGAATACAAGAACCTAATGTTCTTCATTATCGCAAGTTACATCCATTCGAAAGAAGATTGCGATGATGTTTTAAGCTACGCCTTCATTAAAGCGGTTGAGCACAAAGAAGAACTTAAGTATCCAGAAGGTCTAAAGTCATATTTGTCGACAATCGCTAGAAATCAGGCGCTCGATTTCTTAAAGAAACAAAGAAGCATCCCTTCAAGCGACATCATTGATGAAATGTATGGTGACGATGATAGGTCAAATAACATTCTCACGATGATCGAGCCTTTGTTAACTAATAAGGAAACAATTGTTGTTTACCTTAAGGTAGGTTTCTCCTTTACGTGGGCTGAGATTGCAAATGACACAGGCATCTCAGAATCAACAGCCAGAAGGCTATACGAATCCGCAAAAGAGAAACTTAGAAAGGAATTGTTATGAATTTTGAAGAAAGAATGAAAACAAGAATCGATTCAAAACTAAACGAAATCGTTCCAAACCCTACAAAAAAGAAGCGTCTTTTCCCTTTATGGGCAAAGATTGTTCTTCCTCTTGCCGCCGCCTCAATCGCAACAGCGGTCATTCTCCCTGCAATTGCTTTTTATAATAATTTAGAGAATGCGATATCCCGTTTAAGCGGAACGCGAGTAGATATGGAAGACGTCAAAGCTTTTGCCGTCTGGAACGCTCCAACTAAAAAAGCGAAGAAAGGCAACTTTTCCCATATTGCGTATTTGAACCAATACGAAGAAGAGTCAGAAGCTCTTAATCTAAGCCAAGAAAGTGAATTCAGTTCTGAATTAACCTCATTAACCCCAGAGCAGGAGTGGGAACTTGATTATGACTGGGATCCTACAAAAGCAAACGTCTTAGTCGCGATGGATGAAGAAGGTGGAATCAAAGAAGTCGTCTATGAAAGAACAAACAATAATGGAGTTATTAGGCAAAATACTTTAGGTAATGCAGCTGCAGTGTATGTCAGCCATAACTTTACTTATGTAATGTATGCAAACGATTCCGAATGGGAATTCTGGAAAGACATAAATTTTGCGCAGGAATCTGTCGTATTCAATGGTTTTCGTTGCCATCACGAATTATTGCAAACAATCGTAATTCATAACGAAACAGGCAATGTTTTTGCTCTAAAAGACTTAATAAAGCAAGTAAGCGATATATCAGGCGCTCTTAACTACACAATGCAAGTCCAGACCACATATGAAGACTATCTTAAAGTCGATCCTATGTATGGAAACTCAAAAACACAGTGGTACCGAGTCAAATATGATGAAAACTTTGGCCTAACATACGAATATCTTGAGATAAATGATGGTAAATACATTTATGATTTGCCAATCTCATCCATACAAAAAGATATATACGATCAAGAATACATATATACAGCATCTTATTCCGCAAGAGACTTATATTCCGTAATTGGAAAAAGCTTTGTTTCAGGCCTAAAAGATTCATTGTTACATGGTTCTGATGGCAAAATGTATTCCATCTATGATGGAACATTACAAGTTTTTGGTGAGGATTATGAACTTTTACCTGTTTCACGTGACCTTAAAGTGTCCATGGAAAGCTTAGCTAGTGAATATGGTCTTTCTAATTCCAGTGTTGCTTATCATGTCGAAGACAATTATTTATATTCCATGTTTGGCGAAGTCTGGAAGATAGATTTGGATGGCAAATTGATTAACCAAAAACGAATTGAAGGCAGTTTCCCTTACAACGCTTTAGATGGTAATCTGATTGGAGGGGAAATCATCGTTATGAATGATGCAGAAGACCATTGGGTTGATTATTCGATTCATGGAAGATTAGAACGACTTTCCTTTGGCCTTGAAGATGGAGTTCCAAGTGTTAAGAGGGATGTCATAATGGATTATGTTGCTAGAGTCCATGTCCAAAACCATAAAATGACAGTTCAAGATGGCGATCACGCAAACCCAGAAGGCTCAAAATTTAGCTTCTATCGCGTTATCGTAAAAAATGGCGATGTAAGCCTTGATGAAATCGCATATGGTACAGTTGATCAGGGCTGTTATGGAGTGACGGGTCTAGCAAAGCCAATAACAGAGCCTCTAGATTTAAACTATTAACAAAGCGTAAACATAAAAAATCTCAGCATGCTGAGATTTTTTAATGGCCTTTTTGCTTACTTATTTTATTATACGATCAACTTCTTCAAGAGAATGAACGTTTCCCGATTTCATGTCATCAATCCCTTTTTTGCAATTCTTTATCAAATTCTTCTTTTGTCATAGAAGCTATAGACAAAGGTTTGTTATTAGGAATAGATAGTGAAAGAGGAACTTTTTTGGTTAACCTTATTTCGCTATAGAGCATTTGAATTAACGATGAAGGGGTCATCCCTAACGCTTTTAAAATATCATCCACATCGTTTTTCAATTCAGGGTCAATTCGCGCATATACGGTTGCTGTATTTGCCATATTATTTCTCCTTTCTAATTAAATTATATCAAAATGTATGCGAATAAGCATACAATTGCATACACAAATTTATCATGATTAGTGTGATCAAATAGAAAAAGAGGGAATATATTTTTCGGTTGTCCAAAAAGGAATCAAAAGTAAAAAATAAATCATTTTATTTTTAACCTCTTATAGAGTATAAAAATACCCATGGAACAAATACTTATCAAAAATCTCTCGAAAATCTATAACGAAGGACAGCCAAATGAAGTCCGCGCTTTAGATAACGTCTCATTCACTTTAGAACCAGGAGAATTCGTCATCATCCTTGGTCATTCAGGCGCAGGAAAAAGTACTCTTCTTAACCTTTTAGGAGGTATGGATAATTCATCAAGCGGCGAATATATCGTAAGAGGACAAGACGTTGCTAAATACAACTCAAAAGAATTATCTAAGTTCCGTAGAAAAGATATAGGTTTCGTGTTCCAGTTCTATAACTTAATGCCTAATTTAACAGCTTTGGAAAACATTGAATTAGCAGCATCAGTAGCAGATAACCCATTTGATCCAAAAGAGATCTTAAAGAAGGTCGGATTAGAGAATAGGGCGAACAATTTCCCATCTCAGTTAAGTGGTGGAGAACAGCAAAGAGTCGCTATTGCTAGAGCAATTGTAAAGAACCCAACCCTCCTTCTTTGCGATGAGCCAACAGGCGCTCTTGATAGTAAAACAGGCGCAGCCATCATCGATCTCCTTTATAGTGTTGCCTCTGAATATAAGAAAACAGTCATCATCGTCACTCATAACTCAAAAATCTCTGAATGCGCTCAAAGATTAATCCGCATCAGGGACGGCAAAATCGCAAGTGATGAGAAAATAGAAAACCCACTTAAACCATCGGAGGTCTCCTGGTGAGCCTTTCTAAAGTCCTTACAAAACTGGGTCTTAGAGAGATCAAGAACAATTGGAAGCAGCTTTTAGCCATAACGACAATCGGGGCTATCGCTGTGACTCTTTTTGTTGGCCTTATGGCTAATGCCGAAAACTTTAGTGACCGTGTTGAAACAACATTTAATAATGGCAATATGGCGGATATCTGGGTGACAACAAAAACCCACGACAAGAAAGATGAAGCCAAAATCAAAGAGATTGTAGGGGATAAAGGCAACGTTGAATCCCGTTTTGAGATAACCGGCCAAGCAGGATCACATTCAATATACGCTGTTATTGAAAACGGAGAGCCAACAATATCCAAACCTTTTGATCTCACAAAAGGAGAGAAAGACACGGAAACATATTTCGTCCGAGTGGATGAAGCAATAAGCAACAAAGCATCCTCAAATGGCTATAAAATAGGGGATCCTTTCGATGTCACGATAGATATGTCATCTTTTGGCAAAATGCCATCCATCCTTTCTAACCTTCTTCATCTTGAAGATTATTACGAAGATTCTAAAAACCCATTCAAAATGTCTAGCCTTTGCCTCAATTTGGAAGTAACTGGCTATATGAAATACCCAGAAAACATAGCAAAAGCATCATATAGTGGTTCCACAGTCCTAATAAGCGATCAAGCATTTCATCAAGCTTTTGACAATATTCTTCTGAATAATATGAAGCCAACCATCTCATTAGAAGAGAAACAAGAAGAATCCGCTTTGATACATCAGATCTTAAGCGAGGCAAATCTCTTCCTTGAAGGGGAATGTGATAATGCAAAAAGAACACTTGCCCCAAATCAGTATTTAGTGACAATCAAAGACAAAACAAAAACAAACGCCATAAAAGAAGAGATAGAGAATTATTTCGACAATAAGAAATCAGAAAACCTTGTGTCAATTAACGATAGAAGCAACATGCCTTTCGTTGTAACCGTCCATAATGACGTAGAGCAAGCAAGAAACTTCACATATCTATTCCCATTCGTCTTCTTCTTTGTCGCCATTCTTGTCATATTGACGACAACATCCCAGATAATCCTCAAAGAAAGAGGGCAGATAGGCACAATGAAAGCCTTAGGCTTAAGTGGAACAGAAATCATGTCTTTATACATATTGATAACGGTCGCAGTCGTCGGAATAGGCACCCTTATAGGGGAGATACTAGGTCCGATAATCGTTCCATTAATCATGAATAACAAATATGGATTGATATACACCCTCCCAAAAATAGGCTACCTTTTCCCTCTTGTCCCAGGCCTATTGACCGCCATCATATTCTTAACGCTCTCAGGGCTAGTTACTTTCCTTGTCGCAAGAAAAGAAATATCCCTCAAACCAACAGAATCAATGAGGCCTAAGAAGGTTTCTTTCAAGAAACTTTCTTCTATAGAAGAAAAGAACCATGGAGTGAGATTTCTCTCTTTCAAAATGGCGTTAAGAAACATGAGAATCAACATTGTCAAATCACTCATGGTTGTCATAGGCATTTTAGGATGCACGGCTCTTCTTGTCTGCGGTTATGGAATCGAAGACACAATCAATTATGGACTAGACCACGATACGGCATTAGGAAGCGCTCAAGATATAAGCCTTACTTTCAGCTCGCCAAAGACAAAAGAAGAGATCAATGATGATTTATTGGCAATCGACGGCGTCAAGTCCTATGAGATGTTCACTAGGGCAACAAGCAAGATATCAAACCCAGAAAACGACAAAATGAGTGATTCATTCGTCTATGTTTTAGGTGATTTATCTAGTAAATCCCATTTCAAATTCGCATCAGACCTCCCATTAGATAAAGTATCAATCAGTAAGAAAATCCATGACGAAACAGGCCTAAATCCAGGTGATACATTGAATTTCGTATACGCGAACACATCATATGAAGCAGAAGTGTATTCAATATATGACGCTTTCTTCTATAACGGAGTAATAGTAAACGGCGAATCCCCGATACTTGGAGATTGGGCCCATACATATTCAGGATGCAGCATCGACATAGAAGAAGGCAAAGACGCTAACAAAATAAAGGAAAACATCATCCTTTCGCTTTCATATGCGTTAACTGTCCAAACAAGGCAAGACTGGATAGATGGCATCAACGACATCATGGGAGGCATCATGATCATGACAAACGCTGTCAAAGTCTTTGCCATTCTTCTTGCGTTAGTCGTCTTATATAACCTCGCGTTAATGAACTTCAAAGATAGAAGCAGAGACATAGCCACAATGAAAGTCCTTGGCTTCACAAGAGGTGAGATAGCATCATCCCTTCTTTATGAGATGATGACGCTTACTCTCATAGGTGTTTTCCTTGGCCTTTTTGCAGGCATCCCATTCTTATATGGCGTCCTTATGCTAAACAAAGTGGACGTTATCTATTACTTAATCACTGTAAGTCCTCTTTCATTCTTGATCGCGTTCATCCTTACAGCAGTAGTATCCCTTATAATCAACGGCTTCTATTCGCTTCGCAGCGACAAAGTCAAAATGGTCGAATCGCTAAAAAGCGTGGAATAGGCCTACAAACGCAGAACAGTTTTAGTATTTATCCTAATAATTTGTTACGAGAACCGACCAAAACAATGCAATATCATTGGAATTTCAAAATACCGGCTCCGTTTGTTATAAAGAATTTTGAAAATTATAGGAATTAAATACTGAAAATTATAGGAATTTTATACAAAATATTTTCGATGTTCCATTTATGGAAAAGCACTATCAAAGATACATCGAAAAAATAATAGAAAAGAAATTAAAATCATCAGGAGCAATATTGATTGCTGGCCCAAAGTTTTGCGGAAAGACGACATCTGGTTCACAGTATGCTAAAAGCATTTACAGAATTAATACAAAAAGCATTGTAAAAATTACACGATTAAACCCAAAATTGGCTTTGACTGGCGACAATCCGCATATGATTGATGAGTGGCAAAAAGTTCCTGACAAATGGAATTATGTAAAAGAGGATTTAGATATAAAATATGGCCGGTGCAGTATTGGGCATCGATCTTCGACAATATACAAATTTTCGACAAAAGTGTAGAATTCTACAGAAAAGTAGATTTTACATATTGTTTTAACTGTGTTCGCATGGTAAAACATAATCGACAAAAGTGTAGAATTCTACAGAAAAGGTGATTATATGATTTTGCGTGAAAAATATCTTAATGAATTAATTGGTGCTAAGAATAATGGATTTCCTAAAGTAATAACCGGAATCAGAAGATGCGGCAAGTCATATTTGCTAAAAAACATATATTCTTCATACCTCAAACAAAATGGAGTTAAAGAAGAAGAAATACTTCTGATTGAATTAGATGACGATAAAAACGCTAAACTTAGAAATCCGATTGAACTTGGCGAATATGTTAGAAACATTGCATCTGCAAATAAAATGAATTATGTCATATTAGACGAGATCCAGAGAGTGTATACAATAATCAACCCAACCTTAACTGAAGGCAAAATTGTCTTGGCCAAAGAGGAAGACACAGAAGTAATATCGTTTGTCGATGTCGTTCTAGGGTTGTCTCACGAAAGCAATATAGATTTATATATTACTGGTTCAAATTCCAAAATGCTTTCCTCTGATATCGTGACGGAGTTTAGAGATAAAGCTACCAATATCCATCTAGCGCCTTTATCTTTCGAAGAGTACTACAATTATGTTGGAGGATCAAAGACCGAGGCATTATATTCGTATATGCAATATGGAGGAATGCCGCTTGCAGTTTTAAAAGAAGAAGAGGAGGAAAAGAAAAAATATCTAATAAGTTTATTTAAAACGACATATTTCAAGGATATTTTAGATCATAACAAATTAACAAAGTCCGAATCATTAGATGAACTTTGTAACATAATAAGCAACTGCACTGGAGATTTAATCAATTCGGAAAAAATAGCAAAAACATTTAAAAGTCTTAAACATGAGGACATACACAAACAAACTGTTGATAAATATATCAATTTTTTTGTTGATGCTTTTTTGTTAAATGAAGCCAAGAGATATGACGTACGTGGTAGAAATGAGATAGGCGCATTAAGAAAATATTATTTTTTAGACACAGGACTTCGAAATGCGAGATTGAATTTTGCGTATGCTGATGAAGGAAAATTGCTTGAGAACGTTATCTATAACGAGCTAGTTTATAATGGATATTCGGTTAATGTTGGTACGTTTAACAGTATCGGAAAGGATAAGAATAACAAATCGATTCGAAAAACAAACGAAATCGATTTCTATGCCAGAAAAGGAAATAATCATTACTATATACAAGTAACAGATAACATTAGCGGCGCTACAACAAAAGCAAGAGAATATAGACCATTTTTAATGATTAAAGATCAGATACAAAAAATAATTGTTATAAATAAACCGTTATCTGAAACACGCGATGAAAATGGCTTCACCATCATTGGTGCAGTTGATTTCATGCTTAGATTCATTAAATAGAAAACAGACGTCTACCGTTAAATATTTGCACATCAAGTTTCTAATTAAATTGAATTTAAAATCAATCGAACACTCTATTGAAGTATTCGACAACAAATAAAAATCACCAACAAAAAAGCACCCTTTCGTAAGAAGGGGTGCTATTTTCATTTACCCAAACCGAATTAGTCGAGTTTTGGACCAGCTTTGACTAAAGCCTTGCCAGCTTCATTTGTTTCGTATTTGACGAAGTTCTTCTGGAATCTTGAAGCGAGATCCTTTGCCTTTGCTTCCCAATCAGCTTTGTTAGCGTAGGTATCGCGTGGGTCAAGGATTTCGGTTGCAACGCCGTTTAAGACGGTTGGAACTTCGAAATCGAAGTAAGGGATCTTCTTTGTTGGGACATTGTTGATGTCGCCATTTAAGATAGCGTCGATGATGCCACGTGTATCTTTGATGGAGATACGTTTGCCTGTGCCATTCCAACCTGTGTTGACGAGGTAAGCTTTAGCGCCTGATGCCTGCATCTTCTTAACGAGTTCTTCAGCATATTTTGTTGGGTGTAATTCAAGGAATGCCTGACCAAAGCAAGCTGAGAATGTTGGGGTTGGTTCGGTGATGCCACGTTCTGTACCAGCAAGCTTAGCGGTGAAACCGGAAAGGAAGTAGTACTGGGTCTGTTCTGGGGTAAGGATAGAAACAGGTGGGAGAACGCCGAATGCGTCAGCTGAGAGGAAGATAACGTTCTTTGCAGCTGGAGCGCTTGAAACTGGCTTAACGATGTTGTTGATGTGGTTGATTGGATAGGAGACACGTGTGTTTTCTGTGACTGACTTATCTTTGAAATCAATTGTTCCATCAGCAGCGACTGTAACGTTTTCAAGAAGAGCGTTTCTTCTGATAGCGTTATAGATGTCTGGTTCTGATTCTTTGTCAAGGTTGATGACTTTTGCGTAGCAACCACCTTCGAAGTTGAAGACGCCGTTGTCATCCCAACCATGTTCATCGTCACCAATGAGAAGTCTCTTTGGATCGGTTGAAAGGGTTGTTTTGCCTGTGCCTGATAAACCGAAGAAGATAGCTGTGTTTTTGCCTTCCATATCGGTGTTAGCGGAGCAGTGCATTGAAGCCATACCTGCAAGAGGGAGGTAGTAGTTCATCATTGAGAACATACCTTTTTTCATTTCGCCGCCATACCAGGTGTTGATGATGACTTGTTCTTTTGATGTGATGTTGAATGCAACACATGTTTCGGAGTTGAGGCCTAATTCTTTGTAGTTCTCAACTTTTGCTTTTGAAGCGTTATAGATGACAAAGTCTGGTTCGAAGTTTTCAAGTTCTTCTTCAGTTGGAACGATGAACATGTTCTTGATGAAGTGAGCTTGCCAAGCGACTTCGACGATGCAGCGGATAGCCATTCTTGTATCCTTGTTAGCACCGCAGAAAGCATCAACGACGTAAAGCTTCTTGCCGGATAATTCCTTCTTAGCGAGTTCCTTGACTGTAGCCCAGGTTTCTTCGCTCATTGG
This sequence comes from Bacilli bacterium, assembly GCA_045598525.1. Taxonomy (GTDB): domain Bacteria; phylum Bacillota_I; class Bacilli_A; order RFN20; family CAG-826; genus UBA4951. The sequence goes on along the minus strand of JAZLMH010000010.1, from coordinate 210 downwards.
GTGGTTGTCATTTTTGTATGCGTCAGAAGTCCACCAAACGGTGTTTTCTGAGTTCTTGTCCATGACGATGTATTTGTCTTTTGGGGAGCGTCCTGTGTAGATGCCGGTCATGACGTTGACTGCGCCAAGCTCTGTGACCTGTCCCTTTTCGTATCCAGTTAATTCTGGATTTGTCTCATCAATGAAAAGCTGCTCATATGATGGGTTGTG
>JAZLMH010000009.1:0-20471 GCA_045598525.1 Bacilli bacterium | reverse complement strand
TTTACGTAGGTGGTGAGCAGTTCAATTAGCCGAGAAGAAAAATATGGTATTACAAAATAACAAAACCCCGACTCACAAAAATACTAAAAGTAGTAGAAATGTGAGTTGCTGTGTTGTATGATGTTTTTGAAAGAAGACGATGAAATGCTATATGATAGAAATATTTTAAAGTCAGTTATTCAATGTGTTGATGAGTATGCTGTAACTTTAATTACCGGTGCAAGACAAGTTGGGAAGACAACATTAGTTTCTTATTTTGAGAAAGAAAAAGGCTATACGTATTTAACATTTGATGATACAGATTTACTAGCTGAAGCAAAGGAAAATCCAAAGAAATTTTTAGAGAAGTATAAAGCACCATTAATACTTGATGAAGTTCAAAGGGTACAAGAGATATTTATAGAGATAGAAGCAGTTGTAAATAACGAGAAAAAATTGAAAGGTAGTCAATCTGCAAATGGTATGTATATATTGACTGGTTCACAAAAATTTAATTTAATGAAAGAAGTTAGCGAATCAATGTCAGGAAGGGTTGGTGTCATTGAAATGGCTCCACTATCTCAATGCGAAATAAATAAATGGAATGAACAAAACTTTACTATTGATAATGACAGATTATTTAATATCGCTGAGAAAAGAGATTTAGACGATGATAGATTGTATGAGTCTATAGTACGAGGTTTTTATCCTGCAAGATGGGAGATAGAAGGTAAACCTATTAAAAATTATTATTCAAACTATACAAAAAGATATATTGAAAGAGATGTTTCTCAATTAATAAGTCTTAAAGATAAACAAAAATTTGAGAATATGCTTAAAATATTAGCATCATTAACTGGCGAGGAATATATACCTGACAATATTGCTAAAACACTAGGTGTTGATAAAAATACAATAGCTTCTTGGGTATCAATTGCTATTACAGGAGATATTATTAGGTTATTACCACCTTATTATGAGGATTCAATAAATAAAAGAATAATAAAGCGAAATAAATTGTATTTCAATGATACAGGATTGGCTTGTTATCTATTAGGAGTGGATTCTCCATCCTCATTAAAGAAATCAGCATTTAAAGGTAGGATGGTTGAAACATATATTCATAATGAAATAAGAAAATCTTATATTAATATGGGAATAGAACCTAAAATGTTTTTCTATAGAGATAATAATCAAAACGAAATTGATCTAATAATTCTTAATGATGGCAAATTAGATTTAATAGAGTGTAAATCCGGAAAGAAGTTTTCAACTGATGATATAAAAGGCTTCAAACAACTTTCAAAGACTAAATATGAAATAAATGGTGAATGCATTATTTGTACAACTGATGAACCGTACAGAATTAGTCACGGTATATATGCTTTCCCAATAAAATGCTTGTAATTAAGAAAAGGCATAGCCTCTGGACTTATCGTCTGGAAGTTATGCCTTATTTTTAAGAGAATTTATCCTCGCTATCGTTAGTGCCCTAATGGCTCTTTTATTTGATTGTTATTCGAATTTTGGATTCATTGTCATTGAGTCTTTTGACATCAACGCCTTCTCATAATTGATTATTTTGCGTTTGAGTTCAAGGCCGCCGACATAGACGCCCAAGTTCCCCGTCTTTCCCACAACCCTGTGGCAAGGGATGAACAATGGTAGAGGGTTTTTAGCAAGTACATTCATTACTTGCTTTTCTGCGTTTGGTTCTCCGATTGCTTCTGCTACATCCTGGTAGGTGCGGGTTTCTGCATACGGGATCGAAAGAACGTATTCATATACTTTCTTATCAAATTCTGTCGCAATTACTGGCTGAATTGGGTTTTTGAAGGCAAGGCGTTCACCGTTGAAATATTTGTTAATCTCAATGATTGCGTCGTATAAAGCGACTGTTTCCTCATTAAGCGCCCCTACTGGATCGTGGCTACCAAAAAGAAGGTTAACAAGGTATTTACCATGGCTAACGATGGTAACATCCCCGAGTTTGGTGTCGTATACAGCGTAATGAAGTGCCATTATCTCCCCTTTTCTATAAATATTTAACCATATTTATTGAAATCAATGCAATAAATCTGCTTCATTTTTTTGAAAATCTTAAAAATTACATTTAACCGATACATTAATCGTGGTCTATGTTTACTGGCCAAAGGTCAAATTTACATTGGACCATTTGTTGCATTTTTAGAATGTTTGATGCTCTTTCATTTTCCTCTTGCATTTCCTATATACGCGTGGATAATATCCATTGTCGATAAAGTAGAAAGCAGTTCCGCACGAACTCGCCAGACTCCCAAAGGGAATTGGCAATTGGCTACCAAAAGACCTATAAAAGGGTCAACAACGGTTGCGCGTGGCGGGGATTGCCACGCTATTTTATTGCTTCTAGGAGGATAAACCCATCGCTTACTTCAATCCAAATGACCGTAGACGTCCAGAAAAGCGTTACGATCCAATCAACGAACACATCCGTTATCCAGAAGTTCTCGTTATTGGTCCTAATGGCGAACAACTTGGCGTCATGAGTTCACAGAATGCTAACAAATTAGCAGCATCTTATGACCTCGACCTTTACTGCGTTGCACCTAACGCAAAACCACCTGTCTGCAAAATTCTCAATTACGGCAAATTCCGTTATGAGCAGCAAAAGCAGCAGAAAGCTTCAAAAAAGAATCAGCACGTTACTGAAACAAAAGAAGTTCAGCTTACACCGGTCATCGGTCAACACGACCTTGAAACAAAAGCCCGTAGAGCTTGCGAATTCCTTACCGAAGGTGATAAAGTTCGCTGCTGCGTGGTCTTCCGTGGTAGACAACTTAGCCACAAGGAAGTTGGCGAAGAGGTTATGAAGAAATTCCTCTCGCTAGTAGAAGCCGTCTCTTCCATTGATAAAGCGCCATACTGGGAAGAGAAACGCTATAACGTAGTCTTGGCGCCAGTTAAAAAGAAACAGGAGAAAAAAGATGCCTAAAATGAAAACCAAAAAGGGTCTTGCAAAACGTGTAAGATTCAGCTCCACAGGTAAGGTCAAAGTCCACCACAGCAACATGGGACACCTTGCTCCAAGAAAAACCCGTAAACAAAGAAAACACCTCGCTATGCCTAACTACTTAAGCAAAAGCGATGCAAGAAGAGTCACCGATATGATGGTGATTAAGTAAAGAAAAGGAGATAAATCACCATGGCAAGAGTAAAGAATAGTGTTGTCACCCACGCACGCCGTAAGAAGATCTTAAAGGCTGCTTCAGGTTACAGAGGCTCCAAACACCTTTTATTCAAGACCGCTAAGGAACAGGTCCTTCGTGGTTACAACTACGCTTTTGTTAGCCGTAAAGACCGCAAGAGCGATTTCAGAAAACTTTGGATCAAGCGTATCAACGCTGCATGCAGAATGTATGACATCAGCTACAGCAAATTCATGAACGGTTTAACCAAAGCTGGTATCATCAGCAAAACAGGCGAAGGTCTTAACAGAAAGATGTTAAGCGAACTCGCAATTGCTGATACAAAGGCATTCGCAGAACTCGTCAAAGCTGCTAAGAAAGCTTTAGAAAAGTAAGTTCTCTTCCTTAAACAAATATAGCCCCACATTGTGGGGCTTTTTTGTCGTTTGTTTTGATTATTTTAGACCTCTTTAGGAGTTTTTTCCTAATTGATTATTGCAAACTCATGTTCAAATAGGTTGTAACACGTGTTACAATATACAACGGAGATGTTACAAATGAATTTTGATTATTTAAAAGACATTAATTACACAAAAGCAATCTTGGGAATGAACGACACAGAGCTTTCTTCTTTTTTGAACATCTCAAGAATGACGCTTAGCAGATGGAAAAAGAAAGAGGCAACACCAGATTACACAACTCTTGAAATGGTTTATAACATCATTCTCGAAAACGGTATTCATTTGAATAAAGTCAAGGAAGAGATGTATGTCTCTTCTTTGAAAGACAACCATAAATTATTATTTCATGGGGCTAAAACAGAGTTGATTGGCGATCCAACGATTGAACGTAGCGAAATTAACAAAGATTTTGGAAAAGGCTTTTATTTAGGAGAAACGTTTGATCAATCTGCAAGTTTCGTGTTTGGTTATAATTATTCCTCTATATATGTTTTTGATTTCGATAAAACCGACATAAACATTAAAGAATTCTCTGTTTCTAAAGAATGGATGATATTAATTGCTTATTTCAGAGGAAGACTAGAAAAATTCAAAGATTCAAAATACTTGAAACGACTCATTGACGGTCTTGAAAACATTGATGTCGTTATTGCGCCTATTGCAGATAACACAATGTATACAACTTTAGATGACTTTATCTCAGGAAAAATCACTGATTTACAGTGCTTGAACGCTTTAAGCGCTAATAGATTAGGAAAGCAATACGTATTTTTAAATGACTCAACTATCAAAAATAATCTCAAGCCATTAGAAAGATGCTTTTACTGTAAAAAAGAAAGGGAAGAATATAAAACGCATAGACTGAAAGAAAATGAAATTGGTAAAAACAAAGTGATACTTGCATTAAGAGGGTATGCTGGCAAAGGTAAGTATATAGAGGAATTATTAAAATGATGAAACTAGATGATAACGGATTGTGCCAATGTGCTTTCGAATCAAAACTATTTGAATATTCGACTACATGCAAGAGCTGTTCATCAAAAGCTTTTGTAAAAGCGTATGTCTATTCTTCAGTGCAACGAAGAGTTGCTTCAAAAACTTTTGTTTTTGATTCTTTAGATGTTGTCTCTGCTTTCGAAACTATTAAAAATGAGAAAATAATATCTCGAGGAAATGATATATACCCATCTTATGTCATGGCTTGGATTGGTTATATAATGCGATATTTCTGCTCGACCACAAACATTCCAGAAACCGTTTTATATAAAAAGATAAAACCAGAAGAACTATATGGTCTATATGAATCCTACCATTCTTTAGATAATGACCTAGTAGTAACTAGAATCGCGGAATCGAAAAATATTAACATCAACATAGACAATATGGAGCTTATGAAAGCTATTAGCATGTTGTAACACGTGTTACATTTTCAAAATATTGATGTTACAAAACGGACAAAAAAAGCCGCTTTTTTTGCGGCTTTTGTTATTTATTTTCAGGGAAGACCACTACTTCACCATCTCTGATAAGAGTGCTTTTGACGTTTTCTACGCATTCGTCGACAAGAGGCTGCCATTCGAATTTGGATTCATAGAATTCACATTCGTCTATTCTAGGTTTTGTCTTTGGCTTCTTTGGCTTAAAGATCGTGCAGCAATCTTCATATGGACGGATGCTGATCTCATATGTGTCGATGCTTTGAGACATCTTAATGATGTCTAATTTGTCAATGACCGCCAAAGGACGGAGGACTGGGTAGTTTGTGACATTATTAATTGTGACCATTGAATCAAGGGTCTGGGAAGCGACTTGCCCTACTGATTCACCTGATGCGATAGCAAGGCAGCGATGGCGTTTAGCAAGGCGTTCTGCGATGCGGTACATCATTCTTCTCATGATTGTGATGCAATATGGCTCAGGTACGTTTTGATAGATGGCGAGCTGAAGTTTTGTGAATGGGACGACATCAAGTTTGATGTCTTCCTGATAGATATTAAGTTTCTTGATGATGTCGGTTAATTTATCAAGGACTGCGTCGCTTGTGTATGGAGGAGCGGCAAAATGGACGCATTCGATTCTGATGCCTCTTCTAAGAAGAGTATATGCGGCAACAGGTGAATCGATGCCGCCGCTAAGCATCATCATGACTTTGCCATTCATTCCAAGAGGATAACCTCCTGCACCATAATAAGTGTGGCTAGAAAGATATACGGCATCTTTTCTTACATCTGCATGAAGAACGATGTCAGGGTTATGAACATCGACTTTAAGAGGGGTGTTTCTAAGGATTTCCCCTGCAAGAGCGCAGTTGACTCCATGGGAATCTAAAGGATATGTCTTATCTCCTCTTTTGGCGTTTACTTTGAATGTCTTGCCTTCTTCTAATTTGATGAGTTCGAGAGCGTCTTTCTTTAATTGCTCGATGTGTCTTGATGATCTATAGACTAAAGAGATGCGTTGGATGCCACTTACTTTCTGGAGTCTATCGATGATTGGCATTGGATCGTCATTAAATCTTACATAAGTATGATCGTGGTCATTTGTGACGGTGCAGCCAAATTCTTTGATTGCGTGGCGGATGTTTTTGTTTAGCTCTCTAATGAAAGCTTTGCGGTTTTCACCTTTGGTGGATAATTCACCATAGTGAATCATTAAGGAATCGTAGTTCATCTGTTTATGGTCCTTTCAATCACTTCTTTGAAGTTATTCATGAACTCTTCCGCTTCTTCTAAAGAAGAGTCCTCATTGAAGGAAAGTCTTAAAGAGTTTCTAGCGTCGCCTTCGCTTTTGCCCATGGCAAGAAGGACATTAGAGATTGGTTCGCCTTTGCTTGAGCAAGCCGAGACACTAGAAACATAGATCTCTCTTTGAGAGAGGGCCTCAAGAACGACTGAGGCTTTTTTATGTTTTAACGAGAAATTTAGTACGAATGGCGTGGCATCAACTGGCGAATTAAATGTGACTTCATCTAATTCCGAAAGGGATTTGCGGAGGGTTTTGTTTATTTCTCCTACCTTTTCGATCTTATTTTGCATGCGTTTTTTGGCTTCTTTGATGGCAAGAGCCTGGGTTAAAGCGGTTGGAACATCCACTGTTCCGCTTCTGAATCCACCTTCTTGTCCACCACCATCATTTAACGGAGCGAACTTTATCTTCTTTAAATATATAAGAGCGCCGTCTCCTCTAAGGCCGCCGAGTTTATGTGAGCTATATGTGAAAAGGTCGACTTTGCTATATGGCATTTTGACTTTTCCTACCGCTTGGGTCATATCGCTATGGAAGAATGCTTTTGGGTATTTATGGACGATGTCTGCGAGTTTAGATATGTCATTAACCGCGCCCATCTCATTGTTGACACCCATGATTGAGACAAGGATGGTGCTATTGTTCATTGCCTCTTCTAAAGAAGCAGGGTCAACTTTGCCTTCACTTGTGACTGGAAGATATATAACTTCAAAGCCCTCTGATTCGAGTTCTTTGAAGACGTTTGTGACTGATGGGTGCTCTACCAAGGAAGTGATGATTCTTTTGCCTCTATTCGAATAGAAATGAGCAATACCTTTGATTGCGAGGTTATTTCCTTCTGTCGCCCCGCTATTGAAAATAAGGCTATGGGTGGCGCTTAAGCCGAAAGTTGAAAGAATGGATTCTCTTGCTTGATCAAGGGCGCGGAGGGATTTTCTCCCAAGGGCGTGCGTTGAAGAAGAGTTACCAGGATAGTTCCTTGTAGCTTCAAGATAGCAATCTAAAACCTCTTTTAAAGGTGATGTTGTGGCGGCATTATCGAAATAGATCATTTATTTATTACGGCGTTGGGCGTATGCGCCTTGGTTACTTTGGCTGACTCTTTTGGCGATTGCTGATGCTTCAGCGAATTCACCGTTATTAAAGAATGTCTCAGCTTGCGAAAGAGCGTCATTAACGATGTTGTCGTTTGCTCTATACCTATTAGCGTGGACAATGGCTTCTTCAGCAATTCTCATCTGTTCTTTATCTGATTCCAAGCCAGAGATTAAAGCATTGGCTTTATCAATGAGATTATCATGGGTTTCTTTAACCTTCTTAACATCGATTGGAGTTGTTCTAAGAAGCGTGAAAAGCTCATCGATGATCTGATAGGCTTCATCGATATCGGCCAAATATTTGTTTGTTAAGACTGGAAGGTTGATTGAGCGAAGTTCGCTTTCGGCATTTTTGACTTGGTTATAGAAAGACTGGACGCCTTTTGATGCACGTTCGCTGTTGGTTTTAAGGGACTGGAGGTATTCGGTGAATTTATCGATTGCCTCTTGTGCTTCTTTTGTTTGTCTTTGAAGGGTTTCCATTCTATCGACAAGAACGGTGTATGGCTGTTTTGTTCCACTATGAATATAGGTATCAAGCGTGCGTTTTGATGCGCCGACTTTATCTACGAGATCCTTGATCTCAAGAAGTGTTGCTTCATCTTTATCATCAAGAAGATAGATGGTTTTGATCTTTGGAATAGCGTGAACGAGATCGACATATGAATGGGTTGCGTTATTTCCCGTGATGGAGGAAACGTCGTTACCTTGTTCGAAAATGCGCCTTGCTTCGATTTCTTTATTAAAAGCATCTTCATATGAAGACATTCTCTTTCTCATATCGTCAAAGTGTTCTTCCACTCCTTTGACATTGAGGGTTTTGACTTGCTCGGTGATTTTATTAAGTTCTTCTTTTAAAGCTAAGATCGTTCCTTTAACCATGATGTGGTTAAGTGGATATCCTTCACTGATGAGTTGTTCATACTTATCGTGTAATGAAGCGATCTTGTCTGGGAAGACGTTTGTGATTTGAATGCAGATGGAAGGGAGATATTTAAGGACCACTCCGACAGTCTGGACGACTGGAGAGATCTTTTGCTTATAGATTGTTTCTGCTTCTTCGTATCTAGCGTTTTCGATATCGCCATCTGCGGCGACCATAAGGTCATTGAGTTTTTTGAAAAGCGTATCAAAGGATGAAGAAAGGATAGAGATGTCTGCTTGCTTGGTATAGTAATCCTGTTTGACTTTTCTAAATGATTCCTTACAGGAAAGAGCTAAAGCATGAGCGTTTTCCTCGGTGCGGAATTTATCCTTAAGCGCTAAATAGAGATCTTCTACTTGCTTTGAGTAATCCTCGATTGTCTTTTTGGCGGTTGGAAGGTATTCCTTTAATTCTTTGTATCTGCGTTCGCTTAATAAGTCTTTGATTGAGTTTGTTGTTGCTTGAGCGGTTGCGTCGATTGAGTCACGGATTGATTTGAAACGGTTGTTCCATGATGTGAAATCATCAACATAGATGAGGTTCATCGTTGAGATTGTCTCAAGACGTCTTGTATAAGCAAGGACGTCACCGAATAAGAGGGCGTGCTTCTGTTCGAAATGAGAGATTAAGTTTCTGCCCTGCTTTTGAAGTCTCATGCGTGAGAACACTAAAAACCAAAGCAAAATGGCGATGCCTGTAACAGCAAGGACTGAGATGATGATAACGGTGATGATCGCACCTGGATTGACGGAACCTTCGTAAATAGTCATAAGCGTAAAATACCTGTGCGACTATTCTAACACGTACACACGTGCATTAGACAAAACATTTCGTAATAATTGAGTTATTGTAAGACTTATGTTGACAAGTCGTTTTTGTATAACTATAGTTATATCCGCGTGAGCTAGCAGGTTGTTATGCTTCCGACTGACGTCATTCAAATTTTTATCTAAGTAAGTACGTGCTACCGTAACTGAAAAAGAATGACACCCGGGAAGTAGAAATCACCCTCCCAATTTGTTCTCGCAAAGAAAGGAGACATTAAATATGTCTAAGTACACTGGTTCCAAATGGAAACAATCCCGTCACCTCAGTTTTTCTCTTCTCGAAACTGGTGATGAGCTCAAAAAGAGAGCATACGGTCCTGGTCAGCATGGCCAAGACAGAAAGAGAAAACCTTCTGAATACGGCGCACAGCTCGCTGAAAAACAGAAGTTAAGAGAACTCTACAACGTCAACGAAAGACAGTTCCGTAGACTCTTCATGCTTGCTAAGAAAGAAAAGACCGTCACAGGTTTAGCATTCTTCCGCATCCTTGAATCCCGTCTTGATAACCTCGTTTACAGAATGGGCTTCTCCCGCACTCGTGCAGGTGCTCGTCAGCTTGTCAACCACGGCCACATCTTAGTTAATGGCAAGAAAGTTGACATCGCAAGCTACCTCGTCAACGTTGGTGACAAGATCTCCCTTAAGGAAGAATCACCACTCAAGGTTGTCAAAGAAAGCTTCGACGGCAAGCCAACCATCCCAGCATACGTTACTGTTGATGCTGAAAAGTTCGAAGGTGTCTTCGCTCGTTTACCAGAAAGAAACGAACTTCCAAAGGACATCAACGAAGCTCAGATCATCGAATACTACAACCGCTTATTATAATCGGCTAGTTCGATATCTAGAAAAAGTAGCAAAAACGACCCAGCGATGGGTCGTTTTTATTTACTAGTTAATAATTAAATAGGATTAAGCTGCTTCAGTTTCTAATTCGATTTTTGGATAAGAGCTGAAATCAGGGTAATCAATATTAACGGTGTCACCAAATGTGAATGAGGTGTTTCCGCTCATGCTTAACTTTTCCATGAGTTCAAGAGATTCGAGTGTCTCTTCATCTTCTGGATCAATGGTTGTTGTGTGATTTTCTTTCCCTTCGTATTCGAAGCTGTAATTGATTGTTCTTAAGGTTGAGGTGCTGTAATTAAGAATGACTTTTAAGTCGAATTTCTTAGCAAAATCAAAATATTCTTCAAATTCGTCAAAGATTTCTAAGATGTCATCTTTGCTAAAATCTTCGCCTAAGATGTCGTCTACTGCATCTGGAAGGTTATCGATGATGTTATGGATTCCTTCAAAGATTGCTTTTGGATCTGTGATTTCGATTGTTGTCGTATAGAACTTATCTGAGCCTATCTTTTCGCCTTCATAAGTAAAGGTTGCGCCTTCTACTTCATCTAGATTATCGATGACGAGGTCAAGGACTGTAGGTATGAATTCTACAAAGGTGGTTCTTGGCATTAAAGCATCAAAAACGCTTGAAATGTCTTCATCCTCAACTTCGATATAGCCTTTTGGTTCCATTTCGAAGGTTGTCTCTTCGCCTATTGTTGAGATGAAGTCTTCGAATGTCTCGTTCATCATATCTAAAAGGCCAAGCGTCTCGACACCTTGATCATTAAGGAAGTTGTAATAGTACTTGTTATCTTTTAGATAAATATTCGAATACTGATGTTCTTCTTTATGTATCTCGACGTTATTTTCCTTTTCGATATAATTAGCATCTTTTATCGCAATATGACCGCCTAATTGGCGATGTTCAGCGGTGTTTCTTCCAATGCTAGTCCAAGTAACGTTTGGGCTAGATAAAAAATCGCTTACCGTGTTATTCGTTTTTATTAAGGCGTGCTCGTCACTAGAAGGAGAAAGGGCATCTCCGACAGTATATTCGCGAGTCAAGGATTCTAGTTTGAAATCTTTGATATCCGCCACATAACCTTTCTTACCGAAAGATGTTTCTATGGCGTTATTTAGGTATGTTCTAGATATGTCGCCTTTTATTGGGGTGCCTTCGATTTTGCTTTCTGAAACTGGAGTTGATTCCACGCTTAAAGAAGAACCCTCACTTTGTGAGGCTGATGATTCTTCAATAGGTGTTTCCGTCCCGCATGAAGTAAGGAGGAAAGACGAAGCGAAAACTAAAAGAAGGTTAACTTTTTTCACTAGAATTCTCCAAGGTAATAATTTTTCTTGCCGCGTCTAACGATAAGGTATTTGCCTGCCATTGCATCAGCGATGGTGTAGACCTTATTCATATCGGTAGCTTTCTCACCGTTAACGGAAACACCGTTTTGGGAGATGAATGTGCGGGCTTCGGTCTTGGATTTTGCCGCTCCAAGAAGGACAAGGAGGTCGATTAAGCTAATTTCTGCAGGGATTTTGACTTTAAGAGAACCAAGGAGTTCTTCAATCTGCTTTGCGCTTAATCCAGCGACATCGCCTGAGAAGAGAACGTTTGACATCTTGATTGCTTCTTCTGCTGCTTCAGCACCATGGATGTCTTTTGTTACTTCGTAAGCAAGTTTCTTTTGGGCAACGCGCTGACCAAGGTTGGTAAGGTGTTCACGGATGACGTCTTCGATTTCGTCATGTGTTAAGAATGAGAAGACTTTTAAGTATCTGACTGCGTCTTCGTCACTTGTATTAACGAGGTATTGGTATAACTGATATGGGGATGTGAGGTTGCGGTCAAGGAAGAGAGCGCCTTTTTCTGATTTGCCAAACTTCTTACCATCAGCACGGGTGATGAGTCTAGCAGTCATGACTTCTGCTTCCGCTTCATCGCCATCAAGCTTACGGATGAGTTCAAGGCCTGATGTGAGGTTACCCCACTGATCGTTGCCACCGATTTGCATTGTGACTCCTTCATGTTTTCTAAGGTGATAGAAGTCCATTGATTGGAGGATCTGATAGGAGAATTCAGTGAAAGAGATGCCGCTTTCTAAACGGGAAGAGACGATTTCCTTTGAAAGCATGTAGTTGATTGAGAAGTATTTGCCATAATCTCTAAGGAAGTCGAGCATGGAAAGGTTTCCTAACCAGTCGTAGTTATTGACGATCATGCCTTTTTCTGGGTCGCTTAAATCGATGAATCTCTCAAGCTGACGGCGAATTGATTCGGTGTTTTCGCGAAGAACATCCATGGACTGGAGGTTTCTTTCTTTTGATTTGCCGCTTGGGTCACCGATCATGCCGGTTGCGCCACCAACAAGAGCGATGATTTTGTGTCCTGTCTGCTGGAGTCTTTTTAAGATTGAAATCATGACGTAGTTACCAAGGTGCATAGAAGATGCACTTGGGTCAAAGCCACAATAAATTGTCTGTTTGGTTTCAAAGAGTTTACGGACATTTTCTTCGTTTGAGTACTGCTCAATAAGTCCGCGGTAATTAAGATCATCAACGATGTTTTTCATATAGTTAACCTCACTTGCTATTTATTCTACTACGAGAATAAAAAGTTTCCTTATAAAACTATATTTTTTGCATAATACAGATTATCCAAAGAATAAATATCTAATTTGTGTAAAAAACAACCTTTAGTTTTGTCTCTTAATTACCCATTAATAATCCCTTGCGGGAATATCAACAAAAATGTTGACGACAAAAATGTTGATAAAGAAAAAAGCCCACAATTTTTGATTTTGCGGGCTACGTTTTGCCTTGTTTTAGCGTTTGATTGTGCTTCCTCTTTCAACAACTGCCGGAGTGAAACGGTATGATTTTTCGACAAGGTCATTATTGATGAGGTCGATAAGCATATGCATCGCTCTTTGGCCAACTTCCTCCATGTTAACGTGGAGAGCAGTGATTGTTGGACGGACGATGTTTGCGTATTTGGTGCCGACAAGAGATAAGATTTCCACTTCTTCTGGGATCTTTCTTCCTGCGTCTGTTGCGGCGTTTTGGATAGCCGATGCAATGGAGTCGCGATAAGCAACGAAATAGCCTTCTTTGTGAGTTTTGAAATATTCAAAGAAGTCGTTATATGTTCTGGTGTAAGAGTCGTCGCAGTTAATAACGTTATATTTCTTTCCGAGTTTTTCGTGTGTTTCGATGAAGGCTTTTTCACTTCTTTGGAGAAGACGACCACCGTCATGGACGTGGACGAACGTCATTTCTCTTGTTGCGCCTTTTTCATAATAGGAAGTGATGTATTCGCTTAAAACTGCTGCGTAGTTAAATAAGACACATCCGACTTTCTCGCCAACAAGCTTAGAGTTAACGACGATTGTTGGAACGCTATATGAGTTGATCTTCATAACGTCTTCTGCATCAAGTTCATCATCAAAGATGATAGCGCCGTCAACGTGTGAGGTGATGACTTTTTCAATCATCGAAAGAGCTTCTTCATGGGAGTGTGATGTGGTGAAAAGAGAAAGGATGAAGCCTTTTTTCTTTGCGACTTCGGAGATTCCATTAAGAAGGTTTGAAATATAGACGTAATTAGCACTTGGGATAACGACGCCGATATTGGTGGATTTATTTGTAGCTAAAGCCTGAGCAAGACCGCTTGGTTTGTAGCCAAGGCGTTTTATTGTCTCTTCGACTTTCTGACGTGTTGCTTCAGTGACGTTTCCTTGTTTATTGATGACGCGGCTAACAGTGGCTAAAGAGACGCCTGAAGCCTGGGCGACTTGGTAAATAGTTACACGATCTTTTATATTCATGGGAATTCCTCCATCACTTATATTCTATGAATATTATTTCAGTGTTCAATGAAAATATTTTCAAGAAACGTGAAAGAAATTTCAAAACACTCGACAAATACTGCATTTCCTATCTATTTATAGATATTAAGTATTTGTAAAGAAAAATGAGTGAAACCGGTTTCATTGTTTCATCGGTTTTTCTTGTTGTTAAGAAAATATGAAAGTTACGCTAAAGAGTTGAAGATTGTCTCACAGGTAGTGAGATATCTTGTTGATTTAGGCTCAAGCATATAGACGTCGTCTGAGTTATATAATGGGTTTAAATACATTGGGTATTTCAAAAGGAAATCCTTCATCAAAAGGGATGTGTTTTCGTTCTCGCCTTCATAATAGTATTCGCCGCTTTCGCTTGCCTCTTTATAGAGCTCCACCACTCCCTTAAGTGTTGGTGAATAGCCGATTGAACAAGCGTTCTCATATGCGTTTTCTGGATTGAGCATGAAATTGATGAAGGAGTTTGCAAGCTCATAGTTCTGGCATGTCTTTGGGATGACCATCGAGTCAAAGAAGGCTGCGGTTGTCTTTGGGATATAGCAATTGAAATTGACTTCCCCTTTGAAGTTTGAGTCATCATAGACAAGGTATAGCGTGTCAAAGAAATCTCCTAACTGGGTGAAGCACATATCAAGGGATCCGATTGCGACGTTTCTCTTTAGAGAATCGTTTCCGAATTCGTTGAAATTGACGGTTCTAAGAGCCTTCATAACGTCATTTTGGATTTCTTGAGATAAATCACCTTCGTTAGATAAAGATGCGTAATCAACGATATTTGGATCATATCCTTTGGACATGAGATAAGAAGAGACAATCCATCTAGATGTGTCATACATTCCGATTGCAACATCGCTAGAATAAAGACTTCTATCATAAAGCGCTCCAAAGCCATTTTCTTCGATGACTTCTTCGACATTAGGGTTTGAGGTGTTATAGATTATCGAGTAAGCGCCCCAGAAATACGGGAAGAAATATTCTTCCATGCTGTTTCCTTTGCTATCGACCATGTATTTATCCATGAGCTCTTTGAGATCGTCGTTATAGATGGTTTTGTATTGGCTAAGGTACTCATATCCAGGGTTTGTGACGTCTGCTTTTAATAACCAACCTTCTTGTTCAAGTTGGTTAACTACATAGTCCCCAGGAATAGCGACATCATACTGTGTGGTATTGGATGTGATTTTCTGATACATGGCCTCAGAGCTTGTAACAACCTCAAGGACGACTTGGCAATTGTTTTCCGCTTCGAATCTCTTAACGAGCTCATCATCGATATACTCGCCCCAGTTAAGGAGATAAAGGATGTCTGATGGAGTTTGGAGGACCACTACAGCACCTACGGTGAAAAGGGCTAAGAAGAGGAAAATTGCGATAAGTTTTTTCATTATTTTTTCTCCTTTCCTTTTTTGTTGGTCTTAAGCGAGATGAACAAGACGACACCAAGCGTGACAAATGTTAATAACGCGTTGAAAGCGTAGCTTCCTGCAGAGAAATTCTTTTTGGTGTATGAAGAATAGACGTAGTTAGAGAAATTAGAGAAGCCATTGCCTTGTGTGTAGAAAGAGATGACAAAATCATCGATTGAAAGAGTGAAGGCGATTAACGCGCCCATAAGGATAGCCGTTCCTAAGGATGGGATAACAACTTTAAATAACGCTTTGGCTGGCGAGCAGCCTAAGTCTCTTGCGGCTTCATATAATGTCTCATCTGTCTGCTCTAGTTTTGGAAGGATCATCAAAATGACATAAGGGACAGTAAAGAAAATATGGGCGATGAACATCGAGGTGAAGCCAAAGATGCTTGGGATGATTGGCTTTAATAAGGAGAAGATGATCATTAACGAGATGCCTGTGACGATTTCCGAATTAAGCATCGGGATATCATTTAATGCATCCATGGCTTTTCTTGCTTTCTTAGTTAAAGCGTTGATGCCAATCGAGGCGAAGATGCCGATGATCGTTGCAAAGAAGGCGGTCCAAAGAGAAACGAGCATCGAGTCAAGGATTGTTGTGTAGAGTTGTCTATTTGTGAATATCTCAACGAAGTTATTGAAAGTGAATCCACCCCAAGCAAGAGGAGTGATTGAATTTGCACTGCTATTGAATGATTGATAGACGATGATGAAAATTGGGATATACATCAGCGAGAAAACGAAAATAACAAAAAGAATCTTGAGGATATCCACTAATTTCTGTTTCCAGCCATTTTTAATTAGCATCGAGATCCCTCCTTCTTGTTAATAAGCTTGATAACCCAACAATCGCTAGAATCATCAAGGTGACGAAAATTGAAAGCAATGAGCCGAAATTGTAGTTATTCTTCTCAAAGACCGTTTGAATGAGGTTGCCAATTAATCTGACCTTGCCTTGACCGATGGTTTGAGAGATTGCAAAACCAGTTGCTGCAGGCAAAAAGACCATCAAAGTGCCACTGGAAACGCCGCTTAACGATAAAGGCAATGTGACCTTTAAGAATGTTTTCCAGGCAGGAACGCCTAAATCTTTGCTTGCTTCGATTAAGCCGCGGTCCATCTTCTCTAAGACCGTATAGATTGGGAAGATCATGAATGGAAGGTAGGTTGTGACCGTGACGAAGATAACAGCGGCGTCGGTCCCAACAAGGTTAAGGGCCGCTAGAGCGTCGGTTGAGAATAATCTAAGCCAAGAGACGATTCTAAGCATTGAGTTACTCCACATAGGAAGAATGAGAAGCAATAAGAATAGGTTCTTGTTTTTAAGCTTTGAGAAAGAGATGAAATAGGCAACAGGATAGCCTAAAAGAACACATATGATTACGGTCAAAACCGCAACATATAAGGAATTCCATAGAGCCTTATAAATCGAAGGATCGAGCATTCTTGAATAAGCGTCCAAAGAGAACTCTGCTTCCGTAAAATTGGTACCGTTTGAGGACATGAATGTCAAAACAAGCATCACCAAAAGAGGGAGGACAACAAGCAAAATAAGCCAAATGAAGTATGGAATAGCAAGCGCCTTAAAGCGTTTCATCTTCTTCGCTCTCCTTCATAGCGAGTTCTTTTGCTTTGCGTCTAAGCTCTTGGACTTCCAAAGGTTGTTCCTCGTCTTGGACTTTCATAAGGTGGATTTCATAGAAGTCGACAGATAAGCCAACCTTATCCCCTACTTCGACGTTCATATAATCCTGGACTAAGATTGTGTTTCCATGGACATCGACCCAGATTTGGAATGTAACGCCGGTGAAAACTGTTTTTGTGACAGTTCCGACAATAATTGCTTTTTCGATATCTTCATCGAGCAATAAATCCCAGTCTTCTGGTCTAATGACAGCGTCAACGACTTCTCCTGGAACGAATGTTGTTATATACGTTTTGAAGGTATTTCCCAAGAAACTGACCATCTGGTTGCCTAAATAGGTGCCTTCTAAAATGTTTGCGTCTTCAAAGTTTGCAAGGATCTTTGCTTTCTTTTCCGATATGTCTTCGCAGTAAATATTACCTGGTGCGACAGTTAAGCCTATTTGTTCCCCTATCGCATATTTATCATCTGATATGATCTTGAGGTTTTTGCCATCGATATCGACTTCGATCTCATATGACCCTTCTTTAAAAACGCATGATTTGACGTTTCCGATAATCTTAGCGATATCAAGAGAACAGATATCAAAATCCTCTTTTTCAACGATGACATAGATTGGATCGTTTGGCATGAAGTCATGAGCGGAGACTTTGAAGGTCTTTCCAAGAATCTCAAGTCTTCTTGCTTCTGGATAGACGCCTCTAAAGATATTGGCTTCTCCAACGAAGGTTGAGACAAATCTATTAACTGGGGTGTTATAGATGTCTTCAGGCCTACCGATCTGCTCGATTTCACCATTATTCATAACAACGATCGTATCGCTCATGACCATAGCTTCTTCTTGGTCGTGGGTGACGAAAATGAAGGTGATGCCAAGCTTCTTCTGCATTTCGCGAAGCTCAAGTCTCATCGTTTTTCTTAGCTTAAGATCTAAAGCGGACAATGGTTCATCTAAAAGAAGGATTCTTGGCTTATTGACGATAGCTCTAGCGATAGCAATTCTTTGCATCTGGCCACCTGAGAGAGATGAGATATCTCTTTTTTCGTAGCCTGAAAGGTTAACGAGCTTAAGAGCCTCTGTTACTTCTTCTCTAATGACATCTTCTTTGAAGGTTCTTCCATTGATTGTTTTTATCATTTGGAAATACACTTCATCTTCATGTTTGGAGAGGTAGTTCTTTATAGCGGTTTTAACCTTTTCTTCTTTTGATGGAAGATCTTTATAATCACCAAAAGCATCAGCAATATCGCCGAATTTTTTGGCTTTTCTTTCTTTTACGAGGGTTTTTGCTTTTTCCTCGAACTGGTAATAGGAGGATTTTTCTTTGAAGGTGCTTATGACATATTTTTTGACATCTTTTGGCTTATCGATAAGAGTGAGTTTCTTCATAAGGGAATCGATTTCCTCTTCATCGAAACCATTCTTCTCCATTAAGTTCATGACACCTATGTCATAAACGTTTGTGTAGATATTGTTTCTTAAGCCGAAAGCGATGTTGTCATAGACATTTAGATGTGGGAATAAGGCGTATTTCTGGAAGACTGTGTTAATTGGTCTTTTGTGAGATGGAAGTTCGGAGATCTCGATGCCATCAAGAAGCAAGGAGCCTGCATCCATCGTTTCGAAACCACCGATAATTCTTAAAGTCGTGGTCTTGCCACATCCTGAAGGACCAAGAAAAGTAACGAATTCGTTTTCGTTTATTGATAAATTGAAGTTATCGAGAATGACGTTGTCGTCATAGACTTTTCTAACTCCTTTTAATTCAAGAATCTTTCTTGCCATTTTTCCTCCTTAAGAAATAGGTAAATTTATTTACCTAATCTATATTTGAAGTCTTTGTATCCAAAGTTTGTTAATTTCTCAAAGGTGTTGTCTTTGTGGAGGATATAAATATCTGGCAAAGGCATTCCGTTGAATGTGTTGTTTTTTACTGTTGTGTATAAGGCCATGTCACCGAAGATGATGAGTTGGTTTTCTTTTAGTGGTCCTTCGAAGTTATAGAAGCCGAAATTATCGCCTGAAAGACAGGTAGGTCCGCCTAATCTGATGCGGTAGTCATAGCCTTCAAGGTCTGCTTGATAGATTGGAGGGAGATATGGGCATTCGATGACGTCAGGCATGTGACAAGCCGCACTGCTATCAAGGATTGCGATATGGGTATCTCTATTGTCATATGTATCAAGCACTCGTGAGATGACGTATCCTGCGTTTAAGACGGTAGCTTCGCCTGGCTCAAGATAGACT
The DNA here is from genome assembly GCA_045598525.1 of Bacilli bacterium. Lineage (GTDB taxonomy): Bacteria > Bacillota_I > Bacilli_A > RFN20 > CAG-826 > UBA4951. The sequence goes on along the minus strand of JAZLMH010000009.1, from coordinate 1,265 downwards.
TCTACGTCATATGTTTCTTGGACGTGTTTGATGAGTTTTTCTAAGCGAGCGATATCGTAATCAGGTCTGGTGATATGGTGTCCGCCGCCGAAATTAACCCATTTAAGGGCGTGGAGGTATTTTCCAAATTTATCTTCCACCGCTTTAAGGGTCTTCTCTAAATCATCTGAGTTTTGCTGGCAAAGGGTGTGGAAATGGATTCCATCAAGAAGTTTTATTGTTTCTTCTCCCATTGCTTCAAATCTATCGATTGTGACACCGAGTCTAGAACCTGGTGAACATGGGTCATATATTGCGTGACCTATTTGGGTTGAACATTCTGGGTTGATTCTAAGACCTACGCTTTTTCCTGCTTTTTTGGTCATAGGGCCAAATTTCTTAAGCTGACCGACGGAATTGAAAACGATATGGTCACTATAAGTGAGGACCTCTTCGAATTCATCTTCTCTAAAAGCGCCGCAGAAGGTGTGGACTTCTTTATTTGGCATCTCCTCTTTTCCAAGGCGCGCTTCAAAAAGACCACTTGCTTCTGTGCCGTCTAAGTATTTTTCCAATACTGGATATAAATCGTAATTTGAGAAGCACTTCTGGGCTAAAAGAATCTTTGCCCCTGTTCTTTCTCTTACTCCTTTAAGGATTTCCCCATCATATTCGAGCATTGCTTCGTCTATGACGTAACAAGGAGTTTTGAGCTTCCCGAAAAGCTCAAGAGGATCCAAATCCCTAAAACGAAGGAAATGGATTCTGTCGTCGAATTTTTTCATTATCTATCGTCAATCATTGAAGGATTGAAGTTTTCTCTGATTGGTAATCCGTATTTGTTAAGTGCATCGATAAATGGATCTGGATCATATTCGTCGCATGTTCTTGCGCCTGGGGTTGTCCATTTACCAGTGAGAATCATCATAGCGCCGCACATTGCTGGGGTGCCTGTTGTGTAGGAAATGGCCTGTGAGCCTGTTTCTTTATACGCTTCCTGGTGATCGCAGACGTTATAGATGTAGTAATTGACTGGTTTGCCATCTTTTTCGCCTGTGAAGATGCAGCCGATATTAGTCTTGCCAACGGTTCTAGGACCAAGGGATGCTGGATCTGGGAGAAGGAATTTTAAGAACTGGATTGGTGTGATCATATGGCCTTGGTAATTGACTGGTGTTGTGCCAAGCATGCCGACGTTCTTTAAGCAGTTCATGTGCTGGATGTAAGCGTCGCCAAAGGACATATAGAATCTGATTCTTTGGATTTCTGGGAACCATCTTGCGATT
>JAZLMH010000008.1:0-3147 GCA_045598525.1 Bacilli bacterium | reverse complement strand
GTAAGGGGCTCGAACCCCTGACCTTCTGTACGTCAAACAGATGCTCTCCCAGCTGAGCTAACTGCCCATTAACTCAACGACTTCTATTGAAATCGCTTCGTTATTATAGTGAAGTGACTTTACTCTAGCAAGAGAGTTTTTTAATTTTTTTCACTTATCTATGATATAGCTTGTTAGAGAGGCTTAATTTTTCTAGATTATTTTCTAATTCTTTATAGTCCTTAAGTCTCCATGTCCAGTTAACATCATCAATGATTGCTGGTTTATTGAGTCTTGCCTCACTTCCTAGGCCTAAGATGTCTTGGACTGCGATAATCGCGTATTTTGCATTTAAGGAAAGACAATAATTAATCATCTTCTCTTTGATGTTTTCGCCTGGGAGATTTAGCTCATTTAAAGCAGCTTCCCATCGGCCTTTTTTCCAGTCTTCTAATTTGTCAAAGAAGCCCATGAATGGATCATTATCGTGTGTGCCAATATAAGCGACCATATTCTCTTTTGTTTTGTCGTACTTCTTCTCAAGTTCAGTCTGCTCGAAATTGAATTCGATGACATTCATTCCTGGGAAGGAGAAATAGTCACGAAGGACGAGTACTTCAGGGCGAAGGAGGCCAAGGTCTTCAGCGATGATTTCAATGTCCCCTGCTTCTTTATTGAATGTTTCAAAGAATTTATATCCTGGTGGTTCAATCCATTCGCCTTCTATTGCGGTTGGGCAAGAAGAAGGAATTTTCCAGAAAGTGTCGAACGCTCTAAAGTGATCAAGGCGGATGATGTCATAAATGACTCCATTTCCTTTTAAACGGTTGATTAAAAATTTGAAATTGGTTTTCTCAAATAAATCCCAGTTATAGATTGGGTTTCCCCATCTTTGTCCGTCTGGTGAGAAATAATCTGGTGGGACGCCTGCGATAAATGTTGGCTGTTTTGTTTCTTCATCAAGAAGGAAGCAATCTTGGTTAGCCCAGACATCGCATGAATCAAAGCCACAGTAGAAAGGAATATCACCGATGATTTTGACGCCATTAGCGTTAGCGTATTTCTTTAAATGAGACCACTGCTCATATAACTTCATCTGAACCCACATTTCATATGTGCGGCTATATTGCTCTTCTTCGCTTAATGATGGGTTTTCTTCTTTGATAAGAAGTTGTTCTTCTAATGGCCATTCATTCCATGAACGCATATTGTTTTTGCGTTTGAATGTCATGAAAAGCGACCAAGGCTTGACCCAAGGATTTGTTTCAATGAATTTGTTTAAGCGTTCTTCAAGGTTTTGTTGGTCATTTGAGAACGCTTCAAGAAGTAATTCATGCTTAAATTTCGCAATATCCTCATAAAGGACTTTATCTGCGTCTTCATTAAAAGAAGCAGGTTTTGCAATGAGTTTTTCTTCAAATAAGCCATCTAAATCCATATAAAGCTCATCAAGAGCGAAACTTGAGAATGGCTGATATGGAGAATGGCCATAACCTAAAGGATTAAGAGGAAGGATCTGCCAAAGCTTGAAACCTCCTTTTTTAATATGGTTAACGAACTCAAAACTGGTGCTTCCAAAATCGCCTACCCCAAAACGGGATGGGAGGGCACTGATTGGCATTAAAACACCAGAACAACGTTCCATAAAATAGTCCTTTGAGTTAAATAATTATTTTGCTTCTTTCTCTTCTTGGAAGAGGATGCGTCCACAGTGGACGCCCATGACAGAAGCCATCATAAGACCTCTTGTCCAGCCTGAGCTATCGCCAAGACAATAAAGGTGTTTGACATTGGTTTGGAGGTTTTCGTCCATCTTGATCTTGTTGCTATAGAATTTGATTTCTGGAGCGTATAACAAGGTTTCGGATCCTGCAAAACCAGGAACGACATGGTCAACCGCTTTGATGAAGTTGATGATGTCGGTCATTGTACGGTATGGGAGAGCTGCGGTGATGTCGCCTGCAACTGCATCTTTTAAAGTTGGGGTAAGGTTTGAACGGGATAATTCTTTTGTCCAGGTTCTCTTTCCTTCGAGAATGTCGCCAAAACGCTGAACGAGGATGTGTCCGGTTGCGAGCATATTGGTTAATTGGCCAAAGCACTGTGCGTATTCGATTGGCTGATCGAATGGTTCCATGAATGCGTGGGAAGCAAGGATTGAGACATTTGTGTTATGACTCTTCTTTTCTTTGAATGAGTGGCCATTAACGACCGCTAAGCCACCATCATAGTTTTCCTGGGCGACGAAGCCACCAGGGTTTTGGCAGAATGTACGGACTTTGTCTTTGAATGGAGCTGGATATCCAACGAGTTTTGCTTCATAGAGTGTTTTGTTAAGAACTTCCATGACTTCGTTACGGCATTCAAGGCGGACACCGATGTCGACCGGGCCTGGCTTGTGTGCGATATCGTATTTAGCGCAGATCTTCTCTAACCAATCAGCACCTCTACGTCCAGCAGCGATGACGACATCTTTTGCTTCGACTTCACGAACTTCTTCACTGTGGTAATTACGGATTCTGACACCTTTTGCTTCTCCATTGTGAAGCATTAAGTCGCAGCATTCGCAGTCAAAAAGAATATCGACTCCATTTTCTTGGAGATGTTTTTCAAGGGCTAAATATAAATCATGAGCTTTTTCTGTGCCTAAGTGACGGATTGGGCAATCAATTAATTGAAGACCTGCTTCAATTGCTCTTTTACGAATGTTTTTAACTTCTGGATTTGATTCATCGTTTCCTTCGATGTGTGTGTCAGCACCGAATTCGAGATAAATCTTGTCGGTGTAATCAATAAGTTCCTGAACTTTGTCATAGCCAAGAAGTTCTGGAAGTTCACCACCGACGGATGGGCTTAATGATAATTTACCATCAGAGAAAGCGCCTGCGCCGCTAAAGCCTGTTGTGATAGCGCATGGGTCGCACTTAACGCATTTTCCTGTTTTATCTTTAGGGCAGTGTCTTTTTTCTACTGCGTGTCCTTTTTCAACTAAAAGAATTTTCTTTTTAGAACCGCTGCGGACGAGTTCAAAAGCGGTAAAGATGCCAGCTGGGCCGGCGCCAATAATAACTAAATCGTACATGATAATTATCCCTTTGTAGATTTTAATAGTTTCTTTATAAAATGCTATAGTAAGTTTTGTTTTTTCTAAAGAAAAACCTTGGGGCC
>JAZLMH010000007.1:0-8640 GCA_045598525.1 Bacilli bacterium | reverse complement strand
CTTAACGGCGACAAGCTTATAAACGCCACCCATGACTGGATCTGTAGCGGAAGTGATTAATTTCTCGCCAACGCCATATGAGTCATAATGGGTATCTTCATAGATTTCCATGTTAGCGATCTTCTTTTCGTCTAATGAATTAGACGCGACAAGCTTGACATAACTCTTTCCTGCTGCATCAAGAGCTTTACGGAGTCTCTTGTAGGTTCTTGCTAAATCACCTGAGTCAACGCGAGCGGATTTGACACGCTTATTTGGATCATTTGGATATTTGGCAATCATCTCGTCATCGACTTTGATGAGGTTTGGTAAACCTGAGTCAAAGACACTATAAGTGTCTAAAAGGAGAGAAACGCTTTCTGGATATGTATCTGCGTACGCTCTAAATGCGCTAAGTTCATCAGGGAAGAATTCGATGAAGCTATGAGCGACAGTGCCAACCGCCTTGATCTCTGGGCCATATTTCATTTCAGCTAAGCAGTTAGCGGTGGCAATACATCCACCTAAAACTGCCGCATAAGCGCCATCGTTGCCTGCGCTCATGCCTTGTGCACGACGTGTGCCAAATTCCATGACCTTTCTATCTGTGTGGCTTGATAAACCACTCACCCTAGTTGCCTTTGTGGCAATAAGAGACTGGAAGTTCATGGTCTGCAATAAATAGGTTTCAATAAGAACAGCGCCAACCATATCACATTCGATACGGACCATTGGTACTTGAGGATAAGCGACACAACCTTCTTTTAAAGCGTACATTGTGCCTTTCCATTTATATGTTCTTAGATATTCTAAGAATTCTTCAGACATTCCTTTGCTACGAAGATAGACTAAATCTTCAGGATTGAAATGGTAATTAAGTAAGAACTTCATTAACTTCTTCTGACCACAAGAAATCGCATAACCAAGATTGTCAGGATTCTCACGGAAGAACATGTCAAAGACCATCACTGTGTCTTTATGGCCATGTAAGAACAACGCATTAGCCATGCTGAATTCATAGAAATCAGTGACCATTGCAGGGTTTTCGTAATCTTCATTAGGTACAAATGGAGTAACTTCGATAGACATATTCACGCCTCCTATTTCTTTCTAGATTTAGATGAACTCTTCTTAGAAGAGGATTTAGTTAATTTTTTTATAACTTTCTTTTTGTTTCGTTTGCTCATCTTACTAAAGATAATGATGAGAATAATAAGAACAATAACAGCAACGACACCGATAATAACTTTTGTCATTAAAGGTAATTCTTCCGCTCCGCTAGGATCGCCTTCTATAGGCTTGTCTCCTCCTGGCTGTTTTGGTGAAACCTTGATTTTGCAATAAACTGATTCTTCAACGCCATCAACTGTGATTGATGCCTTAAGCATAGTAGAGCCACCATTACCTGGCAGGGCTTTGACTTCACATCTATTTCCATCAGGGGTTATAGAAGCAATGGTTGGATCTTCGACTGACCAAGTTACTGTGGCTTCAGTCGTAACGGTAGCGTCGATTGTCTTTGAATCGCCAGCGAACATGATTATTTCTTTGCTAGAAAGAGAGATATGCTTCGCTTGGCTAGAGATAGCGATCTTATCAGAAACAGGATTAGCGGCAGCGCTAGTGGAATCCTTCTTCTCACCCCAAATCAAATCAACCCATTCAGGGAAATCGATGAAAGGATTGCGGTTATGCTGGAAGTTTTTATATATAAGGTTGTTTCTATGGATTTCGTAATCGTCAACCGGATCAAGCCTATGCCATTCAAGCAAATCGCTTAAAATACCCATCGCGACTGGGTGGGAAGAGCTAGAATCCTCGGCAGCGCCTGCATCGGTGGCATAGTCGACGAGGATGAGGTTTGGATTAAACTGAGTGATGACTTCGTTTCCTGACCAGTTGTTATAGCAAGCGGCCATATAGAAGCACGCTCTAGCGATATCGCCCTTATCTGAATCCTGTGGTTCGAAAACGCTTGTTTCCTGATCCTCGGCATGAGTGTGAAGCTGAGGCCCTAAAAGGTTTCCATCTAACCATGGCTGATCTTTTGATGCGTTTTTATAAGTCTTAGACTTATCAACATAACCATAAGGACTGTTGTTATGATATGACTGGTTTACTTTTCCATCGCCTGAAATCAAGTGGTGGACATCAGTTCCAGCAGGGCCTTCCGCGCCGGAATCTGCTTTGAAACCTCTTGATTGGCACCAGACGTGCTCCCTATTTGTGCCAGTCGCGTTATGATCGCCCCATTCTCTAATCTGAGCGTCTTCAACCGTTACGCCTGAAGCATCCCTATTTCTATATAAGGTGTGAACATATGGGTTAGAACCACCTTTAGAGTTTGAGGTTCCGTATTTATATGAGGTAAACGAATTCGTGGTTTCGTCATAAGCGATCCCGTTTTCTTCATCCGTTGTGGCAGGGCTCAATTCCCATTCACGGTCAGTGATTTCATAAATCTTCCATACATCGTCGTATTTGTAATATGTGAAATCTTGGAGAATTGGTTTGAGGTTCTTTAAAAGATTGTTTCCTCTTCTTTCAGAAGTTTCTAAAGCGTTAAGGGAAGAATAATAGCTTCTGATTTCTTCGTCGGTAGAATCATTTAAATCAATAGTAGTGGCAAGCTTTGAGCCTAAAGTTGGGCCAGATCCTGCTGCTTTTTGAATTGGGGCAGGGCTAGATGCTGCGCCACATAAAAGGAGCAATGAGGCGGATGCGAATGTTAAAGATGAGAATAAAGCAAATTTTTTCATGTTTTGATTGTAGCACTTTCATTATTTTCAAATAAATGAAAAGCCATTAAAAATTTCACAAACAAAGAAAACATATTATAATTTGCTGCGTTATGAAAAAACTTAGTAAAAAAGCCACCGAGGAAATGGAGTCCAGCTATCAATATCTCTTTGAGAAGATAATGAAGGACAAAAGAAAAGATTTATCTTTGTTTGTCGGGTCCTTCCGTGAGCAATTAATCAAAGAAGAAAAGCTCCGCTCCTATAGCGATTTGGTCGCATTAGATATCTTGTATTTCCATTCGGTAAACAATAATGATGAACCTTGGAAAGGAAGAGAAGCGGCTAACGAAGCCTTCCATGTCCTCGAATCAAGAGAAACAACATTCGAAAAAGAAGAAGCGATATCCGCCTATCTTCAATTAGCAGAAGTGTTCAATTACCTAGAAGACGTAGATAGAGAAAGACGCTGCTATGATCACGCTTCATACCTTTCATTCTTAACAAAAGACAGAGAAAAATCGGTTTTTGCGAAAGAAAACGAGATAAAGCTTGTCTGGAGATATCCTGAAGAAGAAAGAAAATCACTCTTCCCAACCAAAGAAACATTAATGATTCAATTTGGCTTAGCAGAAGGAAAGAGATTATTCGAATTAGAGAGTGTTGAACCAAAAACACATCACGATCCGATTGAGACAAACCCTCTCTTCATCAAGATAATCGATAAAGTTAATGTTGCTCTCAAAGAATATTTTGATAAAAATAAAGACAACTTCAGCCTTGAAAATTACAACTCAAGAAAGCATAAAATGCTCTTAGAATATGGCATCGATTGGAAAGCGCCATATTAAAAAATAAAGGAGAACGTATATGAAATACTGCCAAAAATGCGGTGCTGCACTTAATGATGAAGCAAATTACTGTACCAAATGTGGTGAGATGGTTGCCCAAGACAATATGGCCCTCTCAAGCGACGGTGATCAGGAATACGATACCGAATTTGATGACTTATATGGCGAGAAATATGAAAGCCTTGATAAGGAAGAGAAAAGAAGCGACGATGGTTCAAAAGGAATCGGAATAGCGATCATGATCTTCTGCATCTTAGGTATTAGTGGTAATTTCTTTAGCGTTAGTGAATTAGGGATAATAAACGAGCTTCTTTTCGATTCCACGGCTTATGGTGCGTTAGGGATCACGATGATTCTTGCTATAGCTATACCTCTTATTTGGGAAATCCCAATGCTTATTCATGTCATCAAAACCATCAAAAACAAAAGGAGATTCTCAACAGGCTTTGCCGTTGCATCTTTATTCTTTTTAAACCTTATCGCTGGAATTTTGATGTTCTTCTATCAGAAAAACGAAAGCAACAGATATTAAAGGAGACTTAAAATGAAATATTGCAAAAAATGTGGGTCCGAAATGAATGATGAAGCGCTTTTCTGCGCATATTGCGGAGAACAAGATGGCGAAAAAGCTCAAAGCCTTGACTCAGAACCTGAGCAAGCCCCTGTAACAGAAGAAGACCAAGCTTTGCTTGGAACGCTCATCAAAATCTTTTTAATCGTTACTGCCGTTTTAAGTGGCTTTGCCTTAATCCCTCTTCTTTGGACAATCCCAATGACCACAAAGGCTTGTAAAACAATCAACGAGAAAAAGCAATTCTCAATAGCCTTTTCAATCCTTACGATTCTTTTCTTCTCACAAATTGGCGGCATCATGATGCTCTTCTATAGAAGAAAACTCTAGGCCATAACTGATACAAGTATATTAAAGACCAGCGATTTCTGGTCTTTTCTTTTTGTGGATTTATTTAAAACAAAGTCTAAAATAGTGTCTTGTGAATAATACTGTTTCTTTTAAAGAAAAACTCAAAAAAATCTTCCAGCATGAGATGGATCTGACTGAAGGCAATTTCTTCAAAGTCATCCCTTTGTACACCATCCCGATGATCCTTCTCTCGTTGCTCCAGCTTTTATATAGCAGCGCTGACCAGATCATCGCCGCCAACTTTGGCGAAGGCTATACAAGCTTAAACGCCATCGGAAGCAACACGGCTTTGATTAACCTCATTCTTGGGGTCTTTATCGGTATAGGCGTAGGGGCTAATGTCGTTATCGCCAAAGCCAAAGGCAAAGGCAATAGAGAAAAAGCTAGAAGAACCATTCAATCCGCCATTGTTTTAGCTATCTTTTCAGGCGTTTTCCTTGCAATCGCTGGCTATTTTTTAGCCCCGATCCTTCTTAAACTCATGAACACACCTGAGCTTTATATCGATAAAGCAACGGATTATCTTCGCATCTATTTCATTGGCACCCCATTCCTCATGGTCTTTAACTTCGGTTCGTCCCTCCTTAGAGGAATAGGCGATTCCGTTAGGCCTTTATTAGCACTTCTTTCTTGCGGCCTTATCAACATCGGTCTTAACTTCTTGTTCGTCGTTGGATTCAAACTCGACGTAGTAGGGGTAGGCATCACAACCGTCATAAGCGAGTTCTTAGAAGCGGTTCTCATTCTCATCTTCCTTTCTAAGAAAGACAATTTCGCCTCATACAAATGGAATGAATGGAGAACCTACAAAGAAGAAACAAAAGAAATCTTAAAGCACGGAATCCCTGCGGGCATCCAATCCGCTATCTTTAGCTTCAGCAACATCTTCATTCAAACAGGCGTAAATGGATTTGAAGATTTATCTTCAAACTTAACTAGCGATATTGCGGTTGCAGGAAATACCGCAAGCATCCAGATCGAACACTATATCTGGAACTGCATGAACGCTTTTGCAACAGCCGTAGCAGCCCTTGTATCGAGCAACTATGGAGCCAGAAAGAAACAAAACCTGATGAAAATCTTCTGGGTCAGTATGTTCTACGAAACGGTCGTAGGTATTGGACTAGGCGTTTTCTGCTTCCTCCTTAGATACCAGTTCATCGGTTTCTTCATCTCACCTGAATCGTTCACAACCTCTGAAGGAATATTCCTTAGCGAAGCATATCAGCGTGCCTTAGCAGTAGGAACAGCAAGACTCACTTTAGTGGGATTAACTTATTTCCTTGACGGATACATGGATGTCATGTCTTATTATCTTAGAGGCTTAGGCCACTCAAAAACTCCAACCATAGTCACGGTAATCACCATCACGACATTTAGAATCGTTTTCGTAACCGTTCTTTGGAAGAATATCCCAGGAATATACACTCTCTTGGCATTATGGATAATCTGGCCAATAACATGGTCATTAGCGATACTCACATATTCGTTCATCATCCATCCATATAACCTTAAAGCGTATGACCATATCGATAGACATCTCGCTATAGAAATAGCGGAAAGAGAAAAACAGGAGGCTTTAGCAAATGAATCCACTCAAAGTATGCATGTATAGAACCGCCCAGTTCTTCATGAACAAAGTGTTCGTCCCTCTCGTCAAATTCAGAGATCCAACTTTAATCAGAGACGCTGCATCTTTTGTTAAAGCAGCAGACATTCTCAAAGAGAAAGGATACAAAAAAGCCCTTGTCATCTCTGGTCCAACATTAAAAAGACTAGGAAGAGTTGAACCTCTTTTAGAAAGACTAGACCAATTTAATATTGGTCACGTCGAATTCTATGACGTTGAACCTAATCCAACCTTCAATTCGATTGTCCCAGCCGTGGAACTCGCCAAAAAAGAAGGGATTGACTCAATCATCGCCTTTGGCGGTGGTTCAAATCTTGATGCCGCTAAAATCATCGGCGCATGCCTAGCAAACAACACAACCGACGTTAAATCTCTTAGAGGCGTCCTCAAAGTCAAAAAAGAGATACCTTTCTTAATCACCATCCCAACAACCGCAGGAACAGGCTCAGAAGCAACCGTTGCCGCTGTCATCATCGACCCAGTAACAAAAGAAAAATATGCGGTCACCGATCCTAAACTCATGCCTAGATACGCAATACTTGATGAGACCCTTTTAACCTCGCTCCCACCAAAAGTCATCGCATATACAGGAATGGATGCATTAACCCATGCCGTTGAAGCCTATATCGGTAATGCCACAACAAAGAAAACCCGTAAAGCGGCTTTAGACTCAATCAACATCATTTATCATAATCTTCTTGGTTTATACCAAGATCCGCATAATCTTGCCGCTAGCAAAAACATGTTATACGCCTCATATCTTGCAGGCGTTGCAATCACCCGCTCATATGTAGGCTATGTCCACGCTCTTGCCCATCAAATCGGCGGCAAATATAACGTCCAGCATGGTCTTGCTAATTCTGTCCTTCTTTCGTATGTCTTAGAAGCATATGGTAAGAAAGCCCATAAGAAACTTGGTGAAATCGCTAAAATGCTTGAGCTTTGCCATCCAGAAACACCAAGTGATAAAGCGGCCGCCCATTTCATCCAGTGGGTCAAGATCCTTCGTGTACAGCTTGAAATACCAAACACACTTGAAGGAACAATCAAGAAAGAAGACCTTGGAGAACTTGCAAAGCACGCATATAAAGAAGCAAACCCATTCTATCCAGTCCCTCGCATAATGACTATAAAAGAATTAACTAATATCTATTTAGATATTGACCCAACTCTCAAAGGAGAAAAAGAATGAAGAAGAAAGTAGGCATCGTATCCCTTGGATGCGCTAAAAACCTCGTCGACAGCGAGATGATTCTTGCTTCTTTTCCTCTTGACCGTTTTGAGATAACAAACGACCCAAAAGAAGCAGACTTAATCATCGTAAATACCTGTGGCTTCATCGAAGCGGCTAAACGCGAAGCAATTGACACAATCCTCGAAATGGCAAAACATGACGCAAAACTCATAGCGACAGGATGCTTCGTCCAAAGAAACCTCGAAGAATTAAAAGAAGCCATCCCGGAAGTAGATTTATGGGTCCCAATCCGCGATTACCCAAAGATGCATCTATTAGTCGCCGAACTCTTCCACGAAGAGGGACTCATTCAAATCAACCCAATGAGAAGAATGATCTCGACCGCTCCATATTTCGCTTATCTTCGAATCAGCGATGGATGTGACAATTTCTGTTCCTTCTGCGCAATCCCATATATCAGAGGCAGAATGAAATCCCGCCCACTTAACGAGATAGTGGAAGAAGCAAAGCTTCTTAAAGAGAAAGGAATCATTGAAATCGCTCTTGTCTCGCAAGACCCAATGCATTATGGAAACGACCTTAAAGACGGAACAAACATGCTCGATTTAATGAAAGAACTTGATGAACTTGGCTTCTATAGTGTTCGAGTTCTATACATGTACCCAGAAGAAATCACCGACGAAGAACTTCTCTTTATCAAAAACAGCAAAACCATCGTCCCATACTTTGATGTCCCAATCCAGACCGTATCAAATAAGATGCTTCGCCTAATGAATAGGCATGGAACAGTGGAAGAAATGAAAGAACTATTCCATAAAATCAAAGAATGGATGCCTAAATCAGTCCTAAGAACCACCCTCATCTCCGGCTTCCCTGGCGAAACCATCAAAGAACATAGAGAAACAATGTCCTTCTTAGAAGAAATACCTTTCGACCATCTTGGAGTGTTCTCTTTCTCTAGAGAAGAAGGAACCGCAGCATACCGTATGCTTCATCAAGTAAGACATTCAACTGCCGAAAGAAGAAGAGACGAAATAATGAGACTTGCTAAAACCCAGTCTTATAAACTCAACAAAGAAAGAATCGGCGAAGTTATGGAAGGTATCGTAACCGGATATAACAAAGCTAAGAAGATGTACACTCTCCGTTCATACTGGAACGCTCCAGATGACATTGATGGAAACATCTATTTCGAAAGCAAAGAAACCCTAAAAGAAGGGGAAATCGTCAAAGTTAAGATCACTAACGCCCTTGTATATGACCTCATGGGCGAATTAGTTAAATAAATTTAAACAAGAGAATAATCAATATAAATCTCTACCTAT
>JAZLMH010000006.1:0-69167 GCA_045598525.1 Bacilli bacterium | reverse complement strand
GATATAAACTGATTGGGGGTTGGAATTTGCGATGTTCAACGTTAGAAGAAGCAAATCGTTCTGGGCTTGGCTCCTGGTTATAGTTTTCATTAATCTAGGATTCGCGTATTTTGTTGCCCTCTTTTCTACCCAAGGGCTGTTTGACGACCGTCTGGGTGGGGCGATTACGTTTCTTTCGTTGTTGGGGATAATATCCGCTTCCGCAGACGTCGTATTCTTCGCGGTGACAACCAAAAAACATTACGGCTTAATGGTTGATGACAAATTCTACTATTGCGGGAAGAACATCATGGACGGTGCCACGAAAACCGGCGAAAGAATGATAAAACGAGCTTACAGAGAATATGCTGCAGGGGATAAGGAAACTCTCTATATAAACAAGACGACGAACCGCGACCTTTCATTTGGCGTAATAGACGCAAAAGGCGGCGACAAAATCGTCGTCTTCTACTATATCGACATCCAGTACGATTACATAGACTCCGACGAAAAACTAAACTTGGCGAACGTTCAAGCAAAATACGGCAACGTAGCCCCGAGCGAAGAATACAGAGTCGTCAAATTGCCAAACGGCAAATTCGCGATTGAGAGGTTCTATTCAATCCCGAATTATTTTGAGCATGAGATCTATGAGCTGAGCCCGGAAATGGAACTGTTCAAAGACGAGTCGTTCTCCAAAAACTACGCTGAGGAATATGAATCGGAGGGTGAGGCGTTTGCCGCTGTTCAAGGATGCAAAAAGGGCAGACACATCTAGTTTCCTGGACAAAAAACAAGTCCACAATAGAGGGCAATCGTTAATTATTGTTGCAGTGCGCCAACGCCAAAATATAGTGCTCCTCAAAACCATCTCTTTGAGCCGTACGAACCATTTCAAAATCGTACGAACACTAACCCTTGCCGTACGAACAAAACAAAAATCGTACAGACGACAACCCAACCGTACGGATTGTATTAAAAGGATTGCCCTAACACATATTAAAGAATGGCTTGGATGTTTAATCCGGCCTTTTTTTTGTTATAATCTTCCAAGGAGACAATCATGGATAAGAAATTCACAAAATTTTTCTTAGATAACGGCTTCGAGATAGACAAAAACAACGCACGAGGAACGATGCTTGATTACGATGTCCAAGCAACAATCGTCATGCTCGATAACGTAAGCCCACTTAGGATGTTCGTCCCATGTTATATCGATATGGCAGAGGTTGGGAACACTTTAAATGACATCAAAGCCTTAAAAATCAAATACTTCAGATTTGAATATCAAATTGGCTATGGCCTCGTTTTAGGATTCAATGGCTTAACTGTCGGCGGTTTATTAAAACAACTGAAGGGCTATTTAGAAAGTATTCTTAATATTTTGAAAAACCATGGAGCGTTAGGCCCTGGATATTGTCCACATTGCGGCAAAGAACTTCCTAAAGAAAAGGCTAAAGAAGTGGATTTCTTTACTTTTAAAGTCGCTATGGATGAAGAATGTATAGCAAACATCAACAAGGAAATAGAAGAAGAGAACAAAGAGTACGATGAGGCGCCTAATAATTATTTCAAAGGGTTCCTTGGCGCTCTTATTGGTGGCGTTGCAGGCATCATTTTATCAGATGTCTTATACTTCTTTGGGTTCATGTCCGCCTGGAGCGCGCTTGTTTCAATCTTCCTAGGAAGATTCCTTTATAAGAAATTTGGCGGAAAACAAAACAAGATGATGATTGTCATCATAACGTCTGTCACTGTTATCGCCATGGCTTTTGCCATATTTGAAATCTATGGCTCGGTTGCAGTGGAAATCGCCAAAGATGTGGGGGTAACGCCTCTTGATGCTTTCCAATATTCTATGCAAAACGTCGATGGATTTGCCTCTGCCTTTATTTTTGATTTCATTTTGATGATGGTTTTCACCCTTATTGGTACGGTTTTTGGAATTATTGGAATGGCCGCTCAGATCAAAAGAAAAAAGACTATCGAAACGAAATAATATTTGAAGCGTGTTTAATTAATAACATCCCAAACAATTACAAGTAATGGAAGCTACGAAAACCGTAGCTTTTCTTTTTTAAAAAAGAAGTAGGGAAACCTACTTCCAAAAAACCTAATTTAGTATAACGTAATGGAACCCATGTGGCAAGGATGCTATAACTGAAAACCAACATTTCATATAAAGATTGTAAAACTTTCATCTTTTTTAAACGAAATGAAACTTAGGCCTCTATATATAAAAGGAGGGAGTTTATGAAGAAAACTTCGTATCCCTCTCTGTTCTTGTCACATGTTTGGAACCACTATGACGGAAATCATAGCTATTTTGCTTTTGATTTACTTGATACTAGTTAGGCTTGAAAAAAAGAAGTAGGGTAACCCACTTCTCCATAAAAAACCTAATTTAGTATAACGTAATGGAACCCATGTGGCAAGGAGGGAGAGAACACCCGCCAGGTGACAGGTGGCGGGTTTCTCTTGCTAATACGATTTATAATCGTATCAAATCAATATTCAAACCCATCAAAAAGGATTCTTCCTAATCGAATATGGGTTGCTCCAGCCTCTATAGCCTCTTTATAGTCGCCTGACATACCCATTGATAAGTAAGGGATATTTATATTAAGTTCTTTCTCGATGTTCTTTTTTAATTCGGCGAGCTTAGTGAACTGCGACATGAGCGATTCATGGTCTGAATATTTAACGCTCATCATCATAAATCCCACGACATTGATGTTTTTATATTGAAGGACGTTTTTAACAAACTCTAAAGTGTCTTCTGGCTTAATCCCATCCTTCGATTCTTCCCCATTTATAGAGACTTCGATAAAGCAATTAAGGGGAGTGACTCTATTTTCATTAAGGATTCTTGCTAATTTAAGAGAATCAAGCGAATGGAGGTAATCAATCTTACCGGCAATCAATTTTGCCTTGTTTGACTGAAGATGGCCAATAAAATGCCAAATGATCCCTTGCCCTTTTAAAGATTCATGTTTCTTTAGAAAAGAATCCACTCTGTTTTCAGCGAAATTATTGATCCCGTATTTGAGCAATTTCAAAGAATCAACCTCATCAACATATTTCGTCGCGGCGCACACCGTGACGCTTTTATCGATTCCGCCAAGTATTTGTTCTAAGTCTTTGTTTGGTTCCATAAGCACATTATAAAAGAAATAAACTTTTATTCTCAAAAAAATTCAAATTTTGAACTTTTTTCGTCATTTTTCGAAATTCCCCTCTATATGTATATGGAGGGGATTATATGAGAGTGATCCTTTCTTCCTTTCTAGCCTTGCCTTCGGCCAAGAAGTTTTATGGAAAGCATCATTATCATCCATACGGTGATTTTGCTGATGATTCTTAGTGTCAGGGAAAATAAAAAGAAGTAGGTGCGAACCTACCTCCCGATACTGAGAAGATAATAGCATAAGATGACGGCCTTGGCAAGGTGGTGGAAGGTTGCCCGCCAGGTGACAGGTGGCGGGCTCTCTCAAATTAATTACAAAACTTTCATGAATTTTTAATGTCCTCTCTCTATATGTATATGGAAGGGAAATCATGAGAGTAATCCTTTCTGCCTCTCCGTTCTTGCCGTTGGCGAAGAGGTTTTATGTCGGAGACGACCATAATCCTTCTTTTGGTCTATCTAATACTACTTAAGATTGCGGATAAAAAAAGAAGTGAGTTCGCCCACTTCAAATTCTAAAAGCAATTTTATTATAGCATAGATAACCGCCGTGGCAAGAATCGGGGAGGCTGCCTGCCAGGTGACAGGTGGCGGGCTCTCTCAAATGGATTCTGATACTTTCGGAAATTTTGAACTTTTTTCGTCGTTTTTCGAAATTCCCCTCTATATGTATACGGAGGGGATTATATGAGAGTGATCCTTTCTTCCTTCCCACTCTCGCCATTGGCCAAGAAGTTTTATGGAAAGCATCATTATCATCCTTACGGTGATTTTATTGATGATTCTTAGTGTCAGGGAAAACAAAAAGAAGTAGGTGCGAACCTACCTCCCAAACTAAGAATATAATAGCATAAGACGACGGCCTTGGCAAGGCGGTGGAAGGCTGCCTGCCAGGTGACAGGTGGCGGGCTCTCTCAAATGAATTGTAAAACTTTCGGAAATTTTGAACTTTTTTCGTAATTTTTCGAAATCCCCCTCTATAAGTATATGGAGGGGATCCTATGAACAAGGTTCTTTCTTCCCTTCCCTCCTTGCTTGCGGCGAAGGGGTTTCATGTCGGAGACGACAATAATCCTGATACTGGTCTATCTGATACTTCTTAGGTTTGCGGAAAAGAAAAAGAAGTAGGCATGCCTACTTCTTATAACCACAAGCTTATTATATCATGATCTGACGCCGAAGCAAGGCACCGGAGGGCGGCCTGCCATCTTATGGGGGTGGCGGGCTCTCTCTAGATAAACCTTAATTCTCTTTTTCTTGCTCTTTAGGAGTGGTTCCTTTTTTGTCTTCTTTTTCAAATTGCTTTGCAAATTTCTTAAAAGCAGGCTCAAACATGAAAGCCTTATCGAGCATTTTCATTAAGAAACTAATGAAGAATCCGTTTATGACGAACATTATTGCCGTTCCAAATGATAAACCCACGACATTCCCAAAGAAAATAAGCGACAACACTAAACCTAAAACAAGATACGTGCCATCAAAAACGTATTTCACATAAGCGAATTTGAAATCGAATTTCTTACAGACGCCTTGAGGGACCATATCGACAACCTGAGGATAGATATAGCACTTATTGAAAAGCGCGATTGAGAGAGAAGTAAGGAGGATGCCTACGACAAAGAATAGAATTCTTAACCATAAATCGAATGATCCAGGTGCAGTCACGTTAGGATTGAAAATAGGTATTAGACGCCACAAATCTAGGACCGCCCCATAGAATAGGCATGTGAAGAAAGATACGAGGTATGTCCAGTGGAATCTCTTCATGATGATGCAGAAGATAATAAAGAGAACACCTTGTGTCACGTATTCCCATTGCCCAAAGGTGAGAACAGGGAATTTGATAGAAAGGATATAAGCAGGGGCGACAATCATCGACACCCCGAAATCAGCGGCGGTCGCAAGGCAAACAGAGAAAGCAAGAATAACAACCGCGAGAACGTATATTACTTCACTAGGTATTCTGATTTTCTTCTTTTCCATAAGCCTCTCCTAAATCTAGAAAAGTATATTTGTTTATTAAACAAAATAGAAGAATAAACATCACAAAAGGATATTCATAAACGAAAAAGGAGGTTTGGTTGCTGTTATACTAGCCGCGCCAGGCAAATAAGAAAACGGCGATTGACTTGCCGTTTATTTAATGCACAATATCACCCATGAAGAAAAATCGAATTCTGACAATCGTTTGGGGTGTTCTCGCTTTAACTGTGCTCATTTTCATCTTTACTAATTCCTTAAGAAATGGAGATGAATCCATGAGTCAGAGCAGCTTCTTCGTAGACGTATTTCAGAAAATCTTTGACCCTAATAATAACCTAACCTTAGAAGAGGCCACGACAATAGTTAGAAAAGCCGCTCATTTCACAGAATTTTTTGTACTTGGCGTGACCATGACAATGTTCCTCTTCCACCTAGGAAAAGAGATAAACAAACGTTCAATCATTCTCCCATTCTTTATTTGCCTTTTTTCTGCCTCGACCGATGAATTTATCCAGAACTTCACAGGGAGAACAAGCAGTGGAGTAGATGTCATGATTGACTTCGCCGGAAGCTCAATTGGCATCGGACTAACTATGTTAGTGATTTATCTAATCCTAAGATCAATAATAACCAAAGAACGAACCAAGTAATGAAAAAACGCCCTACGAGGCGTTTTATTGAATGACAAATTCGTCGACGTTCTTTAATGATTCTTTGTCATTTTGAATGACTTCGAATTTTCCAGTATCGACCGTTGGCCCTTCGTAATAAGTGGAATATTTCCTTCGATAATCTTTAGGCGTGCATCCAAATCTCTTAAGGAACATCTTGTTCATGTATTTCGAATCACTGAACCCTGATTCATAAGAGATTTCAAGGAGGGTCTTTTCTTTATTGGCCATCAAACGGATGCATTGCTCCATACGTTTGACGTTAACGAATTCCTGGAAAGTCATTCCGAAATTCGAAGAGAAGATATGGGATAAATGAGTGACGGAAAGGTTTTCCTTTGAAGCGATGTCTTCAAGACGGATTTGAGTGTCGAAGTTCGCATCGATATACGAGAGGATTCTCTCCATTCTGCTCTTCTTTCTATTGATTCTTTCCTTTTGAACTTCATTAATGACTTTGTAATCAAGGTTACGGTAAACAAAAGCAAGAGCCTTTGAAACACCGGAGATAACATCCAAATGGAAATAATCAGCCTCAGCAAAATAAGACTTCGCCGTTTCCAAAAGAATCTTGGAGAATTTCGTGTAGTCATCTTCGCTAAGAATGTCTCTTAAGTTACCAGATTTGAAAACAGAACTATGGATCTGAGGAAAGTAATCACGTAAGAAGTGGTTGCTTATTTGAACAAATAAGGAAGTTGGTTCGATGACCTTTCCTTCCTCATTTTCTCCCAAATGGGAAGAAAGGCCATGGACGTCGCCAGAGTTAATGAAAAAGATATCGCCTGGCTGATAAATATAGGTTGTGTTATTGATTTCCATGATGCCTTTGCCGCTTAAATTAAACAAAAGCTCGAAGTCATTATGGACGTGATTTTCAACAAATTTGACTCTGTTGACAAACATTTTTATGTGTTTGACCTTAGGGTATTTAACAACCTCAATCTTATTTGCTTCCATGGTTTCACCTGATAAAAAACGAAAGATAGTTTAGTAAAGTATAACCTTAAAAACGCAAAATTGTCTATAACGCATGATAATCATTTTTTAAACCATGAAAATAAGGAATCAAAAATAGATATTTATTATTAAGGATTAAAAGGGCAAATATTCGGTGGCTACTGGATTTGTGGCGACACCATGTATCAAAAACAAAAATTAAAACATTCAAAAAGAAAAGAATAGAAAAAATCTGAAATAATATCGAAAAACGCACAATTATACGATTTTAAAGAACAAATAATTGGATTATTTTGCGGTGCTTTTGGTCACTTTTTGACTGTCTATTAAACGTGCGAATACGCATGTATAAGAAAAAAATAATGTGAAAATCGCAAAATAATCATGTTTGAAACCCCTTTCATAAGGTTTCATAGAAAGCGACTATTATATATAGCACGCGCAGTTTTATTGCGCAGAAAGGAATAATATGCCAAAACCAAAATTATGGATGGGTTTATCGGCAGTCGGTATCCTTTTGTCAACTGTCATGCTTGCTGGTCAGCAGCTTGTTACAGTTAACGAAGGTCTTATCAGAGACGTCCTTGGTGGCAACCAGGGTAACGCAGCTGTTATCGACAGTGACCTCGTTGAAGGCTCAGCTTACAAAGACGAGAACGGTAACCTCACCGAAAACGGCTGGAAACAGATGATCACAGATTCTTATAAGTTCTGTGAACAGGCCGTTGAACAAGGTTCTATCCTCTTAAAGAACGCAGTCGTGGATGGAAAACCAACACTCCCTCTTGCCGCAAACGAAAGAAAGATCTCTCTTCTCGGCCAGGGTTCAAAGAACTTATTTATGCGTTCCGGCGCTGGCGGCGCTGCTCCAAACACCAACTTAGTTGTCAAGCTTGACAGAGCATTCGAAGACAATGGATTCGAAGTTAACCACACAGTCTTCGATAAATACTCAAGCTTATCCAACTCACAAATGACAACCCCAAGTACTCAGGTTGAACACACATTCAGCGGTTTCTACACCTCTGATATGGAAGCATCCTTCAAGACTTATGGTGACGCCGCAATCATCACCTTCGTCCGTATCGGTACAGAAAACACCGACCCAGGCGCAGGTCAGCTCGATCTTAAGAATGACGAAAAAGAACTTCTTAAATTAGTCAAAGCGCACAAAGACGCTGGCGATTTCAAGAAAGTCATCGTTCTTATCAACTCTCCATTAGCAATGTCAACCGATTGGATTGATGTTGAAGATTATGGCATCGACGCATGTGTTTACATGGGCGTCCCTGGCTACTATGGCGCTGGCGGTATCTGCCACGTCCTCACTGGTAAAGACGCAGAAGGCAAGAACGTCAACCCATCAGGTCACGTTGCAACAACCTTCGCAGCAAGCGCATCAAGCTCCGCAGCTTACCAGAACTTCGGTGACAGAAACGTCGTTGTCTACAAAGAAGGCGTCTACGTTGGTTACAAATACTACGAAACCCGTTATGCTGACGCAGTTCTTGGAAACGGCAATGCATCCGGTTCAAAAGGTATCTACAATTCAAAAGGCGGTTCCTGGAACTACGCTGATGAAATGGGTTACCCATTCGGCTTCGGTCTTAGCTACACAACCTTCGATCAGAAACTCAAGAGCGTCAAATATGTCGCAGATTCAGACACAATCGAAGTAGAAGTCGAAGTTAAGAACACTGGCGACGTCGCTGGTAAGGCATCTGTCCAGCTCTACGTCCAGCAGCCATACACCGATTTCGATAAGGCAAATGGTCTTGGTAGACCAGCTATTGCATTAATGCAATATGACAAAGTCGACCTCGAACCAGGCGAAACAAAAACAGTCAAACTTTCATTCGATCGTTACTTCCTTTGCACATATGACTACAAGGTCAACAAGACCTACATCTTAGAAGGTGGCGATTATTACTTCGCAGTTGGCAATGGTTCACACGAAGCATTAAACAACATCCTTGGCGAAATCAAGAGCGATGCACAGCTCGTTGACCACCTTGGCGAAGCTTACACAGCAAACCACGACGCTGTTAAGAAACTCGAAGTCGAAGAAGACTTAACAAAATACAAGACTTCTCACTATAGAGATGATGTCGAAGTCACCAACCAGTTTGATGATGCAGACTACAACTTCTTAGCAGAAAAGAACAACAAACAAAAGATCGTCTATCTTGATAGAACAGACTGGGAAGGCACATTCCCAACCAAAACAACAGATTCACCAGCATCTAACAACGACCTTAACATGGCTCAGTACTACCAGAAGGCATCTGACTGCCCAAGCTATACTGAAGGTAGAGGCACCGAATACGACGTTGCTCAGGATGAGCTCATCACATTCAACGACATGAGCAAAGTCCCACTCGAAGGCACTATTGAAGAAGGCAAATTCGCTGGCCAAGATGGCGAAGATGTCTGGGATATGTTCATCAAACAGATGAACCTTGACGACCTTGTCATCTCTGTCACAGACAACCGTGGTATTCTCGACGTCGGTAAAGTCCTTAAGAAAGGTAACTCCGTCGCAGAAGGTCCAGAAGGTCTTCTCTCCAAATTCCAGTATGGTGATAAGAGATGGGCAACAGGCTTCCCAACCGGCCCAACCTACACCGCAACATGGGATCACGCAATGCAGAAGAAGTTCGGCGGATTCTATGGTGAAGAATGTCTCTACGCAGGCGTCGCTTGTGTTAACGCTCCAGGTACCAACATCAACCGTACTCCATATGGTTCACGTGCTTCAGAATACATGTCAGAAGACGGTATCATGAACTACTACACCATCGCTAACGTCACAAGTGAAGCTCGTAAAAAGGGTCTCATCATGAACGTCAAACACTGCTTCCTCAACAACCAGGAAACAGGTCGTCAAAGAGTCCAGACATACTGTAATGAACAGGCTATCCGTGAAATCTACCTCAAACCATTCGAAGGTGCTCTCACAAAAGGCCACTCACTCGGTATCATGACCTCTTATAACCGTATCGGCGCACGTTACGCAGCCGCACACGAACCACTTATGATGAACGTCATGCGTGGTGAATGGAACTACAAAGGCCAAATCATCGATGACGCTTTATCAGGTTCCAACACAGACCAGTATTCAAATGGCCCAGCAATGCTTCACTGTGGTACTGACCTCTTCTGTCTTGATGGCAGCCGTGGTTCACAGCTCAAGCAGTGGGTTGAATCAAATAACGATGGCCAGATCCTCAAAGACTTACAGCGCGCTAACAAACACGTTATGTACGCTATCTCAAGATCTTGGATGGGCGGCGTCGCTGTTTCCGCTGAAGAAATTCAGGCAAGTTCCAACCCATGGTGGAAGACAACCGTCAGTGCAGCAACAGTCGGTTCATTAGTCGTCACCGCAGGCCTTATCGGCGCTTACCTTGTCTTCGAATTCTTAGACAAGTTCAAGAGAGCTTCCGATACTACATATTCACCTGAGGAGGAAGAATAATGTTTAACTTAAAAAATAAGAAGATTGGCTACTACCTCGTTATGGCCAATGCCGTATTAGCTCTTGTTCTTGGCATCTTATTCTTTGCCACCTACAAAGATTCTATGGCAAACAACGCTTGGGGTATGATCCCAGAGACCATCGGCATCTTTGCCCTTGCTGGTCTTGCCCTTGAACTCGTTGTTCTCGTTTTACCACAATACTCACTCGTCCACGTCGGCGCTCTTGTCATGTTTGGTCTTTCCTTCTACAAAGAAGTCATCACCATTCCTAACCTTATCGCTGACGAAGTAAACAACGTTCACTACCAGGGTGGTTCCCTCCCAACAAACATTGTTTACATTGTTCTCCAGATTCTCATGATCGCCATTGGCATCGCTGTCTCATTCATGGGTCTTTACACCGAAGAAGCAGATGAAGCAGCAGAATTCAAGGCAGTCAAAGGCACAACAAACATCATCAAGCTCGCAGCTTGTGGTGCAATCGTTGTCGCTGCAGTTCTCTCCAGCACCCTCGTCACCGCTGACTTAACAAAGAAAGCTAACGCTGCAGGCGCTGTTGAAGAAAAACCACAAGAAGAAGTCTGGAACCCAATCACCGAAGACATCAAAGCAAAAGCAGAAGCTTTCGACTATGACTTCGATCCAGCTTCAGTCGTCATCCAGAAAGAAGATTCATACGACTTCAATGACGCTGACCTCAGAGCATTAAACGCAACCGCATCTTCAAGAGAAGATCGCCACATCGTTTACTACTTCGAAGGTTCATACGCTGAAGGTTATCAGGGTGACTACTCTGAAACATACGCATTCATCTACCTCTGGGACGATGGTCTCTTTGGCGGCAAAGCTAAAGACACCACCTTCAAAGGTTTCTGGTACAACAGAAAAGGTGAAGAAGAATGTCTCGAAATGGTTTCTAACGTCAACCGTTACGAATCCATCATCGCTGAATCAACATCTGGCTTCTATGAGAGACAGGCTTACCTCTACCTCGATATGGGTTGGGGCCAGCGTTCAATCATCTGCGGTGGTTACATGTACTACCCAGAAGTTGCTCTCTTCATTGACCCAGGCACAAACGGTGCAGCTCTTAACTACAAAGTTGGCGACACCTATGACCGTCAGTCATGGGTTGCAAAACGTGTTCTTAAGAACCTTGCATACTCTTCAGTCTTCAAACAGGGCGAAGTCCGTTGGTCAGATCCAGCTGGCATGGCAACCAATGGCAAATTCGCTGCTGCTGGTGACTATGAAGTCAAAGCTACCTGGAACGGCCTTGAAGCATCAATCAACGTCCACGTTGACGAAGCTCCAGCAGAAACTCCAGCAGAATAGTCCGAAAGGATTAAACTTCTAAAAATTAGAGGCCCCCTCAAAAGGGTCTCTTTTTTCATGCCTAAAACTAAAACTGACTGCTAAATCGCTAAAGGAAAAATATAATTGTTATGAATTAAGGAGCCTTGTTATGAAAATCAAAACGTTACTCGGCCTAAGTTTGCTTAGCTTTACTCTACCTTTGGTCTCCTGCGGCCTGGAAAACAAATCTGTGAGCGAGCCTGGAATCTCATTCGACAATGAATATGGAGAATCACCGATCACAAAAGAAATCGAAGATGCGGCAAAAGCGTATGATTACTCGTTTGATCCAACAAAAGTCTCCATTGAAAAACAAGATACATATAATTTCGAATCCGCGGAATTTAAAGCAGTAGAGGAAGGCGTAGAATCAAGAGAAGGGAAACACCTTGTCTATTTCTTCGAAGGGTCTTTTGGAGAAGGCTATGCAGATACTGTGAAATACGCGAATTTCTACCTTTATGAAGACGGCATCTTCACAGCAAAAGTAAACGAAGCCTCCATTAAAGGCTATTGGTATAACAAAACAAACGGCAAAGACTGCTTGGAAATCATTTCTAACTACGATAACTACGACCATGTTGAATTTGAATTAACAGGCGGCACATCTTTCTACACCCACGCTGGCATTGTGAATGTCGATTTAGGCTATGGGGAGCGCACGATGGTAGTAAGCGGCTATATGTATTATCCAGATGTCGCGATATTTATCAGCGTAGAAGGCCAGAAGCTTCCTAGCCATGTCGGAGATACATATGAGCGTTATGATTGGGTTACCATTCGCGTTCTTAAAAATCTCAAGTTCTCGGCGATAATCAAAAAAGAAGAGATCGAGTGGATAGAACCAGAAGGCTTGCATAACGGCAGCATCATCAACAATCAAGGCGATTATGTAGTCACCGCAAAATGGCACGGCCTTGAAACAAACGTCAAATTCAGCGTTAAATAAAAACGCAAAGCAAAAGTCAGGGGCAAAACCTTGGCTTTTTCATAAAGCACCCATCTTGATAAATAAAAGCAGGGGACTTTTGAATCGATTTCAGCGCTCTTTATATAAATATAAAGGCTAATCGTTAAATATTTCTTTCTTAAAGTCTTAATACCATTTATAGTGTTATAGCAAAGAATTAATAGGGGAAGTCATTTTTTAATATGTCATCCCGAGAATAAGGAGAATCAAAATATGAAGATTAAACACTATCTTAGTCTCAGTGCTCTCGTTCTTGGCCTTAGCTTAGCAGCATGCACATCAAACAAGCCAGTTGAATCAAAGCCAGCACCAGAACTCCCAGACAACTTTAGTGAAGTCACAGAATTCGATGAAGCAATTGACGTTCGTACCGAAGATCAAAAAACCTTCATGGAATATGATGGCGACTACGCAGCTCTTACAACAACCCAGTTCCAGAGCTTATTCCACACCGAGCCAAACAAATCACAAAGTGAAGCAAAAACATTCACAATCGGATTCGAACACGATGGCGAAGCAGACAAATACGAAGTTGAACTCGCTCTTGATGAAGAATTCACCTCACCAATGGTCTTTACCGCAGCAAATGGCGAAGCAACCATCCAGAACCTCTTCGTCGGAAGCGAATATTTCTACCGCATCAAAGCTACAACTGGCGATGATGTCGAATACTCAAAAGTCTACACTCTTGAAACAGCAGACGTTCTTCCACGTATCGTCAATGTCTCTGGCATGACCAACTGCCGTGATCTTGGTGGCAAAGTCACCGCAACAGGCGCAAAGATCAGACAGGGCATGATCTACCGTACAGCATCTCTTGATGATAACCAGTCAGGCTCAATCATCGACAACACCGGCAGAGAAACAATGCTCAAACAGCTTAAGATGCACACCGAAATCGACCTCCGTGGCGGCCCAGCAGGCACAGGCGGCGAAGGAAGTGCTGCAGCTAACGCAACCTCAAAATTAAACGATGAAAGCGTTGTCTATGACTTCATCCCATTTGCTTATTCAAATGGCAAAGATAACCTCTTCCGTAACATCATCCCAGTTCGTAAATTCTTCGAGTGCTTCGAACAAGATGATTGCTACCCAGCCTTCTTCCATTGCCGTATCGGCACAGATAGAACTGGCTTATGCGCAACTCTTCTTAACGGTCTCTTAGGCCTTTCGATCAAAGAAATCTATCAGGATTATCTCTTCTCTAACTTCGGCTCAATTGGTAAAACATCAACAGTTGGCCAGGCTAATGAAGACGGCATCGCAGGCTATATCCGCGAACTTATGGAATTCGAAGGCGCAACCCTCCAGGAATCCGTCTATAACTTCTTACGCACAATCGGCGTTAAGGCCACAACCCTTCAGTCAATCCTCGAAAACTGCTTAGAAGGCGATCTTCCAGCATTCGTCCACAAGAACATCGCCAACATCGGCGTTGATAAACTTGGCGGCGACGCAACCAAGATAACAGGCGATACAACCTTCCGTATGCCTGCAAGCCATATGTCCATGACAAACGGCAAGAAGGTTGAGCTCTCATTCACAAATGCAAAAGAACTCAAAGGTTCCATGTATCTTATGATGAGTGCTAAAAACACCTCGTCCAACCTCGCTGCAGCTCTTGATGTCACACTCGATGGCAACCCAATCACCATCAAGGACACAAGCTTTGCTACCTCCGCTCTTGGATTTGGCACAAATGACTGGTACTGGGAACCAGCAAAACTTGTCGATGAAACAACCATCGCAGCAGGCACCCACACCCTCTCAATCACCAACAAGATCAGCACCGAAATCAAGGCTACTGAGCTCATCCTCAATATGCCAGGCGCAGGTGAAATCACCATCGCTTAATAAATAAGCAAAAACTAAAGAGGCCCTTACGGGTCTCTTTTCTTTTGCAACATATTGTATTTATCGTAAAATATAAAAGTACCTTAATTAGGAGTAAGTTATGAAGCTTAAACACTATCTTTCTTTAGGCGCTTTTGTTCTTGGTCTTAGCCTTGTCGCTTGCGGCCAAAAACCTAGCCCAGCGCCAGTCATCCCTGATAATTTTAGCGATGTCACAACGTTCGACGAACCTCTTGACGCCCACTCGGAAGACATGATCAATTTCATGGAATATGATGGCGATTATACAACCCTCACCGAATCAACCTTCAAGAGCCTTTTCCATACCGACCCAGAGAAATCGCAAAGCGAAGGAAAGACATGGGAAATCGAATTCACCCATGACGCCGAAGAAGCGGATGAATATGCGGTGGAAGTGGCTTTAACTGAAGACTTCGAAAATGCTTGGGAATTCCCAGCAAAAGATGGCAAAGCCACGATTCAGAACCTCTATGTCGGAGAAACCCATTATTACCGAATCAAAGCAACGACAGATGGTGAAGTGGAGTATTCCAAGTCCTACACTTTGGAAACCGCTGACACGCTTCCTAGACTTATCAATGTCGACGGCATGACTAACTGCCGTGATTTAGGTGGCAAAATAACTGAAAACGGCTCCAAAATCCGCCAAGGCCTAATCTACCGAACAGCCGCTCTTGATGACACGATCTCAGGCTCCATCATCACCGATGTCGGAAGAGATACCATGCTTAATTACTTAGGCGTAAAAACTGAAATTGAGCTTCGTGGAGGACCTAAAGGATTAGGTGGAGAGCAAAACGCGAAAGAACGCCCATCATTACTTAACGATGAGTCAGTCACATGCCACTTTAACCCTATGGGTTATGAAGGCGGAAAATCACCTCTTTTCCGTAACATCATCCCTGTTGTTCATTTCTTTGAGCATTTTGCGGAAGAAGACTTCTATCCAGCCTTCTTCCATTGTCGCATCGGCACTGATAGAACAGGCTTCTGCTCAACCCTCCTCAACGGTCTTTTAGGCCTTTCGATTGAGGACTGCTATAGAGATTATCTTTTCTCGAATTTCGGTAAAATCCAAAAGACCAGCACCATCCATCAAAACGGCTCTGATAGCCCAGATGGATACCTCGCAGACCTTCTTGCCTGGGAAGGGGATACCTTGCAGCAGAAAGTCTATAACTTCTTACGAACAATCGGCGTTAGACAAAGCACTTTGGAAGGTATTCTCGAAACCTTGATAGATGGTGAAATCCCAGATCTTGAAGGTGCAAGAAAAACTATCACAATGGTCACTCCAAGCATGGAATATTCCCAAAGCGCAACTTGGAATAGAAGTGAAGAATTTAGATCTCCAACCGTTTACACAACTCTTCCAGGAAACGCTGAAGTTTATGCAACCCTCACAACAGAAGACGCAATCAATTCCGCAAGCTTATATGCGATGATGAGCGTTAGAAACACATCAAGCAATGCTCAAAGCGCATTTGAAGTCACGATCGACGGTGAGCAGATTGCTATTCCTACCACGAGTTTTGCCACAACAACCTCAGGATTTAGCACATCAGAAGATTTCTGGATCCCTCTTAAACTAACCGATTCCCTTTCAATTCCTGCAGGTTCCCACGTTTTCAAAGTTAAAAACAAGCTTTCAAACATATCGATGAAAATCAGCCATTTCGCCTTTGCGGTGGAAGAAAACGATTCATTCACATACCCACAGGTAGAAAGATAATCGAATAAAATCAGCCAAGCGTATCAAACTTGGCTTTTTTTCCTGCTTTTCTTAAGAAAAAATAATGCACTTCGTATTTTTTGTAATACAATAATATTAACGAAAGGAACGCAAGAGAAATCTTCGCGTCATATCAAAATGAAAAAATTTCTTTTAACCAGCATTCTTGCTCTTGGTTTATTAGCAAGCTGCGGCGCACCTGCAGAAGCTGAATCAAAACCAGCAGCAGATTCAAAGCCAACAACCTCAAGGCCAGCCACATCGACCCACAAACACACCTTCGATGAGACAAAATGGGAAGCCGACGACAACCAGCACTGGCACCCAGCAACCTGCGAGCACACCACCCAGAAAGGCTCAGCAGCAGCTCACACACTCCAAGATGTTGCAGCAGAATCAAAAGCAGCAACCTGCCAGGAAGACGGTAAGAAAGTCCAGCAGTGCACAGTCTGTGGCAAGAAAGTCGAAACAGTTCTTCCAAAAGGCGAACACACATGGAGCGCAGCTTCAGCAGAAGCAGGCAGAGCAGAAGGCAAAGTCGGTTACAAAACCCGTGAATGCACAACCTGCCATACCAAAGACTTATTCATCGATGCAGCTGACGCTAACTCAGTTGTCACAGGATCAAAGAAATCCTCAACCGATGGCACAGTCAAACTTAGCGAAAACGGCAATCACATCGACTACGTCGTCACACTTCCAGAAGCTATGACAAATGTCACAGTCGCAATCAACGGCTGGGTTGACTACTTCAAAGATGGTTCCAACAACAACGAAGCAAGAGGCTTCTTCTCACGTAAAAATGGCGAAGGCGCTAACGTTGAAGTCAAACTTAACGGCGTAGCTGTTGAAATCACCAACCACAAGACCTACGAAGAAATGGGCATGAAATCAAGAGAAAGCGGCACAG
This sequence comes from Bacilli bacterium, assembly GCA_045598525.1. Taxonomy (GTDB): domain Bacteria; phylum Bacillota_I; class Bacilli_A; order RFN20; family CAG-826; genus UBA4951. The sequence continues at coordinate 52,064 of JAZLMH010000006.1, read as the reverse complement.
ACTCAACATTCGCTCTTTGCGAACTTGGTACAGTTGCTTCACTTGCAGCAGGCGACCTCACAATCACCTACACACGTCTTGAATCATACAACCTCAACATCGACGGAATTCACTTCCTCTACAAGTAATTCTTAGAATTAACCACTAACGGGCTCTTCTTAGGGTCCGTTTTTTGATGCTCAACCAATTAAGGCTTGACTAATTAAGCCGATATACACAACAATTATTCAACAAAGAAGCAAGGTTAAACTCCAAACTTCGTCTTTTATCGTTCTAGGCGGTTTCGATAAAAGATGCTTAAACCGCCTAAGAAAGGAAAACGTAGACTAGTAGTTAGCTACGTAAAGAAAACAAAATGAGCAAGAAAACACTCTTGATTGGCCTCTTATCACTTGGTTTATTAGCAAGCTGCGGCGCACCTGCAGAAGCTGAATCAAAACCAGCAGCAGATTCAAAGCCAACAACATCAAAGCCAGCCACATCGACCCACAAACACACCTTCGATGAGACAAAATGGGAAGCTGATGACAAACAACACTGGCACCCAGCAACCTGTGAGCACACCACCCAGAAAGGCTCAGCAGCAGCACACACATTAGTTGTTGATGCAACAAAGACAATTCCAGCAACCTGCGACACCGATGGCACAGAAGTCTCAAAGTGCTCAACATGTGGCAAAGAAGTTACAAAAACAGTCAAAGCAACAGGCCATGTTTGGACAGGTACAAAAGCAGGCAATATGACACCAGAAACCTGCGCAAATGGCCACCACGCATACCGTTTCGATGTTGCTGATGCAACAGGCTGGAACAACGCAACAACAAAGATGAATGGCAAACCAGATGCAAATGGTCCAACCGCAAACTCCGAATCAAAATGGACAATCGATGCAACCGCTCTTCCAGCTGGCACCTATGACATCTATATCGTTGGTCACATGTCATACGATACACATAGCACCCGTACCTGGGCTAACCAGTGGGAGACAGACACCGCAGAACAACCAGATAAAGAAAGTGAATCACCATTCCGTTACTGGCTCGAAGTCGGTGCAACCAAATATAATCCAAACGTCACAGAGACATGGGGCGAACTTGGTTACACAGCAGGCGAAGATCAGCCAGGCTTAAACGCTAAAGACGTCACCATCGCAGCAGGCGCAACCGAAGTCAGACTCGAACACGGCAACATTGGTTTCTCAATGATTATCAGTGCAGTCCGCTTCGTCAAAAAATAATCAGTAATAATTAACGAATTGACAGGCTCGGAAACGGGCCTGTTTTTTGTTTATTCTAGAATTGTATAAAAAATAGTAAGTAATACAAAATGTACATTTAAGTATCAAAAAATGTGTTTGTAACTTGTTTTTTATTACATATAATGTAACCACAAAGTATCAATAACCGAGACCGTTATTTTGTCTTGGTTATGCCCCAAAAAGGAGAAACAAATGAAAAAACTTTCAGCACTCATGCTCCTTTCCGCTACCATGATCCTCGCATCATGCGGAAAACCTGCAGAGTCAAAACCAGTTGATTCAGAACCAGCTTCAGAGACAACAAGTCAGACTGAATCTAAGCCAGAATCAGCTCCAACCTCAGCTAGCACCCCAGCTCCATCAACATCTGCTTCATCAACATCAAGCAGACCAGCTACCTCAGCTAGCACCCCAGCTCCATCTTCACCAGCTGCTTCAACAAGCGAACAGTCTTCAAAAACAATGACAGTTGCAGCAGTTGACCTTGTCGAAGAAGGCGGTGTCAAATACCTCAAAGTCACAGGCGAAATGTCAGGCTACACAGCAGCTGATAACAAATTCGCTTTAGGTCTTAGACACAAAACAGACGCAGAAGGCGGACTTACAGATGCTCTCGATGGCCAGTGGTTAGTCGGCAGCGAAACACCAGCAGCAGCTGATTATAAATACGTTCCAACAGTCACAAACGGATCATTCGAAGTCAAACTTTCACTTGCAGAGATCACCTGGGTTAAAGGCGCATACGAAATGTTTGTTGGTCCACAAGGAAAATACGCAAAGATCGACCTCCAGCAGGCTGATTATGGCGATGGCCAATTCAAAACAAACGGACTTAAGTTACTTCTCCGTGGCGACCGCGACCTCATCTACGCAGAAGAGCTCCCACCAGTTGTCTTAACAGAAGCAGTCACAGTCGTTGAAGGCGAAGGCGATGCAGCAAAAGTCTTCCTCAAAGTCGGTGGCGAACTCGGCGGCGCTACAGCAGCAGAATTCCAGGCTATGACAGTCAAAGTCACCTGCGAAAGACAGGTTGGCAGCTGGCAGAAAGTCGAAATGGAAGCCTCAAAAGTCACAAACGTCGTTGAAGGCACAAAAGGCTATGTCAAGATCGACATCACAGACTTAGGCATCGGCGGCTATCAGGTTAAACTTGGCTTCGATGGCGCTTCCGCTCCAAACACAGCCATGGAATGTGATTCCTATGATATGAGAGAAACACCAACAGTCCTTGGTGACAGAGCATACGCTCCATATTACGCAGCAGGCACAAATGACGCAGACCACTTATATGGTTGCTGCGGCCTCTTCGTTTCAGAATATATTGACCCAACCCTTCACCTTACCCACACCTGGGAAGATGGCGAAAAAGTTGGCAATGCAACACCTGGAAAATGTGTTGGCTATCACTGTGGACAATACAGCGCACGCTTAGACATCGCTGACGCTACAGGCTTCAACACTCCAAATAACCCAATGGGTAAAGACAACAATGGTGTTGGCTTATCATCAACATGGAATCTCGAAGGCCTTGTCCTTCCAGCAGGTAGATATGCAGTTGAAATGTTCGCTGCTCTTAACTACACCGACCATGGCGACCGCACATTCCAGAACATGGCAAAAGCTGGCACAGAAACCAGAACCCAGTATCAGGATAACGAAACAGACGATGACTACCGTTACTACATGGAAGTTAACGGCGCAACCGTCAACCCAACCGAAACAAGAGCTTGGGGTTCAAATGGTATCGGCTTACAGCAGAAAGCTAGAAACTCCACAAGCAACCACAAAGTCTTCACATTCGTTGACGAATTCACCGTTGATGCTCCAATCACATCAGTCAAGCTTGCTCACTCCGACACACTTGGCTTCGAACTCATCATCAGCAACATCCGTCTTATCAACCTTGATAACAAGAAGATCATGGAAGCGCCAAAACCAGATCTTGACCACACCTGGGCAGATGCAGCTGAAAAGACTGGCAACGTCACAATTGGCTCATGCTCTGATGAAGAATGCACAACCTACAGCGCACGCTTAGACATCGCTGACGCTACAGGCTTCAACACCCCAAATAACGGATTTGATGGTGGCAAAGAAGCAGCATGGGATGTCACCGGCGTCACACTCCCAGCAGGCAGATACGCAGTTCAGATGTTTGCTGCTCTTAACTGGAGCGACCACGGCGACCGTAGATTCTATAACATGGCTAAAGCAGGTGACGAAACCAGAACCCAGTACCAAGATACTGTCGAAGGTCCAGATTACCGTTACACCATGGAAATCAACGGCACAACCCAGAACCCAACCCAGACAAAGGCTTGGGGTAATGGCACCGCTGATGAACCAGGATGCGGCATGACTCAGAAGAGAAACAACAGCACCCAGAACCACAAGAACATCACCTTGATCCACGAATTCACCGTTGATGCTCCAATCACATCAGTCAAGCTCGCTCACCCAGAGGGCATTGGCTTCGAACTTATCATCAGCAACGTCCGTCTTGTCAACCTTGACGGCGCTGCAATCACAGCAGCCGCTGCTGAATAAGACTTCGATTTAGCAAACAAAATTAACGGGTCCCGTCAAAAGGACCCGTTTTTTGTTTCTTATTAAAAACCCTACAAAACCAATGGATTATCCATCAAGTAAATAAAAAGAGGGGGGTTTTGCAAATAAAAAAGACTGCTATGCTGCAGCCTTGATTTCGTTTTTTATTTCTCGCTCTTTTTAGCGAACACCTTATAAAGGATGAACGTAATAACCGCGCCAACAACCGTTAGGGCAATGCCTACGATGTAATCCCATATAGGATGTGAAGCATCTAGATAGACTTCGAAGATCTTGTTATTGATAAACATTGAGACAAGAGAGCCTAAGATCAATCCGACAATCGCGTAATAAGTGCCGTCATGATGCTTATCAAGAAGGTTCTTCATAGCCTTTGAGGCAACAACTAACCCCACAAGGGCGCCAAGGCCAAGGCAAAGAAGAAGAATGATTCCGCTCACCCAGTCGCCTGTCATATAAAATGCAGTGCCTTCTTTGAAGCCAAGGAAGTATTCGTTGATTGGGAAATATAAACCCATGACCATAAGGCACATGCTTCCTGATACCCCAGGAACAAGGCACGAACCCGCGCCAATCGCCCCAGCGAGGAAGACATAGACATAAATCCACCATTCGTGGTTAACAATCGCCCCGCCAAAATCAACCTTAAGAAGCGCACTAAGGACTCCAATAGACGAAACGACTAAGAATGAGATAAGAAGCGGGAGAAGCAAAAGAAGTTTCTCTTTCAAAGTTTCGCCTTTTTTAAGTTCGACAAAAATTGAAGGAAGTGAGCCGATGATAAAGCCTGCAAATAAGCCAGTTATGCTAAAAGGTGCTGCGTTATAGCCTGCTTTGATTCCAAGAAGTGCAGCAAGCCCGCCAATCGCATAACCAAGAAGGAAAGGAAGAAGGGCAAGGAATGAAGTCTTAAAAGACTTCTTAAACCCTGCAATGCTATCGATTATTAAATCATAGCACTTCTCGATAATCGCGATTGTGCCTGCAGAAACCCCTGGAACTGCTGCGCTGACTCCAAGAGGAAGACCCTTCAATGTGTCTTTTAAGAAATTGCTGTTTCGTTTGTTTTCGTTTTCCATATACATAAAAAGTTTAGCCTTTTTATAAACTTAAAGGAATATCATTCACTTTATTTGCTAGAATAATGGTAGAGGTAATTAACATGGAACAACATCTTCTCTCTGAAGGTATTCTTCTTGATAAGGAAGGAAACCTTAATGAAGCGGGCTATGCTTTGTCTTTGGTTAAGAAGTATGACCGTACTTTAATCAAAGCGGGGAAATCTCGCATCAAGGAATGGGATTATTACTACGTAGGCAACCACGAAAGAGGGATCGCGATGACTATCGCGGATAATGGCCTTTACGCTATGTGTAGTTGCACGCTTTTTAATTTCAAAGAGAAGACTTATGAAGAGAAGATGTGTCTTAAAGCCTTCACTTTCGGAAGTCTTAACCTCCCTTCGACAAGCAAAGAAGGGGACACCATTTTCGAGCACAAAGATGTTTCAATGAAATTCCTTCATGAAAATGGTCATAGGAAACTTTCGCTTTTATGGAAAAATTTCAAAGGGAACGAAGAACTTCGTGCAGAAATAAAACTGCAGGAAACGCTTGATGGAAAGTCTCTAGTCATAGCCACCCCTTGGAAGAAAAAGAAGCATTTCTATTACAATCAGAAAATCAATCTTCTTATCTCGACAGGTTACGCTAAACTCGGAAATGATTTCGTTGATCTTAATCACGAAACTTACGGAACTTTAGACTGGGGTAGAGGCGTTTGGACTTATAAGAACACCTGGTTCTGGTCTAGCATGAACACCAACTTCGAAGGCAAGGAAATTGCCTGGAACCTCGGATATGGCTTTGGTGACACTAGCAAAGCTAGTGAAAATATTCTTTACGTCAATGGAGAGGCCTATAAACTCGAAGATGTCAAATTCGATATTCCTTTTGATAAGAAGGGCCGTGACTTATTCTTAGAGCCTTGGACTTTCCGTTCGGCTAAAAACGATATAAAGATTACTTTCACTCCAATTCTAAATAGATGTAGTGATTCGAACTTCGTCTTTATTAGAAGCAATCAGAATCAAGTCTTTGGCGTATTTAATGGCACTATCAGGCTTCCGGACAGCGAGAAATTAGTGGAAATCGTTGATGCGCCAGGGTTTGCAGAAAAGGTTTATAACCGCTGGTAAAACAAAAGTACTTGCCAGAATGTCTAATTATCTGTATCATATGACGAGCTACAAAGCAAAGTAGCTGTTATCGCGGGGTAGAGCAGGGGTAGCTCGTCAGGCCCATAACCTGAAGGCCGGTGGTTCAAATCCATCCTCCGCAACCATTAAAATAACAGGCATCCAAAACGGATGCCTTTTTTGCGGAGGATGGACTTAGCCGGCCTTTGATAGCAAAACTTGTAATTATTTACATTTATAAATAAAATATAGGGCACATGAAAAAAGAGTTACCAGATAACGTATCATTATTCGTCAAGGTGTTAGGGGATATCTTCCTGATTCTAGGGCTATTCGCCGGCATTGCTTATCTTATGATGGCAATCCTTTTCAATGTTAAGAATGTTTATCCTCATGATTATTTCGGCCTTCCTGAGATTATCGTTTTGGGCTCTTTGTTCTTGATTGCGACTTTGGGAAGCATAACTGTTATTCTTCTTGATAAGAAGAAACTTCTCCCATATGGGTTTATGGTAACCTCTTTGGTTTCTTTTGCTTTCCTTATGTATGTATTCTTTGTGATTCTTGCAAAGATGAAGATAGGAAATAACGAATCTTTCTTTACGACCGCGAAATTTGCGTTTACTTTCTTCTTATTAGGTCAATGCGCGATTGTAATTTTAGGGAATATGATGCCTTTCCTCCTTGTTTTAAGAGGATATTTCAATTCGCTCATTCATAGTGTCGCATATGTCGTCGAGGCTATTCTCTGGGTTGTTCTTTTCATTCTAATGATCTCAAGAGTGTCGCCTGCTTCAGGATTCTTGCTTATGGCTTTCTTGTTCTTAAGAACGGGAATTTACTGGTGGCTTCTTGCGACTAAACGAGAATTAAGAAAGATTTATAAAACTAAGAATTAGGCGAGGAAATGTCCTTGCTTTTTTTATTTTTTGGCGGCTTTTGTGTGGTTTCTTTAAACCCCGTTCTTTAGTTATAAAGAATGAGGCTAAAACGGCTATGGGCAGCAAAGAACAATTAACGAGCATTGACAAGTGACAGGCAATAGAGAAATATCTTGATATTTTCTCTTGCATCATAGACGCTAGATGTAGATAATATGTAAGCACGCTTCAAGTGGAATCATGGTCTAGCGGTTATGATGCCTGCCTGTCACGCAGGCGATGCGAGTTCGACTCTCGCTGGTTCCGCCATATTAACAAAAGAGCGTGTATGGGCCGGTAGCTCAGTCGGTAGAGCAATGGACTGAAAATCCATGTGTCGCCGGTTCAATCCCGGCTTGGCCCACCAATTAACAAACAAACGTCCAAGAATGGACGTTTTTTTGTTGGTGGCCAAGCCAGGGATAGGCGAACACATAGATTTCCATTGCACCGACGGGATTATATGGCGGAATCAGCGAAAAAAATAAAATTTTGTATCAAAGATACAATTGTAAATATTTTCATAATTTTTGCATTTTTTTGAAAAATTTTTGCATTTCTCCTCTATAGGTAATTAGGAGGTAAAAAAGATGCCAAAATATTTCAATCGCGGTTTTGAAATTGAAGACCGCATCATTGCTGCGATAGACGGCAAAACTCTTCAGGAATTAAAGAATAACCTGAGATTTTCTATCAAAAGAATGTTCAACAATATCGATGAACAAAAACCTTTTTTCGCCAAAAAATGTGAACCTTTCGGTAAACCCGATATCGAAATAAGTCACAATGGCGAAAAACATTATGTTTCAGTTAAAAGTGGAAGATCTAAAGAATTTCATTCTGAAAACATTCAAAAATTCGTTGGCTTTTTGAAGGAACACGATATCGGCGAGAAGACGATTGGCGCATTACTCCATTTCCATTTTGGGGACGGAACAACGGATGGGACTGGCGAAAAGCGAATGGATTACTACGACACCATGACTGCCTACAAATCTGAAATCGAGGCTGCCAATAGCTCTTTGAATAGAGATAAGCAGCTGATTCTGGATATGTTAGATAGAGTCATTTTTCAAGGTAACTATACAGAATTACCTGCAGCTGAGTTTATTTATAAAGGCGATGATGAAATGGGTGTTCTCTGCTCTAGAAATCAGATCAGAAAACATGTAATGAGAAAATCATTCACTTTTTATCGAACCCCGCATATCGGTCCAATGGTTGTAAGGCCATATGCTAGATACGCCAAAGGAGATGGAAAATATCCTGAGAAAAGATTCATCATTTGCTTTGACTGGTTGGATCTCGATAGCGACATGGAATACATCAGCGAACGCTATAACGACTAGTAAACCTAAGATGCTTCAGCGTTCTTAGCAAAGGTATAGGCACGCTTATCCCCGGCAGGCCTATACTTTTTATACTAACTAGTTGCATACAATTAAATATATCCATATAATAGTTGCATACAACCAATTAAAGGAGAAACCCATGAGCATCTACGAAATCAAAGCAACGAGAAATGACGGCGAGGAAATCACCCTCGAAGAATACAAAGGCAAAGTCTTATTAATCATCAATAGCGCAACAGGATGTGGATTCACTCCTCAATATGACGACCTTCAGGATATGTACGAAGAACTCCATGACAAAGGATTAGAAATCTTAGACTTCCCATGCAACCAGTTTGCAAACCAAGCTCCAGGAAGCGATGAAGAAATCGCATCTTTCTGCAGCGGCCGTTATGGAATCACTTTCCCTCTTTTCAAGAAGATCGAAGTCAATGGCGAAAACGCCCATCCATTATTCACTTATCTCAAATCCAAGCAGGGCACAAATAACAAATCTCTCACAGTCAAGATGCTCTCAAAACTCTCGAAGACATCAAAATCAGATGACATTCACTGGAACTTCACAAAATTCTTGGTCAACAAAGAAGGCGAAGTCATCGCTCGCTTCGAACCGGTAGTCAAAATGAAAGACGTCAGAAAAGCAGTGGAGGAACTTTTATAATGCATTATATCTACCAAACCCAATATACCTGTGCTCAGCATATCGAATTCGATATCAATGATAGCATCATCACAAACATCCGTTTCGACGCAGGATGCAATGGCAATCTCAAAGCAATCTCCAAGCTCCTAGAAGGCCAAACGGTCGAATACATCGAGTCGATGTTATTAGGAAACATCTGTGGCAGAAGACCAACAAGCTGTGCTGACCAGTTAGCCATCGCCGTAAGAAAAGCCTATAATGAGATCCATGGATAAATACGAAACGCTAAAACTTAAAAACCAAATCTGCTTCCCTTTATACGCAGCAGGTAAGGAAATAACAAGAAAATACCAACCTCTCCTGAAGGAGCTTGACCTCACATACACCCAATACATCACGATGATGGTCCTTTGGGAAGAAAAAGAAATCACCGTCAAAGAACTAGGAAAAAGGCTATTCCTCGATAGTGGCACCCTAACCCCGTTATTAAGGAAGCTTGAGGCTAAGAAATACATCTCAAGAAACAAAGACGAGAAAGATGATAGAAACCTCATCATCAAAGTCGAGGAAGAAGGAATGTCTCTAAGAGACAGAGCCTTAAACATCCCTCTTCAGATATCTGGATGCGTCAATCTTTCAAAAGAAGAAGCAGAAACCCTCTACAAACTTCTTTATAAAGTCCTTGGATAAATAGACCCTGATAAAATCAGGGTTTTATTTTTCTATCATCTCGTTTAGAGATAGATAAACAGTCTTGTTATTCCTAAGAACACTCTTTTTTAATCTAAGAATCTTTGGGGTGCCCCAGGCTTCAATTAATCCTCGAGGCCCAATCCATTCGTCGTTTTTAGTGGTAGTTTCCATCGCATGAATCAGCGTTAACGACGCTTTCCTAGGCGAGTGAAATAAAACTTTCATAATCGGGAAGACGAAAGTCATGAAGAATTTCCCATGGCTCTTCTCGAATAGTTCCGTAGGAACAATACCAGGATGAACTAGGTTCATCTCAATATCCTTTCTTGATAGGTTCTCCTTTAGGTACATAAAGGAATTCACAAGCTCTTGTTTGCTAAGCGCATAACGCTTCATCTTGTTTTTAATCGATCTCAAAGCGATATTCCCTAAGTCGTTCTTATAGAACTTATAAGACATCGAAGAAGTGCTAACAACCTTCGCGCCAACACTTAATGTTGGAATCATCTTCTTAAGAAGATAGATATGTCCCAAAGTATTCGTGGCAAAAGTCAAATCATAACCTTCAGAAGTATCGACCATAGGCATATGGTAGACTCCCGCGTTATTGATGAAATAATCGAAATGGAGATCCTTCTTTTCGATAACATCAATGAATTCATCGATGTTTTTTAATGATGATACATCGAGTTCAAAAGACTCGATCACGCAATCTGGATAAATCTCTTTTAGAGATTCAATCATTTTTTCAGCTTTCTTTAAGTTCCTTGAAGCAAGATATAGCTTAGCCCCATAAGAGGCGATGATTTTAATTGCTTCAAAACCGATGGATCCAGTCCATCCAATAAACAATACTTTCTTGTCTTTCAAAGAAAGAGGATGCTTTTCTAAATACTTCTCGACTCTCATTGCTTTAAACCAAAGAGCTCCTCGTAACGTTTCTCTATATTCTCGTAAGTCTCGATATAGCACTTAAAGAAACCTTTAGTCTCTTCAGTTATGATTCTGTCCTTGTTTTCGAGCTTCTTGATTTTCTCGAAATCATAAGGTCCATTGACCCTCCATTTCCATGCGTCAAGGATGCCGATCCTAATCGCATCGGTAGGGCAGCCTAGCGAGCATCTCATACACATAAGGCAGTGGTGATGGAACTTGATTTCGCCCTTCTTAGAAGAATAGATATTCTTCATCGGACATTCGCGGATGCATTTTCCGCACTTAAGGCACTTATCTTTTTTGACCCTATAAAAGAAGGAGTTGATATCTCCTCCGATAAACTGAAGCTTAACGAAGAAAGTGATGATTCTATGGATAAGCTTGTATCTTTTGATGTTCTTTATTCCGCTACTGACTTCGTGATAAAGGATATCCAAAAGCTTCTCGTCCATTTCTAGCATCTCTTTGACAAGGTGCTCATCGAATCTGAAGTGGATGTTATAAGGCATGATGAAATGGTATTCATTCTCAATGATCGCTTTATCGTGTTTGAGCTTATGGTAAACGTTAATGCTAGAAGCGTCATTCGCATGGTAAGTCTCACCCGAGTTTTTGTAGATGAAAGTTCTTATTCCCTTTGGGAATTTTTGCTTCTTGATGAACTTCAAAAACGGATAAGGTGCATTAAAACCATAGATTGGATATCCAAGCCCGATTAAATCATACCCTTCAAAATCCAGTCTTTCGGTTTTGAGAGGGTCGATCTCATATAGCGAGACGGAATGACCGTTATCGCCAAACTTTTTCTCGAGCATCTTGGACACGTATCTTGTGTTGAATGTCCCAGTGTAATAGATAAGCAATACGTTCATTTCTGCTTCTTTTTCTTTCTTTTGATATAGTTCTCGTAGAAGTAACGGTTATAAGACCCAAGCTCTTCTGGGTTCTCTTTCTTTTTCGCGTCTAAAAATGTCTTCTTTCTCAAAGAGAAGAAATTGAATAACCTTCTTCTTTCGACGTATTCGAACTGCCTTTCGTAACCTATATGTTTGATAAACCACGCCCCATCGATCTTTTCGTAATTAACCGTATAGATGGCCGCACCATAAAGCTCAACGCAATAAGGTTCACCAATAAGGTGATCTTCTAAATACCATTTGCCAGTCGCACTAGTCCCGTTAACATCAATCTCGCCGCCATGGATCATGTGGGCGGATGGAAGATGAAGGCTCATGACCGAGCAAAGGAATTTCACTATCGCGTCTCTCCCTTCGTATGACATCTTGCCATTCCCATAAGAGGAAGTAGCGTCGATAGCAAAGCACGAAGCCACGCCATCAAAATCCCTTGTGTCCAAACACCTTTGGTATTTGGCTTGCAAATATCTAATCGCCTCGATATCTTCTAGGCGAGTAATTCTTTCTTCAAGTTCCATAAAAGGTTTCCCTTCGCTTTTGTATTATATGTGATGAGTAATAATTAATTAAATGCATAGTTAGGAATCAGTAATAGATTATTAAAGGAAAACGCGTGTTTATGCCGATTAAAGGTCAGAAAAAATACAACTTGAACACAAAATTGCAAAAAACTTTAACAAAAACTATTCAATAATTTAAAAAATGCTTTATTATATAAACAAACAAAGGCGAGAGAATTAACTGTATAACGTGATTTTTGAACCGATATTTTACTAGGATGGGGTCTAGCAAAATAAAATTTATCCCCAAGAAAGGAAAATACCTAACAGGTATTAAAAAATTATTGTTATGAGAAAAACAAAGAAACTCCTTGGATTAGCTGTTTTATGTCTCTCAGCAGGCGCTCTTGTCGCTTGCGGTGGCCCAGCAAAAGAATCCGCTCCAGCAACCGCCTGTACAAAACACAAGTGGGCTGACAAAGAAACAACAAAGGCTGCAACCTGCACCGAAAAAGGTGAAAAGATCCAGGAATGCACAGTTTGTGGTGAAACACAGAAAGCAGAAGTAAAAGCTGCAGGCCACAGATACGCTGAAGACGCAACACAGTCAAAAGCAGCAACCTGTACAGCAGAAGGTGAAAAGGTTGAAAAGTGCTCTGTCTGTAACGATGTCAAGAAGACACCAATCCAGAAAGCCGATCACAACTATGTTGACAAAGCAGACCAGACCGGTGCAAAAGCAGCAACCTGTACCGAAGCTGGCGAAAAACTCCAGGAATGCTCAGTTTGCCACGAAGCACACACCGAAGCAGTCGCAGCTCTTGGTCACCAATGGGGCGAAACAACATGGACAACACCAGCAGCTTGTGAAGTTGAAGGTGTCGGTGAAAGAGAATGCGGACGCTGCCACGAAACAGAAGCTATGCACGCTGACGCACTCGAACACGAAATGGTACTCCAGGAAGCTGGTACACCAGTCGAAGGACAGGCAGCAGTTAACCTCTACTCCTGTGCAAATGACTGTGGTACAACATACTTCGGTTTCAAAGCTAGCGAACCATCAGCAGCATCAAAAGAACACTTAGTCATCAACGAAGAAACAGGTGGCGCTAGATTCTGGGGTCGTCCAATTGGTAACGACGTTGCATTAAACGACGCAGGTGACCCAGATGAAAACGCACACGATCCTGTCTTCAACGCAGAACAAACTGGTGACTACTTCGAATACGTCTTCACACTCACAGATGCACAAGTCGCAGCTATGGGTTCAGCACAACGTCTCTACTGCCAGGCAGAAGCAGCTCAGTGGATGAGCAACAACAGAATGGACTTCTGGGCATGCAAACAGGGCGACACAGACTGGACACGTGGTATGTACGTCGAAACAACAGACACCCACACAGCAGGTGACGAAATCGACGCCTACAGATACATCCTCTACGTTGATGACGAGGTTCAGGATTTCGATCCAACAATCTCCGTTCCAGCAAGAGCAAACACACAGAAAGTTGACTACGTCCTTCCATACACATTCCACCTCCACTCAGGTGTCAACAAGATCCGTCTTGTTATGGCTGGCGGTTACAGATCAACATTCTATAACTTCACATTCAGACCATACGTTGATCCAAACGCAGGCGAACAGGGTGGTGGTTCCACACACGAACACGCACCAGTCGCTGGCGCAAAAGCAGAAAACAGCGCATTAAGAGCACTTTCCTGCTCATGCGGCTCCCTCACAGGTTATGAACTCCAGGCTGCTGACTGCACAACTGGCCAGAAGACACCTTCTGAAACAGGCACAGACACAGCTGCAAAAAACACACGTCTTGGCAAGAACAGCATCTTCGATGATGTTTGGAACATCACAGGCATCACCGCAGGCCAGTATGACCTCTACCTCAAAGCACGTGCTTCAGCAGGCAACGACACAGCTGGTTACTGGAACTCCGGCACAGCTGTTGCAAACGGTGGCGCTGCAAGCGACAACGGCAACTCAACAGACTACAAATACAAAGTCAAAGTTGGCGATGCTGAATACACACCAGTCGGCAACGACGTTGACAACTATGCTGCAACAGGTTTAAACACAACAACCCCAGCATGGACAAGCAAAGCTATGGCAAGACTCACAGTCCCAGCAGGCGCAACAACCCTTACCCTCCACAACATGGATAATGGTTACTCCATCTGGATCTATGCAGCTCGCTTAGTCAAAGTTGCTTAATCTGTAACTTCTACTAAAACCAATAATTAAAGGGATGCTTCGGCATCCCTTTTCTTTATCTTTATGTATAGAGGAAGCAAAATTAGCCTCATAGACAAACGAAAGCGTTAATGGACGTGAATTTATCCGGAAAAAGTGAGAATCTTCGAATTTAGGCCATTTCTCGAAGTGCATTTCTTTACAATTTGAAATCGCTCTATCTCTAATCTAAATAAACAAATAAAATAATAATATGGATATAACTAAAAAATTATTCGCTCTCCAAGATCTTAAGTATCGCGATTTCAGTGCTTCATTAACCCCGACAATCGATAAAGAATATTTCATTGGGGTCCGCGTTCCGGAAATAAGAAAACTCGCTAAAGAAATAAAAGACACAAAGGAGGCAAACGAATTCATCAAAGCCTTACCTCATAAATACTTTGATGAAAATATGCTTCATGGCCTTTTGCTCTCAGAAATCAAAGACTATGAGAAATGCCTTCATGAAGTTGACGCCTTTCTTCCTTATGTAGATAACTGGGCGGTATGCGACATCATGTCCCCAAAAATCTTTAGAAAGCATAAAGATCAATTAATAACAGAGATAATCAAATGGGCAAAGTCCAAAGAAACCTATAGGGTCAGATTCGCAATAGGACAGCTTATGGGCTTATATCTAGACGAAGACTTCAAAGAAGAATACTTAGAAATCCCCGCAAAAATAAAAAGCGATGAATATTACATCAACATGATGATTGCGTGGTACTTCGCAACCTCTTTAGCGAAGAAGTGGGATCAAACAATCAAATATCTAGAAAATAATATTCTTCCAATTTGGGTCCATAACAAGACAATAAGCAAAGCAAGAGAATCCTTCCGCATTACCCAAAAGCAAAAAGATTATCTTAAAACATTAAAGCGATAACAAAAGAATAAGGCCTAGCAAAGCTAGGTCTTTTCTATATTTTGGAATCAATCATATCGATATATTTCTTAATATCTTCCTTAACACTTAATGGACTTACGATTGTGAAGTTCTCTGCATACTGGAGATACCAGAACTTGAAACTGAATCTGTTTGTGAACAAGACGACATGGAGCTGACCGTTATTTTCAAATATATCGACATCTTCGCCAAAGTATTGAAGGACGAATGACAAATTAGCCAAATTAGAACCTTTGTCGCCTTTATCTTCGACGATGATCTCATATTTCTCAACCTCGCCTCTAGAAGGGTATGGCCTATTCTCCAAATATTCTTCGATATTGAAGTTTTGAGGCACTCTTCTAGGAACGGATGTTTCTTTTAATAAATACATGCTGTCTAATCGGATAAATGATTCATGACCGTATTCCTCATCATAATAAATCATGTATAAAGAACCTCTTGAGTTAATGACGCCCATCGGATTGACCTTTCTCGTCTTATCCTTCTTTTTAGGGTCAGGAATCATCTTTTTTGTTTTGTAATCATAAACCCCACGAATATATTCAACCTGCTTATTATCCCCAATAGCAATATCGATAGTGGCTATATAGCTAGCGATGTTCTTGTTCCAATAAGGCTTAACTTTAGGGAAGGCTCCATCAAGCTTCTTGATAGATTCTTCTCCAATAAGAGGTGTTAAAGCGTCTCTTAAGTCCTCAATCTGCGTTCTTCCTAGATTCATGTTGCTATATAAAGACATCAATAAGATGTTAGTGGAATCTTCATCTAAATATTCTCTTACCGCATACCATTTGCCTCTTGTCTTATCGCCTGCGATATCGACTAGGCCAATTGATTGCATCGCTCTAAGATTCTCTGCGATCGTATGCTGATCAAGGTCAACTTTTTCTTCTAAAAGTAGGGACTGTATTGTCATTTCGTCTTCTTTTTTGGAAGTGACTTTTAATGGGTTTAGTTCGGAAGAGTGGTCAAGAAGAAGTTTATAAATAAGGCTGCTGTTGATTCTTCCAGATGATGTTTTTTCTTTTTTCATGCCTTTATTTTATAAGCATTTACGTAGAAAACAAGAAAAATAATGTAGAAAAATACGCAATAAAAAGAATTAATGAATAAATATATAAATTTTGCTTGTATAGTATAAATGCGAAATCCCAAGCCCTCCTATATTGATTACTTTGACGGGATTTCGTAACCAAGCCACCCTCTTATCCCGGATTCTTGTTTGTTTTACCTCCTTTATTGATAAGGATAAGAGTGGCGCCTCATCATCTCTTACTTTCCAGGCCACCCTGGCATTCCCTATCCCTGACGTCCTTTCTGGTTTTGTCCTCTTTCTTAAAGGGATAGGGAATTCATCTTACAAGCAACTAGGCGCTACGCCTTCACACTTATCTCTTGGGGTGGTTAACCTCCTTTCTCCTCCCTTAACTTGATTTACATCCACCCCCAGGAAGATAAGCATAAATAGATACATTTAGGAGAAACACAATGAGTATCATGAGCAAACACAAAAAACGCCTAACCATAGAAAAAAACACAGTCAAAGCGATGGTAAAAGGTGACAAAGATAAACTCTATGAGTTCATTAAGACAAATATTGATAGGGGAGCGTCCGATACTGACCTCCTCGATTTTGCCGTTGATTTATTGATGGAAAGCAAATATCCAGTCAAACATTTCAAAGAATTCTGCAGTGAGCTTGGACTTGCCAATATCAGAATCGAATTCGAGATACCCCCAAAAAGAGTAGGGGACGCATAAACAATTAACGGAGAATGAAACAATGAAGAAAATCAGCTTAGAAGAACTCAAAAACAAACAAATCAGATTAGTCTCGATCAAAACCGAGAGCAAAGACCATTCATTAGTGGAAAATGGCTTCTCTTACGACGACAAGCTCATCATCGGAGAAGGCATGGTGGATTATTCAAAGAAATCCAGCCACTTAGAAAATGATGGGAACACCACGGATATCAGAACCAACTGGAACTACGAAACATCTAGCGAACGCTTGGATGAGAAGATTGAAAAAGTGTTCGAGGAAGTCATGAAATTAGTCACAAAGGAAAAGCAATCAAAGGACGTATATTGCAACTGCAACGGCATTTATTTCTCAATCTATTTTGAGGATAAGACAACATATAACGCCGCATTTTACATTCCAGGAAGCGAAATGAATGACCTAGTTAACGCAATAAAGGACATGATCCCAGAAAATTTGGAGACGCCAATGTTGTGCGACTTATAAAGTAACAATAACAGATAAACAAAGACGCCCAAATCAATAGATTTGAACATCATAAAAGTGATATAATCAGGCAAGAAAGTTAACATAGCGAATTGCCTTTATAAACAAGAAAGGAAGAATTATGGATTTTGCAAATATCAAAGCACCTGCAATTATCATTTGCCCAAGTTCCATCAAAAGAGACTTGGTAAAGGAAAAAACAAATAATTGCCCCCTCTTAAACGTTAAGTTCATCGACAAAGGCGAACTTATGGAAGGGGCGTTTTATGGTTATGACTATGAGACCATTTACAAAATCCATGTAACTTTCGGTTACCCTCTTGATAACGCTGAAGAAATTCTTAAAAACGCTTATTTCGTAGGCGGTGCCACTGAAAAGATGAAAGAAGTAGCAAGAGTCAAAAAATACCTCAAAGAACATAATCTTCTTAAATTAACCCCGCACTTCGCTGAGCTCTTCAAAAACAAAAACACATACGTTTACGGCTATTCTTCCTTAGATGAAGAATTAAAAAAAGTTTTTAAGGCGCTTGGAATCAACCCTACATACATCGAAAACAAATATGAAACGGTCAAAAGAAAAATCCTTAACTTCAAGGATATCCAAGAAGAAATCACATATGTGATTAATGAGATTTGCAAGCTCCACAAAAAGGACAAAGTCTCTTTGAATAACATCTTCCTTTATTCGCCAACATCCGATTATCTTTCCGAGCTTAATAAACTTTCTCACTTCTTTGGCATTCCAATGGAACTTGGAGAAAAAAGAAGACTCTTCGATTCCCCAATCCTTAAGAAGTTCCTTGAGCTCTTAAAAGACAATTCCATCGAAGATGCATACGAAAAGATCAAAGAAGACACGAAAGTGGATACATATGACGCAGTAGGCAGAATCGCCAACTGCATCAATGAGGCCAAATTCTTGTCTATGAATAAAGATGAATTCACTAAGCTTTTTAGCTATATCGCCAAGAAAACAAACCTAAAGAGCATCCATTACGAGGAATCTATCAAAGTAGTGGATTCTAACTTCACCCCAAGCGACAAAGATTATGTTTTTGCGATGGGTTTCTCTCTTGGAGAATACCCTAATGTCGCTAGAGATAGAGACTTCTATCTCGACGAAGAAAAGGAAGTTCTTGGTCTTAACAACTCCAAAACAACAACAAAAATCAACGAAGAAAGCCTCATCGCCTTCTTAAACAAAACCAAGAATCTCACTCTCACAAGAAGGAAGAAAAACGGCAAAGAGAAATATTATGACTCGCTTCTTAAAGCCAAACTTGGTTACGATGACGAAAAAGGCGAAATCCCTGATGAATGTTATTCAGAAGAATACGCAAAACTCCTAGTAGGAAAAGCTCTCGATTTAAAAGATACCTATGGTATCGATTCCAAACATCGTACTACTTATACCGAAAAAGAACTTAAATATAAGACTTTCGATCATGAATATTCACATGTATACGCATATGGACCAGAAGACAAATTAAGACTCTCATATTCCCAAATCCAAGAATATAACAAGTGCCCATACCAGTACTTCTTAAAAAGAGTCCTTAAACTCCAAGCGTTCGAAGATACGTTCTCTTCTAAACTCGGAAGCCTTTTCCACAAGATCATCGAAGAAGGCGTAACAACAACCAAAACCAAAAAAGACTATGAGCAAGAAATCCTCGACACATTCCAAACAGAATCTGAGAGATACTTCATCAATTCATTAATTGACCAGGCTTTTGAAGTCGCCGCGTTAAATAGGGAATTCCATGATCAAACAACTTTAAGCGATATCAAAGCAGAAGAAAGCAAAGTAATCAAACTATCGGATAACGTCTATCTCACTGGCAAAGTCGATAAAGCCATGATCGATAAAAATAGCAAACTCATCGCTGTCGTCGACTATAAGACAGGCAAAGTCAAAATCGAGAAATCCTTAGTGGAATATGGCCTCAGTCTTCAACTTCCTTTGTACGCTTTGATGCTAAAAGACGCATATAAGGACTATAAAATCGCCGGGTTATATATCCAAAACGTCCTAGAAGACCCTCATGATAAAGAATCCTTAGGTGAATATAAGCTCAAAGGCCTCACAATCAACGATGACAAAATCGTCAAGAAACTCGATTCTGGCCTTGGGACAAGAACAAACGATGAAGGGGAAATGGAACCTTCATCGAAATACATCGATGGGGTCAAAGTCAATAAAGACGGGTTAATCGGAAAAACAGGAACAGTCGAAGAATCGGTATTCGACGAACTTGCAGAAAGCGCAAAAGAAGCGGCAAACATCGCTTCTAAAAGAATCCTTAATGGAGATTTCATGATTAGACCGTTAGTCAAAGACGAATATCACGATAACCCATGCGTCTATTGCCCATGTAATGACATCTGCTTAAAAAAGGGCAAAGATTCAATCGATCTCCAAGAATATAAAGAACAATACGAAGCATGCCGCGAAGACTATAAGAGAAGTCTTGAACAAAGTTTGGAAGAAAAGTTTGATGAACCTTCTTCCGAAGAACCATTAAGCGTCACCAGCACGGAGGAATAACAATGGAATTCACAAAAGAACAGCAAGCCGCCATCACAAGAAGCGGCAAGAACATCTTGGTCTCCGCCGGTGCGGGTTCTGGCAAGACCGAAGTCTTAAAACAGAGAGTCACCCATTTCATCAGCAAAGAAGATGGACCAAAACTCAATGAGTTTTTGATTCTTACTTTCACTAACCTCGCAGCAGGGGAAATGAAAGATAGAATCCGTAAAGCCTTGACCGAAATCAAATCACCAGAAGCAAACGAAGTAGACGCTGCCGATATCTGCACTTTTGACGCCTATGCCCTTTCTTTAGTCAAAAAGTACCATTTCCTTCTTAAAGTCTCACCAAACGTCTCAAACATCGACTCAACGATCATCGACGTCAGAAAAAGAACGATCATCGATGAGATTTTTGAGAATTACTACGTAAATAAAGAACCGAGTTTCATCGAGATGATCAAATCTCTTTGCTTCAAAGACGACAAAGACGTTAAGAAGATGATTCTCAAAGTCTATAATAAGGCTCTTCTTGAGGTTGATACAAAAGAATACCTTTCTAACTTCGTCTCTCACTACTATAGCGATGAACTAATCGATGGCATGGCAAAGAAAGTCGAGAAAAAACTCCTCGATAGCAAAGATGAGTTAATCAAGATGATCTCCACCCTTTCAACTAAAACAGTCGCAAAGGCAGACTGTTCATATAAGGCTAAGGCAAGAGAGATCTTTAGCGGCTTAGATTCCAAAAACACATATGATGATGTTATGGCTTCGCTCCTCGCTAATACCGAAACCTTGCCAAAGATGGGGCTCCCAGCAAGCAGCAAATCACTTGATGAACATGAAGCGGAGGCCCTAAAAGCGTTCCATGACAAATATAAGAAACTCAAAGAAAGAGCAGACGCCCTTCCTGCCACAAAAAAAGAATTAAAAGATAACCTTTTAATGAGCAAGTCTTTTGCGGAAGTGATCGTAAAAATTCTTTTCGAACTTGACGAAAGAATCACCAAATACAAGCAAGAAAAGAACGCTTTCGAATTCAACGATATCGCAAAGATGGCCCTTGACCTCGTCAAAAACCACAAAGAAGTAAGAGAGCCAATCAAAAACAAGCTCAAGATGATCATGGTTGATGAATACCAAGATACCTCAACCCTTCAAGATAAGTTCATCTCATATATTAGCAACGACAACGTCTATATGGTTGGCGACGTAAAACAGTCCATCTATCGTTTCAGAAACGCTGATGTAAGCATCTTCATCGATAAATACGATTCATACAAAGTCCAAGACGAAGAATCAGTCATCGATATGAACACAAACTTCCGTTCTAGACCTGAAGTACTTAGCGGAATCAACTACATGTTCAAGCAAATCATGACAAATAAATATGGCGGTGCAGACTATAAAGCCTCCCACCTTATTGAAGCGGGTAACAAATTCTATGACCGAGTAGGCAAAAACCCTGGCCAAAGCCCAATCTCCTATCTTCTTTATAAAGAAGACGTCAACGAAAAAGACCGCCTTGAAGAAGAAGCCCACGTCATCGCTAGGGATATCATTAGCAAAATCAATTCAAAGTTCAAAGTCATGGACTTCGAAAAGGGAAGTGACGGCAAACTAATCCCATACTTAAGAGATTGCCGCTTCACAGATTTCTGCATCCTCATGGATAGAGGTGGAGCATTTGAAAAATATTCTAGAGTGTTCTCTTCCTATAAGCTCCCTCTCTACATCGAAAACGACGATGACGTCACCACAAATGACATGGTCCTTGTCATGACTAACGTTCTACGTTTGATTAAATGCATCAAAACAGGTGATCTTAGATCATCGACATTTGAGAAAGCCCTCGCCAGTGTCGCCCGTTCATATATTTATGGCAAGAAAGACCAAGACTTGTTCGAGATGTTTAAAGCAAAAGAAGAATGGAACAAAACGCAAAAAGAACTTAAAAAACTTGACCCAACATACGAAGAGCCTTTAGAAGGCCCATTTGGCGGCAACGAAATCGTCACCCAAATCAAAAAAGTCATTCTCAATAACTACAACTCATCAATCTACGAGATCTTCGAAAAGATCTGCTTTGAACTCAAGTTCTACGAAAGATGCCTCGTCATAGGGGACGTCGAGTCTAACCATAAATACCTCGACTTCTTCTTAGAGAAGTTCAAGACCATGTCAGAACTCGATTATTCAATCGATGATTTCATCATCTTCATGGAATGCGTAGATGAATATAACCTCAAACTCAAGTTATCTAGCCAAGGCTCATCCTTAGATAGCATCACCATCATGAACTACCATAAGTCCAAAGGCTTAGAATTCAACATCGTCTATTATTCTGGTTTAAAGAAGCAGTTCAATAGGCAAGAACTCAAAGACAAATTTGGCTTTTCTAGCGAATATGGCTTAATCACCCCTTCATTAATCCTTGGCAAAGCCCCAATCACCCAAGAACTTTATAACGACCTTGAAATCGAAGAAGACACTTCTGAGAAAATCAGGCAGTTCTATGTCGCTTTGACTAGAGCCAGGGAAGAAGCCATCATCCTTATGCCAGAAGGAGAATCAAATGGGAACGACTACGAAAACTCGATGATGGGATTCGTCAAAGAGCAAATTAATAAAGTCTCATCGTCTCTTGACCCAAAAACCGCATCCGAAGAAGAAGTGTATGAAAGAATCTTTGGGGCTTTAAGAACAGGAGAAATCAATATCTTCGCCTTCAATAACCTCGTTGACGCTTATGGTTTAGAAATCCCGAAAGGATTCCGTAAAGACAAAGCCCTTATGGAAAGCGCCTCATACGCCGACTATAAGAACTATCTCGAAACAAACGAAGATTACTTAAAGACGCTTGATGGCATCTATCGTTCCATCAAAGCGAAGCATCTTTATCCACACGAAGTAATCGATGCCGCATATCAAAGATATAGATTAGAAGAAGAGCCTTCTTTAGAGATCTTCGAAGCCATCCTTAGCAAAGAAGGGTATGAGCTGACCGAAGATTTCTTCGAAGACCATGAAGTGGACGATGAAGAAAAACCAACCAAGGAATCATTAGAAGCCCGCCCAAAATTCGAAAATAACTGGGCGAAAAAAATCGGAAGATACATCATTGAAGAAAAATTCTATAAGTATCATTCTATCTTCGTTGATCTTTTATTGCTTTTCGTCTTAAGAAAGATCACTTTAAGCGATATTGATATCCTCGCGGATATTCTTAATAGCAAGCTTGAGCCAAACGTCCACAATTTCTTAGAAAAGGAATCATTTGAAACGTCTGATGGTGATCTTAGCAAATGGGAAGAGGACTTTGACGCAATAACGCTTTTTGAATATGGTCCTTATGACGAAGATGGAGAATCACCTCTAAAAGACTTCAAAAAAGCCCTAGAAACCGCCCTTAGAAGCAAATCAATCAAGGAAGAGACTATTTCCCTTCTTTATAGCGAAATCATCGGCGATATGCCTTTTAGGAAGGAAATCGAGAATGCCGCGATCATGCTTAAGGACAAAGCAATCACCAAAGACATCTTTGAGGAATTCATTTCTCTTACAGGCTATAAGCACTCTAGCGACGCTTTCGAAAAACTCTATGACGAAAGTAACTCATTAAGCGAAAAGGGCATCGAAGACCTTTTTGAGCGGGCTCAATTTGGCACCAAGTTCTTCCTTACTGATAAAGTCTTCGACAGCTTGTTAAAAGAAGAATCCTTCCCTTATGAGTCGCTTATCTACAAAAAATATGAAGAATACAAATCCGGAAAGATCGACTATGACCATCTCCTTTCTCTTCTTTCTTGCTTTGGGTTTGAGCCAACCATCGTCTTCTTAAAAGAAAACGAAGAGGAAAAGAAATCACACACCCTCAAAGATATGGACATCATCTTCGAAGAAAAAGGCTATATCTATACGGACATGACCTGGATGAAAGGTTTTAGCGACATCGCAAAACTCTTCATCGACTATAGGAAATTCAAGAAATACGCAGTCGACGCATATATCAGGAAACCAGCCCTCGTTGATCCTCCAAAAGAAGTGAAACCCGTTAAACTCAATACCGAAAATCATGACATCCAAATCAAAGAGATCGAGATGTTCCACCCAAGCAAGAAACTTGATTTAGGAGTGAAAAAAGAAGCCTTAGACTTCGGTACGAGAATGCACTTCCTTATGGAAATCACCGACTTCAAGAACCCAGACTATTCTTCGTTAAGCGATAAAGAGAAAGCAACAGTAAAAAAATTCCTCTCCTCTGACCTTATGAAAGACGTCCAAGAAGGTGAAGCGTATAAGGAATACGAATTCTTCGACGAAGAATCTAACCTTAGAGGCATCATCGACCTTATGATGGTCTATAAAGACCATATCGACATCATCGACTATAAAACCAAGAAGATCGATGATGAATCTTATGAAAAGCAAGTCGCCCTTTATATGGGGGTTGCCTCAAAGCTCTTTGGTAAACCAGTCAAAGGATACCTGTATTCCTTAATCGAAGGAACCTGTAGAGAAGTAATCATCAAGGAATAAAACAATGAAAGACGAACAAGTGCTATACGCCATAAAACTCATGAAGGAAAAAGGGATGGAAACAAGAGACATTCTCGATTTCCTTTTTGAGAGATTCCAAGAAGGGGAAATCCCAGGAAGACAGTTAGAACTAGGGACAGAATACCTAGGACATCATCTGGATCCAAAATTCAAAGAAGAACTAATCAAACGTGATTGCTACGATCACACGACAAAAGAATAAAAAAGAAAAGGAGGATAAACATGAAGATCATCCACGCTGCAGACACTCACTTAGGAAGCCCATTTTCCTTCCTTAGCGATGAGAAGAAGAAAAAACTCGTTCACGAGCTTAATGAGACCTTGGCCAGACTCATCGAATACGCTAAAAACCACGCCATCAAGCATATCCTTTTAGCGGGCGATGTCTTTGATAAAGACAAAGTGTCCAAGAAGGACAAGGAATTCTTCTATGGCCTCCTTAAAGCAAACAAAGACCTTGAGTTCTATTACCTTAGAGGGAACCACGATTCCAATGCCACCTATAACGAAGAGCTTAGTAACCTTCATACCTTTAGTGACAAATGGACATCCTTCACTCTTGAAGAAGGGGTTACCCTTATGGGCATCGAGCTAACAGAAGCAAACCAAGCAAGCTTATATTCCTCGCTCACCTTAAATAGAGACGACCATAACATCGTCATGATGCATGGCCAAGAAACCTCAAGTGTCTCTAACCCTCTTGAAGACATCAAAATAAAAGACCTCGAAAACAAGAATATCGATTATCTCGCCTTAGGCCATATCCATAAATATAGCGAAACCTCACTCGATAAGAGAGGCAAATACGTCTACCCAGGCTGCATCCAAGGAAGAGGATTCGACGAAGAGGGAAAGAAAGGCTTCATCGTCTATGACACAGACACAAAAGAAGCCGAGTTCATCTCATTTGCAAAACGCATAATCAAAAAAGAAGTAGTCGATATCTCAGAATCAGTAGATGAAGCAACCGCCCGCTCATTGATAATAAGCAAAATCACCCCAAGCAAAGACGATATCATCCAGATCATATTAACTGGCAAAGTCTCTTTCGATCCATCGAGATTAAAAGACATCGTCGAAACCGCGCTAAATGACAAATTCTTCTATCTCGAAGTCAAAAACAAAGCGAAGAAGATCATAAAAGTCGACGACTATATGAAAGATACCTCATTAAGAGGCGAATTCGTAAGACTAGTCAAAAACGACCCTAGCCTCACCGAGGAAATGAAAAACGACATCCTTGGCACAGGTTTAGCCTTAATCGAAGGGGAGGAACTCGAATAATGAAAATCATCAAAGCGGAAATCAACAAATTCGGTTGCCTTAAGAACAAAGTCATAGACTTCACCGACGGCCTAAACACCTTCATCGAAGATAATGGAAGTGGCAAAACCACAACAGCCTCTTTCATCAAGGCCATGCTTTTTGGCATGGACACAGTTAGAGCCACCTCAAAGAAAGAAAACAAGATCCCTGATAGAGAACATTATTGCCCATTTGGAGAAACCTCCTTTGGAGGAACCCTCACCATCGAAGTGAATTATGAAACATACCGCATCGAGAAAACATTCGACATCAAATCAGAAACAAAAGACAAAACCAAAGTCTTTGATAGCAAAGGAAACGAAGTCCTTAAAGGTATTAACCTTGGCGAACACTTCTTTGGCATCGATAGAGAATCATTTGAAAGAACAGCTTTCATCTCCTCGACTGACTTAGACGTAAATAGAACTGACTCCATCAAGAAGAAACTCTATGGCATCGTCGAAGGAACAGAAGAAAACCTCTCATATGAGACCCTTGCCATAAAGATAGATGAGAAGATCAAGGCCATCAAAAGACCAGGAAACCGTGGTTCAAAAGGCCAAATCGATATCAAACAAGATGAAATCATCGACCTAAAAAACCAACTCAAAGCAATCGAAGAACTCGAAAACGCAAAAGAGCAGAAGCTCGAAGACCGCAAAAAGATCAAAGATGAGCTCTTAGAAGTGGAGAATACCCTTAGCGCCTCCAAAGACCAAGAGATCATCGAAGCCAACTGGGAAGCCTATGAGCTTAAGCTTTCTGAAATCGAGGAAGCAAAAAAGAAGAAGGAAGAAATCCTAGAGAAATACCCTAACGGATTCCCTCTTGATGAAGATATCGAAAGCCTCAATAAAGCAATAACGGAAAAAGAAACCCAAGACTCGATTTGTAAAGACAAAGTCCTCCTTCCAAGTGAAGAAGGGCAACTTGAGCAATTAAAGAAGAAGTACCCAAGCGGCCCTCTTTCAACGCTAGATGCCTCATCATTAAAAGACCAAGCCTGGAAAGTGAACCAGTTCCAAGAAAACACTAAATCCTCACTTACGAAAGAAGATGAAGAAAGCCTCAATAAGCTTTCACTTTCCTTCAGAGAAGGAATCCCAGAAGATTCAGAATTAAAAGAAACAAGCTATAAGATCTCTCAGATCAATAGGCTTGAAGATAAACTCGCCCCAAGATCGGTCAGTGTGTCTGAAAGATATGGAAAGCTCAAAAAAGAATTCTTTGATGGAACGCCTAGCGAAGAAGAACTAAATAAAATCGAAGGATTAGTCACTAAGCACAAGGAAAACGAAGCAAAGAAAAGAGCCCTCACAAATAACCTCACCATCACAATTGGCCAAAATGAAAAACCAAATAACCTTAGCAAAATCATTGGAGGTTCCATTGGTGGCTTAGGCCTTGCTTTAGCGGTAGTGGGCGCCATCATCCAAAACATCCCATTGCTCATCGTAGGAGCAGTTCTTGCAGTCATTGGAGTTCTTGCCTTCTTCATTAAGCTCGGTGGTCCTAAAACCATCACAACAATCAACCAAGACGCCCAGAAATCCCTTAATGAGATCGATATCGCTAACGCCCCTCTCCAAGAAGAGCTAGCCGCCTTCTTCGTTAGATTCCGCATCTCAGGAAGCGACTTTGCAAATAACCTCGAAATCCTTAAATCCGACATCAAGGAATACGAATCGATTTTAGAAGAGGAAAAGAAAGCCTCAGAAGAAAAAAGACAAGACGAAGAAACCCTCAAAACCCTCAAAGAGGAAGTGAGATCTTTCTTTGAAAGATATTTAATAAAAGAAGATGACTATAACCTCGCCATCTCTTCATTAAGCACCAGTGTTTCCGAATATCAAAGACTCATAGCCCTCAAAGAAGAAAGCGATAAGAAAGAAACGACAACAAAAGCCTCATTAGAAGAAACCCTCAAATCCATCGATGAGCTTCTTGCTAAATATTCTCTTTCTAGAGAATCTAACGTCTTTGAGCAAGCAAAGATCATCGAGATAGAGTCCTCTTCCTTTAGGGAGCTTTTAGCAAAAGAGTCAAGCTATAAGAAAGCAGAAGAACTCGTCAAAGAAGCAACAAAAACCATCGAAGAGAAACTTAAGAAGATGGGCATAAAAGAAAACGAGAACCTTTCTGAAATAAGAGAATCCCTTCTTTCTGACAAGATGACCCTCACCAAAGCGGAAGAAGATATTGGAAAACTCACATCTTCAGCAGCCTCATACAAAGAAGAGAAGAGCCTCGAAGACACAAAACCTCAGCTCATCAACAAGACCTTCGATAAAGTGTCACTCATAGAGAAACGCGATGAGTTAAATAAAGAACTTGCCGCAAAAGATAACGAAATCGAAATGGATGACGCAAGAATCGACGAAAAACCAATCATCGAAGAGAAAATCAAAAACACCTTAGAGTCAATCGACGAACTCCAAGCAAAACATGGAGTCCTCGAGATGACAAAGAAGTACCTTGATCAAGCAGAAGAAGTCCTCCGTAAGAAATACATTGGACCAATCGAAAAACACTTCGAGAAGTACGCTAACGAAATCAATAAGGCCATCGGTGAAAACGCCAAGATCGGCATGGACTTCAATGTCACCTTCAATAATAACGGCATCACCACAAAGAAAGACCATCTTTCCGAAGGCCAGAAAGCCTGCCTATACCTTTGCATCCGCTTCGCAGTCATGGATGAGATGTATAAAGACGAAAAACCATTCATCACCTTAGATGACCCTCTCATCTATTTAGATGACAAGAACATCGGAAGCGCATTAAACACAATAAAATCACTCTCAAACAACAACCAGGTGCTTTATTACACCTGCCATGAGAGCAGAAAGCCTCAATAAATAAAGGGGAAGCGTATGTATAGCATTGTTTCATCCAAGAACGTCACCGACTATGATGGCGATGGAATCCTCAATTCCTTAGGCCCTGGTCCCAATAGGATTAAGATTTTCGGCAGGCTTTGTAGATCGATCTTAGAAAAAACCGATGAGAGACTAGAAAAAGAAATAATCGAAAGAGGCTCTTCTTTGACAATTGGAGAATCCTTCGTAACAGAAAGCTATGGGTTAGACTGCAAATACATAGTTCACGTAATCACACCATTCAAAGAAGATGACGATGAACAATTGTCGAAATTGGTAGGGGCCTATCTAAAAGCCTTTCAAACAGCCTATGACGAAGGTGTGAGATCCATCTTAGTCCCAACAATCGGGGCAGGCGCTAACGGGTATCAGACGTTCGAATCCCTCAAAGCGGCAAAAGAGTCTGGATATGCCTTCTCTAAGGAACATCCAAACATGGATATCTTTATCGACGTCTATGATGTTGAGCATTATGTCTACGAAACAACAATGAATATAAGTGAAGATTCATCTTCCCATAAGAAATTGTCAGAAGACGAGCTAGCCCTTATCAGAGATCAAATCATAGAATTTGTCCAAGAAGGCAACTATAAAATCGAAGACTCCCTGCGTTATTGCGAGGCCATGCACCCTTCGCTTCCGAAACAGATAATTTACGAAACCGTTAGAGAGACCTATGGCAGGTTAAGAGGCTTTTTCGATGAAGAAAGCGATAGATTCCCGCATAAAATCTCGTACACAAAATCAAAAGCATCAAAACCGGTCGTTTTTGATTTTGACAAGTTCCATCGCCACGAAAAACCAAACTTAAGACATAAAGGCATTCCTGATGAAAGTGGCTTATTTGTCACAATAGATATGGAGAAAATAGGCGTTAAAGAAGGGGACTCATTCTCACAAGTAATAAACAAATTCCTTGAATATGGGTTCAAAAAGAAAGACCCATACACAAAGCAAAGGAAAGCTTATGGGTGGGACTGCATAAAAAGTAACATCGGCGATTTGGTAGAAGACTATAACGACAAAGTTGAAGATGGAACCTATAAAGCCAAAAAGAAGAGCAAAAACGAAGTAGAGACCTTAGAAAACACTCTTTGGGGTTGGCATGTAGAACACGATAAGCATTATCAGGTTTGGAAAAGGCCAATTAAACCTCATGTTGTTTTAGCGGGTCTAGCCTTATCCATGACAAAAAGGCAAATAGAATGGTTGCTTAGTTTCTGCGGATATTCATTGTCGAAATATGAAATACACGACATCGCTCTCCAGACGTGCCTTGATGACATACTAAAAAACGAAGCGAAGAATTCTGATGAGCTGGTTCCTAACTTCTTAAATAAATATTGTTATATGACTGGTGACTCCATATACGCCCACTATGAGAGAAACACCATATATAGAAAGAAAAAATAAGGATTACGAGATCGAATAACGGTCTCGTTTTTCTTTTTCAATAGAGTTTTTTAGAAAATAACAAAGAAAAAAATGTTTTTGTTTTTCTTCGATGACATCTAAGAAAAATAGGCATTTACATATAGAAATTACCGCACGAGGCGGAGTAGACGATTTTTTAATAACGCCACAATATCCTCGGCCCAAGAAAAAGGGCAAAGCCATCTGGCTTAGAAGAGCGACACACCAACCTCCTTTTCTAAACATTGTTATTCTTCATTTCTTATAAAGGTGTGTCGTTCCTCTAAGTCAGATGGCAAGCAAAGCGGTACTCCTTCCGCTAAAAGATCTAAGGGTGGTTGTTGTTTTCCACCCTTAGGTCAAAAAACCAAGAGGAGAAAAAGTGGTGATAGACATATCGAATGCTATAACGCCTAAAAGGCAGAAAGGAGAAAAAATATGGCAAACGAAAACACAGAAAAAGTCCTTCTTAAATACGAGGAAGGCGACTTCGAAAGAATGGGGAAAGGCGACAAAGCCTTAATGAGAAAATTCATCGAGGAGAACGAGGATATCGGCATCGAGGAAGCGACTCTTGTCGAATTCGGCATCAACATGTGGGCAAGAGGCACATTTAGCGATGAATCCTTCCGCACGTTCATGAGAGAACTTGGCATTACCAAACTCAGTCTTGATGATGACCTCGAGTTCAACTTCGAAGAGGAGGGCAAATAAGATGGCCGCGAAATATACAGAAGCCCAGAAAAGGGCGACCATGAAGTGGAACAAAGCCCACACAAAGATGTTCAACATGCGTCTCCATCTTGAAAAAGACAAGGATATCCTTGATTGGCTTGCTAGCCTCCAGAATAAAGAAGGCACAGTTAAAGCCCTTATGAGAGAAGAAGCAAGAAAGGAAAAAGAAAATGGAAAAGACCAGACAATGTAATGAAAATCTCTTCGATGAACAAGACAAAGTGTTAGAGCAATTTCAGCTCGATAGGACAAACGATAACGATATCATCGCTTCATTGGTTCGAACAAAAAACAAAGAAGAATTCATTAGAAGAGCGCTTCGATTCGCTATAAAAGTGATTAAATATGCAAACGCACATCCAGAACTAGACGTCATACCACTGAAAAGATATAGCTCAGCATCGAATAACTCTAAGGCAACGGCTTAGTAGTGTTCCCGTTGCCTTAGAGAAACAAAGAAGAAAGGAAAAAGGAAATGCCTAGAAAAAAGAAATTCGAAAGCTTAACAGTAACGCTTGAACTCGATGGTTTTCGAGATGAAAAAATGATCAAATACCTTAACAAATACGAGGATAAGCAAGAGGCTTTAAAGGTTCTTCTCAAACGTGCGATGCATTGCCAAATCACCCTTCAGGAAACGCCGACATTCAAACTTAATCTCACAAAAAAGCAATTAAATGGCCTAGTTGATGAACTTCGCCAGAAATATCAATTAACTGATTACCAGATTCAGCTTTATATGTGGGACTACTTGCTTCAGGACCATATGTCATACGAAAACTTCTTGAAGTATAACGATTGGCTAAGCTTCCCGTTAAATCCAGATTTCTGTGCTTATCATCAGGCCAGAACTGCGTAAAATAAAAAGGAGAACAAAAAATATGATTGGTGCAATTATCGGAGATATTGTTGGCTCCGTATATGAATTCAACAACATAAGAACCAAAGATTTCCCTCTTTTCAGCAAGGAATCAAGAATGACTGATGACTCTTATATGACTCTTGCGGTTCAAGAATGCCTACAAAAAGGATATGTCTTCGATGATACAAACGACCGTATTATCGACACGTTCAAGAAGTGGGGCAGAAACTATCCTGACGCAGGATACGGTGGAAGATTCTGGCATTGGTTATTCACTGATGACAGAGAACCATATGGCTCGTTTGGTAACGGCGCTGCAATGAGAGTGTCCCCGGTTGGCTGGTACGCAAACTCAGAAGAAGAGGTCAAATATCTTTCAAAAAGAGTTACTGAAGTAACTCATAACCATCCAGAAGGACTAAAAGGCGCAGAAGTAACTGCTATGTGTGTTTTCTATGCACGCATTGGCAAATCCAAAGAGTTCATCAAAAAGTATGTTGAGCAATATTACAACTTAGATTTCGATTACGAAGATCTTAGGAAGAACTATTGGTTCAACGAAACCTGTCAAAACTCAGTTCCTCAAGCAATCTTCTGTTTCTTAATCTCAACAGATTTCGAAGATTGCCTTAGAACCACGATTAGTATTGGTGGAGATTGTGATACGACGGCCGCTATTAGTTGTGCTATAGCAGAAGCGTATTACAAGACCACTAAAGACTATGCCGAGGAACTAAAAGAGCGACTTCCAGAGGGCTTAACATTAGCAAGCAATGCTGGAATTGGGTCTGTTTGTCCTTCATAAAAAACGTAAAACATGCACTGTTCTTGCTTTAAGCACTAATTTGAACCTTTTATGAATCACGCAAAATTGCCCTCTTATATTGACCGCTAGGTTGCGGTTTATACTCACGGCTTTTGATTTGATTAATAAGTTCATTCAACGGACTATGCTGACTAATGGTGACAAGCCTTTTTCGACTTTGAGTCTCCTTAAATTCACTAATTGGTCGCTTTATATCAGGTTTCTTTTCCTTGCCCGGTCTATTTGACACGCTCTCCTATCTAACAATACTTGACTTGAGTTTAGCTATGCGGTTACTAATGCTTTCCTACTCGGGACTTTCAATTTTTAGATGTATGATATGCATGTCATGCAATAAAAAAGGTAGATGAATAACATCTACCAAAATGTTTCTTGTGTTTTATTTCAAACTCATTTATCAGAAATACCGATTTCTTCGAGTTTTTCTTTACCTTTATTTCCTAAAACTAATAGATTACTACTTATTATGCATTTATTAGATTTTGTGTGGTAAAGAGAATATAGGCTAAATACTCCGATACTCAAACGATTTCGAATGCTAAATTCAGACATATTTCCTTCGATTACTGTTTTAAAAAATAAAGTCTTTTTAACAATTCCATGTGGATAAAATATAATTTCTGTTGTTCCCAATAATATAGGATATATCGATAACATAATTCCAAGAATTATAATACACAAACTCAATAAATGAAATTCTGGCGTTAAACTTAAAAGAACAATACCTCCGATTATAAACAAATGGGACAAAAAGCTATTTAAAGCAAGTGTGAAAACATTAACAATATCTGTAGTAGAATTTAAAGTGGTCAATGGATCTTCTTTTGTTATTTTCTCAAATGCTGCAGTATTGTCGCTAGTTGCTGAACCCGGCATCTCTAATGCATTCGCATCTTTTGCTAATGCCTCATTTACTTCGTTAATTCCAATTTGGTTGAAGAACGGAATATGCTCAGCATCATGAAGTGTATTTGCACAAGCTATTTGAGCAGCAGCTTTGTCCTGCCCTTTACGATTAACGTTAGCTTGAACAATCTTCGTTCCTTTGTTTTCGCAATACGGGCAAACATAATTTGTTACAGCTTTAACACGGTGTCCTTTGTTTGAATTTCCGCCTTTAGAAATTAAATAAGCTAAAAATTCGATGGGATTCATTGTTGTCTTAACAGATTCGATTTCTATTTCTGCCGCTTCTAATGAACCGTGGCATGCATCGCAGTGTCCGTCGCGATATATTGCAGGACGCTTCTTTTCATCAAATATCGCAAAAGCAAATATAGCAAGACCTACAAGCATAATGCCAAGCCCTATAAAAGAAATGCCTTCAGCCCAAATCATTGCAACGGCAAATATTAAACCTCCAGCAAAAATGCCTAGACCGATTTTTTCGAGCATTTCCATTCTTCGTGCTAACTTAACCGCCGTAATATAGCGATAATTTAAAACCTTTTCTAATTCTGGATCTTTTGGAATTTCGACGTCGATAGGATCGCCAATGATTTCTTCTAATTTCGCAAACGTGCTTCCAAGTTTTTTGTAGATGCGAAGATTTTCACGAGTTACTAGGTTTTTCTTCAGTGATAAATAAAATTCTTTAGTACGTTCTTTAAAACGGTCCTTTAATCCCATTTTTATCAATTCATCAACGAGTTCAGAAATAAAATCAGGGAAAACTTCAAGCAAGTAATCACATAAATACGCACGAGGATTATCAGTTTGTGTTGTAGATTTATACCCTTCCTTCAATAACAAGCCTCTTTTCATGCCGGAGCCATTGAACACTTCAACCAATTGATTGAGTTGTTCATAAAATAAATCTAATAATGCATCAGTAGGAGTTTGACATTTTAAAGCCGCAATATAATTTTCTCTGACTGCTGGAATCAAAGATGAACATGATGTATTAAAATCTGGAGTTGCAACTCCTGTTACTCTTTCTAAATCATTATTGTAAGAGCACCATGTATATTGAGTTAGTTTTAACGGATTCGCCGCATGCGCAGTAGCAATAGCTTGGAATAGGTAGCCATAAGGATTATTTGGATGAGAAACCATAAATTCATCCGACATTTTATCCAAAGATAAAAAGTCTTTACTACGATACTTTGCAAATAATGGAGCTGCTTCTTGCTCGTTTTCAGATATTTCATCTATTTTTGAGTTGGATAAACTTGTTGATCCGTTTAGAACAGATTGAGCGTCAAAAGAACTACCGCAAAACGGACATCTCAATTCTCCTTTGGCATTTGAATTAACTTTTATTTTTGCACCACACTCTGGACAAATAGCTTCCACAATAGGCATACAATCACCTCATATAATCAAATTGTACTTTAGATTACATTTTACCTTTCTTTTATTGCTTATAGTTATGAGTACAACATAACTTTTATCTCACCAATTAGAGATTTATCTTTATCAAAAACCTTTCATAAGATGATGACTTGCGTTTGATAATTTGTCCTTATTGTATATATATATAGATAGTCAATATCCACTGAAGTAGGTTTAATTATTTGGCATCATCTTTTGAAATTATTTTATCAACGCTGTTGGAATTCCTAATTTTTTCTTCGACATTTGGCTTTGGTATTTTCACTTCTCCCTACGAACTGATTTAGAAAAAATAGATTTAGGCATATCCTTGTAGAAAAACGTGCGGTAATGCACGTTTTTCTACATTTTTTCGTATGGTCTCTTTCTTTTTAAATGAATAGAAGTATATAATCACCCTGCTCAAACATATCAGACCCACCTAGCGGATCATAATTATCTGATTTTAGCGAATGATTTTTTAATCAAATAATAGGAGGTGGACAAATGAGCACACTAATTGATTCGCGCTTGGTTGGACAATCAATCAAGACCCTAAGGCTAAAAAATCATCTAACCCAAGATGAATTAGCCAACAACATCGGATATTCCGTACGTAACATAAGACGTATAGAAACTGATGGACCATCAAGCATCGACGTAGTCAATGCATTCGCAGAATACTACAACGTATCTGCATTAGACATCCTTAATGGGTGTTTTCTTTTTATAAAAATGATTTTGAGTAGTATAATTTGCAACGAGGGTAATCTTTCATAGAAATATGAAGAATAAATAAAAGAGTATATAAAGTCGCTTTTCATGGAGGAAATTATGAGAGAAGCAATACTTTTTTATGTAAGCAAGAACACTAAAACGGAGGGCATAGGATTGTAATCAGATTATGATGATAGGATATATAGCAATCGCCTTTCTTGTTTTATTTTTAGTTCTTTTATTTAGAAAACCTGACATGGATAGGCGTTCCCCAGAAGGAAAAGGGAAAATAGGGGAACAAGAAGTCAGTGATTTATTGGAATACGTTAAAGGAAAAGAAGGCCGTGTTCTTAATAATTTAATAATCCCTGGCAAAAACGGCATGAGTTCACAAATAGATCACGTCTTAATCTCAACAAAAGGCGTTTTTGTGGTGGAAACCAAAGCGTTATCAGGAAGGATATATGGCACGCCAAAACAAGAGAAGTGGACTCAAGTCTTAGGATATGGCAAAGAGAAGCATCAATTCTATTCCCCAATAAAACAAAATGAGACCCACATAAATAGACTTAGGCCATTAATTGATGACTTTGAAATACGCATCCATAACATAGTTATATTCACCGAAGCAGATACATCACGACTCGATATCGACAACGTTTTCACCCCAAGGGAATTCCGTAGGTATTTCAAGAAACTCCCTAAGGATGAAATGTCAGAAGAAGCAGTCAAAGAAATGGTAGGTGTTCTTATCTATTACAAAGACAATCCAATAGAAACAGATGAAGAACATGCCACAAAGGTTCAACAAGCCAAACAATTTGTCGAAGAAGGGCGTTGTCCTAGATGCGGAGGAGAACTAATAAAACGCCAAAGCAAAGATGGAAAATCCTTCTATGGATGTTCAGGCTACCCTAAATGCAGATTCACAAAAAAGATTAAAGCAAGCGATCAAGCTGATTAAATTTTTAACAATTCTCAGCCGACATCATGAGAGAAATAGATTCTGCAACCGATTTAACTCCTGAAGAAAAATGAAGAAATATCAACAATCGAAAACGTTTTAATAATAAAAAATCATAAATTGATGCTAAATAGAATGGTGAGGCAACGCTTGAAAGGAATGAACGCATGAGTGAAGAAGAGACAAAACAAGAATCTCCAACAAGAGCAAAAACCCGGAAAGAATATGATATTCGCGTAACAATCAGTTTGCCTAATGGAATGTTCGGAAGCGTTTATGTTAAGCAAGGAGAGAACATAGACGATGCAATTAATAAATTCCTAGATAATTGGTGGGACGTTCAAAAAGAGATGCATCCTGAATTATTTGATGAGGAAAACCCAGGCAAATGCCCAAAATGTGGTGGAGACTTGAAACTGAACAAAGACAGAAAAGGAAGAAATTATTATAGCTGTGAAAACTATCCTTCTTGCCGTTTTTGGAAATTTATTAAAAATGACTAGATCAAACGAAAGAATCCTTAACGGATGTTTTCCTTTTTGTGTTTATATCATTCATCCTTAAGGTATAATGATTTAACTATCAGAAAATGCTATTTTGAAGGATTTTTATGCAAGCACTAAGAAAATATCGTTTATATATTTTGATATCCGCAGCCGTCATAACTTTGGTAAGCCTCGTTTTGTTATTAACAACGCCTGGAGTGATGCTTAATGGCCATCAATCTGGATTATCATTAAGAGTTTATTTTCCTGGGACAATAAGTTTATTTGGTGGAGACGGAACGATGTTGGCCAAAAACAATGGGATGAATATCGAGAGTAATTTTGCTGCTGCTTTTGGAAAATCGGCATTTCCTTCCCCGTTAGGAATATTATCGTTTTTGGGGATGCTATCAATACTCGCTCTTTACGGTGTTAGCATTTGGTTTGAAATCAAGAAAAAGGCAAACAAAAATCCTTATATCCTTGGAATTCTTGTTGTTGCCATCTTCACCGCTGGGTTTATAATCGGAAACCCATTTGTTTTTGAGGCCGTTAACAAAGACATAATTCAAAAGCCTGATTATCTGAATATTTCTTTGGCCGCAGGATGGATAGTTTCTTTGGCTTTGTTGCTTCTTTCATCGATTGCTATCTTCGTTGTTTATCGCCTAACAAAAGATGTCAAAGTGACCACCACAAGCATCGAAACAACTGATGACTTCAGTGTAACCAAAAGTTACGTAACAAAAACAATCGACTTTGACAAAGAAGAAAGAATACTTAAACTTCTCCAACAATATAAATCGCTATTGGATGAAGGGGCGATTACCCAAGAAGAATACGACAAAAAGAAAAGCGACCTTCTAGACTAATAACCAACAGGCCACTCAATGTGGTCTTTTTAATAATAAAAAAGGTGACCATTTCCAGTCACCTTGATTATTGCTTTTAACAGTTATTTATATAACCAATTATTTGTTGCTCGCATAGTCTTTGGTGTCTTGAAGTATTTTTGGATAATCATTGATATCAAAT
Organism: Bacilli bacterium; assembly: GCA_045598525.1. Taxonomy (GTDB): domain Bacteria; phylum Bacillota_I; class Bacilli_A; order RFN20; family CAG-826; genus UBA4951. Next base: position 14,045 of record JAZLMH010000006.1, on the reverse strand, counting down.
GTATCAAGATCAATATTCACTATACCTTGAAGTGTCTCTTTATTAGCCTCTTTAGTTGCAGCGTTTAATTTGATTTTTCAATCAAATCATCAAATGTCATACCATCAGGTAAACGATCTTTATGCACAATAAACTTTTTATCCATAATTTATTCATTTCATCACACATTAATGATGTTTATTTTTCTATGTTCATAATATAAACATTAACTACAGCCTCTAAAAGGTTGAAATGAACTTATATCAGAGAGCAATTACGCTTTGATAAATAAAAAATAAGCATTGGCGGCCTTCGCCATACATCTTTTACCCTAATTTGTTATTCACGCACATTCACGCCAAGCTGAGCACCAAGTAGCGACCCTGATGCTTTTGGAATGGGTACTATAAGTAGTACCGAACAATGGGAGGAACCATATAGTCCTCCAACCTTCAGCGAGCTTCAGCATTAAAAAATCCATCTTAATTCTGGCCTTCGCCTACAAGAACCTGCCAAAGTAGTTATAGGATGTCTCCACCCATCAAGCCAAACACTTCCTTTGAGGACGGTGATACCTGCTTCTCACACAGATATCAGCACGTGGGATATATCGCTATAGAGCCTCTTGTCGTGCCTACTCCTGGCAGTCGTTTACATCGAAGGGCAAGATGCGCCACCAACCAGAGCGGTCTTTCAATCCCGTAAACCCATAATAGGTCTTAAGTCTTATACAGTATCCCGCATAAGCCTCTCTCCTGGTCAGGCCCCGGCCATCAAGCAAGATGACTTCACCGGGTTCCAATGCTGTCCTCGTTTATTGGGGACGCCGATACTATAGAAGAGAAACAAAACAATGTGCGAGGACACCAAATGTCCTGTTTTGAAAACTCAAGCGGGAAGTTTTGGAAATGCTTGGCTAACACGTTGCATTTTTCTCGGGGGGGGGGTGTTTACTTAAGCCAAAGCTACTATGCAGCGTTTTTTATCATAAAAGATCAGAAGAAGGGGTATTTATGATTGTAAAACTAACCTATGAAGACTATTCCGCCACAAAAGAATTAATTATCGACACAAGTAAAGACATATGTCTTACGATATATGAATACGATAACAGGAAAAAGAAACTATTTCAGGCAAATCTGCCGTTATCATTCCTTAAATTTTTGAGTTTAGAAGAAGATTGCCATTATCTTAAAGACGAGGGATGGTTCAAATCAAAGATCATGCAAGTTTCAGCAGAAGATGAGAAGCAGATAGTTTTTCATATTACTCCATCAGATGTTGAAGACTTGTTTGATTTTTATAACGAAGAAATAGATGGATTAGATCCTGAAACAGATGGAGAAGAGATAATCGAATTATTCGGTGAGCAGAAAGAATTGATCGAAAAATATGGAATTACTGACTTTATTTCCATGGCAAAACTTTTCAATGGTTACATCGACACTTACGGTAATCGTTGCGTCATTGTTTACGAAGACGATGGCAAAACTTTTGATCCAAGCTTAATACACGAACGAAGTTATATGAATGTCAATGATGATTACCTTCAGCCATTTTTCCATTGCACATTCTTTGAAGAAGATTATGAAGACGAACTTGGAAAGAAGGTCAGAAGATTACTTAAATTTGTCGAAGGACAAACTTCGTCCGAAAACGTCGAATCACCTAAAAAAGGAAAGCCACAAAAACAAAAAGAGGCAAAGAAAAACTGCTTGCTTTATTTAAAAGACGTTGAGGATATCGATTACTGCTTTGAAATTATCTATAGCCACGTACACCTCGGTTCAGACATGCCAGAACCAACAGTCAAATCCCTCTTAGCGAAAGCAAAACGCAATAAGCCTTTTGTTACCATTTCCATGAAACCTTCGGAGTTAGAAGAGAAAATCAAGGATATGAACGAAGAGTTAAGAGGCGCGGGAAGGGTCTATCTCGAAATAGAAGGGCAAGAAGCTTCAACAGCTGAATCACCTGTAGAACCAGCAAAAGAAGCAGACAACACTCCAGCACCTGCACCAATAGAGGAGCCAGCGCCTAAAAAAGAAAGTGACCAAGCTCCAGTAGGAGATCCATTCCAGGAAATCAAGAAATACAAAGAACTCCTTGATATGGGCATCATCAGCCAGGAAGAATTCGACAAAAAGAAGAAAGAGCTCCTCGGCTTATAAACAATTAGGCTTGAATCACTCAAGCCTTTTTCTTTTTGACCTCCGCACAAGAATTTGACACGAATTGTACTAATAAGTAGAATATTCATTGCTTAAAAATGACATCAACACATTAATGTGTTTTTAGAAAGCCGTAAGAGCTTCTTGTCATGATAAACAAAGAAAGGAAGTAGAGGGACAACTTCCCTTACAAAACAAGAATGAACAAAAAGACTTTATTAGTTTCTCTTCTTTCACTTGCTATGCTTACCGCCTGTTCAGTAAGCGGTTCTAACACCAGTGAGCCAGCAAAAGAAAGCGAAGCATCTTCATCTATTAAAGATGAATCTAAACCAGGATCATCTCAAACTGGAACAAGCCAAGCCCAGTCATCATCTTCATCTAGCTCTTCTAGACCAGCTTCTTCAAGCTCTCAAAGACCAGTTCTTGGCGGTTGGGAAAACGATGGCGCTAAGGTAGGAGACGCTCAACCAGTTAAAAACACATCCGCAAACCAGACCGGTTATGAACTTACCGCAGCTGGAAAAACAGTCGCAAGCGGTAAATGGGATAGTGGAAAGCTTAAAGGCGACCTTGAATGGAATATTACCGGCATGCAGCCAGGATCATACCAAGTCTTCATTAAAGGTAGTTATTCTAGCGGAAATGGCTCAAAAGGCTTCACAGGAGATTCAGTCCTTTCCCCATATACATCTAGATATACCTTCCAAGTAGGAACAGGGGAAGAAGTTAACATCTCAAACGAAACTTCATACCAAGATCTTGGCTGGTCACAAAACGGACAAGGCGAAGCCTACACCAACGCATCACTTTGTGATGTTACAGTCGCTTCAGGCGCAACATCATTTGCGATGAGATATCACGCAGAAGGCTATAGCGCTTATATCGATACAATCCGTTTAGTCAAAATCGGCTCATCAGCAGGCGGGCAAACATCAGCGCCAGCTCAATCCACACCAGCAACTTCAACGCCAGCCCAATCAACCCCAGCAGATGCAGCAGGCTTCTCAAACGTCACAACATTCACTGCCCCAATAAATAATAAGACAGCAGACCAGAAAGCCTTCATCGAATACACAGGCGACTACACAACGCTTTCATCAAGCGCATTCAAGAATCAGTTCCACACAAGCGAAAACGCCCATCAGTCTGATCCAAATGCAGTCACCTTCTCATTTAATCACACCGTTCCAGCAGGAAAGACATTAAGCAAATACGTTCTTGAATTCGCAACCGATAACGCATTCACCCAAAACGTCCTTTCCTACGAAGGAACATCCAAATCATTTAACGTCTATAACTTATTTATCGGCACCCATTATTACTATCACGTCAAAGCCGTATATTCATCAGGAAACCCAGACGTCTCATCAACCTATGAGCTTGATACAGCAGCCTCTGGCATCCGTAACTTAAGAGTCGATGGCATGACTAATGTCCGTGACCTTGGCGGCAAAACCACCGAAGGTGGAGCTAAAATAAAACAAGGTCTTATCTACCGCACAGGCGCTCCAAACGATTCTCAGTCACAATGCGCAATAACCGCAGCCGGCAAGAAAACCATGCTTGAAGAAATGCATGTCAAAACCGAGATTGAACTTCGTGAAATGGGATTTAACTGCCCAACCACCTCACCAGTAGGAAATAGCGTCACCATCTACCATAACGCCATGGAATACCAAGGTGGCAAGAACTTAATCTTCAGAAACATCGCACCAATGCTTCGTTGCTTCGATATCCTTGGCGATGCTTCTAATTACCCAGTCTTCTTCCATTGCCGTATCGGCACCGATAGAACAGGCTTCATGGGTCTTCTCATCAACGGTGTCCTTGGTCTTCCAATGAGACAGATCTATCAGGATTATCTCTTCTCCAATTTCGGAAGAATCGGCAAAACCTCAACATGCGACCAAGTTAACGATGACTCCACAGCAGGTTATATCGCCCAGATCAACACCTACCCAGGAAACAGCTTCCAGCAGAAGTGCTATAACTTCTTAGTTACCGCAGGTGTCCCTCATGAGAAACTCGACACAATGATTTCTCTCTTAACCGAAGGAACACCAGCAACCAACCAGTTAAACCAGATCGGTATGCTTAAAGCCGCAGACTTCACATTAAGCGGCGCTTCAATGACAACAGCAAACACCGCCATCAACAAAAACACCATCCGTAACCCTGGTTATAACTACTTCAAGTTAAGCGGAACATCACAGACCGCAACCTATAACTTCAGCGTTGACAAGGCCTTTGCTGGTAACTTATACGCAACATTCTTAGCAAAGAACACATCTCTTAACATCAATAGCGCAATGTCTATCACTCTTGATGGAAACGCATTGACACTTGATACAACAAGCTTTGCAACCTCATCAATCGGCTTTGATAACAACACCGAATACTGGACAACCTGGAAACTTGGCTCAATTAACGTCCCATCAGCAGGAAACCACACCCTTGTCATCAAACCAAAAACAAGCACAGCCCTTAGCTTCCTTGACCTTGCAATGTTTAGCAATAACGGTGCTATAACAGTCACAAAAGTCGCTTAATTGCTATTAGCATGAAACAAGAGCAATCAAACGGTTGCTCTTTTTCTTTTGGGCTATATTTTTGAAAATACAAATAAAACAGTGTTAATATGCATAACATATGCCTAATATATTGATAACAAACATATAACTGGTATAATGTAAACGAATTCTTAAGGAGGTGCTTTATGCCTAAAGTTAGCACAAACATCAACCTAGATGCCGAGCTTAAAAAGAATGCCCAAGTCCTATTTGCAGATTTTGGTATGGATCTTACTACTGCTGTAACGGTTTTTCTGACTCAAGCTGTCAGAGAGCAAAGGATCCCTTTTGAAATTAGAAAAGAAGTGCCAAACAATACAACTAGACTTGCTCTTGCTGAATATGAAGAAATGAAAAACAATACCGAAAAATACAAAAGGTATGATTCATTCGGAGACGCTCTAAAAGAGGTCCTTAAATAATGCTTAAAATAGTATTATCAAACCAATTTAAAAAAGATTTGAAGCTAGCGCAAAAGCGAGGACTTGAATTAGATCTTCTAACAGAAGTAGTTGATAAACTCGTAAACCAGGAAGAACTACCAACAAAAAATAAAGACCATAATCTGAGCGGTGATTGTAAAGGATTCCGTGAGTGTCATATTCAGCCTGACTGGCTATTAATCTACAAAATCGAAGAGGAAGATGTGCTTCTTTTGCTATTTCGAACAGGTACGCATTCAGACTTATTTTAGTTAAAGTTAAATGTTTGCCTTAATTGGTGAGCTTTATTTCATAGGCTCTAATCCTTATAAGCCCACCAAAATATCATATGAATCCTCGGGAAACCGGGGGGTTTTATTTACGCTTCTAAATGATGTTCGCAATTACTTTTATGATTGATTTGAAATCTTTTGGGTTGGATTCCGCCGTAAGTAATGTAACGGCAACTAGAACTGGCGAAGATAGTTTTGGATTCAATGCTCTGTTTTTTGCCAAAAAGGTTAAAAATGAAGCGGCTGCAATCCTTTTGCATCCGTCAGCGAAAGGATGATCTTTGACCATGAAATAGAGCAGATGCGCAGCCTTTTCCTTAATCGATGGATAAACCTCCTGACCAAAGACATTTTGATAAACTGCTCCGAGGATTCCATCGACTTTTCCCTTTTCTTTTTCCACTCCGAAGACATCGCTTTTGCCATAGTATTCCATGCTTTCGACGATTGTTCTGACATCTTTATATGTCAATGGGACATAGCTCTCGTCTTTTTTGATGGATGGTATGCATTGATGGTCATAGTTGTCTAGAAGCGTGAGCGCTTCGACATATGAATCGACTACCTTAAGCACGTCTGCGGATTCAATGTCGTAAGCCGTTGCGATGATTCTTGATTGGAGTTCAATTGTCTTGTTCAGGGCTACGAGTTTCCTCTCGTTTGCTACATAGCCTTTTAGCATGTAGTCTTTGAGTATTTCGCTAGCCCATCTTCTAAAGATGATGCCGTTTTTGGATTTGACACGATATCCTACGGAAATAATGACGTCTAAATTGAAGTAGTCATAGGTTCTTTCAACCCTTCTTTCTCCTTCAAATTGAACTTGTGCAAATTTTGCACATGTTGAGTTTCCGTCAAGTTCACCTTCTGAGAAGACATTTTGAATATGTCTGTAAATGACGGTTCTGTTGCGATCAAATAGCATAGCCATTTGTTCAATTGTCAGCCAAACGGTTTCTTCTTCTGGAGAGACGTTAACCTCCAATTCGATCTCCCCGTTTACGAATTTAATTAATTCAAAATTTTGCATGTTTTTCTCCTTTCTTTGAACTAATTAGGCGTTCACGAAAGGAAAGAAAAACCATCCCACAACGAAAACACCTTTTGCAGCCAACTGCTCATATCTCTATGAACCATAGTTGCTGGTGTTTCATCCTCTTTGGGATGGCCACATGCTCAAGATTTACATCTCGTGCGGAGCGTCACCATCGATTAATTCAGGTCCCGGATTTACGGAACGTTCCTGAAGGCATCCTCTTTTGGCTTGGGCGATACTGTCCACATTGGCGCGACCTAACACATCCATCGCGCCACGCTAATTTGAGATTGATCCCTACTTGTCGCTGTCGGTCGTCGAGAACTTCGTTCCGCATATCCCGGGTGATTTGTTTCAAACTAGCTATGCATATTATACGATAAACCACTAGGAAATGGTGGGTGTTTACCAAATTATTTTTTGCACAAGCGGTTCAGATACAAAATCGCTAGGCCAACCAAAATTAACAAGCAAACCCTCGGGAAAGAAAGTTTTTCTATTAAAAGCGCAATTATAAAGTTGTAAAGACTTTTATTTATATAAATATAAATAATAATTTTTGAAATTGCCGTAAGCGGCTTCTCTAAACAGGTTCATAATAATCTTAGAAAAAAAGAAATAACATTTATGGAGGCAATAAGTGGAAAATGTAATCGTAAGAAATTGTATCAGATGCAGAAAATGCGGCGGCATCATTGAATCTACAAATATAAACGACAAGAAAACCTGTAGCTGTGGAGCCGTCTCCATAAGTGGAGGCCATGAGTATTTAAGCAGAATCGGCTACTTTGACGATTACGAAGAATTGTCAGTAATAGAAGAAAAGTAATACAATTACTTTAATGGTTAACGGAATCTTCTTAATAGACAAAGAAAAAGGCATCACCTCAAGAAAGGTTGATAACCTTCTAGGAAAAAGATTTTCCACTCATTCAGTAGGTCATTTAGGCACTCTTGATCCTTTTGCTACAGGCCTATTAGTAGTGGCCATCAATAAAGGAACAAAACTTCTCCAATATATCGAAGATGGAGATAAGACATATGAGGCAACTTTGCTTCTTGGCAGCAAAACATCCACAGGAGATCCTGAAGGCGAAGTCATAGAAACTAAAGAAATACCAAACATCACAAAAGAACAATTAGACGCTGTATTTGCCTCATTCATTGGCAAATCATCGCAAATCCCACCTATTTATAGCGCAATCAAGGTAAATGGAGTTCCAATGTACAAAGCCGCAAGAAGTGGCAAAGAAATGGAACTCAAACCTCGCGACATAGAAATCTATTCTCTATCTGGAGAAATAGAAAATAACATCATCAAATTCACCGCCAAAGTATCTAAAGGCACATATATTAGAACCTTAGGCGAAGACATCGCAAGAAAACTAGGAACAGTAGGCCATCTAGAAGAACTTAGAAGAACCGAAATCGGAAACATCAAAGTAAGCGAAGCAAAACATATTGATGACATCTTAGACGAAGACATCATAAGCGGCATCGATCTTATCAATCTCCCTAGAATCGAATTGAACGAAGCAGGGGAAACTAGAGCGAAAAACGGCCAAAGATTATTTTTAAAAACAAGTCATGATAAAGTGCTTCTAACAAAAGATAATAACCTCGTCGCAGTTTATGTTAGAAAAGAAGAAGATATATTCATATCTGAAAGAGGGCTCTTCTAATGAAAATCATTGAAGTCACATTTGATAACATAAAAGAAACATTCGATGGAGTCTTGCTTTTAGGTAACTTCGATGGAGTCCATAAAGGACATGTAGAATTAGTTAGAACCGCTTTAGATATGAGTGATAACGTCGCTGTCCTTCTTTTTAAAAACCATCCATTAGACGTCTTTAAATCAGAAGAAAAACACCATTTATTAACTACTCTTGACGACAAAATCAGAAGATTCAGAAGCTTAGGCGTTGACACCTTCTACGTAATCGAAAACAACATCGAATTCTATAATCACTCAAAAGATGAATTCATTGAATTCTTAAAGAAAATCAACCCTTCAAAAATCGTTGTTGGAGAAGATTATACCTTTGGTAGAAACAAAGAAGGCAACATCAATCATCTAAGTGAACACTTTTCATTGAAAACTGTTCAGCTTCTAAAAATAGACGACGCAAAAGTCGGAACATACAAAATCAAAGAATGCCTTAAAAACGGCGATATAGAAACCGCTAATAACCTTTTAGGTTATCACTATGAAATAAAAGGCAAAGTAATCAAGGGTTATGGTAATGGCAGAACCATAGGATTCCCAACCGCAAACCTAGAACTCAAAGACAATTATCTCCTTCCAAAAAACGGAGTCTATAAGACGCTTGTATACGTTAGAGGATTGCCTCACTACGCAATAACAAACGTTGGAAAAAACCCAACAGTAGGGCTATTAAAACATCAGATAGTTGAATCATATATCAAAGACATAAACGAAGACCTTTATGGCGAATCGATCTACGTCTCGTTCATCGAATATCTCCGCGACGAAAAGAAGTTCGACTCATTAGACGATCTCAAAGCCCAATTAGAAAAAGATAAGAAAACTATCTAGTTACATTTGTCGTTTTGCCCCCTTTTCATAAAATATTTAGAGGACGAATACGGACAAAAGCCTATTTAGCTTCAATATAACAGCGATTCTTTAAGAAGCTTTGTATCGCTTCTTTATCATCCGTTTCATAATACTCGACAAGCAATTTTTTATAATCTTCTGCAAGCTCTGCAGGTATCGCCAGTAACCCTTTCCCATGCGAAATAAGATAATGGTTTGCAAATATGACAGCGGTTCTTTTGTTTCCATCATAGAAGCCTTGGAGCTTCATTACAAATAAAGTCAGGTCGATTGCGATATCTACATCATTTTTATTTTGCAAAACTATAGAATCTATCGTGCTTCTCACATCGTTTAAATTAGGAAGCGGAGGCAAATAATTGCATCCGGAAACCTTAACATCCGAGAATCTTAAAAGCCCAGCAAAATATGAGAAAGACGCTTCGGCATATTTATTGATTTCAGAAAGGATTGCGAAATTAGTAGGGCAGCTTAAAACATCTTCATCAAGAATAAAATTCCAAGCGTCTTTAAGGTTTGTGATTTTCCTAACATCATTGACGCTCATATCCCCAATAATCCCGCCGGAAAGAATATTCTCTGTCATTGAATACGTGGTGGAAACACCTTCAAGAATCGCTTGTTTGTAAATGGAATCGACAAGATATCTTCTAGCCAGCGTGATCGATAACCTGACATCATCTTTATCGATATCTCTTTTATATAATCCAATGGATTTTAAATCATCATTAATAAGATGAAGTCTTTTCTTCAAATCTTTGGCTTTAAGGTTATTGGTCTTAATCAAATCTTCTAATCCTTTAGAATATTCCCCAAGATACTTAGATACGGTAGATTTACCCTCTCTTTTATGGATATAAATCTTTTTGTTACCCTTTATATCTCTAATCTCTACACTTCCAAAAACAAGGCTATCAAGTTCCTTGCTAATCAAAGCGCGCTCTTTAAACAAATAGATTAGATTGAACATACAGTTATTATAATTATTGTGAAACAATCAATAAAGAAATGTTTCACATAAAGACATTGTCTTTATTTAAAAAGCCATATTTGCTATCCTATATCCATGAAAAGATTCATTAGAACTTTACTTTTAGGCATCTTAGCGGGCATTGCAATCGCTTTAGGCGGACTTGCTAGCCTTGCTGCTAAATCTTTACCAGATACAACATTAGGCCCAATCTTAGGGGCGTTTATCTTCCCTACAGGTCTTATCACGGTCTGTGTTATCGGTTTCTTCCTATATACAGGGAAAATCGGATACGCAATAGACGAGAAACCAAAATACCTTTTAGATCTTCTTGCGGGCTATATCGGTAACTTCATTGGTGCAGAGCTTATTGGCTACATCTGTTACGCCATCCCAACATTTAGAAACGGAAGCATCGGCGCTCTTGCGTATAATTATTCATCCACAAAAGCAGAAACACCTTTATTAACGTCATTCTTGCTTGCAATAATCTGCGGTATGTTTGTCTTTATAGCGGTGGATATCTATAAAAGAAAAGGCGGAGTCCTTGGAGCAATAGGCATCCTTCTTCCAACAGCCGCTTTCGTTTTGATTGGCGCAGAACACTGCATCGCTAATATGTTCTATTTCAGCGCAGCCAATGCATGGAATTTAAATCTTGCTTTAAATATTCTTGTGGTCACAATCGGCAATTCTTTAGGTGCTTTAATTCTTAGAGGATTAATCAAAGGTGCTGAAAAGCTTATAGATAAACCTAACGCATAATCGACTTTTTATAAAAATTGTAAAACTTTTATCATTTTTTCGTTTTCCCCTCTATAAGTAAATGGAGGGGAACTTATGAACAAGGTTCTTTCTTCCCTTCCGGCCTTGCTTCCGGCGAAAGAGTTTTATGGAAGAAATCATTATCGTTCTTACGATGATTTTATTAATGATTCTTAGCGTTAGGGAAAACAAAAAGAAGTAGGCGTGCACCTACTTCACCCAACAAAAACATCATAGCATAAGGCCATGGCCAAAGCAAGGCGCCGGAGGGCAGCCTGCCATCTTATAGTGGTGGCAGGCACTCTCTATTGGACGATTCTTAGGTTTGCTGAAAACAAAAAGAAGTAGGCGTGCACCTACTTCAAACCCTACAACTAAAGAATAACATAAGACTATAGCCAAAGCAATGTGCCAGAGGGCAAACGCTCTCTTATTAAATATTATTAGAAAACTGCGCCTTCTCTATTTGAAACGTGGGCATCTATACGGATTTCGTTTTTGAAAAACATAAAACTGCAATTGTTCTTTTTCCAATAGAGCTTCCCTAAAAACTCGCTTGTTTTAGAAAAACCAAGAGAAGCAAATTTTGCGTCAATCTCTTCTTGTGAAGAATGGATGTTTAGGCCATAGACGGTAACACTAGGGTCAGTAATCTCGATTCTCGTGACATATAGACCACCGTCTGAATAATCAGGATAGCTACCAGCTATATACGTAACGTGGACTTCAGGAACATCATTACCAATCATCTCATAACGAGGATCCAAGTAATAAAGCCCACCCATAAGCCCAGGGATAAAAGTGCATCCATTAAATGATGATCTTGTTACTTTCTCAGTAATCCAAAACCATAAAGTGCTATCAGGATCTCTTTCTAAGAAAAACGATTCTTGAGAAGATTGAGGAACACTTTCGATGGAAGACACTACCGACTCGCTAACGCTTGACGATTCGCTTATAGAAAGAGAAGACTCTTCGCTAGAAGAAAAGCAAGATGAAGAGACTAATGCCATAAGCAATAAGGATGTAATTTCTATAAACTTCTTTCTCGTCTTCATAATCGCCTTAGATTTTGTTGATAAAGCATTTTAAAGCCTTCTTATTCCATTCTCTATATCAAAAACTCTAAAAACAAACAAATCCTCAAATTCAAAACAACAAATAAATATAGCAATAATTCGACAAACTCTAAATCTGTAAATAAAATGTAAAGAAAATCAAATATTTAAAGTCCCCATATTTATAAATGGGAACTAGCATCTTAATCAAAAACCCCGCCATTTTGGCAGGGTTAATAAGTTATTGGTTAAGAGCTTCCTTTAACGCTTTCTGATGAGCGTCGTACTTCTTTCTGTCAGGAGTGCTTAAGATTCTCTTTCTCATTCTGATCGCGTGAGGAGTGACCTCAACAAGCTCATCATGGTTAAGATAATCAAGGCAAGCTTCAAGAGTCATTTTCCTTGGAGCCTTAAGAACAACGGTTGTGTCTTTTGTGGAAGAACGGACGTTAGTCATAGGCTTAGCCTGAGTGCAGTTAACTGCTAAATCACTTGGGTAGCGGTGCTCACCGATGATCATGCCTTCGTAGCAGATTTCACCTGGGGCGATAAACATCGTTCCGTGCTCTTCAACTTTCTGCATCGCATAACCTGTAGCAGGGCCTTTATCCGTAGAAACAAGAACGCCGATATTACGTTCGCCAAGTTCATGGTTATAGACTGGGCGATATTCTTTGAAGACGTGGTTGATGATGCCATAACCCTTAGTCATGGTAAGGAAGTTAGAGACAAAGCCAATAAGGCCACGTGAAGGGATGACATAAGTAAGCCTTGTGTTAGTGCCGTTATCATCCATATTGACTAAAGATGCGCCTCTTTCACCTAAAGAAGTCATCATTCCTCCGACAAATTCATTAGGAACATCGATTTGAAGGTCTTCGAAAGGCTCGCACTGAACACCATCAATCTCTTTGATGATGACCTGAGGTTTAGCGACTTCAAGTTCAAAGTCTTCACGTCTAAGGTTTTCGATCAAAACGCCAAGATGAAGTTCGCCACGTCCTGAGACGATCCATGATTCTTTATTTTGGACTCTTGTGAATCTTAAAGACACATCTCTTTGCGTTTCAGCATAAAGTCTTTCTTCAATAACACGGGCAGTGACTTTCTTGCCATCCTGTCCTCTCATTGGAGAGCTATTTGTGCCAAATTCCATCTGTAAGGTTGGCTCATCGACACGTAAAGGCGCAAGAGCTTCAACGCTTCCAGGCTGGCAAACAGTGTCGCTGACGCCGATATCTGGAAGACCTGCGATACCGCAGATATCACCAGATTCAACCATATTGACTTCATCACGGCTCATACCATGGAAAGTATAGAGCTTCATGATCTTAAAGTTAGTTGTGGTGCCATCTTTTCTAACATCGGTGACTTGATCGCCGACTTTGATAGAACCTCTTCTAACAGTGCCAATGCCAATACGTCCGACGAAGTCATTATAGTCAAGAAGAGCGCTTTGCCACTGGAATGGCTTCATAGGTTCGCAGCGAGGCTCAGGAATATGCTTGATGATCAATTCGATAAGTGGATCCATGCCAGGTTTCTGGGTGGAAACATCTGGATCAAGAGATGAAGTGCCATTAAGCGCGCTAACGAAGCACACAGGGAAATCTAAGAACTCATCTGGTGCGCCAAGCTCGATGAATAAATCAAGGACCTCATCAATTGCTTTCTGAGGATTAGCGTTTGGTCTATCGATCTTATTGATGACAACGATTGGCTTAATGTGATTCTCTAAAGCATTTTTAAGAACAAATCTGGTCTGAGGCATCGTTCCTTCGTATGCGTCGACAACAAGAAGACAGCCATCGACCATGTGCATGATACGTTCGACCTCACCACCGAAATCAGCGTGCCCTGGAGTGTCGACGATGTTGATTTTCGTGTCGTTATAAACAATAGAAGTGGTTTTAGCAAGAATGGTAATACCACGCTCCGCCTCGATTGGGTTAGAGTCCATCATTCTGTCATGGATGGCTTCATTTTCCCTGAAAGTGTGGCTTGTTGTGAAAAGTGAGTTAACTAAAGTGGTCTTACCATGGTCGACGTGAGCGATGATTGCAACGTTTCTGATATTCATAAGTAAACCCCCTTAGTTTCTTAAAACTAAAAAAGTTTAATCACTAAATAAAATAGTGGCAACAAAAAAGTGCTTTCAGCATCAAAACCAACAAAAAAGGACCCTATTTCTAGGATC
>JAZLMH010000005.1:0-6632 GCA_045598525.1 Bacilli bacterium | reverse complement strand
ACAGCGAAGGTGTGTTCAACGAAGGCAGGATAGATGGTCGAACGTCTTGACCAGGTCTTGATGACTTCTTTCTTGCCGGCCTTTTCAAGGGATTCAACCTTTTTAAGAAGGTATTCGTCCACGAAAGGTCCTTTTTTGCTAGAACGTGACATTGTTCGATCTCCTTTCCATTAAGCATTACGACGTCTGACGATGAGACGTGTGCTGTTCTTCTTGATGCGACGGGTCTTGACGCCCATTGCTTTCTTACCCCATGGGGTACGTGGTGCATCACGGCCAACAGGACACTTACCTTCACCACCACCGTGAGGGTGATCGCAAGGGTTCATGGCGCTACCACGAACTGTTGGACGAATGCCTTGGTTACGGTTACGGCCTGCTTTACCAACATTGACGAGGTTCCAGTCATCGTTGCCGACGATACCGATGGTTGCGCGGCAGACGCTTAAGACTTTTCTAACTTCGCCAGATGCAAGACGGAGGATGGTGTATTTGCCATCGACGCCGAGAACCTGAGCCATTGAACCAGCGGCTCTGCACATTTGGCCACCCTTACCAGGTTTTAATTCGATGTTGTGGATGAATGAACCTTCTGGGATGTTCTTAAGTGCTAAGTTGTTGCCGGTCTTAATATCAGTAGCCTCACCGCTGATGACTTTGTCACCGACGTTGAGATCTTTTGGTCTGATGATGTAACGCTTTTCGCCATCTGCATAATTGAGAAGGGCGAGGAATGCGGTACGGTTTGGATCGTATTCAATTGCCGCGACAGTTGCTGGGATGTCGTCTTTGTTACGACGGAAATCAACGATTCTGTAACGGTTCTTGTTGCCACCGCCGTGATGACGGCAGGTGATCACTCCTTGATTGTTTCTGCCACCGCTGTGTTTTTTGGTAGCGAGAAGGGATTTTTCAGGAGTGGCTTTGGTGATTTCCTCATACGAGAGTGTCTGCATGGCGCGACGGCTCTTGGTATAAGGCTTGTAAACTTTGATTGCCATTTTCTTTCTCCTATAGTGGTTTTCTTTTTAAGTCTTTCTTATTTATTCTTTATTTATATTAATAAGGATATAAGGCTTAAGGGTGTTTCCTACTCTTTGAAGAGATCAACTGCTTCGCCTTCGGCAATGCTGATGATCGCTTTCTTGAAACCAGGGATGTGTCCTTTGTAACGGCCACCGCGGGATTTTTCCTTTGCGAGGACGTTGATGACTTTCACATCTGTGACTTTAACTTGGTAAAGTCTTTCGAAGCTGGCTTTGATTTCATCCTTGTTTGAGAAGTCAGCAACCTTAACGGTGACTTTGTTCTCATTCTGGAGGAGAGCCATTGTCTTCTCTGTGATAACTGGTTCTAAAACAACTTTGTAGTCGTGCTCGACTGGAAGGGCGATAGCCTTAGTTTTCTTTTCAGCCATTATTTGAGACCTCCTTCGAGAGCTTTGACGTCTTCTTTAGCAATGACCATTGCTTCAGCGTTAAGGACGTCGTAGACGCTGATATTGTTAAGTGCGCGAACTTCGAGGTTTTCAATGTTGCGTGCGCTCTTAACTAACATTTCTTCTGCACCGACGAGAAGGACTTTGCCTTCTGCTTTGATAGCCGCGAGAGCTGCTGCCATCTCTTTTGTGCTGACTTTGGTAAGTGCAAGGCTGTCAACGACGATCATGCCTTTAGCAGCTTTCTGTGAGAGGACAGTTCTCATTGCAAGAGCGTGAGCTTTCTTGTTCTGAGAAACGGTGTAGTTTTGGTTGCCATCTGGACCGAAGACGGTGCCACCACCAACCCAGATTGGGGAGCGGGAGCTACCTGCACGTGCGTGCCCAGTTCCTTTTTGACGGAATGGCTTTTTACCGCCGCCGGAGACTTCGTGTCTCTTTTTGGTCTTGGCGGTTGCCTGACGAGCATTTGCGCCTTGAGCGACAACTGCATCGTGGACTGCTTGTTCGTTAGCTTCAGTAACACCGAAGACTTCGGCACTGAGCTTGACATCTCCGACCTTTTCGCCGGCGAGATTAACGACAGCTAATGTAACTTTCTTTTCAGCCATTGTTATTCTCCTTTCTTGCTAAGATCAACGAGTTCTTTAACTTCTGGTTTTGAGAACTGGTGAAGGATAGCACTTCTGATTGTGACGATTGATTTCTTTGCGCCTGGGATACCACCCTTGACAAGGATGTAATTCTTTTCAGCGTTTGTTTCGATAACTGTGACGTTGAGAAGTGTGGCCTGTTCGTCGCCCCAGTGACCACTCATTTTCTTACCTGGGATAACACGGTTGTTGTCACGACCGTTGTTAGCAAGGGAACCGATTTGACGGTGATAGCCGGAACCATGTCCTTTTGGACCAATGTGGTGGCCATACTTTTTGATGACACCAGAGTAACCATGACCCTTGGTGGTGCCGATGATGTCAACGACTTCACCAGCCTGGAAGAGATCAGCGGTGAGTGTTTCACCAACGTTCTTTCCGTAGATTTCATCTCCTTTAAGTTCTAAGAGATGTTCTTTAGCAGCGACTCCTGCTTTCTTGTAAACGCCAAGTTCTGGTTTGTTTAAGCGGCGTTCTGCAATGTCTTCGTAGCCAACTCTGAGGGCTTCGTAACCATCTTTCTCGATGGTCTTCTTATCGACGATGACGTTTGGAAGGACTTCGATGACGGTAACTGGATACATTGTTCCGTCAGCGGCGAAGACTTCAGTCATGCCCATTTTTCTTCCGATGATGGATTTCATTCTTGAGGTCCTCCTTATTTAGCAGTGACATCGATGTCGACGCCATTAGGAAGGTCTAACTTTCTAATTGCATCAATGGTCTCTTTGTTTGGACCGACGATGTCAATGAGTCTCTTGTGAGTTCTGATTTCGAACTGTTCGCGGCTATCCTTGTATTTGAAGGTAGCGCGGAGAATTGTGTACACCTGCTTCTCGGTTGGGAGAGGGACAGGGCCAATGATTTTCACATTGAAATGATTCGCTATTTCTACGATCTTCTGGACGGCTAAGTCAAGAATCTTGTGATCGTAAGCCTGCAAACGAATGCGCAGTACTTGCTGTTTCGCCATGAATTTTCCTCCTTATTTCTTCAGGCTTGCTTTAGCTAGCTCCATGCGAGTTCCCTGACTAAGCCGGGGTACTAGACAACGCACTTCGGTGTGTCAGCAACATCGCACTTCATCGCTGGCGCCAGCGTGTTTGAGTATATTCCTGCGTGTGGGGGCGAGTCAACAACAAAAATAAAAAAATTTTCGGTGGTTATCGATATTTTTACGAAATTGTATGGTTTTTCTGTTTTTACCCTGTTTGAGGGGTCTTTTTGCATTGTTTTTTGTGCATAGTGCACATTTTCAGTATTTTCTGATGCTTAAAAACATGATTTTCTGTGTGTCATTTTTTCAATTTGTTTGGCTATTTTTATGTGCGGTGTAGGATAATTGAGATTGATATGGATGTGTTTGGCTACTTAGAAAAATTTGGAAAAAACATTTTCAGGAAATCTAAATTCAAAGATACTGATTCTTTGATTTTTTCTCAGCTTAGTTACATCAAGTTTGAGCGCGTTTTCTCAATGGTCGCAAAAGGAAGAAAGTTTGTTCCGCTAACTGATTTTCTTAAACTCGATGACAAGCAAGTCTTGTTTGAAGGCACAAGCAATCCTGCTAAATATGAGGCTCTTTGGAACGCCGTCATGGCAAGCAGAAGATTCTCCACTCTTCAAATAGGTTTAGTCAGAGAAGTGTTTAATGTTGAAAAAGACGTTCAGTTCATGGCAATGACTTTTAAAAGCGAGGATTGGACAAGATACATTGTCTTTAGAGGCACAGACGGAACTTTGTGTGGATGGAAAGAGGACTGCAACCTCTGTATCCTTAAAGAAATACCTGCTCAATTAGAAGCGGCTAAATATGTTGATGAAGTTGTTAGCTGGGCTCTTTTCCCATTTAACATAATCGGACACAGCAAAGGCGGAAACCTTGCTGAATATGCGGCTTTGAAAATGAAAAAACGCTATGGAAGAAGGCTTAAAGGCGTCTATAACCACGATGGCCCTGGTTTTGATAAACCTATGATTTTTGACCAGGATGTTCTTAAAGACTTAATGCCTAAATTTCATAAAGTCGTACCTGGTGAATCTGTCATTGGAATGCTCTTAACTCAATTACATGACTACAAAGTAGTCCTTGCTGAAACTTCAGAGTTTTTCCAGCACAGTATTTTCTATTGGATGATCGATGATTTGACAGGAGATTTGGTTGAATTAGAAGATAGATCCGCCACTAGCAAATCAACAGAAAAATACATTAAAGACTTATTGGACCCACTTCCTCTCGGAGACAGAATCATTATTGTTGCTGGATTGTTTGAAGGCCTCAGTTATGGAGGAAGAACTACAATCTATGAAATTCTTAATTTGAGCAAAATCGAAATGCTAAAAATTTTCGGAAGAGTATTTGTGAAATATGACAACAGCACAAAACTCCTTCTATTAAAATACGCGTTTGAATTCATCAAATTTAGGTTTGCTGCCAAAGAAAAAAACCAAGACAGAGTTTATTAGAAAAAAGAGCGCTTAATTATCTTTAATTAACTTCTTGTTATTATCTTCAAATTATTCCCCTATCATTTAGATAGATACTTTTGGAGACTCTTATGAAATTTCTTAAATCTTTTATACGTAAGATCCAATCCAAAGCGACAGTTAATATGAACAAGCGTCCTTTGGTAATGACCTTGCTTATTTTGTTATCGCTTAATTTGATCATCATGATTGTTTCTGCAATCTTAGCGACAAAGATCGCCCCTACCTCATATGACAACTTTATTTCTGGCATGATTGCTGCAATCACTTGGATATTCAGTGCGAACTCAATCAATAACCTTCCAGAAAAAACTCTTCCGCTTTATCTCTTATGTGGCATAACAATCATTGTCGGCATCGTCTTATTCACAGGTACAATCATCGCTACCACCACTAATGCTCTCAAAGATTTCTTTGCTAAAAAATCAAGCGCTAAAGGCAAGCTTGTTCTCGATGACCATTTCGTCATTCTTAATTGGAACTCGAAGGTCCCAGATATGCTTGTTGATTTAATGTACCAAGAAAAAGCTCCGACAGTATTGATTCTTAGCGATAAAGATAAGGCCTACATCAATGACGAAGTAAGGAACGCTTTCGCAAAAGACAAAAAAGAGAAACCGAAGAAAATTGATATCATCGTCCGTCAAGGCGATCCACTTAATAGATCTGAATTAGCAGATATTTCTTTAAACACCTGCAGGGCTATTGCAATTATGTCTACAGATAGTTCAGAAGCAAAAGAAAAGCCAAACCTCGAAGGCATTGATTTAAACACTTTAAGACTTCTTCTTGCCGTTGGTGATAATGCAAGAGAAGGCTGTAACGTTGTTGTTGAAGTTGAATCGCATGAAACCGTCAAAACTCTTGATTCAATTAAAACCACTATTGACTCAGTTAAAAAACTCAAGTTATCCATCATCAGCTTCAATAGAAAGCTTGGACAGATCATGGCAGACGCCATAGCTGAACCTGGACTCTTCCAAGTGTTAACAGACCTCTTCTCTTTTGACGGGGATGAGTTCTATGCATGCGAGGATATGCCAATTGAAGACTATTTAGAAAATTATACAAACTCAATTCCTGCCGCTCGCATGAACAAATTATATGTTCTTTGTGAAAACGTGTCTGATTTAAAGAAGAAGAGAAAAGCCA
This sequence comes from Bacilli bacterium, assembly GCA_045598525.1. Taxonomy (GTDB): domain Bacteria; phylum Bacillota_I; class Bacilli_A; order RFN20; family CAG-826; genus UBA4951. The sequence continues at coordinate 902 of JAZLMH010000005.1, read as the reverse complement.
AATACAACACGGATAGAAGGCTCAAACTCGCTTCTAATTTCGATACAAAAAGAGGCGAACAAAAGACTTTGTTCATAGTCGGTAATAACAATAGAACACCTTATATGGTTGAAAACCTTAAGGGGACTGAGCAAGCCGCCTCAATGGATATACTTTCTTTTGGAAAAGACGAGAACACAAAACTAGTTGAGGCAATTAACAAAACAGAGGGCCAAAAGGAAATCATCATTCTTAGCGACGACACAATCTCACACGAATATTTTGATAGCAACGTATTTGCGACCCTTATTGCTTTGAATAAAGAAGGCATTCAGGAGAAAGCAAATGTTATTGCGGAAATATTAGACACAAGAAATATCGACTGCATGAAAGACTTCAAGGTCAGCAATACGATCATCAGCAACAGATTGATCAGCTTGCTCATCAACCAGCTTCTTACCAACGAAGATTCAAATGAATTCTATGAGGCAATTCTTTCTATCGACAAAGATGGCGCTAGAGACATTGACATTGTCATCAATAGAGCATCTTCTATGTTAGACATGAACCAAGATTTAACTTTCTCAACAAGAAGTGAATTAATTAACTCCTTCTATTACTCCACGTCCAAAAAATACATGCTCTTGGGCATTAGAAGAGATGGCGAAAACACATATTTCAATAAAGGTATGGATAAGAAAGAGCAAATCACAATCAAAGAAAATGACCAATTAATAATGATTGCCTATAGCGATTAACCATAAGTTAAAAAGCACAGCGTGTGAAGTGAACCCATTATGTTGGACTGAAATGTTTCAACAATCATATCACTTCTAAATAGACTGTTGAAGGGGCTGAGTCCTATATTGAACTGGGCTCAGTCCTTTTAATTTTGTCTTGATTCGTTTGTTGTTATACCAATA
>JAZLMH010000004.1:0-21771 GCA_045598525.1 Bacilli bacterium | reverse complement strand
TTTTGCTAGAATGAGCGAACTTTGCGATTTAAATGGCGTCAAATGGAAATATGAAAAATTAAACAACGGCTTTAAATTCATATTTATTAGGAATAATGTCACCAATAATGTCACTAATACTGTCACCAATACAGACTTAACCGATATTCAAAATCAAATTTTAGAAAGAATCAAAGTTAACAACAACATAAAAGTAGACGACATAGCTTCGGCGCTTGATATATCTGTAAGAACAATCCAAAGGGGAATAAAACTTTTGACAGAAGAGGGATACATTAAAAGAATCGGCACAAAATCTGGCCACTGGGAGGTCCTTAAGTAATGCAGCATTTTGGATTCTCAATGCTGTGGTTTTGGGTTGCTTATATCATTGTTACTTTAATTGGGGTACTTCATACTATCTTCAACATCTATGTTCTTCATATGAGACCGATGGATAAAGATTCAACGGGAGAAGGAAACAAAAAAAACTAAATCTTGGCATCCTTTGTACAATATCATCATTTTCACAATGTTTGGATTTATATATGAACGGATTAGCTAATCCAACAATAGGTGAAGCATTGGTGACTGGCGCTATATGGGTTTCGATTTGTATTGTATTTGACGTATTTGGTTGGGCGATCATCAAACACCCATGGAGCCTGACTTTCAAGCAGTTCTACATCGAATATCAACCTTGGATCACTCTGATCTATATCGCTATATATGTTGGACCGATATTTGGATATCTATTAACGTTAATATAATTTTATCTTCCATCGGTGTATCGAACTTGTTGTTACACCTATGGCATTTTAAGCTTTTTGTATCGAACTTGTTGTTTACACACATTTAAGTAGAATAGGCTTGATACATAAAAGTATCAGACCTTTTTTCATACCGGCGGGGTTTGAACTTAGAGGTTCAAGCCTCTTTTTTATTTAATATAAGGATTATATATCGGTCTTCACTAATTAAAAGTCGCCTGAGTTTACACGATTTGTTTTCAAGGGTGCTAAAAATTACACGATTCACACGATTATCTAATTATATAGAAATTGTGTACCAAAAGTGATACATTATAAACAGAGGTGAGAGTGTATGAACAACATTAAAACAGAAACACTACATGTTAGATTATCCCCAAATATAAAAAACGAAGCCGAAGAGATCCTCGAAGAATTAGGATTAAACATGTCTTATGCTGTATCTATGTTTCTTAAACAGGTAATTATTAAAAGGAAGATTCCTTTTGGCATTGAATTAAAATCTGATGAAGTAATCAAAAGAGAAGAAGAATTGGCTTTTGCAATCAATAGTACAGGCGGTAAAAAAGTATCTCCTAAACTTAAACGTATTATTCATTTATATGCAAATGGTGATATTGATTATGAAACAGCTTGTTTTGCAATTAATAGATGCTTCTAGGTGTTAGAGCTAAATCAAGATTTTATTAAAGAACATGCCAAATATTTTAGGAACGCATTAGTGCTTGCGAGTATAGGTGAATATAGCGAATACGAACATATAACAAATTTCCTAAAAGATGCTGTTTCATATAAAATTGTTGATTCAGGAAAATACAAAACAATTAAAAATTATGAATTAGATAGATATCAATACAATTACCACAATTACAAAAAGATTGATAAATGTCTAATTTCAGCGCAGGAAAAGGACATTTGCCAGAAGCAAGATTGTTGTGTTTGAATGCCCCGATAACTCCGTTGTGTCAATAATCCCTTTTTGACATCGATAGAAAAATTTGGTGTGTTTTTTTAAAAGTTAGTGCAAAATTAACTTAGCAGGATTGCATTTAACGTTTCCTGCGTTTGTCTCAATTTGACTTTATAGAGTGATAGCCCACCTATAAATAATGTGCATCCCACTTAGAAGCACATATAACGCGAACCCCAGATCGGCTATGTTTAAAGCATCAGGCTTTATCTCTTGGGAGGGATTAAAGATTCGCGACTAGACCGAAAGGTCTTTTTTACTAAAAAGGAGCGGTTTTTTATTCCCGCTCCAATTTGTTTAAAACTTTAAAGTTATTTGTTATGTCTAAATAGAATCGATGAAACTAGTAAAATGTAAAAATACATATATTATTTTCCACTCAAAAATATGAAAAGTGTAAATCCACACTTTTTGAATCCAAAAAATAATTCAAAAATCGACATATTTTTTAATTCGTGTTGTCCAATCCTGTTCATCTTCAAAATAAGATATAAGTGTCAAAAACGGCAGGAGGAACAAACATGGAAAATTTAGATAAAGTCTACGCAAAACGTATCGCGGAAGAATACGCACCAAAAACAGAAACAAAGGTGATTCGTCTTAAAAAACTTGATGAGAAAGTAAAAAGGCCAGCATCAATCTTTGCATATTTATTTGGCATCATCTCGGCTTTAATTGCTGGCTCTGGCATGAGCATGGTCATGACTGATTTCGGACCTGAAGAACCTTCAGGTCTTATTCTTGGAATCACTCTAGGCGTAATCGGTCTTATCTTATGTGGAGCAGTCTACCCACTCTATAGTAAAATATTAAAAGCAAGAAAAGCGAAATACGCCTTCGAAATCACCGAACTTGCAAAAGAAATTGCGAAAAACGACTAAAAAACAAGGAGGTGCATCAAACATGAATAAGAATGAAAGCAAATACTTTAATACGGCTTTGAAAATGGGTGATGCACTTATCTTTTTGTTGGAAAAGAAGGATTTTGAATACATCACCATCAAAGACATATGCGAGGTAGCCAAAGTCAATAGATCGACCTTCTATCTGCATTATTCAAATACGAGCGATTTATTAGAAGAGGTCATTGATAGATTGAATGAATCTTTTAGGAGACACTTGAACACAAGCAAAACGGACAATTCCATCATTAGCAGCAAAGATTTGGATGATTTATATCTGATCACAGATGAGTTCCTTATCCCATATCTAACTTTCATAAAAGAAAACAGGAAAGTTTACAAAGCGGTAAAGAGCAAACCAAATCTTTTCAAGACTAACAAATCTTATGAGCGGATGTTTGAGTCTATTTTCTCACCTATCATGAATAGGTTTGGCTTGGAATTGAAGTGGCATAGATACTTGATGGATTTCTATATTAACGGAATCACCGCTTTTGTCATAGATTGGGTAGATGATGATTGCAAAATAGATATAGAGGAAGTCTCGAATTTCATAAAAAGATTAGTTGTTTCATATGATAAAAAAGACAATAAATAATCTAAAATCCGATTATGTTTTTAGAACTTACGCTTTTACATTTATATCTATTTTAATTACGTTTGGCTACGCTATTTATAATGGCGTTTTAGGCATAACGAAGCTATCGATATGGAACGGAAGCATTTGCGTTTACTACTTATTGCTTTTATCGATAAAAGCGTTGCTAATGATTGAAAGAAGAAATACAAATGAGCAAAAGAGAAACAGGGTGATATTGTTTTCTTTCATCTTGCTGTTTGTCACAACAATCGCGATGATAACTCCGGCGATATTAATGATTAATAATCAAAGATCATATGATTTAGGGCTGATATACGCCATCGCGATGGCGGCGTATACAACATACAGTGTCACAACAGCATTTATTCATTTCAACAAAGCTAGAAGCAATGAAAATCAAGTTGTTAAGCAGATAAGGTTAATCAACATCGCATCAGCATTAATGTCTATTACCGTATTACAAAACACGATGATTCTCGCAAACGGAGGCATTGACGAAAGTATGCAGCTTTTATCAGCAATTTCTAGTTTTGCAATAATAACTGCAATTACTATTTTAACAATCGTTGAGTTCTGCAACTTTAAAAAACGTATGCGTTAGAGAAAAATATATATCATCCCTCCGTTTATCGAGTGAAGGGTGCTAAATTGTATCAAAACATTTTTACTCTGACATTAATGAACAACAGGTTTGAAGCAGGCCTGTTTTTAATTTAAAAAGAACGATATGACTTTTATACAATATATTTGCTTTGCTTATTAAAAAAGCTATCGATATCAGTTGTCTCAATTTTGTGGACAACTGAAATAATAATTGTTATCATATAAATATGATAAAACACTCAATCAGATATTTTTATAACCAAGAAATCAGAGCTGTTTGGGATAATGAAAAATCAATATGGTGGTACTCTGCCATTGATTTTATTAAAGTTTTAACTGATCCTAACTCTCCTCGTCGATACTGGAATAATGTTAAAGTAAGAAATCCTGAGTTATCTCAATTTTGTGGACAACTGAAATTATACGCTTCCGATGGTAAAAAATACCTATCAGATGTCATTAATGAAAATGGGGTCAAATTATTACTCACGATTATTCCCTCAAAATATAAAAAACAAATTCAAGATTGGATTCAAGGAATGCTCGATCCTATCGATGAACAAAGCAAAAAGAAAGCATACCAACTTTATAAAACTAAATTGATTTCGGACGATGAGATTGGAAAAACTATTTCTTTGCAAAAGATTCATGCTTTTTTATTTGAGGGTCTTTATCCTTTTGCAGGTCAAATAAGAACATTGACTATATCAAAAGGTGGATTTATGTTTGCGAACGGAGATTTCTTACCTCAAATACTCCCTAGCGTTGACGAAATGGCAGAAGACACATTTGATCACATTGTTGAAAAATATGTTGAAATGAATATTGCGCATCCATTTATGGAGGGAAACGGAAGAGCAACACGTATCTGGTTAGATCTAATCTTCATCAAGAATATGAAGAAGTGTGTTGATTGGTCGCTTATTGATAAAAATGATTATTTTGCCGCAATGAAAGAAAGTCACATTAATGATAGCAAGATTAAAAGGCTTCTTTATGCTGCATTAACAAATGATATCGATAATAGAGAATTATTCATGAAAGGCATCGACACTTCTTGTTATTATGAGGAAGTTTAATAAACATTCTAAAAAAGCAGTGTATACATCTATGAAAAATCTATTTATAGTCCGCTAAGGCGTATACATTTGTATTATTTCTATAGCTTGTAACACTTGCCCGATTCGAGCGAAGAATTGGGCTTTTATTATTAATAATAAATTTAATCGCTGCTTTTGCGTCAATCCTCTTCCTTTGGAACGGATACAAGCGTTTGCTTTAAAAAAACTGTAAAAGCAAAATCCCTTATAAGCAAATTTCCGTTCTCTTCTAAATTACCTAAATCAGCTTTTGATATTGAAGAGCGTATCATATTGTTATAATAATACCAAAGTGAGGTAATTTATGAAAAAAAGACACATTGCATTAGCTTTGCCTATCCTTTTAGGCCTTGCATCATGCAACTTTGAATTTCCACAGATAGTCATTCCAGGACTAACTCCAGAAAACGGAGCATCCGAAACATCGGAAATAGTCTCTTCTTTCGTTGAAGATTCTACTGGAGCATCAGATGAATTAGACACCGACCAAATAAGAGCTGTCTATGCCTTATATCAGGAAAACGGTGGAACTTTATCATATGAAGAATGGCTTGCCACAATCAAAGGCGAAAAAGGCGACAAAGGTGATAAAGGCGATAAAGGCGACACCGGTGAAAAAGGTGAAACAGGCTCAGCTGGCCCTCAGGGCCCACAAGGTGAGAAGGGCGATACAGGCGAAAAAGGTGATACCGGCGCAACCGGCTCAACCGGCCCACAAGGCGAAAAAGGTGATACCGGCGCTACTGGTCCTCAAGGCCCACAAGGTGAAACAGGCGCAACAGGCGCTACCGGCCCACAAGGCCCTCAAGGTGAGAAGGGCGATACTGGCGCAACCGGCTCAACTGGCCCCCAAGGAGAAAAAGGTGATACTGGCGCAACCGGCCCTCAGGGTGAGAAAGGCGATGCAGGCGCAAGCTTACGCGTAGGAAATGGGGAGCCAAACGGCGAACTCGGCGCTAACGGCGACTCATATATCGACTTAGATACATGGAATTTCTATTTGAAAGAAGGCGGAGTTTGGAACTATAAAGGCAACATCTCAGGAATCACGCCTGAAGATCCTCAAGTCACTCCAAGCTCATATAGATATACCCCATCAGATGTAGCACAAACACTTTTAAATAACATCGATGTTAAGGAATATAATTCCTTAGGCCTCGAAAGATGCGGTTATGATGACCCATATTATGGATACGTCTATGACGAAGAATCAGGCCAAGACGTTCCTTATGAAGAAAACAATGGATACTATGTCGATGGCGTTGTTGATTTAAAGAACCTCAACCTTGATGTCGTCGAATATAACCCTGACCACATGGATGAGATAAATAGGGTAATTGGTAAGAATCTCGACCTTTACTGGAAATCTTCATATGAAGATAGTTTCAATCTCTCAAACCCATTCGGAGATCATCTTTTAGATAATTTAGATGACTTCTTATTCCCAACATTATCTAGTCCAATCTCTTCAGCCTTATCCGCTTTTGGAATCATCGGAGCAGATGAGGAAATCAATAAGGTTGCAGATATCGGAGATGACCTTATCAGATTCATCCCTAAGACACTTATCAAATTAGCGGATGCAAAAGATTGTCTCTTATTCGATGATGAAACCTCAAAAGCTTCGATCGACGTCATTAGACTCATTGAGACATTCACAGAAGAATTAGAAGACTATGTTGGATGGGAACTTACCGCAAAAACAACATTCAGCGAAGTCTTAACATCTGATTTCGTTAAGTCATACATGGAACCAATCCTTTCGGAAGCCAGCGCTACTGACCTCTATAGAAAACTTCCAAGCATCATTGACGAAGTCATTGATAGCAATGACACAATCGATTTCAGCGCTGACGCTTTAAGAGCACTCGACTGCGCTAAGAAACTTGCAAGAATCACACCAGATAACGATTCAACCTGCTATGAATACCTCGTTAAGCTTGCTTCAACAGGATATTTCGAGCAGATCTGCAATTACACCTTCGGCGGATCAATCAGCCTTAACTCCCCAATTTATGATGTGGTCAGAGAAATCAGTGGAAATTCCCTTAACTCATTGATCTTTGAATTCCTTGACTGTTTCTCATTCGATGATGAAGTAGTTGCGTTTGTCGACGATCCTGATTATTACTACAGCTTCTCTGAAGCCGCCCTTGAAATGGAAATCGATGAAGAAGGCCTCCAAAGCCTCGATGCAAATCTCGTCATCACCTCACATTATCAAACCTATGATGTCGATGGCCCATTAGGCATGGAGTCCCAACCATACACATTTAGTGGAACCATCACATTCTCCGAAGAAGAAGTTAATGTTGCCGATTGCGAAAATGGTAACCACGTTGAATCAATGGAAACCGTTTATCCAACTTGCGAAGACCATGGTTATTCCGTCACAGAATGCGTCTTCTGCGGCCAAAGAAGCGAAGAGATAAATATCGTTGATCCTCTTGGACATAGCTACACGCTCGTCACACCAGAAGGAAACACACTCATCGTCATGGATGAAAATAACGGAAATGCCGCTTCCGGCATCACTTATTCTTCAGTTGCTCGTTCAGAATCCTATTTTGAAGGATCATATTACACCGAATTTTTCTATCCAACCTATGCTGAAGATAGTTCAGTAGATCAGATGAAATTCTCTGTCATTATTCCTGAAAATGGAGACTTCTCTTTCGATGCATCGCTCGAATTCTTAGAAGATCGCGGATGGAATGACGTTTGCGAAATCGGCTTAGAAATAAATGGGGAAGACTATGGCTCTTTCTATGGCTCTTTCTCTGGTTTTGTTGAAGCAGGTGACGTTCTCACATTCACGTTCTATAGCGTCGAGGACTTCTCCGACACCTATGGAGCAATCGCGGTTTATATGTACTATCAGGCACATTGCCACGATCATGAATTCCACCCAATCGCTTCTTATGCGGAAGGCGCTTGCTACGAAGCTTATGAAGGCTGCGTTAGATGCGGTGCAGCTAGACCATAACCAAATTCATCAATAATTAATGGGAGGTTTTAAGCCCTCCCATTTTTTGTTTATTTTGAAGTGTTTCCCTAAAACAAAAGGAAGGGCAATAATTGACAAAGACACCTGCCTTCAATATATTGGTGAGGTTCATCGGAGGGTGGGCTATTTAAATATAAATAGCGGCTGGATAAGATGATTGGCTTCCTAGCCTCTTCATTAATCCGGCTTTTAATTTATTAGGAGCAAGAGTGGAAAAAGATCTAACAAAAGGAAACGTCTTCAAAACATTGATGCTTTTCACTTTGCCTATTTTGCTTGCTAACCTCCTCCAAGCCTTATATGGCACTGTCGATATGATAATCGTAGGAGCATTCTCAACCTCTATATGTGTATCGGCCGTATCAACAGGAACCGTCACCATGCAAACCATCATGGCCATAGTCACAGGTATGGCTGTTGGCTCAACTGTCCTTATAGGACAAAGTGTTGGTAAGAAAGATTTAGCAAAAGCCACAAAAGCATATTCATCAAGTATCCTTCTTTTCATAATCTTGGGTCTATTGATGTCTTTGATAATTCCATTCCTAGCAAATCCGATAGCGGTGATAATGAACGCTCCAATAGAAGCGTTTGACCAAACAGTTGATTATGTCTTTGTCTGCGGCATAGGGATGATATTCGTCGTCTTATTTAACGCCATAAGCGCAATCTTTAGAGGTGTAGGAGACTCCAAAACCCCGCTTATTCTTATGCTTATAGCGACAGTGGTTAACATAATCCTCGACTTAGTGTTTGTAGGAGCATTACAACTTAACGCCTTTGGAGCGGCTTTAGCCACAATCCTTGCCCAAGCCGTAAGTGTTATCGCATCTTTTATCATCCTTAAGAAAAAAGGACTAGGTTTTGCTATGGAAAAAGAAAACAGCAAACCACACAAAAAGGAAATATTAGAAGTCTTGAAATATGGCACGCCGGTAGCGGCACAGGAAGCCTTAACAGGCGTTTCTTTCATGGTCATTTTATCGATCCTTAATTCCTTTGGCCTTATTGCAAGTGCAGGGGTAGGCATCGCGGAAAAGCTCTGTGGCCTTATCTTTATCGTCCCAGGCGCTTTAATGTCATCAATATCCGCTTTCAGTGCCCAAAACATCGCCGCCAAAGAAGATAAACGCGCAATAGACGGAATGAAATTAGGAATGATAACCTCCGTTCTTTTCGGTTTAGTGATGTTTGCCATCACCTTCTTTGGAGGGTTCTATCTTTCTAGACTCTTCTCTAATGACGCAGATGTTTGTTTAGCGTCTGCAAGTTACTTGAAGTCATATTCAATCGACTGTGTGATAGTAGGAATCAACTTTGCGATGATGGGCTATCTAAGTGGCAAAGGAAAAACACTTTTTGTCTCAATCCAAGGAATCCTTTCAACCTTCTTAGTAAGAATCCCAGTATGCTATTTCGTAAGCAAAATTCCTAATATCTCCTTGTTCTGGGTAGGTTTTGCAACACCGGCCGCGACAATCTTCGCCATCATAATAACAACCATCTACATGCTCATTATTAAGAAGCAAAATACGCAAGATAATAAGTAAGATAATAAGCAAGATAATAAGCAAGATGATGCAGAATTTTTCTTAAGAAAAATTATAATTTTCGTATTGATAGATTAGGAAGAATCGATTCTTTTGATAACCTTTCAAAACTCCCTGTTTTAAGAAAACAAAATAGAATTAAATCAATTCATTCAAGCTGCGCTATCGAAGCTAATCCCTTATCTCTTGATCAAGTAACGGATGTCATAAATGGAATAAGCGTCGTTGGCCCTTTAAAAGACATACAAGAAGTGCAAAACGCAATCGAAGCGTATGAGCGAATCGAAAAAATCGATCCATTAGAAGAAGAGAACATTAAACGTATCCATGGAATTTTTGGAAACAAAGTTGTTTTAATGCCAGGAAAATATAGAACAGGCAACGAAGGTGTCTCTGACGAAGCTGGAAATGTTATTTTCGTCGCGCCTCCTCCGTTAATGGTGCCATCTCTTATGGGTGATTTGTTTGATCGGATTAATAAAGAATACAAAAACATCTCTCCTTTGATCATTTCATCCGTGTTTCATTACGAATTTGTTTTCATCCACCCTTTCAGCGATGGCAATGGCAGAACCGCTAGATATTGGCAAAACGCATTGCTTGGCAAATGGAAAAACATATTCTATTGGCTCCCATTAGAAAACCAGATACACAAATACCAGGACAAGTATTATGAAGCCATAAGCAAATCTCATATAAACGGAGACACAAATGAATTTATTCTTTTCATGCTTTCGATGATAGATAAAACATTAGATGAGCTTTTAAGAGACGTAGTGGATGAGAAGTATTCATATTCAGCCTATGTGAACAAACTTCTTAAGACGCTTAAATCTAATATTTGGTATTCGGCAAATGAAATACTTGCAAAATTAGGTTTAAAGAGCAAAGAAACCTTAAGAAAGAACTACCTAAATCCTGCAATAGAAAAAGGCCTTTTGACCTTGGAATTCCCTGATAAACCAACATCAAAAAACCAAAGATATAAATTAACCAAATAGAAAAATAAAAGGCTTATTTATCGTTTTTATCTAATCACAATAAAATATCTAATGATAAGATAAATGATAAGATAAATTAAAAAATATCAAAGAAATAATAAAAAATAGAACGATTTCTTAAACACGCCTCTATATGTATAAGGGAGACCTTTTTATCTTATCGCCATAAAATTGACTAATGATAAGATAAATGATAAGATAAATCCCGCAAAGGAGGCAGTGAAAATGTACAAAGAAACAGAAACTTTAGAATTAAAAAAGTCTTTGATCCAATTAAAAGAAGGAATCATCTCTTTATCAGCGATGCTAAACAAAAACGGTAAAGGGAAAGTCATATTCGGAATAAACGATGATGGAAAAGTCTTCGGTGTGACACTTGGAAAGAAAACCAAATCCGATATCGCCCATCAAATACAAGTAAGCCTTAAGCCGCTTCCTTTAAGCCTAGAAATAAATGAAGTGGAAGAAGAGGATAAAACCCTTATCGTCATCGAATCAAAAGGCACCGACACCCCATATTCAGCGTATGGAAGATATTACATCAGATTAAATGATTCTGATATTTTGATGCAGCCAAATGAGCTTGAGCATTTCTTTGAAAGGAAAGAAGATAATTATTCTCCATGGGAAAAAACGGAAACTGAATTTGGAATAGATGACATAAACGAAGAATTGTTGATCGACTGCATAAGAACCGCTAACGACAAAGGAAGACTCAATTACATCTATAGAAACGCAAAGGAAGCATTAACAAAATTAGGCCTTCTTACAGCTAACGAGAAGCTAAACAACGCAGGATTATATCTTTTTGGCAACAATAAGCCATTAACCATAAAAGAAGCGTCATTCCCAACTGATTCAAGAACAGAATTCGGTGAGATAAAAGAATTTAGAGGAAACATAATCGAATGCATAAGAGAAACAATATCTTACATTCAGAATCGTTTGTCATATAAATCACAAATAGTGGGGATACAGCGAGAAGAAATCCCTGAAATACCATTAAAAGCAATAAGGGAAATCGTTATCAACTCTTTTGCTCATTGCTCATACCAAAAAGAAGGTGATTTCAATACATACACGATCTTCAAATCCCAATTAAAAATCTATAACCCTGGCCCAATCATCCATGGAGTGGATCCTATAAGATTTGCAACAGGGAAAGTAGGCAGCAAAATAAGAAACATCCTTATATCGCATGTCTTGTTCAATTATGGCTACATCGACGCTTTCGGAACTGGTTTTGATAGAACTTTTTCCTTATGCGCAAACGAAAACGTCAAATACAAATATGAAAACGATGAATTTGGCTTCACATTCATATTCAAAAGAAAAAAAGATTTCCTTGATAGCAAAATAAATGAAGAGAAGAACAATAAGATAAGCAATTTAGACAAAGACATCCTCGACATCGTTATAGAGAATAAATACATAACCATCCCTGAGATATCAAAAGCAGTGGGAAAATCTGAACCGACAGTCTATAGACATCTCGATAACTTGATGCAGATATCCAAAATAAAAAGAATAGGCTCAAGAAAAACAGGTTACTGGAAAATCATCAAATAGTGATTAGCCACTAAGCATGGATTTTTATTCTAAAAACCAAACAATTTTAAATAAAAAGCCTCAGAAGGCTTAGAACAAAACACAACCTCAAACGTCTAATTTCCTCCTTAAACATCAAATTTACATATTAAAATGGGCATGTGCAAACATGCTCTTTTTAAGTCCAGAAACACTTTTTAGATAACATCAATGTTGCAAATATGCACATTTTTGGCTTTTGAGATGTTGCAAATATGCACATTTTTGGTGTTTGGGATGTTGCAAATTTGCACATTTTCCAATATTATAGTCTTGCAAAATTGAGTTATATCAAAGATATCCCAGAAAGGAGATGAAGAAAATGTTCAAAAGAAAAGCAACTGATAAACTTAAGTGGTGGAAAGAAACGTATGATGGAAAATACGCCGCCCTTTTGCAAGGCGCAAGACGTGTAGGGAAAAGCACTATCGCTATGAACTTCGCCAAAGAAAATTATGAGAGTTACATATTGATTGATTTTTCAAATATTTCTAAAGAGCTGATGGAAGTTTTCGATGACATCTCTAATTTGGATATTTTCTTTTTAAGACTCCAAGCTGTTACTTCGATACAACTATATGAGAGAAAATCGGTCATCATCTTTGATGAGATTCAGCTTGCGCCAAAAGTAAGACAAGCAATCAAGCATCTAGTCAAAGACGGAAGGTACGATTATATCGAAACCGGCTCTTTGATCAGCATCAAGAAAAACGTTAAAAACATATTGATTCCTTCTGAAGAAATAAAAATAGATGTTTATCCAATGGATTACGAAGAATTCAATTTGGCCACCGGTAAAGATAACAACATTTTGGATAAACTCTATCTATCAAAGGCTACTATCGGACAAGCGGCCAATAGAAGATTAGCAAGAGATTTTAGAATATATATGGCAGTGGGAGGTATGCCTCAAGCCGTTGAAGCGTATATAAATAAGAAATCGTTCCAAGAAATAGATTTGATAAAAAAAGGCATTATTGATTTATATAAGGATGACTTTAGAAAAATCGACCCTAGAGGGAGAATTTCATCAATTTTTGAGTCAATACCAAGCCAGCTTTCGCTTCAAAAGAATAGGTTTTTTATAAACAAAGCAACAAAAAGCAGAAAAAGGGTAAAGGATGAAGAATACCTTGCTGACTTAATCGATTCAAAAACTGTATTACTTTGTAATAACGTAAAAGACCCTTCGATCGCGCTAAATCTTACAAAGGATTTCGATTCATATAAATTATATTTAGCGGATATCGGTTTATTCATAACGCAGATATTCAATAGCAAAGAAACGACCCATGAAAATATCTATAGCAAACTCCTTGCTGATAAATTAGATGCGAATCTGGGGTATATCTATGAGAATGCCGCTGCTATTTTAATCAGGTCCAGCGAGAGAGAATTGCTATACCACACCTGGAAAGAAGAAGGCAAAACGCACCCTTATGAAATAGATTTCCTTATTGGCGACAAAACAAAAATAATACCTTTAGAGATCAAATCATCCGAGGCGAACAATCACAAATCAATCAATAAGTTCTCTAAAAAGTATTCCTCCAGGATATCAAGGAGAGTGTTGTTCTCTCAAAACGATGTTTCTAATGACGAGATGTTGGAACTCAAACCAATATATCTGTTGCAGCAGTTTTTGAACGAGATAAACAAAGAAAATTAATCATCAAGATGGGCATGTGCAAACATGCTCTTTTTTAACACAAATCATAAAAATTTAACATTTATCAAAAAACAAACGATTATAAGTGACATATCAAGAATAACTTAAAGGAAATTTCAAATTAATTTTTCCGTTAAAAATAGGAAAAGTGTATTTTTTGACCACTGAAAATATAGGAAAAGTGTATTTTTTGACCATTGAATTTATAGGAAAAGTGTATTTTTCGATGGATATTTTTATAGGAAAAGTGTAAAGTGATGACAAGACGGAGGCACAATATGCTATATAGAAAAATACAAGAGACGATAGTCGAGCATTTAAATACCAGTGACAAGATCTTGATCATCGATGGAGCTCGCCAGGTTGGAAAATCATTCATTGTCCGCCATATAGCGAAGAATGTCCTTAAAGATAAATATCCAAACTACATAGAAATAAATTTTGTAGAGGATTCCATGACCTCCAGAAATTTCAAAGACGTAAAAAATGTTGATGATTTTTATTTTAGGCTGAGCATGATCGCCGGAGACAGAATGCAGCAAAAGGAAAACACCTTGGTGTTCATAGATGAAATCCAGGAATATCCAAATTTCCTAACTCTTTTGAAATTCTTACGAGAAGATAATCGTTTTACATATATATGCAGTGGTTCTTTGCTAGGGGTAACACTTGCTAAAACAACATCAATACCAATGGGGAGCATCCACGTAGAACAAATGTATCCTTTGGATTTCGAAGAATTCCTATTAGCAAACGGCTTTGGAGAATTTGCAATAAACACCATAAGAGACAAATTCGACAAAAAGGAAACGCTAGATGAAAGCACCCATCTAAAACTTATGGATTTATTCAAGAAATACTTAATTGTCGGAGGAATGCCTGAGGCAGTTAAATGCTTTTTAGAAACCAAAAATATATATCAAGTAAGAAAAATCCATGATGAACTCCATGGATATTATGGTGATGACGCAAGCAAATACGATCTGGCCAACAAACTGAAAATCAAAAGGATATACGACTTGATCCCTTCAAACTTAGAAAATAAGAAGAAAAGAGTCGTGATCCAAGATATCGAGAACATCAAAGGCAAAAGATATTCGAATTACCAAGATGAATTTGATTATTTGGTCAGTTCAGGCATAGCTCTTGAAGTCAAAGCGTTATCAACCCCAACATTTCCATTAATAGAATCTTCTGGCAAAAACTTGCTTAAGCTCTATTTAAACGATGTGGGTATATTGACCAACATTTTATACAAAACAGAAATACAAGCGATTTTAAATGATGTCAGAAGCGTCAATTTAGGAAATGTCTATGAATCTGCTGTAGCAATGGAACTAAAGTCCCATGGATATAATCTTTTCTATTATGACAACAAAGCAAACGGAGAAGTGGATTTCCTAATCGATGATTATCAATCGTTATCCAGTATGCCAATAGAAGTAAAATCAGGCAAAGATTACAAAACCCATAGCGCAATCGATAAATTCATAAAAAACAAAGACTACAATGTTAAGAAAGCCTATGTTCTTTCTAATGAAAGAAAAGTGTTTGAAAAAGATTCAATAATCTATATGCCAATATATAACATCATGTTCTTTAAAAACAATTAGGAACAAATAGCGTCAGAGGGCACATTTATACGTGCTCTTTTTTAATAAAATGCTCCTTTTCACATTAACATTGAAAATTCAGGGGGGGGTTATAATTTTGTTAACAATTTTAGTGATCAAACACATAAGGGGGATAATTTCATGAACGCTAAAAAAATAACAAAAACCATCCTTTTCGGATTATGCTCTTTACTTCAGGTTTTTCCGATACTTGCAATCACGGCGTTTAGAGCAATGGGCCAGGGAGCAGATGTAGGATATACCTGGATGCAATTCAGCGAAAAAACAAATCTCCAACCTGCAATGGTAATTTCTTTAATCTTATCGATTGTGGCATTGCTTCTTATGGCTGGAAGAACTCTTTTATATGTGTTCAATAAGAAAATCGCAATCAAGCCAATTACAGTCTTGTTTGTCATTTCGACTATTGCCGGTCTTATCACGTTTTTGGTAGGTTCTGGAGTCCCAGAAGCATATGTGGGCCTTATGGACCCAACTCCTGCGACGTTCTATTTGATTTCAGTAATCCTTTCCTGGATTCTTCTTCCAATCGCTAGCAAATTAAAAGATGAGCAAAAGCGAAGAAAAGAAAATAATCCGCGATTACTTCCAATCGTCAATACTTGAACTCTTTGACCTTAAGGATATCAAGTCTATTCAGCCAAATAACAACTGACAAATTAGGAATCACCCGATGCAAACATCGGGTTTTTCTTATACCAAAACCCTTTGTATAATATGTATCAAAGAGACATAACCATATGGAAATAGATAAGAGCCTTTGAGAATTAATAAACACCCCACGACAATATCAAATAGAAGAGAATAGAATCGTAGGGGTATAAGCCGCTAGTCCAGAAGAATCATCCTTCAAAGCAATATTTGAAAACATCTCATTAGAAGAATGTGCTTGGAAACCACATGATGGCCAAAAGCCAGATGAAGAATAAAAGTTTTTTCTTTTCATGACTCCCATAATTTCTGAAACTTGTCATCGTTTTAAAGCGCTTGTTATTTTAATATACTTAATGTTCGATAGTATTGACAATAATAACGAATATGTTTATAGTAACAAACATTAGAGGTAATAGTATGCAGCGAAAGATGATGGTAATGCCAAAAACCGGTGAGATATTGAAGACACTAGGCGAACAAATCAAAATGGCCAGACTTCGTAGACGCATATCAGCTAGTTTGGCCGCGGAAAGAGCAGGTGTCAGTAGAGCGACTGTATGGGCCATAGAAAAAGGATCGCCTAATGTTGCAATTGGATATTACGCCATGGTGCTTCATGCCTTGAATGGCTTGGATAAGGACTTGCTATTGGTCGCTAAGGACGATGTACTTGGAAGAAAACTTCAGGATTTGGATATCATGACGCCAAAAAGGATTAAATAATGGCAAGTAATAGGAACACAAAAATCGTATATGTATATGAAGAAATCTCTTCGGATTCGCCAACACTTATGGGCGAACTCCATATAGAGGGGATAAAAGGGATTGAAGTCTTTTCTTTTTCGTATGATGAAACATGGTTAAGACATAATAAATTACCTCAAATAGACCCAGCATTGGAATATTTTTCCGGCCCTCAATATTTCGAGGACGAAAAGAAAGGGTTTGGGGTATTTATGGATTCGTCTCCGGACCGCTTTGGAAGAATGCTGATGAATAGAAGAAGGCTATCTAATGGAGACAAAACACCTTTGAGAGAAAGTGATTATCTGCTTGGCGTCGATGATTATTCAAGACTTGGGGCGCTTAGATTCTCTTTAGAGAAAGGCGGAAAATTCGTATCAGATGAAGCCATGTCAGCGCCTCCGATTGAGAATTTAAGAGATTTGGAATATGCCTCCTTTGAATATGAAAAAGATGAGAATTTTTTAGATAAGAAATGGATTTCCTTGTTGCTTGCGCCTGGTTCTTCTCTTGGCGGCGCTAGACCTAAGGCTAATGTAATCGATGTAGATGGTTCCTTGTGGATTGCAAAATTCCCTTCGAAGCACGACGAATGGGATAGCGGTCTCTTTGAATATTTGACTTATGAGCTTGCAGGATTATGCGGGCTAAACACGATGCCATCAAAACTACTTAAATTTTCCGATAGAGGAAGCACATTCTTAGTAAAGAGATTTGATAGAGACGGAAAGAAAAGGATTCATTTTTCTTCTTCAATGTGTCTTTTAGGAAAAGATGATGGAGAATCATCAGAATGCTCATATCTCGATTTAGCGGATTTCATAAGAAGCAACGGATGCAACGTGAACGCTGACTTAAAAGAGTTATTCAAAAGAATAGTCTTCTCAATATTGGTCAATAATACGGATGACCATCTAAGAAACCATGGATTTTTATTAAAAGATAAAGGATGGATCCTTTCTCCTTTGTTCGACGTTAATCCAAATCCTAGGGGGATGTATCTGTCCATGACCATCGACGGAGTGGACAACTCTCTTAATTTGGATACCGTTTTGTCGGTGTCCTTTGCTTTTGGCCTTGATGAAGAAAAGGCAAAAGAAATAATCCAAAAAATGTCTGATGTAGTCTCATCTTCTTGGAAAAAAATAGCAAAGAAGTGCGGCGCCAGCGAGAAAGTGATCGAATATATGGCGTCCGCTTTTGAAAAATGAGATAAGTTTTTGGTAACACATTACAAACAATGAAAAACATCGAAGAAACACTTAAAACCACAACAAAAGAAAACCAGGACAAAACCGATTGGACCAAAGCCTGGTCAAAAGAATACCCAGTCCTTAAAAGATACCAACATGAAGTGGACACCAAACCATACGAAGAAAAACTAGATCAAATGCTAGAGAGCCTAATGAAAGAACATGGCTATAACTATACCGACGCCATGCTCGTACTAAAAGACATCCTCTATCATCAGTATTTGAAGAATAAATAACATCAAACATTAAATTCTTGTTCTTTGTTATGGGTTAATCATCTAATTCAACGATAAATAACGCTTTTTGCCGAATAAATGCAGATAAAACTGCAAAACATCGCCTTATTTTTTCTATGAAAAAACAAAAATTTGTATAACAGTATTTGATTGACTATAATCGATATTAATGAAAGCGACCCTTAAAAGCTCAATATATAAAGCTTTAATGGAAGACCATTGGCTTTATGTTTCTTATGTCAACAGGGAAGGAGAAAATACAAAGTATTATCTCGGCATTGCTGATATAGATACAGAGAAAGAAAAGATTCTTTGCGACATTTTCAATTCATACAAAGACCTTGAATGCTTGCCTCATAAGGTTTCTATTAGTATTGAAGGAATTCAAGATGCCGTTGTTATGGAAGAGTCTTTTTATCCAACAAGCGACGAGCTTATTGAAACATTAAGCGACACAAGCAGCGATCTTTATAAATACCTTGAAGTGGATACGATGGACAACAACATCCTTCAGTATCTAACGCAATGCTATAAAAACGATGAAGATCCGTTTTTGAAAGATAAAGCCTTGATTGATGGGGTTATTCCCGAAGCTTTTAAAGAAGATGATGTCTATCAATTAGACAATTCTCAATTTGCAGAGATTTTAGAAAAGGTTTTCAAACGCTATAGAAACACTAATTATTTTGATGTTCAAGAATCCCAACAAATGGGCATGAACGTTTTATCAATCAATAATTACGATAAACAATTTGTTGTGGCCTATAGGCCAATCACACTTAACTTCAAAAATAAGACAATCAAAATAAATAGGAACATATCCTTTAATAAGTCGTTCTTAATTGAAGAAAAACAAATTACTTTATCCAGATATCTTGATATTTCGCCAGACGATTTCATTCAGCAATTCCCGTTTAATCATCGTGAATTGATAGAAGATTTAAAAGAAAACTTAACAAGGGGAGAACTTGTTAACACCGACCCTTCTATCTTCCTTTTAGGAAGAAGAAACAGTTCTGATGTCGAAAGAGCGTTCAACTCAATCAAAGAAATGGAAAAAGAAGGAACATTAACGCAACCTCTCAAAGCGTTTTTTGGAAACATAAGAACTTCAAAGGGGAGTGGAAAGAGCCCTAATATCGTTGTTTCCGACGCAAAGAAAATAAACATTGACCAAATGCGAGTTGTCTATAACTCCATGGTTAATCACGTTACTTATGTTAAAGGTCCGCCAGGAACAGGAAAAACGGAGACGATTTTCAATGTCGTTTTATCTGCCATAGCAAATAAAAAAGATGTTTTGATTTGTTCAAATAACAATCATCCATTAAATGACATATATGAAAAGCTGACAAAATCATTTACTTGGCATAATCCTAAGACAAACATTGAAGAGCCTTTAATGTTTCCTGCGTTAAGAATCTATAACAACGCAGAAACACCAAAAACGTTAGAAGCGATTAAAACGTATATAAAATACGCTAAAGAGCATGATGACATAATTACTTCAGAATCTATTGCTGAAGAATATAAGAACAAGTCTTTATCAAAAAACACATCGTTAAAAGAGGCCTTAAGCACATATGAAGAAAATGTTGCTAGAGCAGAAGACCTTGATCGTTTGATTAAAATCAAAGATATGACTTCGACTGAGCAACTTCTTAAAAATATAGATAAACAAATAGAACTTAAAAAAGAAAAAATTGCTGAGCAAAAATCAATAACAGATGAATACGTTGCAAGTTTAGCTACATCAGCAAAAGCTGACGATAATTTTAGGAACTATTTGTATTTGTATTTCGTTTGGTCATATAAAAGACTTTTGAATTCGACATACAAAGAATTGAGAGATATCGTCGAATTATATGAAATTGACGTAGAGGGAGCGGTTAAAAAATTTAACGCTTATTTAAGAGCGCCAGAAACTCTTAAGAGATTATTAAGCGTTTTCCCAGTTATCGTATGCACAAACAACTCATCCGATAAGCTTGGCCCAGCATCACCTCATTTTGATTTAACAATCATGGATGAAGCGGGACAATGCAATATAGCAAGTAGCTTAATCCCAATCGTTAGAGGCACCGATCTTCTTTTAGTTGGTGATACAAACCAACTCCAACCAGTAACTGTAATAGAGGATAATCTTAACGAAAAGTTTAGAGGCGAGTTTGGCGTTAAGAAAGAATATGATTACGTCGATAATTCAATTCTTTCAACAATGCTATCTAAAGATAGAGTTTCTAAATCACTCCTTCTTAGATATCACTATAGATGCGCAAATAAAATTGCGACATTCCCAAATAGACGCTATTACAACGAGCAGTTAAAACTATTAAATTCAAATCCTGGTAGCCTTATGTACGTTGATGTAAAAAACATGCTTATACCTGGGCAAAGAAATTCGTATCTTAACGAAGCAAAGGAGATTGTGTCTATAGTTAAGAACGGCAAATACAAAGATGTTGGAATTGTTACGCCTTTTGTAAATCAAGCAAACTTGATTAACGAAATGCTTAATAAAGAAGGCCTCCATGATGTTAGGGCAGGCACAGTCCATACTCTCCAAGGTTCAGAAAGAAGTACGATAATCCTTTCGAGCGCCTTATCTTTAAAAACGGCAAGAAGAACAATGCAGTGGATTGAAAACAACAGCGAACTTATTAACGTTGCCGTAACAAGAGCAAAAGAAAGACTCGTTTTTGTCGGAGACAAAGAGGCGATTGACATCTTGTCAAAAGGTAGAAACACTGACATAAAAGCATTATCTGATTATGTCGCAAGCAATGGTACGATCATCCCAGCGCAATCGGAAAAAATAATGATAAATGATTTTTCAAACAACTCAGTTTCAGAAAAGATGTTCTTTGACACCGTTAAGCCGTATTTCAATAGAAAGGGAAGCAAATTCCGCATCGAAAGAAATGTCAGCGTTAGAGAAACAATAAGAAGGTTATCTGATGATGAAGAAACTCTTTTTGGAAAGAAAGAGTTCGATATTGTTATCTCCACAAATGCAGGCCTTATAAACAACAGATATAGCCCAATCGTTGTATTTGAAATTGACGGTGGAGAACATGTTGGTCTAAAGAAAACTGTTCTTTTAGACAGGCAAAAAGAAGAAATATGCGCAAAATATGGAATTAGGCTTATCCGTATATCAAATAACGATGTAAAAGATTACGAGATGATAATACAGTTATTCGAACAAACAGCGGGCTTAGTTGAAGAACAAGAAATGGTACAGGGAAGTTTATTTGATATCTTTGAGCAAGAACAAAAACCATCAATCAAGGCGGAAAGTCAGCAATGAATATTAAAGAGACTGAAATCGGAATGACCGTAACTCATGAAACTTATGGAAAAGGACAAGTTTTGTCCATCAATAAGTTTTTTGGTTATGTCAAAGTTCTATTTGACGACAAAACCAAAAGAGTGCGTCCAGCTTCTTTAATGGTTTTCAAAGAAAAAGAAGAGGAAAAGAAAGAAGAAACCATAGCCTCGATTGAAGAAG
>JAZLMH010000003.1:0-123928 GCA_045598525.1 Bacilli bacterium | reverse complement strand
CAAAAGACACAAAGACGGAAATAGTGGACGCTTTTAACACTCTTTCGTCGCTTAAAAGAGAGGCAATCATATCATTTTCTCTCTTTTCCCTATCAATAATTGATTTTCTTATTCTTTGTAAGCGGTCTCTTAGTTCTTTTTTGCTCATATAAATATATGATAGTACTTATAGAAGGCAGGACAAATTATGGATAAAGAAATATTTGACCTCATTGGCGAAGAGACTGACCGTCAAAACCGCGGCATCGAACTCATTGCAAGCGAGAACTACGCTAGCAAAGAAATAAGAGAAGCATGTGGCTCAATCCTTACAAACAAGTATGCAGAAGGATATCCAGCAAAACGCTACTACGGCGGATGCGAAGTAGTGGACAAAGTAGAAGCTATTGCTATCGAAAGAGCGTGCAAACTCTTTGGAAGCAAATTCGCTAATGTCCAAGCACACAGTGGTTCCCAAGCAAACGCAGCAGCCTATAGAGCCCTTATGCCAGAAGGCGGCAAGGTCCTTTCTTTAGTCCTTAATGACGGTGGCCATCTTACCCATGGCTCCCCAGTTTCCTTCTCTTCTCATCTTTACAATTTCGTTCATTATCCTTTGGATAAAAATGGTAGATTAAATTACGAAGAAATTAGAAGAATCGCGCTTCTAGAAAAACCAAACCTCATCCTTGCGGGATATAGCGCTTACCCATATGAAATTGACTTCAAGAAGATTAGAGAAATCGCAGATGAAGTAGGGTGTCTATTCATGGTTGATATGGCTCATATTGCCGGTTTGGTAGCAGGAGGAGTCCATCCTTCGCCTGTTCCTTATGCGGATTTAGTTACATCCACAACCCATAAAACATTAAGAGGTCCTAGAGGCGCGCTCATTCTTACAAACAACGAAGAACTCCCTAAAAAGATCAATTCCGCGATCTTCCCTTATTACCAAGGCGGTCCTCTTCTTCACATCATCGCAGGCAAAGCAATCTGTTTTGAAGAAGCTTTAAGCGACTCATTCAAAGAATACGCAGCAAAAGTCAAAGAAAACACTCTTGCGTGCTCTGCTCAATTTGAACAACTCGGAGTCAAGACAAGTGGAACAGAGAATCATCTCTTCCTCCTTAACGTCTTAGATTCGTTTGGAATAAACGGAAAAGAAGCCCAAATCAAGCTTGAGGAAATTGATATCACAACCAACAAAAACATGATTCCTGGCGACACTCTCCCTCCATTTAAAACAAGCGGACTTCGTATAGGTTTTGCAGCCTCAACCACAAGAGGATGCACAAAAGAAGATGCGGTTAAAATTGCTCATATAATCTATGATTATCTTAGCAACAAAAAATCCAAAGAAGAGTGTCTTAAAACAGTCCACGAATTAACATCTTCCTGGAAGAAAATCGAAAACATCTAATAACAAAAAGAAAACTAAATAACCCTCCCAAAAAGAAAATCGGAGGGTTTTATTTTGATATCATAATTACTAAAAAACCTATAAATCAGGGAATGAAGGAATCATCGAATTTAAGGCTATGCAACCGTGAGTTGCGTGTTAGATGACAAAAGTTTATATCAAAAATAGTAAAAAATAAATAAGAAATATTACTTTTATATAAATAAGGAAAATAAATAGGAAATTGAGTATATTTTTCTTGCACTTAATAGGTACCATCACTATATTTATGGACGTGTTTTTAATTGTCGGTTAAGATTAAAGACAAGTCGACCATTTAAAAAAGGAGTACAAAAATGGAAAAAGAAGCTTTTGGCTATTTTGGTAAATTAGTCTTCAGCAAAGACCTTATGGAAAAAATGATTTCTAAGAAGGCTTTTGAGAAATATCTCGCTTGCTTAGAAACAAGAACCCCATTAGACAAAGAAAGCGCAGATGAAATTGCAGGCGCCATGAAGGATTGGGCACTTGAGAATGGGTGCACACATTACACACACTGGTTCCACCCGTTAACAGGAACAACAGCAGAAAAACATGAATCGTTCTTAGACAAAGCAGGGGAAGATTCGCCAATTCTTAAATTTAACGGCAAAACATTGATCAAAGGCGAGCCAGATGCTTCATCATTTCCTAGCGGCGGTCTTCGTTCAACTTTCGAAGCTAGAGGCTACACATATTGGGATTTAAGCTCTCCAGCCTTCATTAGAGACAATGTCCTTTGCATCCCATCAGTCTTCGTCTCTTACTATGGCGAATCTCTTGATAAGAAGGGACCTCTTCTCAAATCAATGGCGTTTGTTTCCGAGAAAGCAACCAAACTCATGAACCTTCTTGGTTACAAAGATGTCAAAGACGTCAAGCCAATGGTCGGCCTTGAACAAGAATATTTCTTAATCGACAGAGATCAGTATAAGGGCAGATTAGACCTTATGCTTACTGGCAGAACCCTCTTTGGCGCAGCCGCACCAAAAGGCCAGGAATTCGAAGATCACTATTTCGGTTCAATCCCAAATAGAGTCCACGACTTCATGAAAGACGTAGACGAAGAACTTTGGAAACTTGGAATCTACGCAAAAACCGAACACAACGAAGTTGCACCAAGACAATTTGAGTTAGCTCCTCTCTATGCTGATGCAAACGTTGCAGTCGATCAGAACCAGATCATCATGGACGTTCTTAAAAGAACAGCGTATAAACACGGCTTTGCTTGCCTCCTCCACGAAAAACCATTTGATGGAATTAACGGCTCAGGCAAACACAATAACTACTCATTATGCACAAACACTGGCATCAACCTTTTTGATCCAGCAGATAAGAAATTATTCTCATTAAGCGCAGCTTGCTTAATCAAAGCAGTGGATACCTATCCAGAACTTATGAGAATCAGCGCAGCAAACCCAGGAAACGATTTCCGTCTTGGCTGCAACGAAGCTCCTCCAGCAATCATCTCCATCTTCCTTGGCGATGCTACAGAAAACCTCATCGCTGAATACGCAGGCGCTTCCCACAAAGAAGAAAAACGTGTCGCCCACATCGAAGGCTTTGGCTATGTCGGAACAGATAACACCGATAGAAATAGAACCTCACCAATCGCTTTCACCGGCAACAAGTTCGAATTCCGTATGCTTGGTTCAAGTGTATCAGGCGCTATGCCAAACGTCGTTCTTGATTCCATCATGGGTGACGCTTTCGAAGAAGTTTATGAAATGCTCGTAAACGAACCAAGAGAAAAGCATGAAGAACTCATCAAAGCCTACGTTAACAAAGTCATGAAGGAACATGGCAGAGTCATCTATGGCAAAAACGGCTATTCGCAGGAATGGGTCGAAGAAGCTAGAAGACGTGGACTTCCAAATATCGGCTCATCAATCGAAGCAGTCGCAACCTTCGATAGCGAGAAGAACCTTGCTCTCCTTACAAAATGCGGCATCTACACCAAGGAAGAAATCCTTGCCCGTAAGACCGTCATGGCAGAGCAATACATCTCAAGCATCTACCTCGAAGCAAAAACAATGATTCATATGATCGAAGGATATGTCATCCCGGCAATGGTCAGAGACATGAAGACCTATATGGATGTCGCAAGCGTTTCTAAATATTCTAAAGAGAAACTCGAATCCTTAAGCGGCCTTCTTGAAGATCTCGATGCGTCATTCAAGAAACTCAAGGCAGAGCTTCGTAAGAAATACGAAGGCCTTACCGAAACAGAAAAAGGCCTTGAAATCAGAAAACATGTCGTCCCTCTCATCGCAGAAGTAAGAGGATATGTTGATTCTTATGAAAAGGTCATGGACGCAATGGAATACGCCATTCCAACCTATTCGGAAATGCTTTATTAATTTTTCATCAAAAATAGTGATATAATTCTTTGTAACAAAGAAAGCGAGTAAATAAATATGTCGAATTGCGCAATTGTTGGTATTAACTGGGGCGACGAAGGCAAAGGCCGTATGGTCGACCTTCTTACCAAGGACTACGATGTAGTTGTCAGATACCAAGGCGGTGGCAACGCAGGCCACACAGTCATCAATGAGAAAGGCAAATTTGCCCTTCATCTTCTCCCAAGCGGAATCTTTAGAGACGGAGTCGTCAATATCTTAGGTAACGGCGTTGCCCTTGATTTAGAGAACCTTTGGAAAGAAATGGAAGAAGTTAGAGCAAAAGGAGTGGACATCACCCCTGAAAAGCTCATGATCAGCGATCGCTGCTCCCTCCTTCTCCCATGGCACAAAGATCTTGATTGCCTTGAAGAGCAAAGACTCAAAGATCGTGCATTTGGCTCAACAAAGCAAGGCATCGCACCTTTCTATGCAGACAAGTACTCAAAGAAAACAATCTTAGCAGGGGAACTTCTCCACAAAGACGCTTTAAGAGAGCACATTGAGACAATCCTCGATTACAAGAATCTCGTCTTAGACAAAGTCTATGGTGGCAAAATCTACTCAATCGATGAAATCATGGCAATCCTTGAAGACTTCGAAAAGAAATTCGCCCCATATATCAAAGACACCGGCCTTTTCTTAAAAGAAAGCAACAAAGCAGGAAAATCCATCCTCTTTGAAGCCCAACTTGGCTCACTCCGCGATCTTGATTACGGTATCCACCCATATACAACCTCATCAAACACAACAGCTGCTTATGCTCCAGTCGGTTCAGGCTTCCCAAGCGCAAGAATGGACAAAGTCATCGGCGTTGTCAAAGCATATTCAACCTGCGTTGGCGAAGGCCCATTCGTCACGGAATGGTTTGGAGAAGAAGCAGACAAGCTTAGAGAAGCAGGCTTCGAATATGGCGCTAAGACAGGAAGACCAAGAAGAGTCGGCCCAATCGATTTAGTCGCCACAAGATATGGCGTCGAAGTCCAAGGCGCAACTGATATCGCTATCACGAAAATGGACGTTCTTTCCTACATGGAAGAAATCAAAGTCTGCGTTGGATACAAATACGGAAATGAAGTCTTAACAAGATTCCCATTCCCTTCAATGCTTAATAAATGCGAACCAGTCTACACAACACTTAAAGGCTGGAACTGTGACATTACCGCTTGCCGCAAATGGGAAGATCTTCCTGTTGAAGCAAGAGAATATGTCCTTTACGTCGAAAAAGAAATCGGCGCTCATATCTCTTATGTCTCCGTTGGGGCAGAAAGAGATGAAATCATCTATCGATAATTTACTTTTCACTTTGTGAAAAGACACTACTAAGGAGAGCTATTATGGCTAAGTTTATATTCGTTACTGGCGGTGTCGTTTCAGGTCTTGGCAAAGGCATTACCGCTGCCTCCCTCGGTCGTCTTCTAAAAAACAGAGGTCTTAAAGTCGCTGTTGTCAAATGCGATCCATATCTCAACGTTGACCCTGGGACAATGAACCCTGTCCAACATGGCGAGGTTTTCGTCACTGATGATGGCCTCGAAACAGACTTAGACTTAGGCCATTACGAGAGATTCATCGACGAATCCCTTAACCAGTATTCAAACATCACATCTGGCCGTATCTACCAGAAGGTTCTCCAAAAAGAAAGAGAAGGGTATTATCTTGGCAAAACCGTCCAGATCATCCCTCACGTCACTGATAGAATCAAATCCTACCTTTATAAAGAGGCGGAGATGACAGGCTGCGATGTCCTTATCACCGAGATCGGCGGTACGATCGGCGATATCGAATCTCAGTCCTTCATCGAAGCGATCCGTCAGATCAACATCGAAAACAAAAATAACTGCTGTTTCATCCACGTTACTCTTGTTCCTTACCTTGAATTTGCTAAAGAACATAAGACAAAGCCAACCCAGCACTCTGTCAGAACCCTTGAATCTCTTGGCATCCACCCAGACATCATCGTCGCTCGTGCTGACCGCCATCTTAACCAAGGCATCCTTGATAAGATTGCTTTATTCTGTAACGTCGCAAAAGACGCAGTCATCGAAAACCTCACCCTCTCATCTCTTTACGAATGCCCAGTCTTCCTCCATGAGAAAGGCTTAGATAACGTCGTTTGTAGAGTCTTAGGCTTAGAACTCCCAGAACCAGACATGTCTGTTTGGGAAACAGTCATCAAAAACGAGAGAACAAGAAGTGGAGAAGTCACAATCGCCCTTGTTGGCAAATATGTCGCTCTTGAAGACGCATATCTCTCAGTCGTTGAATCTTTCAACCACGCCAGCTTTGCTGAACATGTAAATGTAAAGATTAAATGGCTTGATAGCGAACTCATCGACGAAGAGAATGTCGCTGAAAAACTTGAAGATGTCGACGGCGTCATCGTCCCTGGGGGATTCGGCAGCCGTGGCATCGAAGGCATGATCACAACCGCAAAATACTGCCGTGAAACCGGCTTACCATATTTCGGCATCTGCTTAGGCATGCAGATCGCAGTCATCGAATACACCAGAAACGTCCTTGGCTATAAAGATGCCCATTCAGCAGAATTCGCTCCTGAATCAACCCATAAAGTCATCGACTTAATGGAAGCTCAGAAGAGTGTGGAAACAAAAGGCGGCACAATGCGTTTAGGCGCATATCCTTGCCGCATCATCAAAGGTTCTATCATGGAACGCGCTTATGGCGAGGAAGTCATCAGCGAACGTCACCGTCATAGATATGAGTACAACAGCGAATTCCGTAAGGAACTCGAGGAAAAAGGACTTATGGTCACCGGTCATTTGGACAATGGCACAATCGTTGAAACGGTTGAGATTCCAAATCATCCACACTACATCGGCGTTCAGTTCCACCCAGAATTCAAATCAAGACCAAATCATCCACAGCCTCTCTTTGTTGAGCTCGTAAAAGCAGCCAAAGCAAGAAAGGGTATTAAATAATGTGCGGAATTGTCGGATATAACGGAAAAAAAGAAGCGGCTCCTATTCTTTTAGAGGGACTCGAAAAACTCGAATACCGCGGTTACGATAGCGCAGGCGTTTCTGTTCGTAATGGGACAAGCGATCCTGAGGTCATCAAGGCAAAAGGCAGATTAACTAATCTTTGCAATAAGACAAACAATGGCAAATCCCTTAAAGGAGACGTCGGCATCGGCCACACAAGATGGGCAACACACGGCGAGCCTAGCGAAAATAACGCCCACCCACATTGCAGCGATGATTTAAACGTCGTCGGCGTTCATAATGGCATTATCGAAAACTACCACGAACTCAAAGATAAACTAGTTCGCAAAGGCTATAAATTCTATTCTCAGACCGATAGCGAAGTCGCTTTTAAGCTTATCGATTATTATTACAAGAAATATGGACAAGGGCCTCTTCAGGCAATTTCCCATGCGATGAACCGAATCAATGGTTCATATGCTTTTGCCGTTATGTTCAAACATCACCCTGGAACAATCTATGCGGCAAGAAAAGAATCACCTCTCGTTGTCGGCCTTAAAGACGATGAAGCATTCTTAGCAAGCGACGTCACACCAATAATCAAATACACAAAAACCGTTTATTTCTTAGACAATTTCCAAATCGCCAAGATCGGAAAAGGGGAAGTCGAGTTCTTCGATATCGACCAAGAACCAATCGCAATCGAACCTACAGAAATCAAATGGGATATCAGCGCAGCTGAAAGAGGCGGCTATGAGCATTTCATGATCAAAGAAATTCATGAGCAGCCAAAAGCAGTTTTGGATACCCTTAATAGCGTCCTCAAAAACGATAAAATCAACCTTGACGAAACAGGCTTAACAAAAGAGATCATCTCTTCGTTCAAAAACATCCACATCGTTGCTTGCGGCAGCGCATATCATGTTGGAAAAGTCGGCGAATACATCTTCGAAGACCTTTCAAAAATGCCAGTCCGCGTCGAACTTGCAAGCGAATATCGTTACCGTAATCCAATCGTCACGAGCGACGATTTGGTCATCATCATTTCACAAAGCGGCGAAACTGCCGACTCCTTAGCGGCTTTAAGACTTGCTAAAGAACACGGCGCTAAAACCCTTGGCATCGTCAACGTCGTCGGTTCATCAATCGCAAGAGAATCCGATTACGTTCTTTATACGCTCGCAGGCCCAGAGATTTCTGTCGCCACGACAAAAGCATATAGCGCTCAGCTTATTGCGTTATACGCAATCGCCATGGCTTTTGCTGAGGCCAAAGGAACAATTGTTGAATCATATTATGTTTCGATGATTGAAGACCTTAAGAAACTTCCAGAACAGATCCAAAAAATTGTCGAGGATAAGAAACGTATCCAGTGGTTCGCCTCAAAATACTGCGGTGCCCAAGATATGTATTTCATCGGTAGAGGCATCGACTACGCCATTTCTCTCGAAGGTTCCCTTAAAACAAAAGAAATCTCCTACATCCATAGTGAGGCTTATGCAGCTGGGGAAATCAAACATGGTCCTATCTCCCTTATCGAAGAAGGAACCCTTGTAGTAGGGGTCGCAACGCAAGATACCTTGCTTGAAAAAATCAGATCAAACCTTGCTGAAGTCAAGAGCAGAGGCGCTTATATTTGCAGTATCACAAATGCTGGAAACTACGCATTGGAAGATAATGCTGATTTCGTTGTCTATATCCCAAGAACAAATAGATATTTCACAACATCGTTAGCAATCATCCCTCTCCAGCTTCTTAGCTATTACTTAAGCGTCGCAAAAGGCCTTAATGTCGATAAGCCAAGAAACCTTGCAAAATCAGTCACCGTCGAATAAAAATCGATACCGCTCACAATAGTGAGTGTTATAATTACCGAGATTAAAATCAGGAAGAAAAGTTATGAATCACGAAAGAGTATTAGTATTAGACTTCGGTGGTCAATATAACCAACTCATCTGCCGTCGTGTTAGAGACCTTCACGTTTATAGTGATCTCAAACCATGCAACATGAGCGTTGAGGCTATCAAAGAATATAACCCAATCGGCATCATCTTCACTGGCGGACCTAATAGCGTCTATGAAGAATCCTCACCACATATTGATCCAGCAATTCTCGAACTTGGAATCCCTGTTCTTGGAATTTGCTATGGCTGTCAGCTTATCGCATATACCTTAGGCGGAACAGTTACCCATGCCACAACAAGCGAATATGGCAAACGTGAAATCGTCAAAACAAACGATTCATCGAAACTTTGGAAAAACATCCCTCAAAGATCAATCAGCTGGATGAGCCACACCGATTATGTTTCCAAAGTTCCTTTTGGATTTACCGCTACCTCAAAAACAGAAGCGGGAACATGCCCAATCGCATCTTTTGAGAATGACCTCAAAGCCATCTATGGCGTTCAGTTCCATCCAGAAGTAGTCCATTCCGAATACGGAAATAAGATATTAGAAAACTTCTTATACGAAGTCTGCCACGCTAAAGGTGATTGGACTATGTCCAATTTCGTCAATGAGCAGGTCAGCAAACTCAAAGAAAAGATTGGCGACAAGAACGTTTTATGCGCTATGAGCGGCGGCGTTGATTCAAGTGTCGCAGCAACCCTTCTTCATAAAGCAGTAGGTGACCAATTAACCTGTGTCTTCATCGACCATGGCTTACTTAGAAAATACGAAGCTGAACAAGTAATGCACCAGTTCAAAGATGAACTTGGCATGAACTTAATCAAATTAGACGAAAGCGAACGTTTCTTAACAAGACTTGAAGGCGTTTCCGATAGCGAAAAGAAACGTAAGATCATCGGCGAAGAGTTCATCCGTTCGTTTGAACGCTTCTCAAAATCCTTTGATAAGAAAGTCCATTTCTTAGTCCAAGGCACAATCTATCCAGATGTCATTGAATCAGGAAAAGGACCTGCAGACGTCATCAAGAGCCATCACAATGTCGGTGGTCTTCCATCAGTCATTGATTTCGAAGAAATCATTGAGCCATTAAGAGATCTCTTCAAAGATGAAGTAAGACGCGTAGGGTTCGAACTTGGCCTTCCAAAAGAAGCCGTCTTAAGACAGCCATTCCCAGGGCCAGGCCTTGCGGTCCGCATCATGGGCGACATCACAAGAGAAAAACTTGAAACAGTAAGAGACAGTGACTATGTCCTTAGAGACGAAATCGCAAAAGCTGGCTTAGACCAGGATATCTGGCAGTACTTCACAGTTCTTACCAATAGCAAAACCGTTGGCGTCATGGGCGACCATAGAACATATGAGAATGTCATTGCCATTAGAGCGGTCACGTCAATAGACGCTATGACATGCGACTGGGCAAGAATTCCATTCGACGTCCTTGAACGCATTTCCAATAGAATCGTCAACGAAGTAAAGAACGCAAACAGAATCGTCTACGACATTACTTCCAAACCTCCGGCAACCATTGAATGGGAATAGCAAATTAAAGCCACATAAGTGGCTTTTTTGTTGGCCAAAATGTTTATTTATCTTTGAAGAAAAAGAAGTTTAAGCTAGACTAAAGGCAAGAAAGACAATTTTATGATTGAATCAAATAGAGTTTTGCTAAAAGGTAACAAATTCGGGCCAGACGAGCAGCGAGAAGACGCTTTCGATTCTGAAAAGCACGTCAAAGATCTCAAATCTTTTGGTTGGGAAGTTCTTGAAGACGAAGTTTATAAAAGAACCAATAACGCTTGGAAAAAATACTGCATCATGGTCCGCCAAAGAGAAATTGCTCATCATGGTGAATTAGTGGAACTTGAAAAAGAATATGAAGCAGTCCGTAAATCAATCAAGCCCCTTCCTAAAAGCAACAGGGTACTCGCATTATTCCTCTTTCTAATCTTAATTATCCCTGGCGTAATTTATGTTAACGTAAAAAAGAGTCAGAGAAAGAAGACAAAAAACGCCAACAAAGACGCAGAATCAAGAATGCGTGAAATTGTAGAGAAGGCAGAATCGATAAGATCACGTTAATCATAAAGCCCACAAAAGGGCTTTTTTTAATCTAAAATATAAAAACATGAACGCTTCATATATAATGAAGCAAACACAAGAGGTATTACCTATGTTAGAGAAGTACATTAAAGCCGCATTAAAAGAAAATAAATGTGATTTAGTTCTTAAAAACGCATCTTTCGTAGATGTTTTTGAAGGAACTATCAGAGTCGGAGATATCGGTATTAAAGACGATAGAATAGTCGGTTTTGGAGAATATAGCGGAGAAAAGGAAATCGATTGTAGTGGAAAAGTCGTTATCCCTGGATTAATCGATGGCCATGTCCATATCGAATCATCACAGGCGACACCAGAAGAATTTGCTTCCATGATCGTACCTTACGGAACCACGACAATCATCGCCGATCCTCATGAACTCGCCAACGTTCTTGGCATGGATGGCGTTAATTATGTTATTGAAGCTTCTAAGAACGTACCTCTTGATATCAGGGTTCAGCTTCCTTCATGCGTACCAGCTACTCCATGGGAGACAAGCGGCGCTATTTTAGGGGGAAAAGAAATCGCAGAAAATATAGTCAATGAAAACATCAATGGCCTTGGTGAATTCATGGCATTTCCATCAGTTATCGGCTGTGACTCAGACACATTGAAGAAACTTGAAGCAACCCATGAAGCCGGCAAGATTATCGACGGTCACGCGCCAATGCTTACGGGATATGAATTAAACGGTTATCTTTGCGGTGGCATTTCAACAGACCACGAATGTGTCACTGTCGATGAGATGAAAGAAAAGATCTCAAAAGGTGTTTACTGCCATTTACGCGTTGGCTCCTACACAAGAAGCATGGAGCTTGTTAACGCTATCACCCCATATAACTATAGACGTGTCATTCTTTGCACGGATGACAAACACGCAGCAGACATCAAAGAATATGGTCACCTTAACTTCGCTCTTAAAAAAGTTGTCGAAGCAGGCTTGGATCCAGTTCTTGCTGTCGCTTTAGGAACAATTAACGCTTGTGAGTGTTATGGACTTAAATATAGAGGCGCCATCGCACCTTTCTACTATGCTGACTTAGCAATTGTCGATGATTTGAAAGACTTCAACGTTCGTCTTGTAATCAAAGATGGCAAGGTAGTCGCAAAAGAAGGAAAACCACTTTTCGATACCTCAAAACGCTATCTTCCTGAATTCGTTAAGAACACAGTCCACATTAAAGAATTCACCAAAGATGACTTTAAGATTGAACTAAAAACAAAGAAAGCCCGCATCATGACAACCGGTTCTACCGGCGTTATGACAGGGGAAACGATTGAGGCGGTCGATTCGAAAGATGGAGATGTCGTAATCGAAGGAACAGATCTCTTAAAAATGATCGTTGTCGAAAGGCATAAGATGACTGGAAACATTGGTAAAGCCCTCATCAAAGGCTATGGTTTCAAAGGCGGCGCAATGGGCATCTCAGTCGCTCATGACTCCCATAACATCATCATCTTAGGCGATGACAATGAATGCATCTTAAAAGCAGTCAATGAACTATCCAGAATCGGCGGTGGTATGGTCATTGCCGACAAAGAAAAAAATACCGTTGAATCCGTTAAATTTGATATTGCTGGAATTATGTCTAGCGAAGCTTCTGAGGTTATTCAGAAACAAAGCAAGAATCTTGCGGACAAGGCTTACGCAATGGGGGTCGATAAGAACAAAGAAGCGTTCTTCTCTCTTACCTTCCTCTCGCTTGCCGTTATTCCACACCTTAGATTAGTCGACAAAGGATTATTCGATGTCCTTAAGTTCGACTTTGTGCCACTTGAAGTAGAAGACTAATGAATTATTTAGACAAAGAACTCGCATATACCCATAAAACATATGAGTCGATCCTCTCTCTTCCTGACGCTCCTTTGATAACAAGAGGAAAACAAGGAAAGAAAAACGAGGATAGGTTAGCCTTTATTGAAGCCCTAGATAAATCAGAGATTATACTTGAAGGGTCATCTTTTCCTAAGGACTTCGATCCTTTTAAGGAATATGGCGATTTTGAGCAATTGGATTACGTTTTGCTCTTAGAACTTTTAAGCGCATATCATAAAACCGCGAGAAAAGAATCTAACGTCTTTGATGCTGGTTTATACACAAAAAACATAAGGTTTATCTTAGATACCCTAAAAACAAAGGCAAAATACTTCATTCTTCATGAAAGCGATGAAGATGTAAGAACGTACGCTTTTGTTGATAAGGGGATGAAATACACTTCGTTAATCGCAGATGCTTTTGAAATCGCCCTTGAAGCATTCAAAGGAACAATGGATAAAGGCGGAATGCCTTATGTATACCACCCAATCCGTGTTGCCTTACGCTGCGACACAGAGGAATCTATAGCGGCCGCTCTTCTTCATGACGTCATCGAAGACTGCGGCGACATATTTCCTAGAAAAGTCTTAGAAGCTAGAGGAATAACAAAAGAAGTTCTTGATGCAGTGGAGCTTCTTACTCACATAGAAGGAGTGCCATATCTCAAATACGTCTTGGCCATTTCCAAAAACAAAACAGCGAGCAAAGTAAAATGGGGTGACTTAATGGATAACCTCAATAAAAGCAGAAACCACAATCTCCATAGCCGCAAATCCCTTTATTATTTCAAATCTCTTTCTCTTTTAGAGAAAGCAATGAATAAAGAAGATAAAGAATCCTTATATTTCTATTATCAGGATGAAGATGTTTTCATAAAGAAAACTGAACATGGTCACTTTGCTTTGGATGAAGGGAAGTTTGTCCATTGCCCATATAAAATCGAAAATGAATTATATGATTTGACCTTTGTTAAAAATGACGAATGCCTAAAAGGAGACGTCCTTCCGTACTTCAATAAATTTGGAGAAGTGAATCTAGAATAACAAAAACCCTGATGTCAGGGTTTTCGTTTTATGTTTGCTTTATTTTAGAAAGGGCGCAAACGCTATACCTAAATCGATATTTGATGTGATTAAGAAAGCGGTGTAAGAAGCAACAAGGACAAACCCTAATGCATAGAAAACGATTTTATATCCGATTCTATTTGCATCAACGCCTTTAATAAGAATTATAAGAGCGATCAATAAGGCAATAAACTCAATAACTCCAAACACTATCATCATAAATGATGATTGATCAAAACTATAAACGTTTGCTGGGCAGTTAAACGAAAGGGCGTCGCCTATTGCAAGAATAAGGAAATTAAAGATGCAACTTCCGATTAAGTCGCTATAAGCGGCTTGGAAATTCTTCTTTTTGCAAAGGTTGATGGTGGAAGTGAGCTCTGGGATAGAGGTAGCAACCCCAAGGAATAAAGCCCCACCAAATGAAGCGCCAAGATTGAATTTGACGCTGATCGCATCGGTAAGATAAGTGGTGAATATTGAAGCCCCAATTAAGATAAGGGCAAAAACGACAAACAATATAACGGCCTTTCTTAGGGAAATATCTTTAGTCTCTTCTTCATCCTCTTCCTCGGCCTCTTCGATCTTTGGCGTTTTCCAAACCGATAAAGCGTAGACCCCAGCAACAAGAAGGCTTATAGGGTTAAAGTAGCCGATAAACCAGCCAAACTGAGCGAATACGAATCCGCCAATTCCGACAAGAACATATAAAGCCCCAGCAAAAGCCATAGACACCAAGAAGAACTTGGATACCTTCCTTTCGACCATCGAACGGTAGAAAAAGAAGAAGATCAAAGCGAATATCAACATATTAAATATGTTGCTTCCTAAAACGTTGCCTAGAACATAGTTGTTGTTCTTAACGAACACCGTAGCGGTCAAACTTGAGAATAGTTCAGGAAGAGAAGTGACCATGGCAAGGACGATGCCGCCAAGAAAAGCCCCTGAAATATTGCTCTTTTGATCGATAATGTTCAAATAGTCACTCAATTTGACAGAAACATAAACTAATGTTCCTGCAGCAAAAAGATAGAGAAGTATTAGCGGTGCGAAATGCATATTGGCTAAACCAGCAAGAATATTCATCTAATTTTTCCTCTATTTGAAAAGCTCATCCAAATCTGCGATGAGTAGTGGTAGCTCTTCTAAGCTTTTGACTTTGGCCCCTGATGCCTGAGGATGTCCTCCGCCTCTCCATTTCGAAGCGATGCCTGAGATATCTAATCTCTTAGAACGGATTGAGACTCTCCAACAATAATCCTTTGGATTAGGGTCTTCGGTCACGCTGCACCAAGCCTCAATGCCTTCGATATTAGAGAAAAGATTGACGTTTTCCTTTCCTTGTTCCCTAGAAATACCAAGTTCCTTCTGGGTCTCATCGCTTAAAACATAATAAGCAACCCCATGAGGAGAAACGCTAAAATGCGAAAGGATATAAGCGACTGATCTTAAATCCTCGATCTTTTTCTGATACATCTCGAGATAAATCGAATTGATGCTGATGCCAGTATCCACTAAAGCCTTAGCTATAGCGAATGTATGAGATGATGTGCAGCTGAACTCAAAACGTCCAGAATCACCAACAACACCCATATATAAATATCTAGCGGTCTCTTTAGAAACGGTGCATCCCTTCCATGAGAAGAGAATGTCGCAAAGAAGTTCGCTTGCCGCCGCCATCTTCTCATCGTTAATTGGATGGCGAGCTATTTCCTTTTTGAAAGGATGGTGGTCGACCTTACAGATATAAGAGGCTTTCTTATAACGAGGATCGGCAATTCTTTCGTGATCCCCAACATCCAAAACAATAGCAAGGAATGGTTCTTTGAACCATGCTTCGCTAAGTTTATCTGCGTCAGGGAAAACGCGAGGGGTCAATGTGACATGATGGTCACCTAAAACCCTCACTTCCTTGTTCGGGAAGTTATCATTTATGAAAGTCTTTAAGCCAAACTGAGCGCCTAGAGCGTCGGAGTCTGGCTTAATATGACGGAATATGGCGATTCGGTCATATCTTTCGACCGCACGTCTAAAAAGATTGAACTCCTTAGAGTGCTCTTTCGCATATTTGGAAATGACCGGATCAAGTCTCATATTATAAAGTTCCGTTAAGTGCCTTCATGCAGTCACGAGCGATCATGACTTCTTCGTCGGTTGGGATGACGACGACTTTGACTTTTGAATCTGGGTTAGAGATGATAGCTTCTTTTCCACAGATATCTTTATCGAGTTCGTAATTGATTGATAAGCCAAGAGCTTCTTCGACTCTGGTTAAGACTGCCTGACGGTAGTCTGTAGCGTTTTCGCCAATACCGCCTGTGAAGATGATAAGGTCAGCGCCGCCAAGTCTTACAAAGTAAGAACCGATATAATCAGCAACGCGTCTTGCCCATAAATCGATAGCGGTCTTTGCTCTTTCGTTGCCTTCTTTAGCGGCGGTTAAGACTTCACGCGTGTCATTAGAAACGCCGGAAACGCCTAAGAAGCCGCTCTTTTTATTCATGATGTCATAGACTTCGTCGTATGGAAGCTTAGCTTCATCACAAAGGTAGTAGTAGACGGATGGATCCATGTCGCCAGTTCTTGTGCCCATCATGATTCCGCCTAAAGGTGTAAGACCCATTGAGGTAGCAACACATTTGCCATCTTTGATAGCGGAGATTGAAGCGCCTGACCCTAAGTGGCAGGTGATCATGCGTTTATGTTCTGTGTCAGCGACATATTTCTCGCCTTCGAGCATAACATAGTTATGGGAAGTGCCATGAGCGCCGTATCTGCGGCAATCGTATTTTTCAGTGAATTCATATGGAATCGGGAAGAGATAATCTTCTGGTTCCATTGTCTGGTGGAAAGCTGTATCGAAGACTGCAATAGCAACAGCGTTAGGAAGAGCTTCTTTGAAAGCGTGGAAACCCATTAAGTGAGCTGGAGCGTGAAGAGGGTCGAGCGGAATAAGCTTTGTGACCTTTTCTTCAGTGTCTTCGTTGAATAATGCAGATTTTGAGAAGTATTTGCCACCCTGGACAACACGGTGTCCGACAGCTTTGACTTCGTCATATGATTCGATGATGTGTAAATCAAGAAGTGCTTTAAGAATCATCTCAACACCAATGGAGTGATCCTTCATTGGAAGAAATTCTTCGTGTTTTGTTCCGTTAAATTTGATAACGAAGTGAGCGTCATCGTGTCCGATTCTCTCAACGAGACCAGAACAGATAACTTTTTCCTCAGGCATCTCGAACAATTTGTACTTGATGGAGGATGAACCGGCATTGACTGCCATAACTTTTGCCATAATTTTTTACCTCTTTTGTCTAGTATACTTTACTCTTTATTTAGAGTAAGAGCAAATCAAAAAATGCTCTTTTTCTTTTCTAAAAGAAAGGATTCATTTATAATCTAGTGCGTAAAGGAGGGACGATTCCTATGGCTTTTGGTGCGCTTTATGACTTCTTAATGGGCCAATCGATCGAAGCTTATCGTTTCTTCGGCGCCCACTTTGAAGAAAATGACGGCAAATATGGCGTTACTTTTAGGCTCTATGCCCCAATGGCTAGTGATGTTTCCGTCATCGGCGATTGGAATAACTGGGACGCTACAAAAAACAAATTAAATAAAATCGATGATTCCGGAACTTGGGAAATCTTCATAGAAGGATTAACCAATTACCAGTCATACAAATATCATTTCAAGAACGCAAAAGGGGAGTATGTGGACAAAGCTGACCCATTTGCCTTCTTTAGCGAGCATAGGCCGTTGACCGCCTCACGCCTTTTCGATATCGAAAACTTTGTTTGGCACGATAATTCATGGATGTTAAAAAGAGATAGATGCTTTGATAAGCCTATGTCCATCTATGAAATCCATATCGGAAGCTGGAAAGGCAAAATAGGGGACCGTTTCCCATCATACGAAGAGGTTGCTGATTACCTTATTCCTTATTTAAAGGAAAATGGCTTCACCCATGTTGAGATTATGCCTATCTCCCAATACCCATTCGATGGTTCTTGGGGATATCAGGCGACTGGCTTCTATAGCGTGGATTCCCGCTATGGAAATCCGTTCCAATTAATGTCTTTCGTCGACAGAATGCACCAAGCGGGTTTTGGCGTGATCCTTGATTTCGCTCCGGTTCATTTTGCTAACGACGCCTTTGCTTTAAGGGAATTTGATGGAACGTGCTTATTTGAATATAGCGACCCAGCCCATACCTTCTCGCAGTGGGGTTCATGCCTATTTGATTTAGGGAAAGACCCAGTAAGAAGCTTTTTGATGTCTGCGATGAACTATTATCTCGACTATTTCCATTTTGATGGAATCAGATGCGACGCAGTATCGAATATCCTTTATTGGGATGGCGATAAATCAAAAGGCGAAAACACCGGGGCAACAGAATTCATCAAGCGCTTAAACGGCAAAATCCATATCGCCCACAATGACGTTATGATGATTGCCGAAGATAGCACCGATTTCTTAGGCGTCACCAAGCCTATCGAATATGGTGGCCTTGGTTTTGACTATAAGTGGGACCTTGGCTGGATGAATGACACCTTAAAGTATTACGCATTAGACCCAATATATAAGAAATATGACCATTACAAACTCACATTCTCGATGGCCTATTTCTGGAGCGAGAATTTCCTTCTTCCTTTAAGCCACGACGAAGTCGTCCATGGAAAAGGAACCTTAATCAACAAGATGTTTGGAGATTACGAAACTAAGTTCGATCTTCTTCGTAACCTTTATACATATCAATTTGCCCACCCAGGCAAAAAACTAAATTTCATGGGCAACGAATTAGCGTCTTTCGACGAATGGAATGAGGATAAATCCCTTCCTTGGAACCTCTTAACATTCCCAAAACACGATTCGGTAAGAAGACTCTTAAGAGATCTCAATCTTATCTATCAATCAGAAGACGCGATGAAATTCGAGGAATATAACCCAGCGCATTTCTCTTGGAACTTAGTCGATAACAAAGACCAATCAGTCTTTGCCTTCGAAAGACAAGCGAAAGATAGCGACCTTCTCTTCGTCTTCAATATGACCCCAGAGTATTATGAGCATTATGACGTAGGGGTTAATAACGAAGGGGAATGGGAAGAACTCTTCAATAGCGATAAAGATGTGTATGGAGGCCATAACCAATATAACGGACTTTCAGTTCATTCGAATCCTGGAGGACCTGAAAACCGCTCCCATCACATTACGATAAAACTTGGCTCATATGCCGCATGTATTTTCAAAAGGAAAATAAAAGAAGCTCCAAAGCCAAGAAAAACCGCCAGCAGGAAATAAATAGAAAGGGCAAAAAACATGTTTGCTAACAAAGAAGAATTTAAAGAAGAATTTGAAAGAAGAATCAGTGAGAAACACGGTGAATCCGTAGAAAAATCTCATATCACCGAGAAATTTGAAGTTCTTGGCGAAATGGTTCGCGATTATGCGGGTACCCACTGGAGAAACTGCAGAGAAGAAACAGAAGCAGGGAAGAAGCAGTGCATCTATTTCTCGATGGAGTTCTTAATCGGAAGATTGATGCTAAACAACATGCAAAACCTTGGCATCTACAAAGTAGCCAAAGAAGGATTAGCGGATTTAGGCGTTGATATTAACGATCTCGAAGACCTTGAGCCAGATGCAGGTTTAGGCAACGGTGGCCTTGGTCGTCTTGCCGCTTGTTTCTTAGATAGCGCAGCATCTTTAGGTTTGCCAATGAATGGCAACACCATCCGTTATGAATATGGATTTTTCCGCCAGAAATTTGTCCGCGGCGCCCAAACAGAACTCCCAGATCAGTGGTTATCAAACGGTTTTGTTTTTGAAGTCAGAAAACCAAAGCACGCAGTCGAAGTCAAATTCGGCGGAAATGCTGAAACATACATGAAAGATAATGGCGAATACGCTTTAAGAACAGTTAACGCGACCTGTGTTAGAGCAGTCCCATACGATGTCTCGGTCGTTGGTTATAAAAACGGTGTAGCTAACACCCTTAGACTTTGGTCAGCTGAGCCAAGCGAATCAAATCTTCCAACCGACATGAAGTTCAATGACTATCTATCAACTCTAAAAGAGTTGTCTTTTGGTCTTTACCCAGACGATTCGACGGAAAACGGCAGAATGCTTAGACTCCGCCAGCAGTATTTCTTAGTTAGCGCCGGCCTTCAATCCGTCATGCGTGGGGAGGTTAGAAGATATGGAAACCTCGACCATTTAGCGGATCATTATTGCTTCCAGCTCAATGACACCCACCCAATTCTCGCTATCCCAGAAATGATGAGGCTCATGATGGATGAATATGGTTATGGTTGGGATAAAGCGTGGGAAACAGTCAGAAATTCAGTTGCATACACCAATCACACCGTCATGCCAGAGGCTCTTGAGAAGTGGCCGGTCCATTATGTTCAGACCCTCGTTCCTCGCGTTTACATGATCATTGAGGAAATCAACCGCAGATTTAACCAGGAAATGAATGAAAAAGGCGTTCCAGGTGAGAAACGCTATCAGATGCAAATCATCAAAGATGGCCAAATCCATATGACAAACATGGCTATCTATGCAGGCTATAGCGTCAACGGCGTCGCTAAAATCCATACTGGAATCTTAGAAAATTACACATTCAAGAATTTCTACGAACTCCATCAAGATAAGTTCAATAACAAAACTAACGGCGTAACTCACCGTAGATGGCTCTTATACGCAAACGAAGCCCTTGCTGACTTAATTACCTCGAAAATCGGCGATTCATGGATCCGTCACCCGGAAGACTTAAAGAACTTCAAGGCTTTCGAAAATGATGAAGAAGTCCAAGAGAAAGTCATGGAAATCAAACATGAGAACAAGGTCAAATTCGCTAAGTTCGTCAAAGCAAAATATAACATCGACATCGATCCGTCCTTTATCTTCGACGTCCAGATCAAGAGGCTTCACGCTTACAAACGTCAGCTCATGAATCTCTTTAGAATCATGGCAAACTATATCCGTCTTAAGAGTGACCCAGAAAGCTTCAAGATGGAACCTCACGTTTATATCTTCGGCGCAAAATCTGCACCATCCTATGAATACGCAAAGCGTATCATAGAGCTCATTCTCGCGGTTGCTGCAGTCATCAATAACGACCCAGAAGCCAACAAGTTCATGAAGATCGTCTTCGTCGAGAACTATGGTGTTTCTCTTGCTGAGAAAATCATCCCTGCCGCCGATGTCTCCGAGCAGATTTCAACAGCAGGCAAAGAAGCCTCAGGCACATCAAACATGAAACTTATGATGAATGGCGCAATAACTCTTGGAACGCTTGACGGCGCTAATATCGAAATCGCCGACTTTGCTGGAAGAGAGCACGAAGTCATATTCGGCTTAACCGCGGAAGAAGTCCAAAAGTATAACGAAAACGGCCAATATAACCCATGGAACGTTTATGATAGCAACCCAATTGTCAAAGCGGTCATGGATTCCCTTTTCACCGGCCCATGGGCAGTTAGGGCGCATGATCGCTTCAGACTCATCTTTGATGAAGTCATGAATAGGGGAGACCAGTTCTATATCCTTGCTGACTTTGATATGTATGACAAAGCCTGCGCTAAGGTGGACGAATATTACAAAGACAAGAAAGCCTGGGCTAAGGCCTGCATCAACAACATCGCAATGTCTGGACCTTTCTCAAGCGATAGAACAATCGAGGAATATAACCGCGATATCTGGCACTTAACCCCATATGAGGTGAAATAAATGGAACTAAGAGAACTATATTCCCTCCAACTAGGCCTAGATAAGGAAATCATGGACAAGCATCCAGGCGTTTCCTATCCAACCACAAAAGAGAAAAGAACCCTTGCCTTGCTTGTCGAACTCGGCGAGTTTGCAAACGAAACGAGAACTTTTAAGTTCTGGTCTTTAAAAGGACCATCCGCAAAAGAAGTCATCATGGATGAATACGCAGACGCCATCCATTTCTTCTTATCCCTTGGCATAACTATCGGAATCGATAGCTTTAACCATGAATTTGGGGGAGAAGAATTCAAGGACCTCACATGCGCAATCATGGATGTTTACCAAAAAGTAGTGGATTTCTCTCGCAACTTCGATAAAGAAGCTTATGAGATTGCCTTTCATGCTTATTTAGACCTCCTCCCACGTCTGGGGTATACTGGCGAAGACATGCTTGAGGCCTATAAGAAAAAACTCCACGTTAACTACGTTAGACAAGAAAACAAGTATTAATGAAACGCTTATATCTATTCCTTACGAACAAAGATATCGAAACGATTGAATTCGAAGGTCTTTTCAAAACCCTTGATCCTGAAGCGGAGTTTCAATATGAAAACACAAGGATGGGTTATTTCGTAAGCGAAAAAGACTGCAATGAGGAAATTAATTCCCTTCTAGCCTCTCGTCCTAGAGAAAAAGCTATGACG
Source organism: Bacilli bacterium (assembly GCA_045598525.1). Classification (GTDB taxonomy): domain Bacteria; phylum Bacillota_I; class Bacilli_A; order RFN20; family CAG-826; genus UBA4951. Next base: position 101,868 of record JAZLMH010000003.1, on the reverse strand, counting down.
GTCGTTGTTTCCCATAAGTTTTGGCCTTTAGAGAAAAAGCTTTTAGCAGAAGCCTACGGCTATTTCCCTAACCAATGCGTTTATCTAACCGACATCCTCATGAAAGAACTCACCTTTGGTGATTTCTCGTCCATCCCTTTATTAAGGAAAGAATTCAAAGAAGTCCCTTCTGAACTTCTAGAGACCGCTGGTTCATTCCTTAGAAGTGGGCTAAATGGCCTAGAAACCGCCAAAAGAGAAGGAATTCATAGAAATACATTCAATTACAGGTTAAACGCTTTTATCGAACTCACAGGGCTTGATATAAGGGATTACCATAACGCGCTTCTCCTAGAGTTATATTTCCAATTAGCCGCAAACGGCAGATAAAGAGAATATAAGGCGCTTATTAAAGCGTCTTTTTCAATAATAAAAAACAGGTCCTTTTTACGGGACCTGTTAGTTTTTATAAGGCTTAAGTCAGAAGCAATTATTCAGCAGCCTGTTCGACTAATGTGAAGCAGTCGATGTCCGCTAAGACGCTTCTATAGCTTTCGCTTTGTCCTAATTGTTCACCGATGAAGGAGATGGTGTGGACACCTGCGGCAAGATCGATTGCATCGGATTCGACTTCAACCCATGCATTTGCAGCGTTGAGTGTGCCTTTTGCAGCTCCATCAACTTTGAGGTCGAAGCAGACTTTTTCGGTTTCCATATCAGACTTGATCTTAGCTTTGATTTTGACTTTTGCGTCAGCGGCTAATTTGACTCTGTATTGGAGTTCGCCTGACATATTGGAACGTTTGCTGTTGTTCCAGCCTTCTCTGAAGACACCATGGACATACTGGCCGCCTGATGCTGTTTCGTCTTCTTCGATGGTGCCGTTAAGGCTGACTGGATACTGGCTACCGTTTGTTGTGTAGTCTGTTTCCTCACCTGTGTTGGTGAAGATTGTGTGCTTGACTGAGTAATCTTCAGCTTCGATCTTCATTGCACCTTCGGTGAAGACAACGTTCTTTGCTGGTGGCATGTATGTGCCGACTCTGACAAGACGGATTGACTCTAAGTAGAGTGAGTAGCCTGCGCCTGTGTGCTTAAATGTGAATGATGTCTGGTTTGCGCCGATCATCATGGATGGGATGATAGCTTCGGTTGACCATAAGAACTTGCTTGCGTCGTTAAGGCCGATTGCGTTGAAGTTCTTATCGCCTGTGTCGGTGTAGACTTTCTCAGCTGTAGCTTCTTCGCCGACATATGCGTAGTAACGTCCTGGAACTGGGTCGCCGCCGTTAGCGCCTGCTGTTGATAACTGAGCGCCTGTTGACATACCGACTGTTGCGTTTGCAACTTCGTTTCCGGTTGAGACGTGAGCTTTTGCGTAGACTTCGTATTCACCAGCTGGGAGGCCTGTGATGTTGAAGGTTGCGTATTTGCCGCTATTCATCTTTTTGTCGTTTCCGACGGTTGTTGCTGCTCCTGTAAGGTCTGCGAGATCCATTTCATAGTATGAAAGGTCGTTATCTGGGCAAGCGACTGGGTAAACGTCTGAACCTTCTAATTTATCGCCACGAACCATGTTATGGATATGGGAGACGAAGAGGCCGCAGCAACCATATAAGTGGTCTGCGTCATTTGTGCCTGCTGCGAAATATGGGGCGAAACCTTTGGTTCCAACAACTGTTGGTGTTTCTCTCATGTCGTAGGAATCGCATTCCATGACTGTATTAGGAGCGGATGTTCCATCGAAACCGAGTTTGATCTGGTAACCGCCAACGCCTAAGGCTGTGACGTCAATCTTGACATAACCTTTTGTGCCTTCGACAGCCGTTGTGACTTTTGCTGCATCGATGACTGACTTGTTATAGCCGCCAACCTGTCTTTCTGCTGTGACTTTAACAGTTAATGCAAGGAATTCAGCTTCTGTTGCTGAACCAAGTTCGCCACCGACTTTGAGGATAGCTTTTTCTTCTTCGACGACAACTGTTGATTCGGTGAGGAGAACAGGTGGGAGTTCTTCTGCATAGATGAGGTCGCGGTCACCGCGAAGAATCATCTTAAGGCCGTTTGCTTTGACGCTTCCTGCGCCATAATCAGCTTGCTGAAGGTCGATTTTCTCATAGTGGCCTTGTGGACCGACATACATTTCATAAGCGCCTTTAGCCCAGGTGATTCCTGCAAGTGAAAGCTTGACTTCGAAGGAACCGTTTGCGATTGTTGGGACAAACTTATAGTCAGCTGCTGCTGGTGTTTCGCTACCAACTAACCATTCGCCATCAAGAGGATCGGTGACACCGCCGCTTGCGTCTGTTTTGTGCTTAAGACCTAAAGCGAATTTTGCTGCATTACCTGTTAAACCGTCGATTGTACCTGTGACTTTGAGGTAAGCAACGTTGCTTTCGACGACTAAGTCGACTGTTGCAACTGCAACAGTGCCGGTGACTGTTGGTGTGCTGCTTGATGCAGGGGCCTGGCTTGATGAAGCAACTGGTTTGCTTGATGAGGAAGCAGGTTTGCTTGATGATGCTGCTGGTGTGCTGCTTGATGCAGGGGCCTGGCTTGATGAAGCAACTGGCGTGGATGGAGCTGGTGTTGATGGAACAGACTCAGGTTTTGATTCAGTTTCAACCTGGCTTGTTGTTTCAGCTGGTTTTGACTCAGCTGGTTTTGACTCTGCCGGTTTTCCGCATGATGCAAGGATCATGGTAGCGGAAAGGAGCATAAGTGCTGAAAGTTTTTTCATTTTTTCTCCTTAATTGCGCAAGCAAAATAATTTGCTAGCGACTTTTTATATTTATTTGTATAAAAGATAGCATTTCTAAAATTGTTATACAATATGTCTAAAATAATATGTATTATACATTTTAATAGATAAGATTCAAAAACTGATATTCTATAGGAAACATCAAAGAAAAAGAGCCCTTTTACGAGAGCTCTCTAACTTAAATCCTTATTTATATATTATTTGTTTTTGAATGTTCTTTTTTGAGATTTTCCTTTAAAACCATCTTTCTTTGCAAAAGGCTTACTAGATGATGTTTTTCTACCAAAGGATCTTCCTTCTTTTGGTTTTTTGTCGAAAGATTTCCTTTCGCCATCCTTTCTAAAAGGTTTCTTCCCAAATGACTTTTTCTCTCCGAAAGACTTTTCGCCATCTCTCTTTTTGAAGGAACGTTCGCCGTCTTTTCTAAATGGCTTTCTTCCTTCTTTCTTGAAGTCATCTTTCTTTTCGAAAGAACGCTTTCTGAATGGCTTTTTCTCAAATGATTCTTCTTTTTCTCTGTTTTCATCCTTTTTGAAGAATCTCTTTCTTGCTGGTTTTTCTTCACTGTCATCCTTTTTAAAGGATCTTCTTGGTTTTGCGTTTATTGCAAGGTGTCTATTGGTTCTCTTTTTCTCTTTCTTTTCTTCTGGGAGAAGGAATTCCAATGCGTCTTTGTCACTATAAACTTTTATGCCGTCGGCGATTAAGACTCTAGCGGTAACGCCAATGCCTTCGATGACATTGTTTTTGAAAGAACCGTCATGGATGTATCTAGAACCGCAAGAAGGGCTCTTGTCGTTAAGGATTGCGATACGAATGCCTAAGAAATGGCAGAGGTTCAAAGCCTTTTCAGCGCCTGCGTTATAATTTTTGGTGACGTTTTTGCCATCTTCGGTCATAACCTGACCTTTGATGATCTCCGCTCTAACGCGAGGTGTGGATAAACCGCCTTCGACTTCAGGGCAGAAAGGTACGATTTCGTAATATTTACGAAGTTTTTCAAGAAGAGGGAAGTTACCATGACCTCCGTCATATCTTGTATTAAGGCCGCATAAGCAAGCACTGACTAAGATTTTTTCCATAACGCAAGTAGTGTAGTCTTTTCTTAGCGTTTTTTCCACTTAGAAAGTGCATTGAATTATAAATTGTTTATAATTGCGGCATGAGAAGAAGACGTTTTCAGGCAGTTACCGATATCGAAGAGAGAAACTTCGAGATAAACAATGAGCGTTTTGTCGTCGAATTTAGGTATTCGCCAAGAAGAAGATCAACCTCTTTGAAACTAGGAAAAAACGGATTTGTGTGCAATACCAACCCTAGATTCCTTAAGGATGAGATAGACGCTTTTATTCTTAAGTCGATTCCTAAATTGTTAGCTAAAACCCTAGAAAAACCTGCCCCGATAATTCAAGACGATGTATATATTTTCGGCGAAAAGCAGCATATAGAAGGCTTTTCTTCGATGAGCAAGCAAAAACAAAATAAATACCTTAGGGACATTCTTCTTCCTTATGTGACCGAGGCAACCTCCTATTATGGAAAACTAATGGGAGTGGATTTCCATTACTTAGTAAAAGTTAGAGAAGCCCACACCGTTTATGGGGTTAACCATAGAAGCAAAGGCACGATTATGTTCTCGATGTCTTTGGTCCATTATAGCAAACACACCATCGATTCGGTCGTTGCCCATGAATTAACTCATCATTTTGTTTTGGGTCATGGACAAAAATTCTATAAAATACTACTAAAGGTAGTCCCTGATTATTGGGATTCCCGCAAAAAACTAATAAGGAACATCTATGATTGAGAGAATAACTTCGTTAGCAAATTCAAAAGTCAAGTTAGCCGCAAAAGCCCTTGACGCAAAAGGCGACTTATTTGTTGTCGAAGGTTTTCATATGGTCGAGATGGCGCTTGAAAAAGGCGTCGTCGAATGCATTTTCACGCTTGAAAAAACGATGAAGACAGACGTCCCTCAATACATCGTAAATGAACAGATTCTTAAGAAACTGACAACGACAAAAACCCCTGAAGGAATTGTCGCTTTATGTCATAAGCAAAAACCAAACGAACTATCATCAGACCACGTAATCTACCTCGAAAAGGTAGGTGACCCAGGGAATATAGGGACTATCCTTAGAACAGCTTTGGCGTTCCATTTCTATGATGTTGTCTTATCAAAAGGAACGGCAGAGGTCTATTCTCCAAAGGTCTTAATGGCCTCCCAAGGAGCGGTTTTCTTCTTAAACATCAAACAAAGCAAAAACGATAATCCAGTCGATGATCTAAAAGAACTAAAGAAGGCGGGATATCACATTCTTGCGACAGATTTAGCGACTTCAAAACCTCTAAAAGGCATAGATGTACCTCAAAAAATGGTCTTGATGCTAGGAAACGAAGGAAAAGGTCTTTCAAAAGAAAGCATTGCCTTTGCTGATCAGGCGGTAAGAATTGAAATGGATGGGATCGATTCCCTAAATGTAGGAGTGGCGGGCGGCATACTAATGTATGAGCTTTCTAGATAAGAATTATGAAAAAGAGAGTTTTATTAACGTTTACATCAGTCTTCCTTCTAGTTTCGTGCAAAGATGGAAGCAACATAGAACTAGATAACTCCGGAGGACCGGAAGTCTCTAGTAGCGAAGTCACTTCCTCAAGCGAAATCCTTTCAAGCAGCGAACCTGATGATGGACTTGATGAGGTTTTCCTCACTCTTGAAGATAACCTAAAACCGTTTGTCAAAGGCGATAAAAATGGTTTTAAAATCAAACCTGTAGGGGAAGACCCTCTTTTCAAGCTGTCTTTTAAGACAGATGGCGAGATTTCTTTGACAGATGATACAGGTTCAAGCCAAGTAACGCCTACCATCAAGGAATATGACATCGAGCTTAACTGCGAAGAATCCACAATCGAGACATTTAACAGGACAAAAAAACGCGGATACTCAAACCGCATGACTTTCGAAAACGCCGACATCAGCGTCATTAGAGATGGCAGAAGCCTAATTAACCTTACTCAGACTTATGTTGGTTACCTTGCTCAAACCCCAATAACTGGCACAAACCCAACCGAATATGAAAACGGCTTATATATAGATTTAAGTAGGGCAACTCTTTCAAGGGTTACTTTCGCGCCTTTATTCAATAAGCTTATTCTCCCTGCCAAAAACTATTTGAGCATGGACGCTTTATTTGAAGGGCTTGAGAACCTTTTCCCAATGGCCACGACCATGAACACGATCCTTCCTAGTGCAATCGATCTTCTAAAAGAAGAAGTAAGAAGCGGCGCGCTTAAACTTGATATAGATAAGACAAAACCAATCGAAGAATATAAGATTCACCGCGAGATTGAAAGCAAAGAAGCCCTTAGAAGCAAAATCGACGAAATCGTGGACACCGCTTTTGATAACGTGGATTTAGAAATAACCCGCGAAGACGTCGATGACGTTATCGATTTGGCCTTTGATATGCTGGGTGCGATAAGAGGGGATTTTGAAATAAATTTCAATGAGGAAGAATTCAAAAACATCATCCTCGATTTCCATATCGAGTTAAACGAAATCGCCCCTGAGGATATGGAAGATTTAGGCTTCTATTTCAACCTCGATGAGTTTGTTATTTCTGGGGAAGTCACCCTCATGGACCCTAGCGAGATCGATTATAGCACCTATCCAACCGACCTTCAGAATCGTAGCACTTGGAAGGATTTATCTTTATAATCTCTTTTCTTTAGAAAGAAAAAGGATATACAATTAATAAGTTCGTTGACGAGGAGTAGTAACTAGGCCCCTCAATAGATGTGGGAGAGACGAAAAGAGAGACCGTCTCATATTGAGTCTAGTGAATTCGCCTACCGAGAACGGAGAGGAGACTCTCCCCGTTGTGGGTTATAGCTATTTGAGATGCTTCTCTAATAAGAGAAGTGAAGAGGGATGGTACCGCGTTAATCACGCTCCTGTCTTCCTCTTTTTATTTTTATAGGAGGTTCAAAATGGAACTAAAAGAGCAAGTAGAAGCCCTTGAAAGTAAGGCCCTTAGTGATCTTAGCTCAGTCGAAAATGTAGATGAGTTAGCAAATTTTAGAAATATCTATCTCGCAAAAAAGAGCGAATTGTCGGCTCTTATGGGCAAGATGAAAGAAATACCTGCAGAGCTTCGTGGGGCTTTTGGCAAAATCGTTAATGACACCAGAGCCAAAATCGAAGCGGCATTTAATGAGAAAAAAGCTGCGATTGAGCGTATAGCCATGGAAGCCAAACTCAAAGAAGAAGAGATTGACCTCACCCTCCCAGGAAGAACCCACCAAGCTGGCGCGGTTAACCCTTGCTGGGTCATCGTCGACGAAATGACAGACATCTTTGCAAGCATGGGATTCGACATAGTCGAAGGACGTGATGTTGAGACCGATCATTTCAACTTCGAACTCTTAAACGTTCCTAAAGACCATCCAGCAAGAGACATGCAAGACACCTTCTATATGGAAGGGGATGAAAACCTCTTGCTTAGAACCCAAACCTCAGCCGCCCAGGCCCATTACATGCTTTCAAAAGGCGGCAAAGAGCCTATTAAGATGATTTGCCCTGGCAAATGCTTCAGAAGAGACGACGATGACGCAACCCACTCTCACCAGTTTGGCCAGATTGAAGGCCTTGTCGTTGATAAAGGAATCTCTCTTGCTGATCTTAAAGGCACACTTGAACTCTTTGTTAAGAAGATGTTTGGAGAAAAAAGAGAAATCAGACTCCGTTCTTCATTCTTCCCATTCACAGAGCCATCAGTCGAAGTCGATGTCTCATGCGCTAAGTGCGGTGGCAAAGGCTGCAACATCTGCAAAGGCACCGGTTGGATTGAAATCCTTGGCGCTGGCGAAGTTCACCCACATGTCTTAGAAATGTGCGGATATGACCCAAAAGAATATAGCGGTTTTGCTTTCGGCGTTGGCATTGAGCGTTTAGCAATGCTTAGATACGGCATCGACGATATTCGTAGAATATACGCTAACGACGTCCGTTTCTTAAAAGACTTCAGCGAGAAATAGTAGGGGGATCAAACAATGAAAGTATCATTAAATTGGCTTAAAAGATTCATTGACCTTGAAGGCGTAGAACCAGAGGTCATTGCTAATAAACTCACTTTTGCGGGTGTCGAAGTAGAAAGCGTTGAGAAACTTGCAAAAGCTTCAAACCTCGTCATTGGTAAGATCCTTACCTGTGTTGAACACCCAGATTCAGACCATCTCCACATTTTAAATGTGGATGAAGGCCAAAAATACGGCGTCCACCAGATTGTCTGCGGCGCACCTAACGCAAGAGTCGGTCTCAAGGTCATCGTTGCTCGTGAAGGGGCCGCTTTGATTGGCGGAACAATCGAAAAAGGCGTTATCCGCGGAGTTGAATCTGATGGCATGTGCTGCTCTTTAGCAGAACTTGGCGTCGATAAGAAATTCTTATCAGATAAGCAAGTCGCAGGAATCGAAGAACTCCCAGAAGACGCTCCAGTAGGAGAAGAGAACGTCCTTGGTTATCTTGGCATCGATGATGTCATCCTCGATCTCTCTCTTCTTGCTAACCGCCCTGATATGTATGCGATGGAAAACGTCGCAAGAGAAGTCGGCGCTCTTTTAGAAAAAGAAGTTAACCTTGGCGAATATAAAGAATACTCCAAAGGAGAAAGCTCATTCAAAGTTACATCAGTAACCGAGAAATGCCCTCTTTTCGGAGGTAGAGAAATTAGAGGAGTCGTCACAAAACCATCACCAAAATGGATGAGCGACATCCTCACATCCATGGGCGTACGTTCGATCAACAACGTCGTTGATATTGGTAACTTCGTCATGCTCTTGACTGGCCAGCCAATCAACATGTATGACGCAGATAAACTCCCAACAAGAACCCTTGAAGTCAGAGAAGACTTCGAAGGCGAATATGTCGCAATGGATGACAAATCATACGCTCTCACCAAAGGTGATCTTGTCGTTTCAAGTGACAAAGTCCCAATGTGTCTTGCTGGCATCATGACTTCAAAAGCATGCGAAGTCACGCCAGAAACAAAGAATGTCATCATCGAAGCCGCTAATTTCTTCGGCGCTTCAATTAGACGCACATCAAATAGACTTGGCTTAGCAAGCGAATCATCATCACGTTTCGTCAAAGGTCTTAACGCAGAACAAAACGAATACGTCCTTCGTATCTGTAGCGCCCTCATGGTCGAACTTTGTGAAGCAAAAGAGGTGCTCCGCTGCGAAACCTATGACACCCTTAAGCACGAAAAGAAAATCATCAAGACAAGTCTTGGATATATCAACGGACGTTTAGGAACATCCTTCGAGATGGAAGAAGTCGTCAAAACCCTTAAGCGCGACCATATTGTAGTTAAGGCCCTTGAAGGGGATATGTTCGAATGCGAAGTCCCATATTACAGAATCGATATGGGCGGCGAAGCTGATATTTCCGAAGAGGTCATTAGACTCCTTGGCTACTCAAACATCGAAGCCAAAATCCCTGCAAACGGCGCCATTAAAGGCGGTTATTCCGAAGCCCAGAAGAACAAACTCGCAATCAGACGTTTCTTAAGAAACGAAGGCTTAACAGAAGTCCTCACATACTCCTTGGTCGACTTAAAGAAGAAAGACGCGTTTGAGTATATTGGACATGGTGAAAACTATAAGCTCCTTAACCCATTGACAGACGAGAAAGAGTACTTAAGAAAGAACCTTCTTGCTTCGGTTCTTGATGTCGCATCATATAACTATGCCCACCAGAACAAAGACCTTGGAATCTATGAGATTTCAGACGTCGATGCAAAAGGCTTAGAAGGAAGACATCTTGCCATCGTTCTTGTTGGCAATGAATCAATTGCTGGAAAACTCGAGACAAGACCTTATGACTATTACTCAGCCAAAGGCTACCTTGATGGAATCTTCAATCTTCTTAACCTCAACCCATCGAGATTCCGCCTTGAGAAACTTGTTAGTGACAAAGAAGAGCTTCACCCATATAGAAGCGCGAAGATCTTAGCGGGAAAAGATGTCATCGCCGTAATTGGCGAACTCCACCCAAACAAAGCTAAAGAGCTTGGCTTTGGTAAGTCTCCAGTCGTTTGCCTTGAGCTCGACCTTGCTGCAATTCTTGATATGAAGAGCAGCGAGAAGAAAGCCTCCATCCCTCCACGTTTCCCAACCGTTAACCGTGACCTTGCATTCTTAGTCAAGAAAGAAGCGGATTTTGCTTCTATCAAACGTGAGATCATGAGATTAGATAAGACTATCGTCGACGTTGATATCTTTGACTCATACTCAGGCGAAACAATCCTTAAAGAACTTAAGTCCTTAGCTATCTCAATCTCCCTTCGTTTAGAAGAGAGAACACTTAAAGACGAAGAGACCCAAGTCATCATGGATAAGGTCATCGGAATGCTTAAGATGAAGTTCGACGCAGAGGTTCGTTCATAATGACAAAAGTCAATAAATCAGCCCTCTCTAGCGGACGCAAGCAGGTGTATGAGAATACTCCTACCTATGATCCTTCCTCATTCGAATACCCTCTAAAAAACGTCCTTTCTCTTTCCTATCAAGCAGAAGCGACAAAAAGAGAAGATCACCCACTTGTCTGGATGAGAATCAAAGGCCGTCTTGAAGTGTTTGATTCAAGAGACAACGTCCCATTCGAATACCCTTTCTCAATCGAAGAAGAAACTGAAATTCTTGATGAGGAAGACGGGGAATCGGTGGGATACATTGTCCCTGGCAATAGCTTCGATCTCGATGAGCTCGCTCTTGAAGTGGTTCGCTCCTCCCTCCCAATCAGACTCATAAGAAAAGAAAAGGTTACACTCACTAGTGAGTGTTCCGGAATCAAGGTCATGAGTGAAGAAGAAAAACTAAAAGAAGAAGCGGGAAACAAAATCAGAATAAAAGGCCTCGACGAATAGGTAAAAATTGAAATCAACCGTCACTTTGTGGCGGTTTTTTCTTTTTGTGAAATTTCTTCAAAAAAGTGTTGCGCAGGTATCGCTATTTAGTTAAACTAACTGCAGAGGTGGGAAAAAGTGGGAAACTATTTCGGAACATTCAAAAGAACACTTGACGAAAAGCATCGTCTTCAGATTCCAACCAAGTTGGTTCGTGAGATGCCTGCTCGCTTCTATAGCATCAGAGGTCACGAAGGTTGTTTAGCCATCTTTGATGAAGCTGAATTCAATAGCTTCCTTAATGGCTTAAAGACCGAGTCTTACTTAGACCGTGAAACCCGTGCTTATATCCGCCAAGTCACAGCTTCCACAAATGTCCTCGATGTTGATTCCCATGGCCGTATCAGCATTCCAGCATCCTTAGCCGAGACCTATGGTCTTGGAAACGAAGTCACTATCATTGGTGCACTTGATCACTTCGAAATCTTCGGTGAAGAGGCTTTCCAGAAAGCATTCACCGCAAATGAAGATAAATATGACGACTTAGCTCAGGCCGTCAGTGACCGTAAGGAGAGATAAACATGGAGCATTACAGTGTTCTCTTAAAAGAGACAATTGAACTCCTTGATATCAAACCAGACGGAATCTACGTCGACTTAACACTTGGACGTGGTGGACATAGTTCTGCCATCCTAAGCAAACTCAAGACCGGACACCTTTATTCCTTCGATCTTGATAGCGAGGCAATTGAAAAGTCTAGAGCACGCTTAAAAGCGATCAACGAGAACTTCACCCTCATACACTCAAATTTCGCTAACTTCCTAAGCGAACTAGAACGAATTGGGGTAACCGAAGTTGATGGCATCACCATCGACCTAGGAGTTTCCTCACCTCAATTCGATGAGGGAGAACGTGGCTTCTCATATAGATTTGACGGTCCTCTCGATATGAGAATGGATCAATCAAACCCATTAACGGCAAAAGAGATTGTAAACACCTACGAATTAAACGACTTAACCAAAGTCTTTAGAGAATATGGCGAAGATTCTGACTCATATAGAGTCGCAAAAAGAATAGTCGCCGAACGCGAAAAGAAACCAATCGAAACAACCTTCGAATTGGTCGACATCATCAAGAAAGCAAAGCCAGGAAAGTCCTTAGACAAAAAGGGCCACCCAGCAAAGCAAATCTTCCAAGCTCTTCGTATCGAGACCAATCATGAGCTTGATAACCTCAAAGAGGTTCTTAGGTCATTCGACAAGATTCTAAAGAAAGACGGAATCATTGCCATCATCAGCTTTCATTCCCTTGAAGACCGCTTGGTCAAAGAGAGATTTAGAGAGCTAACAGTCATAGAAGGAAGCCGCCATGAGTTAGTGCCAACTCTTGGTCAAGAAGCTCCTTACGTTAGCCTCACAAGGAAACCAATCCGCGCAAGCGAAGCGGAACTTGATGAGAATCATCGTTCAACTAGCGCGCTCTTAAGAGCGATTAAGAAAAAATAAGAAAGGAGAAGAAACAATGAAAAACGTACTTGAAAAAACCGGCCACAAAAAAGCATATTATGAAACCCGCAGATTAATGAAATATGCGGCAGCATCCTTTGCATTATTTTTAATCGCAGCCATTCCTGTTGGAATCAGCTACAGAATCTCCTTAATGAATAACGAAACAGATATCTCAGCCAAAAAAGAAGAAAAACACGTTGAGGAAGAGGATTCATCAATCCAAACATACGAAGAAGAATAATTTTGTTCCTTTCGGGAAGGCTTCCAGTAGTCCGGAAGCCTTTTTTGTTATGTCGATAATTAAGGATTCATCGAATAAAAATAGCAAAATTAGTAGTTTTTAGCGTTTTTGGAACATCAAAAAACATCAATTTTCAGGCATTCTAAAAAACTACTAAATTACTCTCAAATGAGATTGAGAAAATCTTTTTAGTATTCTAAAATAGAATACAATTATGGAACGCATTATCAAAAACATCGCAGTCTTGGAGATTACATCTTCCGCGGTAAAATTCGCGGTTGGCTATTCTTTAGATAAGACCCCACATATCCTTCATTACAAAAAATTTCCTCTTTCAGGGTTTGTCAAAGAAGGAAGAATTCTTGATGTCGCTGCCTTGGGAGAGGCCATTGCCGCGCTTAATCTTGTCGAAGACGAAGATCTTAAACTCAAGGTCAACACCAATAATGTCAGCCTCATCCTTCCCCCAATCGGATTCCATGTCTTCCAAAATGACAAGTCCACAAGCCTTGTCCATGAAACCGTCGAAGAACTTGATATCACTAACGTCACAGGCATGATAAGCCGCGATGAAGTTCCTCATGGAAGCAGAATCGTCGACATCGTCCCAGAATGCTACATCCTCGATAATGGAACCCCATATTCGAACCCACCTCTAGGAAATAGAGGCAAATACTTGTCCTTGCGCGCTAAGATCTACACGCTTCCAGATGATATCTATAGCACATATGTGCAGTCCGCCAATCGTGCAGGCCTAGATATTCAGCGCACAGGCGTCGCAACACGCTGCGCAACCCAGCTTATCCTGGCCCAAGGCGAAAAACCTAACCATTATTTCTATGTCGATATCGGCGCTAAGATCACAAACATCTCCTTGATTGGCAATAGCTCACCATATGGAAGCCTTTCAACCAATCATGCAGGTGAGGAATTAAGCGCGTATATCGCTAAGAACCTTGGCATCTCATTTGAAGAAGCAGAAAGTCTAAAGATTAAATATGGCTATGATGAAAGAGTGACGAAATTCAGCATGCCGATCTTAAGCAAAGTCAATGAGAATGGTTCAAAGGTCATAGTCAAACAAGAACAGCTTAATAAGCTTATAGAAGACTATTACGGCCAGTTTGTTAATTACATCAATACCGCAATTGAGACGCTTGCTAAAAACCAGCTTAAGTCTCAGAACCAAAGCGATGCAGACATCTCGAGATTCACCCGCCTTCCAATCATCATCTCAGGCGGTTCAAGCGCGCTTCATGGAATTATGAAAGTCTTGAAATCTCTTACCAACAATGGAACAAGAACAGTAGAGACATTTGCTCCGACAATCATCGGGGCTCGTGATCCAGGCGCTACGAACATCTGTGGACTTATAGTCGCTGAAGGCGAATATAAAGGCACACTAGAAGATAGCTATCACCGTGTCTCAACACTCACAAGAGGAAACTAAGGAGGAATGCAAATGGCATACGAATACGAAAACAATTTCAATGACTTAGACAATTTCGAACCTGTTGCTAAGATCGTTGTCATCGGCGTAGGCGGAGCAGGCAACAACGCCGTTAACCGCATGATCGATGAGAATATCCAAAACGTCGAATTCTATGTTTGTAATACCGACAAGCAAGCTTTAGCCTCATCAAAAGCTCCTCACCGCATCGTCATCGGTGAAGAAATCACAAAAGGCTTAGGCGCAGGCGGAGATCCAGCAGTCGGAAAAGCCGCCGCTGAAGCTTCTAGAGATACAATCCTTGATATTGTCAAAGACGCAGATATGGTCTTCGTCGCAGCTGGTATGGGTAAAGGCACAGGCACAGGCGCCGCTCCAGTTATCGCGCGTATCGCAAAAGACGCTGGCTGCTTAACCGTTGCTATCGTCACCCGCCCATTCACATTCGAAGGACCAAAACGTATCGAAAATAGCGTACAGGGTCTAAATAACCTTAAAGACGCAGTCGACTCAATAATCATTGTCAGCAATGACAAACTCCTTATGTCTAGCGGAAACGCTCCAATCAACATGGCTTTTTCTGAAAGTGATGGCATTCTCTCTCAATCAGTAAGAACTGTCGCTGACTTAATCCTTGTTCCAGCCATGATGAACCTTGACTTCGCAGACGTTAAGAGCACCCTCAAAGCAAGCGGCATCGCCTTAATCGGCTATGGAACCGGCACTGGCCCAAATAAAGCCGCCGAAGCAGCTGAAAACGCAATCAACTCACCTCTTCTTGAAGCATCAATCTCAGGGGCAAGACGAGCAATCTGCGCCGTCACATGCGGTAACAACGTCACGCTCTATGAAGCTCAGGAATGCGTTAATAGGATCAACGCCCAAGCAGGTGGCGCAATCGATATTAAATTTGGTGTGTCCATCAACCCAAATCTTGAAGATTTGATTGTCGTAAGCGTCATTGCTAGCGACTTCATCGAAGGCGTTGATTTCTCTAACACCCCACAGTTCACCATGCCAAAGAAAGAGGATCTTGGAAAAGGATTCACCGCTCGTCCAGAAGAACCAGCACCAAAACCAGTTGAGCCAAAAGCGGAAATCAACGCTAACGCCGATGACATCGCTGATGGTCTTCTCCCAGACTTCCTTAAAGGCGAATAATCAAAAAAGCGATGAAACCAGGACAATGTTGCCTGGTTTTTCTTTTATCTGCCTAACTTCAAAGAAGTTGACTTGAAAAAGCAAGATTTCTAACTTATAGTTATGGCGGCTAGGATGATAGAGCGGCTAGCGCAACCATGAGAGAGCCCCCTGGATGAGAACGGGGCAACGCGCGATGCCCATCACTATCGGAGCCTCCATTCTGAACTAGAGTAGGAAAGGCGTACCTTCTGCGTTAATGAAGTCTTGAGTGCGATAATATCGAACTAAGGTGGTACCACGCGTTTAGCGCCCTTAGACTGGGCGTTTTTATTTATAAAAAAGGAGAGAACCATGAGTGAACTTAGAGACACGCTTCTAATGCCAAACACAGGCTTTGAGATGAGAGGAAACCTCACAATCAAAGAACCTAAGATGATTGAAAGATGGCACGAAGAGGATTTATATGCCTTGATGAATAAGAATAGAGAAGGCTGCGAAGAATATATTCTTCATGACGGCCCTCCATACGCAAACGGCGATATTCACTGCGGCCATATGCTTAACCGCCTTTTAAAAGATTTCACTGTTCGTTATAAGAATATGTGCGGTTATAAGACCCCATTCGTCTTTGGCTGGGATACCCATGGTCTTCCAATCGAAGTCAAGGTCACAAAATCAGGCGTTAACAGAAAAGCCATGTCTGTTGCGGCTTTCCGTAACCTTTGTAAAGAATACGCAAAAGAACAAGTCGCTAAGCAAAAAGCCCAGATTAAGCGTTTAGGTTGCTTAGGCGATTATGAAAACCCATACCTCACTCTTCTCCCTGAATACGAAGCAAGACAGATCGATGTCTTTGCCAAGATGGCGTTAAGAGGCATCATCTACAAAGGCTTAAAACCTGTTTACTGGTCACCATCCAGCGAATCCGCTCTTGCCGAAGCCGAGGTCGAATACCAGGATGTTGAAGCAAGAACCCTCTATATTGCTTTCGATGTAGAAAACGGAGGAGATAAGCTCCCAGCCGGTTCAAAGGTCATTATCTGGACAACAACGCCTTGGACAATCCCACATAACAAAGCCATCGCTCTTAACCCTAAGTTCGAATATGGCTTATATGAAACAGAAAAAGGAACATTCCTTTTCTGCAAGACTCTTAAAGAAAAAGTCGAAGAAACCTTAGGATTTGAGAAATGCGAACTCGTTAAGTCATTCCATGGCCAAGAGCTTGAGAATCTTACAGTCAAACATCCTTTATACGATAGAACATCATTAATCATCAATGCCGCATATGTCACTGACGGCGATGGCACGGGCTGCGTCCATATCGCCCCAGACTTTGGCACAGATGACTTTAATGCATGTCTTAAATACAACATCAGGCCAACCTGTCCAATCGATGAAAAAGGCGTCGTTCACGCAGAAGAAAATGATCCAATCAATGGTCTTTTCTATGCTGATAGCGACGCAGTCGTCATCAATCTTTTGAAAGAAAACGGACATTTACTCAAGGAAATCGATATTGTTCACTCCTATCCACACGACTGGAGAACCCATAAACCTGTCATTTTCCGCGCAACACCACAATGGTTCTGCTCAATTGAGCCAATTAGAAAAGAACTCTTAGAAGCTGTCCATCAAATCAAATGGGAACCAGCATGGGGCGAAGAAAAGATGGTCAACATGATCAAAGACCGTGCTGACTGGTGTATTTCCCGTCAACGTACTTGGGGCGTCCCTCTTCCTATTATCTATAATGAAGACGATACGCCAATCATTGAGGAAGAAGTTTTCAACCATATTCGCGACATCATCAAAGAAAAAGGCAGCAACGCTTGGTTTGAATTAGAGGCAAAAGATCTTCTCCCAGAAGGATACAAAAACGAAAAATCACCTAATGGCGCTTTCCGTAAAGAAACAGATATCATGGACGTTTGGTTCGATTCTGGTTCCTCATGGAACGGCGTTCTTCGCGAAAGGGACTTAGAATATCCAGCAGATTTATATCTTGAAGGCAATGACCAATACCGTGGATGGTTTAACGCTTCCCTTATCTTAAGCGTAGCTTATTCAGGCAAAGCACCATTCAAAACCTGCTTAACACACGGTTGGGTCATGGATGAGAACTGGCAAAAGATGTCTAAATCCGCAGGTAATGGCATCGATCCAAGCAAAGTCGCTAATACATCAGGCGCTGATTTGCTCCGTTTATGGGCATCAAGCGTCAATTTCGAAGCGGATGTTTCCATCAGCGAATCAATTATCAAAACCATCGCTGATCAATATAGAAAGATCAGAAACACCTTCAAATTTATGCTTGGCAACCTCCAAAATGGCGAAAAAGCATATGTTTGTCCTGAAAATGAACCAAAACTCTGGGCTGTAGACCGTTGGATTCTTGCTCAATTCGAAGAAGTTAAGAACACCGTCTTAAACGCATATGAGAACTTCTCATTCAGCAAAGTTCAGATGGTTCTTACAAACTTCATGGTCGAACTCTCAAGCTTCTATCTTGATATCACAAAAGACGTTCTTTACTGCGAAAACGCATCTTCAGAAAGAAGACAAGCCGTCCAATATGTCTTATATAAACTCACAAAAGACCTCTGTTTAATGTATAACCCAATCCTTTCATTCACAATGGATGAAGTTTATTCATTCATCCCAGGCGTTTCCAAGAAATCGCCACAGTTAGAAGATATGCCAAAAGTATCTCACAAATACGCAAAAGAGGAATTAGAGTTGTTTGCTAAGTTCAAAGAACTTAGAACCTTAGCCCTTAAAGCTCTTGAAGAAAAGAGAAACGAAGGAATGATCGGTTCATCTCTTGAAGCGGAGATTCATTTAACAGTATCTGATAAAGGCCTCTTAGACGTCCTTAGCGGTCTCGAAAGAGATGAATTAGCAAGATTATTCGGTGTTAGCGAAGCAGACGTCAAAGAAGGCGCAAACGGAGTCCTTGTCGAAAAGGAAACCCATGAGAACTGCGAACGTTGCCGTATCGCTAAAATTGACGTTAAAGAAAGAGAAAATGGCCATCATCTTTGCGATAGATGCGCTGAGGCAGTCAAATAATGGAAGAAAATAAGCCAATTTTCCAAAAGAAAGAGAAAAAATGGGAGTTTACTCCTAAATCTTTCTTTTTCTCGTTTTTGTGGCTCGCTCCTCTTTGTGTCATCATTGACCAATTAACCAAATGGGCGGTTGTTAATGCATATCAAGGCGTAGCTGGAAGAAGTACGGAGGTAATTCCGAATTTCTTCTTTATCACGCTTACCTATAACTTAGGATCATCGTTTAGCTTTGGCGCAGATGTCCCTTGGATGAGATTTGTATTCATCGCAATCTCTTGGATCGCAAGCGGCGCAATTCTTTATTTTTGGATTAAAAATCTAAAGAAAAATGACTCTTGGATTGACGTTGTTTTTGCTCTTTGTTTAGGCGGTGCGTTTGGTAATGCGATCGACCGCACATTCTATTGGGAGGGCACAGTAGGATTCAGCGGTGTCGTTGATTTCCTTCATTTTAGATTCTTTGGCAGTTATGACTTTGCCATATTCAATTTCGCAGACTCCTGCCTAACCGTAGGAATCGCGTTGATGCTTGTCATTATGGTAGTCAGAGAAATTAAGGAAAAGTTAAAAATTAAGGGGCAGCATGAATAAGTTAATTATCAATGAAAATTTAGTCGGTCTAAGACTTGATGAAGCCTTATTTAAAGCGGGCGCCGCTGCTTCAAGAAGTAAGGTTCAGTCTTTAATCAAAGATGAGAAAGTTTTAGTGAATGATAAGGCAGTAAACTCGCACTACAAGGTAAGACTTGCCGATGTGATAACCTACCAAGAATATACTAATAAACCACTAACAGTTGAAGCGGAAAATATTCCTCTTGATATCCTTTATGAGGATGAAGATTTGTTAGTCATTAATAAACCTTCTGGACTCGTTGTTCATCCTGGAAATGGACATCAAGAAGGAACGCTCGTTAACGCCTTAAAATATCATCAGGAAAATCTCGCAAACGATGATGATCCGGTTCGCCCGGGAATTGTCCACCGCATTGATAAGGACACCTCTGGATGTCTTGTCATTGCTAAAAACGATGAAGCCCTTGCCTATCTTTCCAGTCAGCTTGCAGACCACACAATGCACCGTGAATATATTGCGCTTGTTGCTGGTTTGATTGACGAAGAAAACGGTAAGATTGACGCACCTATTGGAAGAGATCCTAAATCGCCAACTAAGTTCGCTGTTAACACGCATAACGGACGCGAGGCAGTCACTTTCTTCCATGTTGAGAAGCGTTACAAAGAGAATCTTAGTTTAGTAACATGCAGGCTCTTAACAGGAAGAACTCACCAGATTAGAGTGCATCTTGATTATATCCATCATCCTCTTATTGGCGATCCACTTTATGGTCAAGGGAATAGACAAATCTATACCGAGGGCCAACTGCTTCATGCCTATAGACTCACATTCATTCACCCAAGAACAAAAAAAGAAGTGAGTTTTGAGGCCCCACTCCCTGCCTATTTCACGGATGTTCTATCAACTCTTCACGAAAAAGAGGGACTTTAAACAAGCTTTTTGAAGTTGGCGAAGTTACACTTCGCCACTTTTTTTATTTCTTCGACCCCAAACTTTTCGATGAATTCTTTTGCGAATTTATCAACAGCCTCTCCGGCTCCAAAAGGGAATCTCATCGCGTACTTTTTACTAAGCTCGTCCATTTTTCTTAAAAACGAATAACGAGCGATGACGCTTCCTAAAGCAACACTAGGGAAAGCCGTTTCTCCTTTTGTGCTGAAAGTTATGCCTCTAGCAACCCTTGGTTCGTCTTTGAGGTATTTGTAATATAGTTTTTCTTCAGCAAATTGATCTTGATATATAGAAGTGTTAGGGAACTTGTCCAAAAGATTTAAAACGCAAGCGTTATGCATCCTTGCTTTAATCTTATTCATGTTATTCTCTTCATGAACTTCGTTATATTTCTCGTTAGAGAGAGACATTTGAGAATAAACAAATCTATGAATGATTTCAGGTCCTATTTTTCTTATGTATTCATCGGTCATCTTTTTTGAATCAGTGATGCCAAGCCTTTCGATTTCCTCTAAGTCACTTTCAGTGACATATGCAGCGCAAACGCAGATAGGGCCAAAGAAATCGCCTGTTCCAACCTCGTCGCTTCCGATTTGAGGATAAGTATTAGCGAAAGCCTGCCTAATCATTGTTTTCGGCGCTTCTGGCTGAACTGCTTCGTTTTTAGCGAAAGCATCCCAAATAGAGGCTTCATCAACGGCTCTAGGGCCTTGGAAAACGACTTTGACTATGCCTTTTTTGTTCTTTTTATATGCGGTGATCGAAACCAATTCCTGCTGCGCAAAAAAATCCACGTAAGGATTGTTGTTCTCGATGAACGAATCCCTATAAAACTCTTTCATTTTTTCTAAAACTTCAGGAGTAGGGGTTAATGTGCAAACAGGCTGAACTAAAATCATTTCCTATATTTTATCTTCAAAGAAACTTTTTGAGTACTCAAATTACAAGATTAAGTCACGAGGTCTATGATATAATCATAATCATGCAAGACATTTACGAGAAATTTGAGTTTAGCAAAATCACTGAAAAATTAGCATCCTACACAAAGACACAAGGCGGCAAGCACCGCGCTTTGGAACTTAGGATGTTCGACAATTCGATCGCTCTTGAAAGAGAATTAGAATTCTTAAAAGAAATGGTTTCTGTCATGGACCGCTATGGAAAACTTCCAATCCAAGTCTCCAGCGACCTTCAATACGCTTTGACCTTAGCTAAAAAAGGCGGCTGTTTAGGCGTGACAGATTTAGAAAGAGTCGCCTCTGACATTCTTCTTCAAGCGGACTTGAGACGCTTCTTCAAACAAGTAACCGAATCTCCTCTTTTATTAGACTACATCTCACATTTCCCGAATATTTCATATATCGAATCAGCTATTCATCGAGTCATTGCTCCTGATCTTTCGATATTCGATAACGCCTCTTCGACCCTTCAAAACGTCCGTCATGCGATGAAGCACCTTGAGGCGCAGATGAAGAAGAAACTTAATAGCATCCTCGAATCAAATAAAGAATATCTAAGCGACATGACTCTGACTTTGAAAAACGGTCATTACGTCTTACCTGTCGCTAACGCGCATAAAAGCAAAGTCCGCGGTATCGTCCAAGACGTCTCAAATAGTGGGGGAACAACCTTTATCGAACCGGCCATTTTAGTTGAGATGAACAACAAGATGGTGGAGCTTCAAAACGAGGAAAGAGAAGAGATTCACCGCCTTTTAATGGAATTAACCATTCAAGTTTTGAATCATGAAGACGAAGTCTTAGAAAGCAATAAGATGATTGCCTATCTTGACTTCCTCATGGCTAAATCAAATTTCGCGATCGATACAGATGCCCACGTGGCAATTCTTTCAAAGAAAGCAATCGTGGATATCATGAACGCAAAACACCCTCTTCTTGATCCAAAGAAAGTCGTTCCTAACGATTTCATGATGAACGAAAAAACATCCTTGATTGTCATCTCCGGCCCTAATGCCGGAGGCAAGACCGTCGCTTTAAAGACCATCGGTTTAATGGTTATGATGAACCAATCAGGCATGGCG
Organism: Bacilli bacterium; assembly: GCA_045598525.1. Classification (GTDB taxonomy): domain Bacteria; phylum Bacillota_I; class Bacilli_A; order RFN20; family CAG-826; genus UBA4951. Next base: position 80,242 of record JAZLMH010000003.1, on the reverse strand, counting down.
GTTCCTTGCGATCAAGGGGCAACGCTTGGCTTCTTTAAGCATATTTATGTCGATATCGGCGACTCCCAATCACTAAGCGACAACCTTTCAACCTTCAGCGGGCATATGAGAAACGTTTCGGAAATCCTTAATGACGTCGGGGGAAAAGACCTCGTTCTTTTAGATGAACTTGGAACCGGCACGTCACCAAAAGAAGGGGAAGCTTTAGCCTTCGCTGTTATCTCTTATTTGATTGAAAAGCATGCTTTAACTCTTGTCTCCTCTCACTTTGAAGGGCTTAAAGCTTATGCTTTATCTCATCCCGAAGTCACAAACGCATCAATGATGTTCGATGAAGAAACACTTAGACCTACATATAAACTCAAAATGGGAATCCCAGGCGAATCATTTGGCTTAATCGTCGCCAAACGTTTCGGAATCCCCGTGAAAGTACTAGATAAAGCAAACGAATATCTTGGAGAACATGAAGATTTATCGGTAAGCGAAGCAATCAAGAAGCTTGCGGAAGAAGCAAGATTAGCAGAAGAAGAGAAAAACAAACTCGCCCAAGAAAGAGCAAAGCTCGAAAGACATGAGAAAGAGCTTAAATCCAAAGAAGCCGCTTTAGCAAAGCGCGAAGAAAACTTCTTAGCGGACGTCGAGAAAAAGAAAAACGCCCTTTTAGAAGGCTACGAAGACCAAATGAACGAGATTTTAAGAAGCGTGCAGCATCCAGATCTCAAACCTCACGAAGTCATTAAAGCGAAAAAGAAACTAGAGGAGCTCCAAGACGAAGTTAGAACCGAAACCTTCGATGGCCCTTTATCGGTCGGAGACTATGTATCGCTTCCTAGCTTATACTGCCAAGGAAGATTAACCGCATTAGACGGTAATAAAATTACCGTTATAACCAAAGAAGGCTTAACTCTCCACGCCAAAAAGAACCAAGCGGTCAGAATCGAAGAACCAAAAGTGGAGAAGAAAGAAATCAAATACATCAGAATCGACGACGTCACAAAACGCGCTAGCATTCCATTAGAGCTCAACATCATCGGTCAGCGTATCGAAGAAGCAAAACTTTCCCTTTCCAAATACATCGACGAATGCTTAATCCGTCGCTATAAAAGGGTAAGAATCATCCATGGCTGGGGAAGCGGTGCGCTTCGTAACCTCGTAAGAAGCTATTGCGACGCCCATAAAGATTTCATTGCCTCATATGAAGGGGCAACAGGCGAAGAAGGAGGAGGCGGAGCAACGATAGTCCACCTCAAATAACATGGAATTAAGCGAAAAACTTAAGCGTCAGATTGCGCTCCTCCCAACAAAGCCAGGCGTCTATTTAATGAAAGACGCCGATGACAAAATCATCTATGTTGGCAAAGCCAAGAATCTGAAGAATAGAGTGTCCCAGTATTTCCTTCGCCCACAAAGCGGGAAAGTTTTCGCTATGGTGAGCCACGTCGATCACTTTGACTTCATCATCGTCCATACCGACAAAGAAGCCTTTATCCTTGAGATGAATCTCATCCAGACCCATTACCCAAGATATAACATCATGCTGATGGATGATTCCCATTACCCATATATCGCATTAAGAAGAAAAGACGCGTTCCTAAAAATCGCAAGGCATCCAGACGATAAGAATTATTTCTATTTCGGCCCATTCCCAAACTCCAATGACGCCTATAAGACAATCGATTTGATAAATTCCATCTACCCAACAAGGAAATGCAAGAACCTAGGCAAGAAAGTGTGCCTTTATTATCACCTAGGCCAATGCTTAGGCCCTTGCGAGAAGAAAATCGACGAGGAAGTATATCAAAACCTCTATAACTCAATAAAATCCCTTTTAGAAGGCAACATCGAGCCAGTCAAAAAAGAACTCAAAGAGAAAATGATGAAAGCCTCCGACGAGCTTAGATTCGAGGATGCGTTATTTTATAAAAATAACCTTGACGCCTTAGAAAGAACGGTCGCTAAACAAAGCGTCGAAGTCTCAACCGACAAAACAAATCGCGATATCTTTGCCTACGCCACAAGAGATTCATATCTTTCTCTTTCCGTCTTAACAATCAGAAGAGGCATTCTTTTAGGAAAGAAAATCAACGTCGTCCAGGAATTTGGCGAGCCAAACGAACAAGTAACAGAACTAATAGAGGAATATTATCAAAATAACGATCTTCCAGCCGAAGTCGTCTGTAACATCGAAGGCTTTGCTGAAGAATTCCTTTCAATCTATCCAGAAACCCGCGTAGTCGCGCCGAAAGAAGGCAGGCTATATGAATTATTGGATATGGCCTCCCTTAACGCTAGACAAGGCTTAGACGCTCATTTCATGTCGGCTAGACTTGAAGACGATAACCAAGCCCTCTTAGAAGAGCTAGGAAGACTCTTGAAAATCAAAACCCCATATAGAATTGAACTATTTGATAACTCCCACCTCCAAGGCGATAACGCAGTAGGAGCGATGGTCTGCTACATCAATGGGGAACCCGCAAAAGGAATGTATAGGAAATTCCATCTAAGCGATGAAAACGCCGGAGATGATTACCATTCCATGGTGGAAGTAATAACAAGAAGATATAGACGCCTAAAAGAAGAAAACCTCGAATACCCAGATCTCATTCTCTCAGATGGTGGACTTCCTCAAGTAAACGCAACCCTTGAAGCCCTAAAATCAATCGATGTGGAAATCCCTGTCTATGGTTTATATAAAAACGACAGACACCAAACGGAAGGAATAATCGACAAGGACGGAGTCACATATCCTTTAAAAACCACAAGCCCTCTCTTTTTCATGCTTATGAGAATGCAAGACGAAGTCCATCGCTTCGCCATAACCTTCCATAAGAAAGAAAGAAGCAAGAAAATGCATTCATCCATCTTTGATGGAGTTAAAGGGTTAGGAGAAAAAAGAAAAGAAGTCCTCCATAAAAATTACCCAAGCATCGATCACATAAAACAAGCAAGCCTAACCGAATTAGAGCAGCTTCTTCCAAAAGACGTAGCCTTAAGTCTCTTAGAAAAGATTAAATCACTATAGTGAATTTCATTAATCTCTTTTATTTCTCAAATCATTAACCTATAATAACTCGGCACGGGCCCGTAGCTCAGTTGGATAGAGCAACAGCCTTCTAAGCTGTGGGTCAGGCGTTCGAGTCGCCTCGGGCCCGCCAAAACTAGAAAACGGTCTGATTTAATTCAGACCTTTTTATTTATCTTTCAAAGTCTAAAAAGATTGGTTTATTTTAAGAATTTTTGACTATAATAAGTTTTGTTTCTAAGGAGGAATCATTTATGATTCAAAAACTTAACGCCTTGATGGATAAAGCGAAAAACATCTTTTTCTATCTTTATTTGGGCTATGTTGGTATTGCCGCAGTCGGAGAGATAATGGAATTTATTGAAGCCTGTCAGTATAGCGGTGCGGCTTATATCGCCTATCGTTTATTCTTGACTCTTTGGTATCTTGGTATTTATGCCACAGGCGTCTATTTCCTATTAAAGAAAAATAACGAGCATACAAAACTCTATTTCACTCTTATTTTCGGGTTTAGCATCGTAAGCCATTTCTATAACGCATGGACTTGGATTTATTTCTTCGATGAGATTTATAACCCAACATTCGTCACCGTCTCAAAACGTATGTTCGACTTTGTCGTAGCTTTAGCTGGCGGCGTCTTTGGCGTTAGCTACATCCTTAGTCTTTTCATTAAGAAAGACTTCTTCAAATACATCACCTGCAGTTCCCTCTTAGCCTTATTCTGCGGATATGTATTTTCCTGGCTTATCGCTCTTGTTGGCACATTCACAGGAGAATTAAACTGGATAAGCATCTTCGCAACATTAGTTTCAATAATGTTCGTGGTGATTATGGCGGTTGGTCTCCCTCTTCTTAAAGGAGAAGCATTCGATTACAAGACGTTTGGCCAAAATAAGAAGAACGCAAAAGAAGAAGTTTCAACTGGCGAGGAATCTTCGATAGAAGAAATCGCCTAGTTATTCCATGAAACAAATCGTTATATATGTTCATGGCAAAAACGGCTCGCCAAAAGAAGCAAATCACTATAGATCATTGTTTAATAAAGCCGATGTAGTGGGCTTAGACTATAAGGCAAGCACCCCATGGGAAGCAAAAGAGGAATTCCCTAAACTCTTTGATAAATTAACCAAAGGTTATGACTCTGTTATTCTCCTTGCAAACAGCATAGGCGCTTATTTTTCTATGCACGCTTTATCAAATAAGCACATAGATAAAGCTTTCTTCATTTCCCCAATTGTCGATATGAACCGCCTAATTAAAAACATGATGAATATAGCTGGTGTCACCGAAGAAGAATTGGAAGAAAAGAAAATTATTGAAACAGGCTTTGGCGAGACTCTTTCTTATGAATACTTAAACTATGTAAGGGATAACCCGCTATTTTGGAAAAAGCCAACGCACATTCTTTATGGAGAAAAAGATAACCTTCAGTCTTTCGAGACCATCGTGTTTTTCTCGACAAAAATAGGGGCGACGCTCAATGTAGTGGAAAATGGAGAGCATTATTTACATACCGAAGAAGAAATGAAGATGATTGATGAATGGATTCGTTTACCTAAGTAACAGATACTGAATCATTATGAATTTTCTTGAATTTCTATAAATTGTAGTAGATAATATACCCGAAAGAAGGAACTAAAATGGAAACGATACTAGAAGTTAGGAACGTTAGCAAAAAGTTCAAAAGCTTCGCATTAGAAGACTTTTCTTTTAATGTCAAAAAAGGAAGAATCGTCGGTTTCATTGGAAGAAACGGAGCAGGTAAAACAACCACATTAAAAGGTATTATGAACCTCCTTAATTTCGATGAAGGCGAAGTCTTTTTCATGGGAAACGACATGAAAACCCACGAAAAAGAGGCAAAACAGGAAATCGGCTTCGCACTAAGCGAACTTAACTATTATCCAAATAAAACAATCAAAGATATGGCCGATGTCATATCCAGGTTCTATCCAAATTTCTCTAAAGAAAGATTCGACAAATTAACTAATTATTTCAACCTTGATATCAAAAAGAAGCTTCAGGAATTATCAAGCGGCATGAAAGTCAAATACTCACTCGCCCTCGCTTTGTCCCACGACGCAAAACTTCTTATGTTAGATGAACCTACAAGCGGTTTAGACCCAATCAGCCGCGATGAGATTCTCGATATCTTTAAATCTCTTGTCAAAGAAGGGGAAAGATCAATCATCTTCTCAACCCACATCACAAGCGACCTCGATAAATGTGCAGACGATATCCTTTATATCAAAGAAGGAAAGAAAGTCTACGAAGGAACAAAAGAGAGCTTCGTCAAAGAATATTTCTTAATCAGCGGTCCTTTAAGCCAATTCGATTCAACTTTAGAAAGAGTCGCGCTCGCCAATAAAAAAGAAGGCGACAGATTTGAAGCGTTAATCAAATCAAGCGATGAAAGATTGCTTGAAGGCAAAAACATCGATAAAAAAGAACCAGATCTTGAACAGATAATGGTCTATTTAGAAAGGGGCAAGCATCATGAAGAATTTATTTTATAAAGAAATGAAACTTGCGATGCACCCTGTTGTCTGGGTGTTTCTCTTCGTGTTTCCTTTGATGGTTTTAATCCCATCTTATCCAGGATTCATCGGTTTTATTTATATCTGCTCAGCTTATCCGATCTTATTCTTGGGCGCTAATAAAGGACAGCAAAGCAACGACATTTACTTCTCTTGCCTTCTTCCTATTAAGAAAAGTGACGTTATTAAAGCAAGGATGATGACCGTAATCTTCCTCCAAGTCGTCACCGTTATCTTAACTTGTGCTTTAGCGCCTGTTGGTCAGATCTTTAAAGACGCTATGCTTAGTGACCCAAGCCTTACCCCAGAGCAAGCAGAAGAGCTTATGGACATTGGCTTTGGTATCAAAGGATTATTCGCTTCAGCAGGCTTCACAATCGTCTCATTTGCCGTCTACGATTTGATTTTCTTCTCTATGTTCTATAGAAATGGCCGTTCAATCGTTGGCCCAACCCTTATTGGAATGCTCGTATTTATGACAATTGAGACAATCTTTGTCGTTGTTCTCCCTTTATCAATACCTGCATATAAAGATTTCTTTGAAGGGAATATCCTCATTTCATTAGCGGCTCTAACGGTAGGAATCTTAATAAGCGCAGGCTTGCATTTCTTTTCTTTCAAGATAGCGGACAAACTCTTTAGCAAAGTGGATTTATAAGAAATTACCTCAATGGAAAAGACCTGTTTGCAGGTCTTTTTATTTTATAAAAGTAAATATGAACAAATAATCATAAATACTTGTTGTAAATATGAAAGCACATTCATATAATAATGTCGGGAGGTAACTTATGCCTGAACTTATCACTCTTGAAAAAATGAAGAAAATCTACCATGTCATGGATGATGTTTCTCGTCTCAAAATACTTCACGTCTTGTTTGATGATTGTGGTTGCACTTGCAATCACGAATGCAGTAGTTGCGAATGCCTTCACTGTAAAAGAGAGAGAAGTGTTTCAGAGATTGTCAGCCTTACGGGCTTAGAGCAATCTCTTGTCTCCCATCAATTGAAAGTCCTTAAAGACGTTGACCTTATCTCATCGAGAAGAGAAGGCACTAAGATGATCTATTTCTTAGCAGACGGCCACGTCCGTTCAATTCTTAAGACTGTCTATGAACACGTCATGGAGGAAGAATAATGAAAAAGGTTTATAACATTTCAGGATTTGAATGCGCTAACTGCGCGGCAAAAGTTGAAAGACATCTTGCAAAACACCCAAAAATTGCAAATGTCCGTTTAGATTTCGCCGGGAATAAGCTCTATATGAACTATAAAGGCGAGGAAATGACCATCGAAGAGATCCTTGCGGTTATTGCCGAAGTGGAATCTGATGAAATTGAAATCACCCCAAACGACACCCAAGTAAAAAAGACAAAGATCTTCGATAAATCATTCTTCACCCTTCTTGCTAGGGTTTTAGTAGGCGTTCTGGTTGTTGTTTTGAATTACACAGTCTTTGCTTTTGATTGCGAAGGCCCACATATGTATGGAGAATGGCAATTCTGGGCTAATTTCATTGCATATTTCATTGCAATCGTTGTTTTAACTTATGACATCCTTTGGAAAGTCATCAAGAAAATCATTCATCTAGAAAACCCAATCGATGAATATCTTTTAATCAGCATTTCCGTTATTGGCGCTTATATTATCGCCGCAATTGATAGTGGCGACTTCATGGAAAGTGTCATGGTTGTCACTCTTTTCCAAGTCGGACGTATCTTTGAAGGTATTGCCACAAATAAGAGCAAAGAAGCAATTATGTCAGCTGTAGATCTCCGTGTTAGCTATGCTAACAAAGTAGATGGTGAATCTGTTAAAAGAGTTGCTCCAGAAGAGCTCAAAGTTGGCGATATCGTTGTCGTTAACGTTGGTGAAATGATCCCAACTGATGGCGTTATCGTCGAAGGAACCGCAAACATTGATACATCATCGTTAACGGGCGAATTCATGCCAGTCGAAGCAAACGTCAAATCTGATGTTTTTGCGGGATGCTTAGTCAAAACGGGCATGATTAAGGTTGAAGTTAAGAAAGAATACAAGGATTCGACCGTTTCCAAAATCATGGAACTCGTCACAACAAGCGGCGAACGAAAATCCAAAGCGGATAAATTCATCACGAAATTCGCTAGATTATATACACCAATCGTCTTCATCGTTTCTATCATCTTCGCGGTTATCGGCGGGCTTATCACAAACGAATGGTCGTTATTTGTCTTAACAGGCTTAAAAATGCTTGTCATAGCTTGCCCGTGCGCTGTCGTTATTTCTATCCCTATGGCCTATTTCTCCGCAATAGGTTTAGCCTCCAAAAACGGTATCGTTATCAAAGGAACAACATTCTTTGATGAATTAAATAGAATGAAAAAGCTTGTTTCTGATAAAACAGGCACAATAACCAAAGGTTCTTTCTCAATCACGACAATCGAAATGGCTGAAGGCGTTTCTAAGGAAGAGCTTCTTGAAAACCTCTATGCCGCAGAATGCTTATCAACCCACCCAATCGCAAGAGCGGTTTGTCACGAAGTTGATACAAGCAAGATCGCAAATAGCCTCGAAAACTATGAGGAGATAGTTGGCCAAGGCGTCAAAACCCTTTATCAAGGCAAAGAAGTAGTGGCAGGCAATTCAAAGATGATGAAAGCCTTAAACTACGAAGTTCCTGAAGTTAAAGGAATGGGTGTCACAATTTATTGTGTCGCTGATTCTAAATACCTTGGTTACGTTATCTTAAGTGATTCGGTCAAACCTGAAGCGGTTGAACTTGTCTCCGCTCTCCATAAAGACAAAATGGAGGTTGTTCTCCTTACAGGAGATAAAGAAGAGAACGCTAAGATTATCTCTCAGGAAATCGGGATCGATCGTTATCATAGCGAACTTCTCCCAGAAGATAAAACAAAGCTCCTGGAAACAGAAATGAGCAAAGGCTATGCGACCGCTTATATTGGCGATGGCATTAATGATGCCGCAAGCATCCGCATGGCTGATATTGGTGTGGCAATGGGTGGCATTGGAAGCGATGTCGCGGTTGAAAACGCTGATGTCATCATCATGAACGACGACCCATATAAAGTCTATGACGCCTATAAAATCGCAAAAATCGCTCATAGAACAGCTAAATTTAACTTGATTACGGCCTTGGCCATCAAACTCTCAATCGAAGCGGTGGCAATAACGTTCTCGCTATTAAATTACTTCGGAGTCTCAGGATGGAGTCTTCCAATGTGGGCAGCCGTTCTTGCTGATACTGGCTTAACTGTCGCTCTTGTCATTAATTCTCTTCTTATTCTTTATAGAAAAATTAGAAAGTAACAGATTCTGGGGTTATGACATCTATTATGCTTGAAAAGCATATTTAAGTGTCATAACCCTTTTTATTGTGCTTTAATGTTTTTAGTGAGGAATTCATTATGAAAAAGAAGATGTCTTTAACCTTTTTGCTTTCAGCTGTTTTTTTTGCTAAGTGGCTGCGGAAAACCATCGTCAATGACAAACGAAGCCGTGACGATCAACGATTTGAATGGCGGTGGGACTTATAAAGCCTATGTCAAAAAAGGTTCTACTTTAAAGGATTTGCCTTGTTATAAGCTTGGCTGCAATGTCGATTATTATCTCGATGATTCGGGCGAAAGGCATGAGCTAGATGAAAAAGTAGAGTCGATAGCCGAGGATATGGTTTTAAAACCATATTATTCAATTGGCCGCGATTTTACTTCTTTAAATCCAAATTCTGCTGAACTGACCCCGCAAGCAAAAATAAGAGTCATGTCATATAATGTCCTTTCAAACGATTGGAACAACAAGCCTCAAATGCATGGATATGACGCCCATAATGAGAAATATCCAGCTGGCATAAGCGATGGAAGGGATGACCAAAATAAAAGAACTCTTTTAGCGTATTTGCCTGACGTCATAGGCGTTCAGGAATTCGATGACGAGTTTTACCAAGTAATGAAAAAATATCATGATGAAGAGGATTTTCCGTATAGAGTAGTGAATGAAAACGAAAAACAATATCAATTGGACGGCAAAAACCAAACGATATACACAACTTTGATGTATAACGAAGATAAAGTCACGCTTCATTCTTGGAAACACACTAGATTTCAAACGGCTGACACTAACACCAATTGTAGAAGTTATACATATGCGCTGTTCACTTTAAACCAGACAAACGAAGAATTTGTCGTTGTTTCTTCGCACTGGAATCACCTTGATTCATCAAAACCCGACACCCCGACAAGAGAACAGGAGCAAGCCATAGAAACAGCAAACGTGTATAAAGAACTTGAGGAGAAATATGGCTGCCCAATTATTGCGGTTGGGGATATGAATCAAATAGATTCCCATCAATCGATCAAAACCTTAGAAGACGAATCTGGTTTTAAAGACGCCAAATACACGGCTAAATCAAGAGGTATCTGCTGTGATACGTACCATATTGGCAACGGCGATACAACCGAGCCAGGAAAATGGTTTAGAGGCATAGATTCCGTTTTGCTGGAGTTAATAAATACAGACGAAGCTAGAGACCACATTTACCTTAGCCAAAACTCAGAATCCGCATATTACACAACAGTCACCACTGAAGACGCCTTAAATTCAAGCGACCATATGCCGATATTTGCCGACGTTGCTTTCTAATATAGGCGTTTCGGTCTATGTTTTTGAAAGTCGCCTCAATATGATGCATAAAAACGGCCTCAAATAGAAGAGGCCGTTTTTTAATACCAGTATTAGATTCGATTTTTCAATAAATCACTTAGAAAGTGATAGAGAGACTCAAACGAGTTTTCAAATGTCGCCAAACTCGAATAATCTTTGTTTTTCAAAACTGAAGAATATTGGGTCAAGAATCCTTTGACCGTGATGATAAGAAGTGGAATATATTCCGCAAACCTTGAATCATTTCTAACGGAACCATCCTCAATGCCTTCATAAATGAAGTTTCTGAACAATTCATGGAGTTCAAGGATTGGAGGAAGAATTTCGTCTTCTTGCTCGCCTGGATTTGTTTCAAGCGAACGCATTTCGACAAGCGCGCAGATGTATAAGTACTTGTTTTTCGTGTACTCAACCATGATTTTAATGGCTTCGATGAGCTTTTCTCTTCCACTTAATGTTTTAAAAGATTCTTGTTGATAGGCCCCTCTAATCTCATTTGTGGCTTTTTCTACGAAATAATGCCTCATATCTTTTATGAGTTTTTCTTTTTTTCCGAAATAGTTTACAACCGATCTCAAAGAGATACCGGCTTTGTCGGCAATAGTCTCAAGGTTCGTGTTGGCAACACCGCAATTCGCGAAAAGATCAGCGGAAGCGCAATATACTTTGCGAATATTGTCTTGCCTCATTTTTTCAGTGCGCATAGATCAATATTTCCAATCTATTGAAATTATAAAAATTATTTGCTGAAAATGCAATTTAATACAATCTCTACTCGCTTAAACTCAAGAAGGCTTGTTTTTATAACGAAAAAAGGCACAATTAAGGCATGAAAAACGCAATTATATTTGATATAGATGGAACCTTATGGGACTCAACACACGAGATAGCGGAAGCCTGGAATAAGATTACTTTGGAAAGCAAATACCATTTTGAATTAGATTTCGAAGGAATCTTAAACTGCATGGGTATGGCAATGACTGAATTTGCCAAAAGGTTATTCCCTAATCATATTCCTTACGAAGAAAAACTCGCGATTCTTGAAGAATGCATGAATTATGAGAATGAATATTTAATCGATCATCCTGGAAGGCTATACGAAGGAGTGGTTGAAACTTTAACCGAGCTAAAGAAAGATTATGACCTTTTGCTTTTAAGCAATTGTCAGAAGAATTACATTGAGACTTTCTTAAAATCGACCCATCTTGAAAGTTTTTTCGTGGATAAAGTCTGCTGGGGAGACAACTTTAAGCCTAAGCATGAGAACATGGAGCTTTTAGTGAGTAGGGGCAAATACGAAAAAGCTTTCTATGTAGGCGACACCGAAGGCGACGAAAACGAAACTCATCTAGCGGGATACCATTTTGCCTATGCTTCCTTTGGCTTTGGAAAAGCGAAAAGCCCAGAATATATATTGAAGAAATTTAGCGATTTGGTTGAAGTGTCTAAAAAAGAATTCAATTAAGTTAAAAGCCCTCGTTACTAATAATCGCTTAATGCGATAGAATAAAGCCATGGATAATTACAAATCACTTTTAGAGCGAAAAGAATACGACTTACTTCTAAGTCTTTCAGAAGACGATCTATCTCCTGATGGCCTTTCTTATCGTGCCGCGGCTTTTCTTGCAAAAGGAGAACCAAGACGCGCATTAGATATAATGCTCACCAACAAAGATGCTCTTTATGAGCACAATCCTTTGTTCACGATGAAAACCATCTTTGAGCTTCGTTTTATCTTAAGGCAATTTGATGAGGCTTATGAGGATTTGGAACATTTCGAAAATCTCCCATATGTTTCGCAAGAAGTGGAAGAGTATTTGAGATTGCTCCCTAAAATCATCAGAAGCGAAGAAAGAAATTCTAATCTGAGAGAAAAATATTCCGATGATGAAATTCGCGATAAATTACTCGGAAGGTCTGACGATTACGAAGTCATTTCCACGATGAATATGGTTGGCCCTCTTAAAGCAAGAGATTACATCAAAGAATTTATTTTCTTAGCTGAGTCGGATAGGATTCCGCTTGTTAAGACGTATGCTTTCTTGTTTCTTATTGCCGCTAGATGCGACAAAGAAGTTAGGCTTAAAAAGAATGGAAAGACCTATAGATTAGTGCCTTGCAAGGTAAATCCTCCATTTTCTGGCAAGAGTTTTGAATCTTTTAGAGCAAAGCTCGACGAAGAAATTAACGACCCTTCGATCTCTGGCGTCGCCAAAAAACTGCTTAACGATTACATTTTTGAGATATTTCCTGAACAATTAGATCTTGAAAATGAGCGCAAAATCTATCTTTTGGCGTTTTCTGCCCTTGCTCACGAATATCTTTCCGCGCCTTTTGATTTCGAAGAAGAGTGTCAAAAACGAGGCGTCGAATCATCAATAATCAAGGCATTGATAAACAAAATCAAAGCGGTCCGAGAGAAAGAAGACATGCTTTCGTATTAGAAAGTTTTATCAAACCATTTGGAAACTATCGTAAGATAGGTTATATTTATTCACGTTGCTAAAAACAAAGAGGTTTATTTTATGAAACACACTATTGAACAAATTACCCCTTCCCGCGTCAAAATCGCCGTTGCTGTTGAACCAGCAGCTTGGGCTGAGGCACAGGAAAAGGCTTTCGACAAAGTCAGCAAGAAAGTCTCAGTTAAAGGCTTCCGTCCAGGAAAAGCCCCAAAACATCTTTTAAAAGAAAGAGTCAACCCAGAAGCAGTCTGGAATGAAGCTATTGATTCACTTCTCAATCCTACATTCGCAGCCGTCTTAGCAGAAGAAAAGAGCGTCCGCCCATTCTTCCGTCCAAACGTTGACGTTACAAAGATCAGCGATAAGGAACTTGAACTCGCATTCACAATCGTCACAGTTCCAACCGCAAAACTTGGCGAATACAAAGGCTTAACCGCACCACGCCCAGCAGCAGCGGTTACCGATGAAGAAGTTGCAGCAGCAGTCGCTCGCCGCTTCGAATCAAATGCTGAACTCGTTCTCGTCGAACGTGAAGCAAAGATGGGTGACACAGTCACAATCGACTTCGACGGTTTCTTACCAGATGAAAATGGCAACCTTAAGCCATTTGAAGGCGGCAAAGCAGAAAACTACAACCTTCTCTTAGGTTCTGGTTCATTTGTCCCAGGTTTCGAAGATTCAATCGTCGGCATGAAAGCTGGTGAAGTTAAATCATTCCCAGTCGTTTTCCCTGAAAAGTACGTCAAAGAACTCGCAGGCAAGAAAGCTACCTTCACAGTCAAACTCCACGAAGTTAAAGAAAAGGTCGTTCCAACCGCTGATGATGCAGCAGTTAAGGAACTTGGCATCAAAGATGTCAACACACTTGATGAACTCAAAGCACACGAATCACAGGCTATCCTCGAACGTAAGGCTCGTGAAAGCGAAGATGGTTTCTATAACGCAATCATGAACAAGATCATCGCTAACGCAGAATTTGTCATCGATGACCAAGTCATCGCTAACGAAGCAGCTCAGATGGAAGATAATCTTAAGAAACAGGTTGAGCAAAACGGCATCACCTTCGAGCAATACCTTGATATCACAGGCAGCAAGATGGAAGACATCCGCGCTCAGTTCTTCGCTCAGGCAAGAGCAAACCTCCAGGGTTATGTTGCTATGAACGCTATCGGTGAAGCAGAAGACCTCTTCGTCACAGACGCTGATGTCGATGCAGAAGTCAAAGTCATGGCAGACATGTACAAGATGGAAGAAAAAGATGTCCGTAATTATGTTAGCCGCGACATGGACAACTTCAAAACCAGCCTCTTCAATAGAAAAATCCGCACATTCATCATGAACAACAGCTCAGCTGAAGGTGCCGCTGCTAAGAAAGCTGCTCCAAAAGCAAAAAAAGCAGCCGTTAAAGAAGAAGCTCCAGTCGCAGAAGCAGAAGCTCCAGCAAAGAAACCAGCAGCAAAGAAAACAACAACCAAAAAAGCAGCTGCCAAAAAAGCCGAATAATAAACCTCAAAAACAAAGGGTCTAGCAAAAGTTAGATCCTTTTTTTGTGCATTATTATTGAAAGTGTTTACTTAGATAAGTAATAATAATGTCCAATTATGATATTTTGGCACTCGCTTATTGACAGTGCTAATTAACTAAATATAATAATTGATTAGGAGGAAAACTATGGAAAATCTTAATAGCTCAAACAAAAAGACACTCACGTTACCTTTCCTCGTAACCCGTGGTTTAGTTGTCTTTCCTAATTTAACCGAATCTATTGAAGCCGCGCGCCCATATAGCACGAAGGCAATCGATATTTCTCGCTCCGAAAGTAATTCCTTAATATTTGTCGGCGTTCAGAAAGTCCTTACCAAAGACGAAGTCACAGGCGAAGAAGATGTCTTTATGACGGCAACTCTTGCTCGTATTGTTAACTTTGTCGTCGCAGGAAGCAGTTACCGTATCCGCGTTATCGGCTCAAAGAGAGTCAAATTAACAGCTGTCCGTTTCGAAAACGGCGCATTCAAAGCCGATGGTTATGTCATCGATGATATGCTTGGCGACCAAGCAGAAGAAACTGCCTTAATCAGAAGAATCGTGAACATGGTCGAACAAAATCCCGCCATCGCTCATGACATTCCTAAAAACGCCCTTAATTCGCTTGGAAGAGGGGATACATCCACAAACATCGGCGATACCTTAGCCGCTTACCTTCCATTCTCCATCCAAGATAAGATCACTATTCTTGGTGAACCTAGCGTAAACGCTAGACTTCTCAAAATCACCCAGCTCCTTGCTGAACAGAAGCAAATCCTTGATATCGACAAGAAACTTGACGAAACAGTAAGAAGTCGCGCTGAAAAGCAACAGAAAGAATACATTCTCCGCGAGAAGATGAGAGCGATCCGCGATGAACTTGGCGAAGGCTCAGGCGAAGAAAGCGATGTTGATCTCATCAGAAAGAAAGTAGCGGATAACCCTTATCCACAAAATGTCAAAGATAAGGTCAACAAAGAGCTTAAACGTCTTGCGATGATGCCAGAAGCTTCCCTTGAGAGTTCTTTGATCCTCAATTACATCAACACCTTATTAAACGCTCCTTGGTATGAAAAAACCGAGGATAACGATGATCTTGAGAATGTTCAAAAGATTTTAGACGAGGATCACTTTGGCTTAGATAAAGTCAAAAAGAGAATCATTGAATATCTCGCAGTCAAACACGCAACTGGCAATCTCAAAGCCCCAATTCTTTGTTTCTATGGCCCGCCAGGATGTGGTAAGACATCTCTTGCTAGGTCAATTGCTAGAGCGCTTGGAAGAAAATTCTTTAAAGCTTCCTTAGGCGGCGTTTCTGATGAATCAGAAATCCGTGGTCATAGACGTACTTATGTTGGCTCAATGCCTGGACGCATTATCCATGGCATGACCAAGTCAGGCGTCATTAACCCAGTCTTCCTTTTAGACGAAATCGACAAGGTTGGCGGAAATAGCCTTCATGGCGATCCAAGCAGCGCTCTCTTAGAAGTCTTAGACCCAGAGCAAAACACAGCCTTTAACGATAATTTCATCGAAGAACCATATGATTTATCAAATGTTCTCTTCATCGCAACCGCAAACTATCTCGAAAACGTTCCTGCGCCTCTCCGTGACCGTTTGGAACTCATTGAAGTGCCTTCATATACCGAACTTGAGAAAGTCAAGATTGCTGAAAGCTGGTTAGTTAAGAAGCAAATGCAAGCTAATGGCTTAAAAGAAGGGGATATCGAATTCACCGAAGAAGGCATCAAAGAAATGATTGAAGCCTACACTCGCGAAGCTGGTGTCCGTCACCTTGAAAGACTCGTTGCTTCATGCTGCAGAAAAGCGGTTGTTGAGTTAATCAAGAACCCTGAGATGAATCGTCCTATCGTCATTGATGGCGCACAGGCTCAAAAATATCTTGGCGTTGAGATCTTCGAAGACACAAAGAAAGAGAAAGAGCCTCAGATTGGCGTTGTTACTGGCCTTGCTTATACAGAATTCGGTGGAGACATCCTTCCAATCGAAGTCAATTACATGGCAGGCAAAGGCGGACTCGTTCTTACTGGCAAGCTTGGCGACGTCATGAAAGAAAGCTGCACAATCGCTCTTGACTATGTCAGAGCTAACGCAGACAAATACGGAATCCCTTCTGAGATGTTTGAAAAGAAGGATATCCATATCCATGTCCCAGAAGGCGCCGTTCCAAAGGATGGCCCAAGCGCAGGCGTTGCTATCACAACCGCAATCATCTCTTGCTTAACCCATAAGCCAGTTGATAATAATGTCGCGATGACAGGGGAAGTTACCTTAAGAGGTAAAGCTCTTGCAATCGGCGGTCTTAGAGAGAAATCTCTTGCCGCTCTTAGAAGCGGAATTAAAACCATCATCGTCCCTCTTGAAAACAAGAAGGATGTCGGCGAACTTCCTGAAGAGGTCAAGAAAGAACTCAAGATCGTTTACATGAAAAATGTCGACGATGCGTTAGAAGCAGCGCTTCTAAAAACTTCTGAAGAAGTTAAATAACAACTAAAAGAGAGGTTAAAATGACCTCTCTTTGCGTTTCTATTTTTGATATATTTATCTAGGAGGTTGAAATTATGATTAATTTCCGTAATTCAAAGTACGTGATATCAGTCCCATCATACAAAATGAGACCGATAAACGGCCTTAAAGAAGTCGCGGTTTTTGGTAAATCAAACGTTGGAAAATCAACTTTAATCAACCTTCTTACTGGTCAAAAGTTAGCATATTCAAGTAAACAAGCTGGTAAAACCAAGCTCTTGAATTACTTCCTTGTTGATAATTCGTTCTATCTTGTCGACACGCCAGGGTATGGCTTCACAACCTATGGCTCAAAAGAAGATTTATCCTTCGGAGACATGATGGAAGGATATTTCGAAAATCCACAGTTGGTCGCGAATTTCTTGTTGCTAGACAGTCGTCACGAGCCTACAAAAGATGATTTAG
The DNA here is from genome assembly GCA_045598525.1 of Bacilli bacterium. Taxonomy (GTDB): domain Bacteria; phylum Bacillota_I; class Bacilli_A; order RFN20; family CAG-826; genus UBA4951. Next base: position 63,082 of record JAZLMH010000003.1, on the reverse strand, counting down.
AGATGTTTAATTTCTTAAAAGAGCAGAAAACTCCTTTCTATGTCATCTTCACTAAATGCGATCAATCAAATCAAAGCGTTATCGCCGCAAGAAAACGCTTCGTGATGGAAAACCAGATAAATAACGTGTTGTTCAGCGGCAAAGGTTTGAAACCTGAGCAACTTAGAGCTCTTTTTGCAAAAGCGGTAGGGAGGTAAACAATGCTTAAATTAGACAAAATCACAAAAATATATAAAACTGCGACTCTTGAAGTCAAAGCTTTGGACGGTATTTCCTTATGCTTTAGAAAAAATGAGTTCGTCTCAATTCTTGGTCCTTCTGGATGCGGTAAAACCACGACTTTAAACATCGTCGGCGGTCTTGATCACTACACAAGCGGCGATTTGATAATCAACAACGTCTCAACAAAGCGTTATAAAGATCATGATTGGGACATTTATAGAAACCACAAGATTGGTTTTATTTTCCAAGCCTATAACTTAATCCCTCATGAGAACATCTTAGAAAACGTCGAGCTCGCTTTAACAATCGGTGGCGTTAAGAAAGAAGAGAGAATTCAAAGAGCAAAAGCCGCTTTAGACAAGGTCGGCCTTGCTGGAATGTATACCAAAAAACCTAATGAATTATCAGGCGGTCAGTGCCAAAGAGTCGCGATCGCTCGTGCTCTTGTTAATGAACCTGATATCCTTTTAGCAGATGAGCCAACAGGCGCTTTGGATAGTAAGACTTCCGTTCAGATTATGGACTTAATCAAGGAAGTTTCAAAAGAAAGACTCGTCATCATGGTTACTCATAATGACGAAATCGCTGCGCAGTATTCAACCCGTATCATCTCTTTAAAGGATGGCCAAGTAGTGGGAGATACAAATCCTTACAGCCCTGAAGATGAAGCCAGAGAATATCAGGCCGTGTTTGAAGAAACGGTTTCTTCTGAAGACGGTGAAGAAACCCAAGATACTCAAGTTATTGAGAAAAAGAAGACTGCAGAGATTGAAAAAGCCAAGATGTCTTGGTGGACCGCTTTCAAATTAAGCGCCAAGAACCTTTGGACAAAATTAAAAAGAACATTCATGACCGTCATTGCTTCTAGTATTGGCATCGTTGGCGTTTCCGCTGTTCTTGCGGTTAACTATGGCGTTAGGGGATATCTTGCCTCCATGCAGGATGACATGCTTTCAGGTAACCCAATCTCGGTTACGGAGAATTCGTTTGATTTTGCCTCATTAATGCAAAACGCATCCACGATGACAAGGACAAGAATCGTTTCAGATAGTTGGAAAGATGGCAAGATCGACATTCAGTTTGCTATGCAAAGCCTTGTTGAGACAAGCGATACATTAAGCGCCAGCATGACAACCAACAACATCGACAAGAATTACGTCCAGTTCTTGAAAGATATGCCAAAAGACTATTGCTCAGCCGTTTCGTTTAGATATGGTTTAAATATCAAAAACAACCTTTATACACACACCGATGCAGATGTCGTTGACCCTAACGTCAACAAAAACGAAGCGCTTTATAGCATCTCTGGCATCACAAATATCTGTAGCACAATCCTCGAGAATGCAAGAGATGGCAAATATAGCTCATATTCTTCAATGGTTGATAACTACACAAATGCTATCGGCCAATGTCTTGATAACGAAGAATATGTCCTCTCTCAATACGAAGTAGTGGCGGGAAGATATCCTCGCGAAGAAAACGAGATGGTCATCGTCCTTAACCATCAGAACGAAGTAACCGAATTTGTTTTGACCTTGCTTGGTTTCTATAGCCAGGATGAATTCGCTAACGCAATCTATAAATTCTCCAAAGATCCTAGGTTTGATGCGGCTTTATGGGAAAAACAAACATCTATTGATGTTTCTAGAATGGTCGGCAAGGAATACATGTATTATCCAAACGATAGTGTTTTCCATAAAAACAACAACTATGACCCACAAGCAAGCTCTATGCTTGATCTTAGCGTCTATCAGCCTTTCACATACGATTACTATGATCAGCCAAATCAGAATAGGCAAAATGGCATGAAGATGAAAATCACCGGTGTTTTAACACCAAAAGAATCCGTTTCTTATGGGTGCTTGAGCAGCGGTTTATTCTACACTCCAAAATTCGCGGAAAAATTCTTAAAAGACAATATGGAATCCGAACTTTCCAAATTCATCCGCGATTACGTTGATAACAACGAAGATTCAACAAGCTTCACATCAACCTTGGTCAACATCAGCTCAATGGACATTATTTATGGTATTGGCTATGACCTTAAGGTCGATTTCGAAGAAGATATTTGCAAAAGCACGTTCTTAGTTGGTTCATCAAGTGGCTTATCTGGCCTTATGGGCTTATTTGGCGGTTCTTCAGGCGGAAGCGGAGGCGGTTCTGGCACAGGAACAGGCCTTTCAATCAAGAAAACCGCAAGTTTAAGACCAAACGCAGTCGGCGCTTCAGACGTTCCTAACGCTATTGAAATCTATCCAACGGATTTCGAGAGCAAAGATGCTGTCACAAATTATCTTGATCAGTGGAATGGCAAAGACGAAATTAAACTCTCAAATGGCGTTACATTAAGCGCCTCTGACCGTGACGAAGTCAAATACACAGATAGCCTTGAGCTCATTATTGGTATGATTAACGGTGTTATCGATATCGTAACCATCGCTCTTATCTGCTTTACCGCCCTTTCTCTTGTTGTTTCAACCGTCATGATTTCTATCATCACATACGTTTCGGTCATGGAACGCGTCAAAGAAATCGGCGTCATCCGCTCACTTGGCGGCAGAAAGCAAGACGTTTCTCACTTATTTAACGCAGAAACGTTCATGATCGGCGTTTCAGGCGGTTTATTTGGCTTAGCGGTCACATATATCCTTGAAATCATCCTCAATATGACGATTGGCAGAATCTATAACCTTGGAATGATCGCAGATCTTCCGCTTCTTGTTGCCTTTGTCGTTCTTGTCCTTGCAACGCTCCTTACAACAATCGCCGGTCTTATCCCGGCAAGCAGTGCTGCGAAGCAAGACCCAGTGGTCGCTTTAAGAACCGAATAAGATTTATTTCTTCTTTTTAAAAGAAAGGTAACTTATAATTATCACGTTCGTTGAAAGACGAGGGATCCTTGAACTTCCTACAAAGAGAATCGCTACCTGGTGAGAAGGCGGTTAGGAAAAGAGGTGAGTCGCGTCTAGAGAACTGCAGAGATGCACGTTGATCCGCGTTAAGGATTGCTTAAGCGCCTTATATATATTTATATAAGGAATTAGGGTGGTACCGCGCACCGCGTCCCTATATTAGGGACGTTTTTATTTATTTTGGAGGGCTAGATATGCTCGATAAACATTATGATCCTCATGTTGTTGAGGAAGGAAAGTACGAGAAGTGGAAGAACAACGAGTACTTCAAAGGTGGAAAAGATTTAAAGAAAAAGCCATTCTCCATGGTCATACCTCCACCAAACGTCACAGGTAAGCTTCATCTTGGCCACGCGATGGATACAACAATTGAAGACATCATCGCTAGATATAAGAGAGAAGTTGGCTACGATGTCCTTTGGGTTCCTGGAATGGACCACGCAGGCATCGCAACTCAAGCAAAAGTCGAAGCTAAGCTTCGTGCTGAAGGCGGAGTCTCCCGTTTTGATTTAGGAAGAGAGAAATTCTTAGAAAAAGCGTGGCAATGGAAAGACGAATACGCAGCAACCATCCATTCACAATGGGCTAAAATGGGCCTTTCTGTTGACTATACGCGTGAAAGATTCACTTTAGATGAAGGTTTAAGCGCAGCAGTCCGCCACGTTTTTGTCACTTTGTATAACGAAGGCCTTATCTACCAAGGCGAGAAAATCATCAACTGGGACCCTGAACTTAGAACAGCTTTAAGTAACATCGAAGTCATCCATAAGGATGATGAAGGTGAATTCTTCTATTTTAAATATGATGTTGTCGGCACCGATAAATCATTGACCGTCGCAACAACCCGTCCTGAGACAATGTTTGGCGACACTGCCGTCTTCGTTAACCCAAACGATAAGAAATACAAAGATTTAGTCGGAAAGATGGTCATTAACCCTGCTAACGGAGAAGAAATTCCTCTTATGGCAGACGAATATGTCGATATCGCTTTCGGTACAGGCGCCATGAAATGCACACCAGCCCATGACCCTAACGACTTCCTTTTAGGAAAGAAATACGGCTTCAAATTCATCAAATGCATCGATGAAACCGCTCATATGAATGAAATTGCTGGCAAATACCAGGGAATGAGCCGCTATGAATGCCGTAAAGCCTTGGTTGAAGATATCGAAAAGGCTGGAAAGCTTATTAAAATTGAGAAAATTGTCCACTCTGTCGGCCACTCCGAAAGAAGCGACACCGTCGTTGAACCAATGCTTTCAAAGCAGTGGTTTGTCAAAATGAAGCCACTTGCTGAAAAAGTTTTAGCAACGCAAAAGAGCTCTGACAAAGTCAACTTCGTTCCAAAACGTTTTGAGAAAGTCCTTATTCAGTGGATGAGCGGCGTTGAGGATTGGTGTATTTCCCGTCAACTTTGGTGGGGTCACCGCATTCCTGCATACACAAACATCAAAACAGGCGAATTAGTCGTAACAGAAGAGGAAATGGATTCAACCCTTTGGAAACAAGACGAAGACGTTCTTGATACATGGTTCTCAAGTGCGCTTTGGCCATTTGCCACTTTAGGTTGGCCAAATGAAGAAAGCGAAGACTTCAAACGTTACTTCCCAACAAGCGTTCTCGTCACGGGTTACGATATCATCTTCTTCTGGGTTAGCCGCATGGTTTTCCAATCTTTACATTTTACTGACAAATCCCCATTCCACGAGGTTGTTATTCATGGTCTTATCCGTGATAGCCAAGGAAGAAAGATGTCAAAATCTTTAGGAAATGGCGTCGATCCAATTGATGTCATTGAGAAATACGGCGTCGACGCTTTACGTTATTTCATCACCAATAACTGTACCCCAGGCATGGACATGCGTTATATCGATGAAAAAGTCGGAAGCGCTCAGAACTACCTTAATAAGATCTGGAACGCTTGCCGTTATGTTGAAGGTGTCCTTGGAGAAGATTACACACCAAGACCTCTTAACAAAAAGACTCTTGGAACACTCGATGCCGCTATTGTCGATAAGCTTATGAGAACAATCAAAGCGGTCCGCGCCGAAATGGATAAGTATCACTTTAGTCAGGCTTCGTCGATTCTTTATAACTTCGTTTACGATGATTTCTGCTCTTCATACCTTGAAATGAGTAAGGTCGCACTCGCAAAAGACGGGGCTGAAAAAGAAGTCACAAAAGACGTTCTTTATAGAGTCATGAAGGATATTATCCTTATGATTTATCCATACACACCTTTTGTTACAGAGGAGATGTATCTTTCGCTTCCTTGCCACAAAGAATCAATAATGGATGAGCTTTATCCTGAATATGATCGTTCTTTCCTTAATAAGAAAGCGGTGGAGAAGCTTATGGTTCTTGAAGGCATGATCAAAGATATTCGTAACTACAAGTCAACAAATGGAATGGCGCCAAATGCCAAGGTTCGCTTGATTGTCGCTCCATCAGAGCCTTTCGAAGGTTTTGGCGAATATCTTAAGCGCTTCACGTTTGCTTCATCTTACGAAGTAAAAGAAGGTAATTTAGGAGGCTCAAGTTTCCTTTATCCAGGTTATGAATTAATGGTTGAAGAAGATGTCGATCCAGCACTCTTAAAAGAAAAACTTCTTAAAGATGAAAAGGCTCTTGAATTCGAAATTGCAAGAAGCGAAAAGATGTTATCCAATCCTGGTTTTGTCGCAAAAGCCCCTAAAGAAAAGATTGAACTCGAGACAGCAAAATTAGAGAAAAACAAAACTCTTCTTGAATCCGTTAAGAGCAAATTAGCCTCGCTTTAATACCAAATAAAAAATTGATTAACGCCCCCTAATATGAGGGCGTTTTTCATTATTTACAAACAAGTTAGTGTATTAGGTGTTGGCTGTGTTTTTATTTCAATTGTATAGATTGATAAGAAAATATTTTTTAAAAAATGCAATATCGCCTCTATAGGAATAATGAGGAGGAAAAAATATGAACGGAACACTTTTAACACTTGACGAAAGAGAAATGATCTGTCCGGGTGAAGCGTTAACTCTAACTGCTGTTTTGGCTGTGCTTTCAATAAGCATCATAACAGTCATTGCTTATAGACTTCTTAGATCAGCAAAAGGTAACGCCAAAATGCCAGGTGGCTGGCAATTCTCATGGGATTGATATGAAAATACGGGAAATTCCAAAAGAGTTACGGCCACGGGAGAAAGCTCTTTTAAACGGCGTTGAATCTCTAACTGAAGCTGAATTATTGGCACTTATAATCGGCAGCGGAAGCAGAGGTCATAATGTCTTAGAAGTAGCTAAAAATCTACTTGAGCAAAACGGTGGGTTAACTCAACTCAGCAAGAAATCTTTTGCTGTCTTAACCCGCGAAAAAAGCGTCTCTGAAGCACGGGCTTTCTCTCTTCTTGCAGTCTTTGAAATTGCTAAGAGAATAGCACAAAATAAACCCTATAGAGATAGTACTAGTATCAGTGAAATCTACGAACATTACAAAGTAAAACTTTGTAGTTTTGAAGATGAACATACTTATATTCTAATTTTCAACAGGGCAAAAAAGCTTATCAGAGAGACACTTATATCAAAGGGCAAAGAAACGCAAAACGCACCTTCAAGAGAACAAATCATCAACGAGCTTTTAGGAGTGAATGGAACAAGTTTCATTTTGCTTCATAATCACCCATCGGGAATATGCCTTCCGAGTTCTAGTGATATGTTGTTTGTTCGGGCCATGGAAGAATGCACCAAAGGCACGAAATTCGCATTACTTGACAATGTCATTATGACCGAAGAAGGGTATTATTCGTTTAAAGAGAACGGTCTCATCATTTAGGCAGATCACACTTTTGTTATACAAATACTACGATTTTGCTTCACTTTTCTTGCGTGTATATGTATGATAATCACGTTGTCGCCCTCCACAGGGCTGCAACCGCATTTCTACGGTCTCTAATAATCACTTTGTGATTAACCGCACGGAGCGAGTCTTAAGCTATTAAGGAGGAAAAAGCATGTACGCTATTGTTGAAACTGGCGGTAAACAGCTCAAAGTCGCAGTCGGAGATAAGATCTTCGTCGAAAAACTTGAAGCAGAAGCTGGAAGCGACATCACACTCACCAAAGTCCTCTTCATCGGCGGCGAAACAAACAAAGTTGGCGATCCTTATGTCAAAGGCGCTAGCGTTGTTGCCAAAGTTGAAAAGCAAGGTTTGGGAAAGAAACTTGTCGTCTATCGCTACAAAGCAAAGGCTAATGTCCGTCGCAAACACGGTCACCGTCAGCCATTCACCTGTTTGGTTGTCAAAGCCATCAATGCCTAATGATTAAAGCTACATTCGTTTATTCAAAAACTGGCTTAAAGGGATTTACAGTCAAAGGTCACGCGAACAGCGCACCTTATGGTGAAGATCTTGTATGCGCAGCAATAAGCGCAATCGTCATCGGAGGCTTAAACGCTTACCAAGACGGTGAGTCAATGTATGAGGCGAAAGTGGAAGAAGGCAACGTGTCACTTGTCGTAAAAGGCAAACAAAGTGTGCACGACCAGATCGTTACCGAAACGATCATATCCCAAATCAAAGATGTTGCGGATTCTTATAAGAAATTCGTAACGCTAGAAAGGAAAATTGAAGAATGAAATTTGTTCTTAATCTCCAATTATTTGCATCTAAGAAGGGCGTCTCAAGCACCAAGAACGGCCGTGATTCTGCCGGTAGAAGACTTGGCGCTAAGGTTGGTGACGGACAGCACGTTCTCGCTGGCAACATCATCTACAGACAAAGAGGTACCCGTATTCGTCCAGGCACAAACACTGCTAAAGGCGGAGACGATACCATCTATGCTCTTATCGATGGCATCGTTAAATTCGAGCGCGTCGGCAAAAGTGGAAAGAAAGTTTCCGTTTACGCCGAATAATTTGGTAAAACAAAACTTGAAACGGGCCTTCTAAATAGGAGGTCCGTTTTTATTTAAAAACGTAACCTACACACCATCGCAAAAACAATCTATAATAATTTTATGAAGTTAACTGTCGTAATACCTTGCAAAAACCAATCACAGCAGCTCTTTGATAATATTGTCAAAGTTGGCCTTCCGTATTTCGGTTCTTTGGGAATCGATTACGAGTTTTTGCTAGTTATTGATGGCAGTAACGAAGAAAACGTTTCGATTGCTAATGAAAGAATGAAGGAAATGCCTTCAAATGTTCGTTTAGCTGAATATGAGGCTAAGGTTGGCAAGGGTCATAACGTTAAGCATGGCTTTCTTGAAGCAACAGGGGATTATGTCATGTTCATGGATGCTGATTTTGCAACCGACCTCCATATTTTCGATTCAATATTGCCCGAGATTGATAAATATGATGGCTTCATCGCCTCGCGTCACTGCAAAGGCGCTAAGATTCTAAGAAAACAAACCTTAATTAGACGTTTTGTCAGTGCGATGAGCCGTTTTCTAATCATAACCGTCAACTTTCATTTCCCATTTAAAGATTCACAGTGCGGATATAAAGTATTTAGGAAAGACCTTGCAAAGGAAATGGCAAGAAGACAAATCACCGAAAGATTTGCTTTCGATGTTGAGTATTTATGGTTCTGCAAGCTTAATGGTTTCAAAATCAAAGAAGTCCCTTGTGTTTGGAACGATGGAGAAGTCAGCACCATCAAAAACGCCAGAAGAGTCTCCATGGATTTCATGAAAGATATGAAATTAATAAAGAAAAATAAGAAAAACTATATATTAAACGCTCAAGAAAGACAGGCTTTTGGCCTTCCAACCAAGGAGGAAAAATAATGCTTATCGATCGTTGTGTCATAGAAGTCAGAAGTGGAAAAGGTGGCGACGGAGCCATTTCTTTCCTTCGCGATAAACAAACAATGAGAGGTGGACCGGATGGCGGCAATGGCGGCCGCGGAGGTTCTATCTATTTCATTGGAAAAGCCAACTTGAATAACCTTTACAATTTCCGCCATTCCAGAACTTTTATCGCAGAAGACGGCGAAAAAGGAATGAAAACAAATAGGTATGGCCATAACGCTGAAGACATCATTATCGAAGTACCTGTTGGTACCATCATAACCGAAGAAAACACCGGCCGCGTTCTTGCTGACATCAAAGAAGAAGGTCAGAAAGTTCTTGCCGCAAAAGGAGGTCGCGGAGGAAGAGGCAACGCTTGTTTCAAATCATCGCGTCACCGTATTCCTAAGATCGCCGAGAATGGACACCCTGGCGAGAGAAAACGTCTAATTCTTGAATTAAAGCTTTTAGCGGATGCAGGGCTTATTGGTTTCCCAAGTGTTGGGAAATCTACATTCCTTAACGTCGTTAGCAAAGCTAATGTCCCAACAGCGGATTACCCATTTACGACATTGATACCTAACCTTGGCGTTTGCTATCTTCCTAACGGGAAGAGCTTCGTTTTAGCTGATATGCCAGGGCTTATCAAAGGCGCGCACGAAGGAAAAGGCTTAGGCATTCAATTCCTTCGCCACATCGAAAGAACAAGAATCCTTATCCACCTTGTTTCAATGAGTGGAGAACGCGATCCATATGATGATTATTTAGCGATCAACGAAGAACTTAAGCAATTTAACGCTTACCTTGAAAAAAGGCCTCAGATCGTAGTCGCATCTATGATGGATATGGAGGGAGCGGAGGAAATCAAAGCAGAATTTGATAAGAAATTAGGCTTTGAGTCACTCGCTTTATCAAGCCTTACCCACGAAGGCGTTAACCAGCTCCTTAAGCTTGCGATGGAAACAATCGAAGCAACCCCTGAGTTCCCAATTAAAGGCGTTAATGAAGAAACAAAGATGAAAGTCTATAACGCTAGAGAAATCGAGGGTCAATCAGACTATGAAATCGTCAAAGGAATTGGCGGTTGGCTTATCAAAGGCGAAAAAGTCGAACGCGACGCCGCGCTCATCAACACATCAACCGATGAAGGCATCATGCGTCTTATTCGTTACCTTGATAACATTGGCATCGAAGAAAGACTCGAAGCAGCAGGGGTCAAAGATGGCGACAAAGTCCAAATCGGCGACTTTATATTCGATTACACTAACTAATAATTATTCATAGAATTTTGTATAATAATGAAAAAGAATAAGTTAATAGCCCCAATACTTGCATTAGTAGCGTCTCTTGTAGGCTTATTGTTTATCGGACTATTCGCAATTCTTAGCAAATAAAACCATGTATTATTCATTCACAGGACAAATCGTAAACATCGAAAGAGAAACAATCGCAATCGCTTTGAATAGCGGGATCGCTTATGAGCTTTTGGTTGCTAGAACCTCAGACTTTTCGTATAACGAAAACGCGACAGTCTATGTTCACGAAGTCTTTAACGAAAACGATCATTATTTAGTAGGTTTTAAAGATAAATTAGAAAAAGAGGCTTTCATCTCTTTGATTACGGTTAAAGGCATTGGTCCAAAAACCGCAATTACAGCTTTAGGGGCAACCAATCCTCAGGATTTAATGAAGGCCATTGCCGCAAACAATACGACATTCCTTAAAAAACTCCCTGGAATCGGTCCAAAAGCAGCCGCTCAGATTATCTTAGACCTTAAAGGACGCCTTGCTGATGGCGGTGGAGCGAAAGGTAACCCTGACCAGTATGACGAAGTCAGAGAAGGCCTTAAGAGCCTTGGTTTCAAAGTCAAAGCCATTGATGACGCTCTTGCCACGATCAATGAACCGGGATTAACAAATCAGGAAGTGTTAAGATTAGCACTCAAGAAACTTAAAAAATGAGAAAAGAAAAGACAAACGAACAAGAACGTTTATTAGACGCCAGAAAAGAAAGTGGAGATAATGCCACGGATTTAACTTTGCGCCCAAAGACTCTTAGAGAGTATGTTGGACAAGAAGCCCTTAAAACCAATCTCGAAATCTTTATTGGCGCGGCTAAAAAACGTGAAGAATGCCTCGACCATGTCTTGCTTTACGGTCCTCCTGGATTAGGTAAAACGACTTTGGCCTATGTCATTGGGAATGAAATGGGTGGGCAAGTTAGAACTATAAACGGACCTTCTATAGAAAAGAGCGGAGACCTTGCCGCAATACTTTGTGACTTGGAACCAGGGGACGTTCTTTTTATCGACGAAATTCACCGTCTTCCTAGACAAGTGGAAGAAGTCCTTTACACCGCGATGGAAGACTTTGAATTATCAATTATGATTAACCGCGATGGAGCGGCAAAAGCTTTAAACATGCCTCTTCCTCCCTTTACTTTAGTAGGTGCCACAACCAGGGCCGGAGACCTTACCTCGCCTCTTAGGGCGCGTTTTGGAATAAGTGCTAAAATCGACTTCTATACAGAAAAAGAAATTGCCGCGATTATTGAGCGTACATCGAAGGTTTTAGGCATGCCAATAACCAAAGAAGCCGTTACTTTATTAGCCCAGAGAAGCAGAGGAACTCCTCGTATTGCGAATAGAATTTATAAACGTGTTCGTGACTTTGCGTCATTCGAGGGATTAGAGAAAATCGATGCAGAATTAGCCTTAAGAGCATTGGATGCATTAAAGATAGATAACCTTGGTCTAGACGATGTCGACATCAAATACTTAAGAGCCATCATCGAACGCTTCCACGGCGGTCCTGTCGGCCTCGAAACAATCGCCTCATCAATCGGCGAAGAAATCACAAACTTAGAAGATGTTTATGAGCCATACCTTTTAATGATTGGCTTAATCAACCGCACTCCACGTGGCCGCGTAGCGACCACAAAAGCCTACGAGCACCTCAAAATTACCCATCAAGGTACGCTTTTTTAAAAAGTTTTACATTTAAAGTGCATATTTTCTTGCTCGTGCGCTCGCGTATGAGGTATTCTTATAATCGCTTGCAAGCGCATTTTTTGGCGCGATGCAAATTACTTGGAGGATATTTATGCGAAGACAATTAGCTTACTTATTCCTTGGTGCTTCGTTGCTCCTCGGGGTTGGTGTCACTATCACCTCGTCTTTAAGCAAAATGGATACCGACGTCAGTTATGGCAGTGGTAAGGATTTATATTTCCGTATTTCCGAAAAAGATAGCACCTATCATGGCGTAGACCCTGAACATTACATTGGCGCAACAGCGGCTACCCAAAACTACACAGCCGTTGACGAAGTCGCAAAAGAAATCGAAGATCGTCTCGAATTCTGGGACATTAACGCTAACGTCACCAAAGAAGGTTACGATACGGTTAAAGTCTCAGTCCGTACTCAGGGAAGCGACGAAGTCGAATATAGCTATCTTCAGACATATTTGGCTTATAGCGGCCAACATATCACCGTTGAAGCCGGCAGCAAAGACGAAGACATCTATTCGGACGCGCCAAACAGCGTTGATTTTGCTGATAATGGCCTTTTCGAAGAAGGAACCAACGCAGAAATCACATATATCGACACAATTCCAGTCGTCACCATTCCAGTTAAGGAAGCTTTCCAAGGTGAAAACGGTCCATTAAACGAACTCATCAAATACTGCTCTGACCACACTCAGGACGCAGAAACAGATGAAGAAGGTAACGAAACACAAGCCGCTAAGAACTGTTTATTGGTTCTTTGGGCACATAAACAAGAAACCGACGAATACAAAAACGCCGTCGACACAAGCGCTACCGATTACAATGAAAACACCGCTAAGCGCCTTCTTATCGGTGAAGCCGCAGCTAATGCTTGGTATGTTGATAGAGCAGATGAAGACAACAACTTCAAAAAGCTTCAGTTAATCCCAAGTAGCGCAGCTATTAAAGATGGAAGCTACGATGCATCTAAAGCAGACGCAGCTTATAAAGCGGCTAAATTCTACCGCGACGTCTTAAACGCAAAAGAATATAACTATGATGTTTCCTTTGCTTACTCAACAGTCATCACTGCTGGTGTTGATCCATTAACAGCAGCAGGCGATTGGCATTTATTCATCAATTTCGGACCTAGCGCAATCGCTACTCTTGTTGCTTTAGCAATTGGCATGGCTATTATTGCCATCTTCTATAGACTTGGCGCTCTTGCAATTCTTGCAAACACAGCAGTCGCAGTAGAAGGAAGCGTATTGTTATTTGGTTACTTCGGCGCTCAGTTTGGTATCGGTGCTCTTGTAGGCTTTGGCCTTGGAGCTATGGTTACCGCTTTCGGGTCAATGTATTACTTCCACAAAGTTAAACAGCAGCTTTATGAAGGCCGTACACTTAAGAAAGCTCATGCTGAAGGCACAAAGAAAGCCCTTTGGCCGACAATCGACTTAAGTGTCGTTTCAATCATCGTTGGCGTATTCCTTTATGCTTTCGTCCATTCTTCAATCGGAAACTTTGGCTTATCACTTGTTTTAACAAGTTCAATCGGCTTATTGCTTAACTTTATTCTTCTTCGTATGCAAGGATGGTTGCTTGCTAACTCACCAAAGAGCGAAAAGAACATCAAAGCAATCTATGGCGTCGATACAGCTAAATGTCCAAATGCATTAAAAGACGAGAAACAAGTCTACTTTGGCAGATTTGCAAATAAAGATTTCTCAAAACTTAAGAAGCCATTCATGATCGGCGCTCTTGCTCTCCTTGTGGTTGCAATCGCTGGTGTTTCAGTCATGAGCGGCCTTGGACAGGTTTATAACTATAGCGGTGCATATGACGACACAACAACACTTAGTGTTGAATATTGGGTCGACTCCAACTCAAGTGCAACAAAACTTCTTGATAAAGAAGCAAAAATGATGAGTGATTTCCTCCCATTAATCAAACATGAAGGCAAATCACTTAGCGAATACACCTCAGAAGAACTCATCACTCTTGAAACAAGAGAAGTCTACTTAGATGATGATGAAACAAAATACACAGTTTACTGTTTCCAAGTTCCTCTTACCGTTTATTTCAACCCTGAAGTCGAGCAGAAAGCTTTAGTCGTCGAAGGAACAAATTATTCAACATTGGCAGAAGCGGTAAACGAAGCAGCCACAATCATGAGCGCTGAAAGCATTGTCGCTAGAGCAAATAACGTCCGCCATCAAGCTGGATCACCAAGCCTTGGCAGCGTTTATCTTGGCCTTGGCCTTGGTTTCCTCTTCGCAGCCATCTACATGATGGTTAGATTTGGTCTTGCTCGCGGATTTGCTACCGGCCTTGTTTCAATGGGTGGCAGCGTTATCACTGTAGGATTCTTCGCTCTTACAAGACTTGCAGTTACACCTCTTGCATCAATCGGTGCGGTTGTCGCTTCTTTAGCTGCAACATATATTGCTCTCTTACTTCTTAATAGAAGTAAAGAAATTGTCAAAGATTCTCGTGAACGTGATAAGACCGCTCTTGAATTCAAGAATCAGTGTCTTTATAAGGCAAGCGGTGAAGAAGCTGAAGAAGTCATTATCTTCGCTTCATTGCTTGGCGCATTCTGCCTTAGCCTTCTTGCTTTAGGCCCACGTCAGTATTCAATCATCTTCCTTGGGGCAATCTTCGGACTCGTCGTTGTTACACTTGCGGTCCTCTTCATCTTTGTTCCTGTTTGTCAGACATTAAGCATCTGGCTTAAGAAAGCTGGCGACTCGGTTTCAAATAGCTACAAGAAAGCCCAAGAAGAAAGAAAAGCCGCTCAAAAAGCAAATCAGCGTAGAACAAACGAACCAGAAGAAGCTATCTTCATCGGTATTAACGACTAATGGAAGGCTTATTTGAACGTTTACTCAAATACTATAACCTTACGAAGGAGGAGTACGATAAACGCGTACTTCCTCCTTCTTTTGCTTCAATTCCGCTCATTAACGATGATCAAATGGTCAAAATAGCGATAGCTAGACTGCAAAAAGCCAAAGAAAACCACGAAAAAGTGCTCATTTACGGAGATTATGACACAGATGGTATCTCTAGCGGCTCAATCCTTTTAAGATGCCTTAAAGAGTTTGGTATCGAAGCAAGTGGATATCTTCCTTCCCGTTACTTAGATGGGTATGGTTTAAATCCAGAGAACGTGAGAAAAATCGCATCAAAAGGATATAAGCTTATTTTTACTTGCGATAATGGCGTTACCACCCATGAAGCTTTGCTTCTTGCTAAAGAAATAGGCATCGAAGTAATGATTCTTGATCATCATGAATTTGATGAAACAGCCCCAGAATGCGATATCGTAATCCACCCAACCTTATTGAATTATGGCGAAACCCCAATAAGCGCAGGATATTTATCTTTCTTATTCAGCGTCGCCTTATTAGGAAGAGTAGATGAATATCTACTCACATTAGGCGCTCTCTCGACAATCAGCGACATGATGCCAATCCATGGCTATAACAGAGAGATAATCCGCCTGATGTTAGAGATTGTTAACAAAAACCAATACCCTGTTTTTACTTTATTGACTGATAAAAGACATTTTGAGGTCTCGACATTCCAAATGGACATCATTCCAAAGCTAAACGCTGTCGGAAGACTGGAAAAAGGCCCTGAAATTAATCGTTTACTCAAGTATTTTGGCGATGAAGAGTCAAATAAAGCGGCTTTGGCTAATTACTTTAACGAAGTTAATGATCGCAGAAAAGAAATAACAAAAACCGCAAGCGAGAATCTTGAAATAAACGAACAAGAAGCGGCGGTTATAGTTAACGCCAACATCCCAGAAGGGTTGAACGGTTTGCTCGCTAGCAAGCTTTTAAACATCTATCACAAGCCAATAGTCGTATTTTCCAAACAAGAAAGAAACCCAGAAGTTTTAGTAGGATCTTGTAGAAGCGAAGAAGGCTTTGACGTGCTTAAAGCCCTTGATGGAGTGAAGACAAAACTCCTTTCTAAAGGTGGCCATCCATTTGCGGCGGGTGTCTCGATTTCTAAAGATGATTTCTCGTCATTCAAAAAAGATTTCCTTTATGCTGCAATCAAATATAAACTCTCTCCAAAAACAAAAAATGAGATTTTAATTAATTTGAACGAATGTAATATGCAAAGTTACCATATCATCGAAAGTTTCGGTCCTTTTGGTTTCTGCTGGGAAACTCCTAAATTTCTACTAAAAGATTTAGACCCAAAAACATTTACTTATATCAAAGATGGAAGATATCTTTCAGTCAAATTAACACCAAATACAAGGCTCTTTTCCTTCTCTTTAGGCGAAGATTCATTCGATTTAGAAACTAAGACCGATCTCTCTTGCACATTTAGGATAAACGAGTTCAGAGGAAGCAAAAATCTTGATATTTTATGCGAAAAAGCCTTCTAAACTTGTTTAGAATTTAAAATAGAAGTGTATAATCAACTTGTTATGATTAACAAGGTTGTGGAATTAGAAGAAAAAAAGAACAATGCATTAGTGCCAAACGGCGGATATCCAATGCATACTTTTGATGATCTAAAAGCTGTTTTCTATACCTATATTACTAACCCGAAAGACAGAGCTCTCGTAGAGAAGGCGTATCATTACGCTTCGGACAAACATGCCGGCGTCCTTAGAAAAAGCGGTGAGCCTTATATTCAGCACCCTCTTGAAGTCGCATACATTCTTGCAGGCTTACAAGCAGGACCAGAGACTTTGATGTCAGGTTTCCTTCATGATGTTGTCGAAGACACAGACACGACAGTGGAAGAAATCGAGAAGGAATTCACTCCTGACGTAGCCAAAATCGTTGATTCTTTAACAAAGATTCAAAGAATGAAACTCTCTCATAGAACGGAAAAAGACTTTGAAGCAGAAGATCACAAAAAGATTTTCCTTGGCATGGCTCGAGATGTCCGCGTCATTTTGGTAAAACTAGCCGATCGTTTGCATAATCTTCGCACATTAGACGCGTTGAAGCCCGAAAGACAACATGCATTAGCGCAAGAGACATTAGACGTCTTTACACCTATCTGTCACCGACTTGGTATCTATAAAATGCAAAGCGAAATGGAAGATTTATCCATTAAATACTTAGAACCGGAAAAGTATAACGAGATACTCGCCTTGCTTAATGCAAGAGAAGAAGATCGTCAGGGCTCCCTTGACGCTCTTCGTAAAAGAATCGCCGACCTTCTCTTTGAGAACAAAATAAAATTCCGCATCGAATCACGTATCAAATCAATTTATTCGATTTATCGAAAGATGTACCTGAAACATTATAATTTCGATGAACTATATGACATTTTAGCGGTTCGTATCATTACCGATACTGTCATGAACTGCTATGCGGTACTTGGCGCCATCCACGCTACATACAAGCCTGTTCCTGGACGTTTCAAGGATTACATAGCGATGCCAAAGCCTAACCTTTATCAGTCTCTTCATACAACCATTGTCTCAGGAGACGGAAATATCTATGAGGTTCAAATAAGAACAGAGGATATGGACGAAGTCGCCGAAAGCGGCATCGCAGCTCACTGGAGATATAAAGACGGCGGAAACTATAACGCCAAGGAAGAGCAAAACGAAATCGAAAACAAGCTTCATTGGTTCCGAGACTTTGTCTCCCTCTCAGCGGATAACAGCAACGAATCCGCTAAAGACTATATGGAAGCACTTGAACAAGACGTCTTTAACGCAAACGTCTATGTCTTCACTCCTTTAGGGAAAGTCATCGAGCTTCCTGCCGGATCAACTGTCTTAGACTTCGCATATCGTATTCATACGAAAGTCGCCGAAAGCGCTGTAGGGGCTATCATCAACGGTGCCAACGCATCATTAGGCGCTGCGCTTAAAACAGGCGATGTCTGTGAGATTAGGACCATGAAAAACGCCAAGGGCCCAAGCGATTCTTGGCTAGAAATCGCCAAAACGCCAACCGCGAAGTCTCATATCCGTCGTTTCTTACAGAAAAAGAACGAGCTTCTAAAAGAAGACACCATCGCAAAAGGAAGAGAATCCTGCCTTGAGGCATTTGCAAGCCAAAGCATGGGCAGTGGTGAGATGGAGAAATACATAAACGACCCTAAAGTGTTTGAACATTTTAACGCCAAGGGCCTAGAACATCTCTATGAGCTTGTTGCTCAAAGGAATCCGGCGCCATTCACAATCATCGATTTCCTTGGACTTCGCAAAAAAACTGCGAAGGTTCCAGGCAATCTCGTAGCGAACGTCCATAGCGATACAACCTCACCAGTATTAGTCGATGGAGCAGACCATTTGGCCATGTCCCTAGCGAAATGCTGTACCCCAGTACCAGGGGATGACATTGTCGGTTACGTAGTAAACGGCAAAGGAATTGTGGTTCATAGGCAAAGCTGCGCGAATTTAAAGAAGCTTCAGCCAAGAATGATTCCAGTACATTGGAACCCTGATCTTGGTCCTTCGGCTAAATTCCCAGCCTTAATAAAAATCCACGCCAACGATCGACCAAACCTCTTAGGCGACGTTATGGCGGCCTTGAGCTCAAAAAGCATATTGGTCACGGATCTTAAGATCCACTTAACAGAGAAGACCATGAACGACATCATCAATTTGACCGTTTATGTTAGAGATAGTCAGACGATCTCCCAAATCTTCCAGACATTACAAGAAGTCAAAGGCGTTTACAGCTGTGAACGCGTCATGAAATAAGAAAGGAAACAAAAATGCAGTATCAACCAGTCAAAGGAACGCATGACATCTATGGAAAAGAAGCCATAGCAATGCGTTTTATCGAAAACACTTTAGCCGCGGCATGCGAGCTCTTTGGTTATAAAGAGATAATGCTCCCAACTTTGGAGTACACCGAAGTCTTTAGTCGCGGAACAGGCGAAGGAAGCGACATCGTTCGTAAAGAAATGTACACTTTCCTTGATAAAGGAAATAGAAGCGTCACAATGCGTCCTGAATTCACAGCCGGCGTTATGCGTTCAATTATTTCTAACAAGCTCTATGCAGGCGATTTGCCATTAAAGCTTTTCTATCAAGGACCGGCTTTCCGTTACGAAAGACCTCAGCTTGGCAGATACCGTCAATTCCATCAATTCGGCGTTGAAGAAGTTGGTTTAGATAGCGCTAGAGCAGACGCAGAATGCGTTATTCTTGCTGTTGCGGGCCTCCAATTACTCGGTTTTGAGAACATCAAAGTCAAAATCAACTCATTAGGCGATGCGGAAACAAGAGCCAATTACAGAAAAGCGTTAGTGGAGTATTTCAGCCAACACGTCGACGAAATGTGCGAAGACTGCAAAGAAAGACTTAATCTCAACCCTCTTAGAATCCTCGATTGCAAAGTCGAACATGACCAGGAAATCGCTAAAGGCGCTCCAAAAATCAAAGATTACATGAGCGAAGCATCGGAAAAGCGTTTCTATGAAACCCTTTCCTATATTAATAACATGGAAATCGAGTATGAAATCGACGAAAACCTCGTTCGTGGACTTGATTACTATAGTGAATTTGTTTTTGAAATCCATCTCACGAGCCCAGAAGGAAAAGATTATGGCGCTTGCTGCGGTGGCGGCCACTATGGCGGTCTTCTTAAAGAGCTTGGCGGACCAGATCTCGCAGGCGTTGGCTTTGCCATGGGCGTCGAACGCATCTATAGCCTTATGATGGAAAACGGCTTGTTAAACGGTTTAGAAGATGGAATTGACTTATTTGTCATGCCTGTTGGCGAAACCATGATTGATGAAGCCTTCCAGATTGGCATGGCTTGCAGAACCTTTGGTTACTCAACCGAAATCCCATTAACCGCATCCAAATTTGGAACAATGTTTAAGAAAGCCGAACGTTTAGGAGCTAGATTCGCTCTTATCGTCGGCGAAGAAGAAGTACAAAACGGCGTTCTTAAAATCAAAAACATCCAGACCCAGGAACAAAGCGAGATTTCTTTGGAAAACCTCCAAAACGAACTCGCTAGAATCTTTGACGCTGGCGAAGAACACCATTGCTGTGGTCATCATCACGACGATGAAGAGTGCTGCTGCGGCCATCACCACGACGATGAAGGGTGCTGCTGCGGTCACCATCACGACGATAATGAAGAATGTTGCTGCCATGATGAGCACTGTTGTTGCCATCATGAAGAATAAATTGTGAAAGGAAAACGTATGTTAAGAACCGATTACAATGGCGAGCTCCGACTTAAAGACGTAGGTCGTGAAGTAAGCCTCGTTGGCTGGGTCTCCACAAGAAGAAGACTAGGCGCCATCGAATTTATTGACCTTCGCGACAATACTGGAATCGTCCAGTTATTGATTGGCGAAGGAGTGGAAGTTCCTGATACAAGAAACGAATACGTCATCTCTGTTACTGGTGTAGTTTCTAAGAAAGAAGTTCCAAACCCAAAACTCAAGACAGGCGAAATCGAAGTCGTCGTTTCTAAGCTTGAGGTCATCAACAAAGCGGAGAACCCTCCATTTATCATTGCCGACAAGACCGACGCATTAGAAGACACAAGACTTCAGTATCGTTATCTTGATTTACGCCGCCCAGAAATGCAGCGTAAACTCCGTGTCAGAGCAAAAATCGTTCAACTCACCCACGAATATCTTGATAACAACCGCTTCTTGGAAGTGGAAACCCCAATTCTCAACTTAGCAACCCCTGAAGGCGCTAGAGACTACATCGTCCCAGCTCGTCTTCACCATGGTTATTTCTATGCTCTTCCACAATCACCTCAGTTATTCAAACAATTGCTGATGATTGGTGGCATCGAACGCTACTATCAGATCGCTAAATGCTTCCGCGATGAAGACTTACGTGCTGATCGCCAGCCTGAGTTCACCCAAATCGACCTCGAAATGTCGTTTATGACACAAGATCAGATTCTTGAACTCGGCGAAAACATGATTGCTAGATATTTCAAAGAAATAGTTGGTTATGATGTCCCTCTCCCATTACGCAGAATGGACTTCTGGGATGCTATGGATAATTATGGAAGTGACAAACCTGACACACGTTATGGCTTATTGCTCCAAAACGTCTACGACATCATGAAAAAATCATCATTCAGCGGTTTCGATGAAGCAAAATACATGAGAGCAATCGTTGTCCCAGGCTACGCAACAAAGACAACGAGAAAAGCTCAGGATGATCTTACAAACGAAGCTAAAAAGTATGGTCTTAAGGGCTTAACAATCCTTAAATATAATAACGGCGCTTTAGCGGGATCGTTCGTCAAGTTCATGGATGAAGAAGTGCAAGCTGAACTTATTAAAGCTTTAGCTTTAAATGAAGATGACTTAGTAGTAATTGCCGCTTCTCCAAACCGTAGATTCGTTGACTTCGGACTTGGCGCATTAAGAACTCGTTTCGCTAAAGAAATGGGACTCATCAAACCTGGCACATATGACCTTCTTTGGATCATCAACTTCCCAATGTTCGACAAAATTGAAGGAACTGAAGACCAATATACGGCAGAACACCACCCATTCACCCGTCCTCGCGATGAAGACTTAAAATATCTCGACACCGAACCAGAACGTGTCTTAGCTTGCGCTTATGATATCGTAATCAACGGCTATGAAGCTGGCGGTGGTACACTCCGTATCTATGATCACGATACCCAGTGGAAGATCTTCAAACTCTTAGGTCTTAGCGATGAAGACGTAGCCCGCAAATTCGGATGGTTCATCGACGCATTCAAATACGGCGCTCCTCCACATGGTGGATTCGCTCTTGGCCTTGACCGCTTAAGCATGATTCTTAGTGGCACCGAGAACATCCGCGACGTCATCGCCTTCCCAAAGAACCTCCAAGCGGTGGACCCAATGTCCAAAGCTCCAGGCGAGGTTAGCCAAGATGCCATGGATGATGTTGGCATCCAATTAAAAAAGGAATAATTAATAATCTGAGATTATTATCTAAATATTCATAAGGAGATTTCTAAAATGAAATTTAACAAAACAGACACACTTGCAGTTAATGCAATCCGTGCTCTCTTGATCGATGAGATCAACAAGGCCAACAGTGGCCACCCAGGCATGGCTCTTGACATCGCTCCAGCTATGTATGTTCTTTATAAGAACCACATCGTTGCCGATCCAAAGAACCCAGAATGGATCAATCGTGACCGTTTCGTTCTTTCCAGCGGCCACAACAGCGCTCTTCTTTACGCAATGCTCCACGTTGCTGGTTATGACGTCACAATGGATGACATCAAACAGTTCCGTCAGATGCATTCACGTACCCCAGGCCACCCAGAATATGGCTGGACAAAAGGCGTTGACGCAACAGGCGGCCCATTAGGCCAGGGTGTTGCTCAGGCTGTCGGTATGGCAATGGCAGAAGCTCACGTTGCTGCTTCCTATGCCGAAGGCGAGAAAATCATGAATCACTACACTTACTGTCTCTGTGGTGATGGCTGCTTAGAAGAAGGTATCTCCCAAGAAGCTATCTCACTTGCTGGTAAGCAGAAATTAAACAAACTTATTCTTATCTATGATAAGAACCAGTCAACTCTCGATGGCCCAACAACCAACTCAATGACAGAAGATGAAATGCTTCGTTTCAAAGCATCCGAATGGAATGTCATTGAAGTCAAAGACGGCAACGACCTCGAAGAAATCGATGCAGCACTCGTCGAAGCTCGTAAGAGCGACAAGCCAACCATGATCCAACTCAACACAATCATCGGTTACGCTACACCAAAAGAAGGAAGCCACACAACACACGGTAACCCATTAGGCGCTGAACTTGGTGCTCAGACAAAGGCAAACCTTGGCTGGACCGAACCAGAATTCACTGTTCCTGCATGCGTTTACGAAATCTTAGCCGAATCCTTTGCAAAACGTGGTGCTGAAGCTTTCAAAGCTTATGAAGCAGTCATGGCAGAATACAAAGCAGCTCATCCAGAAGATGCAAAAGTCTTCGAAGCAGCATTTGCTCGTGATGTCACAATGTTTGACATCGCTGAACCAGCAGTCGGCGAAAAACCAGACGCAACACGTAACAGCAGTGGCAAAATGTTAGTCGAAGTCGCTAAAGCTGTTCCATTCACCTTTGGTGGCAGTGCAGACGTCGCATCATCAGTCAAGACCGCTATCCCAGGCGACCCAGGCTTCGATGCAGAACATAGAGCTGCTAAGAACATCAACTTCGGTATCCGTGAATTTGGTATGGCAGCAGCTATGAACGGCATGCTTCTCCACGGCGGCGTCATCCCTTATGTTGGCGCATTCTTAGTCTTCAGTGACTATATGAAGAATGCTATTCGTATGAGTGCTATCCAGCATCTCCCAGCAATCTACCTCTTCTCACACGACTCTATCGCAGTCGGCGAAGATGGTCCAACCCACGAGCCAATCGAACAATTAGTCGCTCTTAGATCGATCCCAGGCGTTGAAGTCCTTAGACCAGCAGACACCCGCGAATGTAATGCTGCATGGAGACTTGCATTAGCAACAAAAGACCACCCAGTCTGTCTTATCCTTAGCCGTCAAAACCTCCAGAACATTGATGGTTCATGCTTAGAAAACGTTGCTCAGGGCGCTTATGTCACTGTCAAAGAAGAAGCAGCTGATCTCGAACTCATAGCTACTGGTAGCGAAGTCGGCACAGCAGTCAACGCAGCTAAACTTCTCAAAGAGAAAGGCATCAAATGCAGTGTCATCTCTATGCCAAGCTGCGAACGTTTCGACGCTCTTTCACAGGCAAAGAAAGACGAAATCATCACATTACCAAGAGCAAAACGCGTCGCTATCGAAATGTTAAGCGGCCTCTCCTGGTACAAATATGCTGACAATGTCATCTCCCAGGATGAATTTGGCTACAGCGGTCCAGCTGACTTGGTCATGGCAGAATGCGGTTTCACTGCAGAAAAGATCGCAGAAAAAATCGCCGCTCTTGTTAAATAAGGTTTTATCGATTTAAGTTTTTGGTTACAATTAGGTTATGAGTGATTTCTACTATTTAGCAAACTACCAACAAAAAGGAAAGATGGGAATCTCAAGAAAAGCTTTTGAGACCATCGCAACCATCGCAAGCAACAATCTTCAGTGCGTCAAAGTCAAAGGCTATGGCAAAGAAGATCCTGTCGCTCGCATCAACACTATCTTTTCCTTCCCTGCTAGACCTTGTCACGCATTCTTTAAAAAGAATGGTCGTGTCGATTTAACAGTGGATGTTGAGCTTGTTTCCGGTATCAAAGACATCACAAACATTTGCACCAAGCTTCAAGAAGAAGTGGCCAACAACGTCAACATGATGTGTGAAACAGTTCCTGTTCAAGTTGAAATCCACCTCACAAAAGAGAAGCCAACCAAACCGGCAAAGCCAAAAAAAGCAAAAGAGCCTAAAGAGCATCGCCATAGACATAAAAAGGAAAATAAGCCTTCTTTAGAAGAAACTAAATAACAAGACATTGAGAGCGGAGACAAAAATCTTCGCTCTTTTTCATTTTCTATCACTCTTTTATGAATATGTGCTAAACTTTAACGACTTCTCAAAAGAGAAGCATTGATCTTTATGGAAAAACAATTATCTCGAAACAAAGCACACGAAGTAGCACTCATCGCAATTTATGACGTGCTGACCTATTCAGCCGCCCATCAGGCAGCTCCAATAGAGGACATTGTCAGTGGATTAACCGAAAAACCTTATGCTGACAGTGATTTTTTCGTCAAAGAAACGGTTCTTGCCATGGTCAAACACTATCAAGAAATCATTCCTGCTTTCGAAGAACATATGAGAAAATGGACGTTCGATCGTCTCAATTTACTCGAACAAGCTTTGCTTATGCTTGCGTATTGCCAATATTTCTATAGTGAAGAAACCACCGATAAAGCCATTGTTATTAACGTTTCTGTCGAATTAGCGAAGAAATTCTTGGATGCTAAAGACTATAAATTTGTCAACGCCATCCTCGACAAGGTTTTGGTGAAATAATGTTCCAACAAAAACAATATATCACAGTCACGATGCTCAATACCCTTATAAAGGGTAAGCTTGAGAACGATTTTGATTTGCATAATCTTTACGTAAAAGGCGAGATTAGCAATTGGAAAGGTTATAGCTCAGGCTTCTTTTTTGATTTAATAGACGAGAAGAAGTCTGTGATTCCTTGTATCCTCTGGCGTGACAATTACATGTATCTCCCTTTTGAGCCAAAAGACGGTGACGAAGTCATAGTCTCAGGTTCGGTAAGCGTATATGTCGCAAGAGGCCGCTATAACTTAAGCGTCAAAACCATGGATAAATATGGGCAAGGCGCGGCTTTGCTCGCTTTAGAAGCTTTAAAGAAGAAACTCCAAGCCGAAGGCTTATTTGACCCAGCTCATAAAAAGCCAATACCTATGTTCCCAAAGAGAATAGGGATCATCGTAGGGGAAGGCAGCGCCGCTGAGGCGGACTTAATAAAAAACATCAATAGACGTTGGCCAATGTGCGAAATTTACGAATTCCCATCTCTGGTACAAGGCAAAGAAGCCCCAAAAGAGCTTTTAAAGGCCCTTAGACGCGCGGAAAGCGTTGAGCTTGATACTTTAATCATCGCACGCGGCGGCGGCTCAAATGAGGACCTTAGCGCGTTTAATGACGAAGCCCTTGCTAGAGAACTATACGCTTGCAATATTCCTTGCATATCGGCAGTAGGACATGAAATAGACACGACTTTGATCGATTATGTTTCAGATAAGAGAGTGTCTACGCCTACAGGTGCAGCTGAAGCTGCAACACCGAATCAGGAAGATATCAAAGCGATGATTCTTAACGCAGAAGAAATGTTTGACGGTTCAATAACATCGATTCTCCAAAAGAAAAGAGAGACGCTGACGCGTTATAGCGAAAGACCTTTCTTCAAAAATCCTGCCTCAAACTACATGAAGACAAAGGAAGAAGTGTCGCAGTTATCAAAGAGGCTCGATCTTGCAATCAGGGTCGCATTGGATAAATCCAATGAAAAGGTCAATTCTCTATCTGCAAGATTAAATTCGACCAATCCTCATAATGTTATTAATAGAGGTTACTCTATGACCGTTGACGAAAAAGGAAGAGTCGTTTCCTCGATAAAACAAATTAAAGAAGGGGAAACTCTTAAGTCCATCTTAAAAGATGGTATAATCACATCAAAAGTTACTTCGAAGGAGTAGGGATATGGAAAAGAAAGCAGAACAAAGTTTTGAACAAAAGCTCAGCCGTTTAAGCGAAATTGTTGAAAAAGCCGAAAACACAACCCTCCCTTTAGAAGAGGCGATGAGACTTTATGATGAAGGCGATTCATTAATCAAAGACTTAAAAAAGTCATTAGATGAAGCAGAAGCAAAGATTAAAGTTATCAAAGATAAAGATTAGTTTATAGTTATTTATTAGTAGTTTTCTAGTTGAAAATCATATGGCAAAAAAAGTAGAGAGGATCGACATAAAGGGCATCAAAGAACCTTCATTCGTCAAAGGGCTCGATTACGAATCCTTGTTTTTACTTTGCGAAGATATCAGGGGTGAGATATTAGATATAACGTCGAGATTTGGCGGACATTTGAGTTCTAACCTTGGTGTCGTTGAACTTACTGTTGCCTTACATAGAAATTTCGATTTCCCAAAAGACAAATTGATATTTGATGTTTCACATCAGTGCTACACACATAAGATCCTTACAGGCAGATCGTTAGAGAATCTTAACGCTAAAAATGGCGTAAGCGGTTTTACCAAACGCAACGAATCAGAATACGATTGCTATGAAGCTGGCCATTCATCAACCTCTCTTTCAGCAGCAGAAGGATTTGCAATATCAAGAGATTTAAAGAAAGAAGACAATTACATTGTCTCGGTCATTGGCGATGGCTCATTGGTAAACGGTTTATCCTTCGAGGCTTTAAACCATATCGGTGGTAGATATGGAAAGTTCATTATCGTTTTGAACGACAACGACATGTCGATCAGCCACCCAGTCGGCGGACTTGGTAGTTTCTTTAGAAATATTTCAACCGCTAAATCTTATAATAGATTTAAGAAGAATTATCGTAAGATCTTAGGGACTAACGGTCCTGGCCGTTGGATATATAAATTTTCAGCGTATATGAAGGACCACGTTAAGAGAACCCTCGTAGGTTCGAATCTTTTCGATAATCTTGGATACACGTATATGGGCCCATTTGACGGCCATAATATTAAAACCCTAGATAAAGCCTTCAAACGCGCGAAAAACGCGTCTAAAGGCGTTATTATGCACGTTTACACCCATAAAGGCAGAGGTTATAAGCCTGCGGAAGACGATCAAACCGGTTATTGGCATGGAACAACGCCTTTTAACATCGAAACAGGGGCACCAAAGAATTTGCACCCAGGATATCACTCTTGGCCTCATATCGTTGGTGATCTCACCAAAGAAACTTTGGCCAATCATTCCGATAGCGTATTGATTGTCCCCGCCATGATCAAAGGAAGTCATATGGAAGGCTGCTTTGCAGAGTTCCCGGAAAGAACCATAGATGTAGGTATTGCTGAAGAACACGCTTTCACGATGGCTGGTTCGATGGCAATCTCAGGAATTCACCCGATCATTTGCATCTATTCAACATTCTTACAGAGATCTTATGACGAATTGCTCCATGATTGCGCTCGTCTTAACACTGACATGACTCTTTTGATTGATAGAGCGGGTTTGGTAGGAAAAGACGGGGAAACTCATATGGGCATCTACGATGAGGCTTTCCTTAAAACCATCCCTAATGTCAGTCTTTATATGCCTAGTACATTAGAAGAAATGAAGGCAACAATAGAGTATTCGATGGAAAAAGGGCATGGAATTGTCGGAATCAGATATCCTCATACTTTGGTAAAGGATGATGGTACGCCTATACAAAGTATAGAAATCAAACCATGGATGACGCTTTCTGAAGGAAACAATAAAGAAGCGGTTATTTCTGTCGGTCCAAAAGGAAGGGAATTATTAAACGAGCTTGAAGCAAAAGGCTACAGCGGTTCGAGAATACAGGCCTTAAAACTATTCCCATTGCCTGACGAAGAGATTAAAAAACTCGCTAATTATGAAAAGATATATGTCTATGATTCATATGGAACCAAAAATGGGTTCGTAGAAGCGTTAGGAAATTCATTGATAGAAAACAATTACAAAGGCGAATTCAAAGCCTTTGCCGTTCCAAATACTTTCGTTCAGCATTCTTCGATACCGGAACAAGAAGAGTTGTTTGGTTTAGACATACCGACCGTTCTTAAAGAAATTCTATAATTTTATTAACATAACGGAATATAAAAATTAAAATGTTTACGTGTCAAAAATTATAATGCACGTAGATTTGAACGCATTCTACGCAACAGCAGAACAATTGCGTTGCCCAGACTATCAAGGAAAGCCAGTGATAGTCGGCGGTTTAGGGCGCCGTGGCGTTGTTTCGACATGCTCTTATGAAGCACGTTCTTTTGGCGTTCATTCAGCGATGCCGATCGGAGAAGCCAAGAGATTATGCCCGAATGGAATTTATCTTCCTTGCGATTTTCCTTATTACGAAATGCTTTCTAGATCATTCTTCGGCTATTTAAAAAGGTTTTCGTCATTAGTCGAAGCCGCCTCGATAGACGAAGGTTTTGTCGATGTGACAAAATATTTACAAAACAATAAAAATGTCCCAGAAACACTAAAAAGTATTCAAGATGGACTATATAAAGAGCTTGGCCTTAAATGCTCAATTGGCGTGGGTCCAACAAAGTTTTTGGCAAAAATGGCTTCCGACATGAAAAAGCCAATGGGTATTACAATAATCAGAAAAAAGGACATCAAAGCAAAGCTTTATCCGTTGCCTATCGACAATTTCTTTGGAGTAGGCAAAAAAACAACGCCATATTTGAAATCTTTAGGCATTAACGCAATCGGAGAGTTTGCAAACGCCCTTGAATCCGATGAAATAGGCATGAGAAAACGTTTTGGCAAGGCTTATGACTATTATTTAAGTAGTATCCGCGGCGAAAGCGATGATATGGTCATAGTCGAGCATCCAGATCAAAAATCAATAAACCATAGTTCAACTTTCCCTAATGACACAAACGACCAAGAAGAAATTCGTTTAATGATAGAAAGATTATCTAGCCACGTTGCGGCAGGTTTGGTCAGAGAAAAGAAAAAATGTAAAACGGTATCCGTAAACATCAAAGACGAAAACTTTAAAGTAAACTCCAAATCAATGACTCTAGAAGAGTCAACTAATGATTATGAGGAATTATCAAGAATAGCATGGTCTATTTTTTCAAAAGCGTATACGGGAATCGTAATCAGATTGGTTGGCGTTTCGGCAAGCAATTTGGTCCCTTTGAAAGAGAAAAACATCCAAATGTCTTTTTGGAATTATGAAAAATACGAGAAAGAAGACGAAACTCAGCTGTTAGTGAGTTCATTAAATAGAAAAGCTAATAAAAAGATCCTAATGATGGCTAGCGAGGTAAAGAAAAATGGAAATAAATGACTCTATCTCGCTATATTTGCAGCACCTTCAGGTGGAAAAAGGCGTTTCACCAGCGACAATTTCGAATTATAGAGAAGACCTGAAACTGTTTTTCGCTTTTTTCAAAGATATAAAAACAACAGATGACTTGATGGTCGAACAAATTGCCGGTTTTATTCAAAGGCAAGACGAAGAAATGCGATCAACCTCGACGATTTTGAGGCGTTTTAGTTGTCTTAAGAATTATTTCTTGTTCCTAATAGGCGAAAACATTATTAATTCTGATTTTCCCACCTTTCAAAAGCCTAGAACGGATAAAAAATTGCCTATTGTCATACCAAACGAAGACATAGAAGCTCTTTTGGAAGCCCCAGACATGACAAAAGAAAGCGGCCAAAGAGACAGAGCGATGTTAGAAATGATGTATGCAACAGGACTTCGTGTCTCTGAATTGATTTCTTTACAATTCAAAAACATCGATTTTAAAGAAATGATAGTTACCGTCTACGGTAAAGGAAATAAACAAAGAAGCGTTCCTGTATCGTCGTTTGCCTTAGAATACTTAGAAAAGTACATCAACGGCGCCAGAAAAAGAAACAAAGGAAAGAATACAAACTATATTTTCTTAAATAGAGAAGGCAAACCTATATCAAGAATCTATTTTTTCATGCAAATAAAAAGGTATTCGATTGCCGCTGGGATAGATAATTCAATATCTCCGCACACATTGAGACATAGTTTTGCAACTCATTTGCTGGAAAACGGAGCTGAATTAAGATCAGTGCAGGAAATGTTGGGCCACAGCAAGATATCAACAACCCAAATATATACTCACGTTTCAACAAAACGTATTTTAGAAGCGTATGACCTTTATAATTCAAGGAAATAGAAGAAATCAAACAAATATAACTTTCCATTTTTGGTTGACTATTATTTAGCGTTTATTAAGTCGTAGTTTGTTTACTTGATCCGCAAGACTGCCCAATTTTATATTGTTCTAGTCAAAAAACAGATTTTTCCTCTTAAATAGTAAATTTTTCCAATAAGTCAATTTATTAAAGAATTAAGGAAAGGCAAGATTTTTGCCATGAATAATAGGGAGCTCGCATTACCAACGAATTGCCAAACAAAATTAGTAGATTCTAGGAAATTCATAAAGTAGTTTTTTAGTAGTTTATAAAGGTGTGTTAATATTTCAAATAATTTGTGGATAATCTGCAATTATTAACAAATCATTATTTATAGGAAAGTGTGTGTTTATCGTTTTCTTATTCTTATTTATTAACATAAAGGACATTATGCGTAGTATTAGTAAAAATCAAAAAAAGATTGAAACCTATAGTGTTTTTTAAACTACTAATTTTTTGATAAAAACGAAAATATGTTTTAGTTCGTATAATTACCTCTACTTCATTTATTTATCTAAAACAGCGTTATAAATTGCATGATTTGTATTTTAGTCATTTTATTTGCACCTAGCCTTAATTTTCAATTTTTAATATTTGTTAATTTATTTGCGCAATTTTCCTTTATTTAGACCAAAAGAAAGAAAAAGAACTGCTTTTTTAGCAGTTCTAAATTGCCTTCATATTGACTTAAGAATTTCTTCTTTTTTCAAGGAGCTCTTCTAAGTTTAATTCCGCTCTTTTTATTGCTGTGAAAATATGCACAACAAGTTCTCCTGCGTCAACGAGAATCCATCCTGATTCTGGCTCCCCTTCTGGCTTATGGAGATCTTCTACTCTTGATTCAAAGAAATCTTCTAATAGTTCAGCATAAGCTCCTGCCGCTCTCATGTTTGGAGCGGTAACTAAAACATAGTAATCGGTGAACGGAGTCCTATCTTTGACATCCACTACAACAATATCTTCGGCTTTTCTCTCTTCTAAAAAGGCGACTGTGTCTTTTACTAAATTAGAATTATCCATTTTATTTCCTTTCTTCTAAGAAGAATTTATAACAACTTTGTGTTAATTCATCATCTCTATAAGGGTTTTTGTCTTTTTTCTTCCCTAAAAACTCTCTGTTTGCGCTCAAAACATCTATAAATCCTTGATGGTAGTCTTTTAAGCAAGAATCTATTAATGGTTTTGAATCATAGCCTCTTAAAGGGTCTATCTTATCCGCGCTATAGATTATTTGTTCTAAAGGGCCCATATTTGGCCTTCCAGTACAATGATATTGAATTGCGTTAAGTATTTGCTTGTCATCTATTCCGAATCTTTCTTTAGAAAGATAAGCTCCGGTCCATTGGTGCAAAGCCCATATTGGATACTTAGAATACTCGGCTGAGAATTCCTGTTCTATTAACCGCCTCGACTCTTCTTCAGGCATATATTTGCCTAAATCATGCAAAATACCAGCTTGATATGCCGATAATTCATCCACTACGCCTTTATTCGATCTAGCGATGTTTAACGCTACGTTAGCGACGGAAATAGAATGTTCTAACCTTGTTGGCTTTAAGAAGCCGAGTAAGTCCCTAAACAAATAAAGTTTATGCGTTTCAACAAACCTTCTTACAGAATCAGGGTAATCAATCGATTTAAGCATCCTAATATCAGTACTGGAAACAAGATGTTCCTTAAAAGGAACAGGCTTCATTTTATATTTAACGATATTTGTCTGATCTAAAACGCAGCCAGGTCTTTCAACATATACGATCTGGGCTAAGGTCGATAATCTTTCTGCCTCTTTCCATTTATGGAACAAACCAACTTGATCCGCCCCAATTAAAAAGTATATTTGTCCGTATTCTTTTGAAAAATGTTCAACGGTATTAATGCTATATGATTTTCCGTTTCCTTCGGCGGATATTTCAAACCCAGATACAGAAAACCTGTTTTTGTTTTTATTCAGTTCTCCAAGGGCTATATCAATCATTCTCAAGCGTTCTTCAGCGCTTGCGCTGTTTTCTTTCCATCTTGCATTCTTTGCCGGGACAAAAATTAAATTAGCATCTAAAAAATCAGATGCTGCTTTAGCGATTTCAATGTGCCCATTATGCAACGGATCGAAACTTCCGCCGTAGATGATTATTTTATCTTTCATTATCGAGGGAGGACAATTCTCTTATTTTTCTTACTTTCGCGGTAAAAAGTAATGATGTGTCCGCATTTTCCAACTAATTGAGCGCCAGTTTTTAAGCAGAGCTCATCAATTATTTCTTCAGGTGTTGATGAAACAGTGTCTAAAAGACGGATTTTGACTATTTCGTTTGCTTCTAAGGCTTTATTCAAAACATCGACGATATTCTCATCGATATCTCCTTTTCCAAGATTCAAAGTAGGCTTTAAATGATTTGCTAAGCCTTTTAAATAAGCTCTATTTTTTGGTGCTAACATATTTAATCCTTATTTACCTATTTTCGCGCGTGAGGCATAAACCCCGAT
The DNA here is from genome assembly GCA_045598525.1 of Bacilli bacterium. Classification (GTDB taxonomy): domain Bacteria; phylum Bacillota_I; class Bacilli_A; order RFN20; family CAG-826; genus UBA4951. Next base: position 30,353 of record JAZLMH010000003.1, on the reverse strand, counting down.
ATTTTTTGGAACGGTGATGCGATATACGTCCCCAACCGTTCCTTTAAATGTGACCCATCCAAGACCGGCAATGCCAATATCTCTAGGCCCATTTGCTTCTAATTCGAAATCAAAAACGTCAAAATCGCTTCCTTTTTCTAATTTCTCATAGAAAGGTTTCATTGCTTTCTTTTTAATATATTTGACAAACAATGCATTCATGTCATTTTTTGGAGTGATTGCTTTTAATTCAACTTTCTTTGGGAAATAGCAATGGAAAGAAATCTTTTTCTTTGAATTTACGTTGATTGGGTCGATTCTTGCCAAAAGACCAACGAACAAGCTTCCGTTTTCTGCAACGTCAACCTTTCTTTCAACCAAAGGTTCGTAGATATCAATTTCTTTTGGATGGCCAGGGATTCCGGTAAAGGAATTATCAATTCCGGTCCCAGGCGTGTCATATAAAGAGGCATCATCACTAAGAGGAATCTGCCAAACCTCTAAAGAGGTTTCTTTATAACTTGAAATCCCTACGCCTCTATTCGATGTGTTGCGATATTGTCTTAAGAAACTGGTAATGAACGCACTCTTTCCGACACCTTTAGCGCCAATAACATATGCGCTTTTGCCGTTTCTCTTCTTTTCTAAAACGCTTACCGCCGTTGAAACGTCGGCAGAACTTGTCCAATCAAGAAGAACAACATCTTCATTCGTGACCTGTTTAAATCCTTCGACTCTAAATCTATGAGCGATATATTCTTTTAAATGCTCAGAGTCAGCTTGTTTTGGCATTAAATCGCGTTTAGTTCCTATAACAACGATAGGCAAACCTTCTATTGCGTCTAAAACCTTTTTAACGAAAGAGCATTCAAACGAAATAAGATCAACTAAATAAACAATCAAGGCACCTTCTTTTTTGGCGTCTCCGAGCATTTTTAGATAATCTTCATTAACTTCGGCAGACGCTGGCGCTTCGTTATAACGTAATTTGTCATAACATTCTAAGCAAAGGAGGATTTCATTTCCTGAACGCTTGTTAAAAGCTTCACTTTGAATATAGCCTTCTTTGTTTGGATCTTCGTCTTGAAGGACTTTGCCGCAGTGATAGCAACGACGGACCGATGTAACTTTACTCATTGAAACTTCCTCCCACTAATTACAGTATATGGCATTTTGTAGATTTTTTTACGCCTTGTTCTTTCAAGGATACGGTTTACCTTAGTCCAAGGTGGATCTAATGGAGATACAGGTTCAGTTAATACTGTTCTGATACCCGCGCCGTTCCCTGCATATAAGTCCGTCAGGACTTGATCGCCTATTAAAACGACTTCTTCCGGATTGAACTTTTCCATTTCTATAAACCTTTTAAGGTATTTGCTAGATGGTTTATGCAGTCTGCAAACAGCTCTTACTCCAAGTTTATTTGCGTATCCACTAACCCTTTTCCAAGTATTGTTTGATGCGATCATAATCAAAATACCAGCTTCAGTTATGTCTTTAACCAAATCAAAAGTGCGTTGATTAGGTTCTTTGACATTAAAAGCATCTAGGGTGTTATCTAAATCAGACAAGATTATCTTTATGTTATTTTCTTTATAAAAAGAAAGAGGTATGTCGTAAATCGACTTTGCGCGGTATGTGGGAATCCAGCGTTTTGCCTTTTTCATGATTAATTTTCAGAATCGTCGTCGTTGACAATTGAATCAAAAAGATCAATTTGCTCAAAGGAAGAGGAAGACATGATCGATGGTTTTTCGGCTTCAGACATATCTTCTTCAGTTTCTTCCTGAGGTGGAACAGGAGGTTCAAAGGATTTAATTGAGTCATCAATCACTATCGATGTTGAATTGTCCTTTGAAACGAACTCAATGACGTCTTTCGCCGCAAAGGCGTCAGGACGTTTTGCATATTTTTCCATTGGGGTTAAATAGTAATCGGCAAAAGTAATTTCACTCTTTCTTCCGTCGTTTAACATTATGTCTAAAACATAAGGAGCTGGTTGCCCGTTAATTTTTGAGATGTAGACGACTTTATGAGGCTCTTTCTTGAATGTGTTAAAAATTACACTGGCTTTCGCTAAGCGTTTGCCCAATTCAATGTTGGATGTCGAGAAAACTCTTGTGTGACCGTGGTTAGTGATGAATAAAACCTTTTTCTCTTCATCATTTGGAGCAAACGAAACGATGCCAGCAAGAGGTTTTCCTCCGAAGGATCCCGCTTTAATGCCGCGGCTTCTAGGATTGCTGATAAAAATGTCGTTTTCGTTATAGAAAGAACCATACCCTTCTTCGCTTGCGATGAAGATATCGCTATTGCCAGACGTACAGGTAAAACCAACAAGGGTATCGCCTTTTTCGAGTTTGATCGCAGGAATTGGCTTAGTTCTTCTAATAACAGGGAATGAGTCAAGTCTGATTCTCTTGATATAGCCACTTCTTGAAAGAAGGACCATAAATAAATCGTGTCTAAACTTACGAACCGCCACTGCGCCGATGAGTCTGTCGTCTGCCGCAAGGTTAACAAGCTGGTTAACGTGGAAGCCTTCGTCGTTCCATTTGTTTTCCTTAACTTCGTTAACAGGGATATATAAATAGTTTCCTTGTTCGGTAAACGCAATGAGAATGTCTGTTGTTTCGCATTCTCCGTCATAAACAAACGAGTCACCTGATTTGATGCCAGCTCTTACGCCGTTATGGCCATTAGAACCTTTCCATGATTTGATAGATGTACGTTTGATGTATCCATCGCGTGTAAGAACAAGTTTGACCGTTTCTTTTGCGATAAGGTCGCGTTTATCTAAGACGATTTCTTCTTCGTCAACTATTTCGCTACGGCGTTCATCGCCATATTTCTTAACGATACTCTTGAGAGTATCTATGATCACATTCTCGCGTTTGTCTTGATCGCCAAGAATTCCATTAAGGTAAGCAATATCTTCTTCAAGTTTTGCTTTTTCTTCCTCGAGAACTCTAATATCGGTGTGCGAAAGCTTATAAAGAGGCATCATGACAATAGCTTCGGCTTGTGGTTCGGTAAAACCAAATGCCGCCTGGATGTTTTTCTTTGAATCCGCTTTGTCGTCGCTACCCTTAATAACTTCAACGACTTTATCAAGAATGCTGATTGCTTTGATTAAGCCTTCAACGATTGAATGACGAGCGGTGTATTTGCCTAAAAGGAAGTTGCTCTTTCTTGTTATAACGTCTAATTGATGCTGGATATAACAATCACAATATGACATAAGGTCTAAAACCTTAGGTCTGTCATCAACAATGGCAACCATCTGAGCGCTAAAGGATGTTTTAAGTTGTGTTTTGTTAAGAAGGTAAGCTAAGACAGCCTCTGGTTTGCAATCATTTTTCAAATCGATTGCGATTCTAAGGCCTTCTTTATCTGTTTCATCGCGAACTTCAGCAATACCTGGGATGGTTTTGTCATGACGAATCTTATCGATTGCTTTAACTAAAGTTGATTTATTAACCTGATAAGGGATTTCGGAGATTATGATTTGCTTTGTCCCATCCTCATCTTCTGTGATTGTAGTTTTGCTGCTCATTGTGAGTTTTCCGCGGCCTTTTCTATAAATATCGTTGAGTGTTTCAGATTTATAGATGATGCCGCCTGTAGGGAAATCAGGAGCAGGAACAAATCTCATCAAATCTTCGATGTCACAGTTTGGGTGTTTTATTCTATAAACAACTGCGCTAACAATTTCTCTTAAATTATGAGGAGGAATCGATGTGGAAATGCCAACAGCAATACCTTCTGAACCGTTAACAAAAAGGTTTGGATAAAGAGATGGAAGAACGATTGGCTCATAATGCTTATCGTCATAAGTCAGCTCCATATCGACGGTTTCTTTATCAATGTCTGCGACTAATTCATTAGCGATTGCCGCTAACCTGGCTTCTGTGTAACGATAAGCAGCTGCGCTATCGCCATCAATGGATCCGTTATTTCCTTGAAAATCGATCAAAGGATAACGATATGACCAGTCCTGGGACATATGAACCAAGGCTTCATAGATGGATGAGTCGCCATGAGGGTGATAATTACCCATGACGTCACCAACGATGTGAGCGCATTTCTTTGTAGGCTTTTCGATTGTGTTTCCAGTATTCCACATATCGAAAACGATGCGGCGCTGGACAGGTTTTAAGCCGTCTCTAGCGTCTGGGATAGCACGGTCTTGAATGACATCTTTTGCGTAGATGGCAAACTTCATGCCCATCAACTCATCTAAGGTACCGGAGATGATGTTTTCAATTATTTCTGGTTCAACAATCTTCTTCTTTGCCATAGTTTAGTTCTTCACTTCTTTAATAAATTCATCAACTTCGTTGAAAGTAACGTTTTCTTTGATCCAATTCCAACGTGGTGCGCTGTCTTTGCCCATAAGTGTTTCAATACGTTTTTCTGCGATTAGCGGATCTTCAATCTTGACCTGACATAAGACCCTGGTCTTCTTATTCATTGTGGTTGTAGCCAACTGATCGGCGTTCATTTCGCCAAGACCTTTATAACGGTTGACGCCATAACCCGCGCCGATTTTGTTCTTTGCTTTCTCCAGGTCCTCATCGCTCCAGCAATAAATATGTTTAGATGGGTCGCTCTTTTTATAGACTCTATAGAGAGGAGGCTGAGCAATATAAATCATTCCGCGATCGATAAGCGGTTTCATGTAATTGTAGAAGAAAGTCAAAAGCAAAGTCTGAATGTGGGCGCCATCTGTATCAGCATCAGTCATGATGATGATTTTGCCATAATGGCTTGCTTCAGGATTAAAATCATCGCCAAACCCTGCGCCAATAGTCTGAATCAAAGTCGAAAATTCAACGTTTTGTGTAATCTCATTATTTGAGACATTGTGTGTATTTAAAGGTTTTCCTCTAAGAGGAAGAATTGCTTGATGAAGTCTATCTCTTCCGCTTTTTGCACTACCGCCTGCGGAATCGCCTTCAACGATGAAGAGTTCGTTGTTTTTATAGTCTTTGCTTTGAGCCGATGCCAATTTGTCACTGATCATGACATCTTGGACTTTCTTTTTAGCTCCCCTTGCAGCTTCACGTGCCTTTCTTGCGGCTTCACGTGCCTCTTTGGCTTGAGCGCATTTTTTAATGAGGGCAATGGCGAAGTCTTTATGCTCAGTTAAGTAATATGGCAAGAAGTTTGACATGGCCATAGAAACCGCGGCTGTCGCTTCTGGGGTTCCAAGCTTTCCTTTTGTCTGGCCTTCGTATTCAAGCTTATTTTCAGGAACTTGAACAGAAAGAACGGCTGTTAAGCCTTCGCGAATGTCCGTGCCATCAATTGTTTGGTTTGCTTTAATTAATTCGTTGCCTGAAGCCCAGTCATTAAGAATCTTGGTTAAGGCAGTCTTGAAACCGACTTCATGGGTTCCTCCATCAGCTGTTCTAACGTCATTAGCATAGCTATAGATATTTTCTCCATAGTCGCCAACACACCATTTGAGGGCTACTTCGATTTTAATGTCGCTTGTCTCATCGATAAAATCGATGACGTCGGCCATTTGAGTTTTTTCAGATGTTAAAGCTTCAACATATTCCCTAAGACCGTGTTCTGTGACAAATTCATGTACATTACCAGTCGCCTGATCTTTCAAGATGAAATGAACGCCGGTTAAAAGATAGCTCTTTTCTTCAAGCCTCTTGTAGATGGTGTCCCAAGAAAATTTTGTATTAGGGAATATTTTTGGGTCTGGTTTAAAACGAACCGTTGTACCGTGTCTGTTTGTTGGGCCAAGAACGGTAAGAGGCTGAACTAAGGCTCCTCCGTTTGCAAATTTGATCTGGCTAATCACGCCGTCTCTATAAACAGTGACTTCCAAAGCTTCGCTTAAAGCATTGGTAACCGTTGCGCCAACGCCATGCAAACCAGCGCTTGTTTTATAGTTTTTGCTATTGAATTTACCGCCTGAGTGAAGGGTTGTGTAAATAAGCTGGACGGCAGGAAGGCCTGTCTGAGGATGAATATCTACAGGAACGCCTCTACCCTCATCCTCTACTTGAACCGAGCCGTCTCTCATTATTGTCACAATAATTTTCTTGCCGTGACCATTGACAGCTTCGTCAACCGCGTTGTCGACAATTTCCCATACTAAATGATGGAGGCCCGTAAGATTGGTGCTTCCGATATACATGCCAGGACGCTTTCTAACGCCCTCTAATTCTGACAATAGTTCAATGTCTTTCGCGGTGTAGTTTGGTTCTTCGATCATGATGTGGCTAAAAGTTCAAATTATTGAGTAAGACTAAGTTTTTTTGTATTATATCAAAGTCGGCGAAAAAAATTAAGGGCTATTAATAATTAATAGTAACTTGCGCCAAAAGGAGGATAGAAACATGCTGTTAAACATTTTAGTTGCTCTATCTTGTATCGTTTGGGGTTTCTTAATCGGAAGCATCCCAACAGGAGTCATCATTGGTAAAGTTTTCTTTGGAAAAGACCCAAGAGAATTCGGTTCTCATAATTCAGGCGGAACTAATACAGGGCGTGTTTTAGGCAAAAAAGTCGGCATTCTTGTCATGGTTCTCGATATTGCAAAATGCGTCGTCGTTTTCTGGAGTGTTTGGGCTTTCCTTCGCTTTGGCCCTATAAACGTCCTCGACCTTTTTGATGAAGGCATCTTATATTGCTATCTCGCACAAACTGCTGCTTGCTTTGGCCACTGCTTCTCACCTTGGCTTGGTTGGAGAGGCGGAAAAGCCGTTGCTTGTTTTATGGCTATTTTTGGTGGATCAAGCTGGTTTGCGTTCATCATATCCTTGATCGTTTTCTTTGTCACATTCATGGTCGTCTTCAAAAAAGTCATGTCAAAAGCATCCATTTTATCAGGCGGATTACTCACGCTTATCGCCGCTATTTTCTGGCTTGTAATGCTTATTGCAAATAATAGTCAATTATTCGACTGGGCAATGTGGAATTTTGGCTTTGGCGGAGGCGTTATATTCGGTTGGGAAATGGTTATCGCTATGGTGGCCGCATATGTTCTTCTTGTTATTAGGCATAGTGAGAATATTAAACGCATTAAAAACGGCGAAGAAAAATCTCTTGAATGGAAATAGGATAAACGTTTCAATACAATAAAAACACCGGCTTAATTGCCGGTTTTAATTTAGTCAATTTATTCATTGAATAAGTTTACTTTAGCATCTCTTCTGGAAATGCGTTTTATAACGTTCTCCAACACTTCGCATTCCTTTTTCGAAAAGACATGCGCAACAAACGAGAAATCTTTTCTTCCATGATTTTTATACACGAAGTTGATTTGTCCTTTTTTCTTATACTTAAATTCTAAAAGATCATCTGTTTTTATTGTTCTTGTCTTTTGCTTTTCTTCATCGAAAAAGGTTATGTCTTCTTCTGTTATAGTAAGCTTATTGCCTTTCCAATAATTAATATATTCAACCATCGAGCAAGCAATGAAATAAAGCTCTCCGATAGTCGAGATAACAAAATAAACCCAAAGAATTGGGGTTTCTTTTAATAAACCTAACGAAAAAATAACTGCAAGGATACCTGCGTATAGAATGGTGACAAGATAGAAAGTGTAAGACTGGTTGCTTCTCCAAGGGTTATATTTCATGCCCACAATTATAACAAATAAGGGCTCGCCTTCCACACCTTCCCTCCTAATCCAATCTTCTGGGAACAGCCCATATGAAGTACGGATGGCAATTAGAAGAGAAGGCGGGAATGCTTTTGATCCTAGAAGAAGGAAACGGATCTCACCGCTTGCAAGCGGCTGTTAAGAGCTTTAGGGAGCTTTGCAAACCAGATGGAGCAAAGGCGCTAGTCTAATAACAGGAGGAGTTTCTTAAGTTGTTCTTTCAGGGGTGACCGACACTAGGATGTCCTGTTGCTCTATACCCTGAAACTTGGCCAAGATGAACTTCTTATTCTTGCCCCTCATTTACTTATAGGGGAGAATTTCAAATTTTTAACAAAAAAAATAAAAAAAGAGCCATTTTTTTGAAAACAGCCCTTATTTCCTTATTTTTTATTAACTGAGTTCATGATCTGGCGAACTTGTTTCTCGCTTGGCTTACGTCCCATTTGGGCGTACATTGCGCGAATTTGCTTCTCAGATACAGGAGGATTCTTCTCGAGTTCCTTTTTAATTAGGTAACGCGCTGTGAAGAAGCCAATAACTGCTCCTAGAAGGAGAACGCCGATTAATGTGAAGATGAACCCGACAACAGGCATCTGCATAGGCTATTAAGCTCTCTTGTCGTATTTGCCAGTTGCGGTATCAACGATAACTTTTTCGCCCTGTTCGATGAAGAGAGGGATTCTGATCTTCATGCCGGTTTCTAATGTTGCTTCTTTAGAACCTGCATTGGTGACTGTGTCACCACGAACGCCTGGTTCGCATTCAATAACTTCGAGAGCGACTTTAGCTGGAAGTTCGACACCAAGGATTTCTTCGTCGTAGAAGTTAACGGAAACTTCACCGTTTGGAGCAAGGAAATCCATTTCTCTTTCAAGAGTTGTTTTGGAGATTTCAACCTGTTCGTAGGTTTCTGGATCCATAAAGACTAATGTTGTGCCACCATCGTAGAGATATTGCATTTTTCTCTTGCCGACGCTGACAAGTGTAACATCGTAACCTGAGTTACGTGCGAGTTCGGTGATAGCACCTGTACGGACATTCTTAACTTTGACTTTAGCAACCATCTTTCTCATTGCTGTCTTGTTAAGAAGGATATCGATAACTTGATAAAGAGTGTTTTCGTCTTCGAAATAGTTACCTGGGCGTAATTCTGTAACGTTCATTGTTATTCTCCTTTAAAAATTCAATTGGTATTTTATACCAAGAAAATCTCATAATCTACAATTAAGGTTAGATAACTCACATAAATAATTAAAAAAGCCCATAAAATGGGCAATTTTGATGATATTTTAGTTATCTAAGGTTAGCTAAATATGGGTTTTTGGATTTTTCCACTCCCAAGGTTGAAGAAGTTCCGTGACCAGGAAACACTCTTGTGTCGTCTGGTAATTTCACAAGTTTGCTTAAACTGCCACTTATTGTTTTTGAAGAACCTGTAGGCAAATCGTATCTTCCGATTGTCAAATGAAACAAAGTGTCTCCCGAGAATAAAACTTTTTCTTTTTCTTCGAAAAAACAAACGCTTCCTCTTGTATGGAAAGGAGTATGAATCACTTTGAACGTATAGTTTCCGAGCGTTATCTCATCCTCGTCGCTTAATAAATACGGTTTTATTTTGTCTAATACGATCTCATCCATTTCATCGTGCCAACCACTGCCATTATAAGAAGGTTCGACAAGAAACTCCTCTTCCTCGGCGTGGCACATTACTGTTGCCTTGTGTTTTAAAGAAACAAGACCTCTTATATGATCGTAATGTCCGTGGGTCAAAAGGATTCCTAGAATCTTCCCATCATGGTGTTTATCAACATAGCGATCTAAGAAATCGTTATCGTTGCTTCCCAGATCAACGATTATGCAAGGTTCCCCTTCTTCGCCGATGATATAAATGTTGCAGGTTTTATCTTCACCTGGATTTAACTTACTTATTTTCATATAAAAAAATAAGGCTCGCGCCTTATTTTATTTGCATTCCTTGTGGAGAGTCATTTTATTGCAACGGCTGCAATATTTTTTGATTTCCATTTTGGTTGGATGAAGTTTCTTATTGCGGGTTGTAATGTAGTTGTGTTCCTTACATTCGCTGCAGGCGAGAATGACTTGGTCACGTTTGCTGATAGCCATAAATAGTTCTTCCTCACTTTCTTATGCGACAAGAAGAATAGCATAGCCTTTCGAATTTATCTACAACAAATCATTTAAATTGATTAAAATGTTTCATATATGAAAAGGAATGAAACTAGAAAAGTCCGAATTGGACCACTCACAATCGGCGGAAATAATCGCCTTGTTATTCAGTCAATGTGCTCAATAAAAACCTCAAAAATTGAAGAGGTTTCCGCGCAAATAAATAGATGCGCTGCTCTCGGAGCAGAGCTCATGAGACTAAGCGTTTTGGATATGGACGACGCCAAAGCGTTCAAAGAAATTAAAAAGAGAGTATCAATTCCTTTAGTCGCAGACATTCATATCGATTATCGTTTAGCTCTTGTCGCCTTGGATTCCGGAGTCGACGCAATAAGAATCAACCCAGGAAACATCGGCTCAGAAGAACACGTAATCGAAGTTATAAACAAAGCAAAAGAGAAACACACACCTATTAGAATAGGTGTTAATGGCGGTTCCTTAGATAAATCTATTTATTTTGGAAAAGAGACAATCAAAGGACAATGGCTTTTTGAAAGCGCAAAAAAGCACGTGGAGATTTTAGAGAAACACGGTTTCCACGACATTGTCATCTCTTTAAAAGGAAGCGATGTCCACGAAACTCTCGAAGCATATAGATTAGCAAGCAATTATTTCCCATATCCACTTCATTTAGGAATAACCGAAGCTGGCCCTAAGGAGATCTCGTTAATTAGAAGCGCCGCCGGATTGGCCCCCCTTCTTTTAGAAGGAATTGGCGATACGATTAGAATTTCTTTAAGCGAAGAGCCAGAAGAAGAGATTCTTGCAGCATCGCGTTTGCTTCATGATCTTGGCCTAAAAGAAGATTGGCCAACCTTCATTTCTTGCCCTACTTGCGGAAGAACCCAAGTGAACTTAATTCCTTTGGCAAAAAAGGTAATGAAGTATTTAGAAGAGAATAAAATATATAAAACCGTGGCCGTTATGGGCTGTATAGTTAATGGACCTGGCGAAGCCAGACATGCCGATGTCGGCATCGCCGGAGGAAAAGGCGTTTGGGTCATATTCCGCAAAGGCGAGGTCGTCAGAGAAGTAAAAGACGCCGAAGCATACGGCGCCTTAATCGAAGAGATTAATCGTTAAAGTCATCATTATTGACTTTATACGCTTTATCAAGTTGTTTACGAACACTTTGCCTAATGGCGAGTCTACGGTATTTTCTTTTGACTTTATCGATCGCCATCTTCTTTTTCTTTTTGTAACCAGGCTCAACGCCTTTTGTTCTAGAAAGAGCTTTGGCGATCTTGATGTCTTTCATCTCGTTTTCAGGAAGTTCTTTTTTCTTTGTGAGTTTTCTTCTTTCCTGTGGACCATAGATCTCTGTTTTTAATTCGTCTCCTTTTAAGGAGAAGTAATCAAAATGAACGCCTTCTTTTTGAAGTAAGATAGGCCCTTTTGCGGTATCTGCGTTAAAGAATACCCAGGAATCTCCACCTCTGCCCATTCTTCCAGTACGGCCCGCTCTATGGTGATAGAATTCCAAATCGTTTGGTAAATCTACCGAAATAACATCTGTTATATCGGGAATGTCGATTCCACGAGCGAGAATATCGCTTCCAACGATTATGCTGCATTTATTGTCGCGGATAGCCCTAATAGCTTTCTTTCTTGAACGGTCATCAAGAGAACCGGTGAAATAAACGGTATCAAAACCGTTTTCTTTTAGAGCCTTGTTAATTGAATTAACCTTTTCGACGGTCGAGGCGAAAACAAGGCATAGATAAGGACGGCGAATCTTTAAGAACTGAATCAAAGCGTTGGCCTCACCGATATGTTTTATATCAATCAAATGGTGATGGACGCTATGAGACGTCATGACTGCATCGTTTTCAAAAGTGAAATCAGCTCTAACGAACTTTAAAAGTTCGTCCTTAAGGTTTTGTTTTAATGTCGCGGAGAAAACTAATGTTTGAGGCTCATCCAACGATTCGAAAATCTTTCCTATATCTTCGAAAAAGCCCATATCAAGAAGCATATCCGCTTCATCTAAAACAACTCTTTTAACGTTTCCAAGGTAAAAAACGTGACGATCCACCAAAATGTCTTGTAAACGTCCCGGAGTGCCAATTATCAATTGAGGAGGAACATTCTTTCCTTCCAAATTATCAGTTACATCAGCCTCTGATGTGAATAATCTAACTTTAAAACCATTGAAGAAACGAGAAAATTGCATAGCAAACTCATATGTTTGCCTTGCGAGTTCTCTTGTTGGTGAGATAACGATTGCCTGAGGGCGATCGAGATGCATGTCGATTTTCTCTATGAGAGGAATTAAAAAAGCGTGTGTTTTTCCACTACCTGTTTCGCTTTGTGCGAGTAACGAATCACCGCGTAAAGCCTTTGGAATTACACCGGATTGAACCTTAGTAGGTTCGTTATACCCTAAATGGCTTAGGGCACTAATCATTGTTGAAGATAAATTAAAGCCTTTGAATGTCATAACTTCTCTATTATAGAGGAGTTTTCTTTTATTCGCATCCTGATAGAGCAATAATTAATGCGATGGAAGTAATTATCATTGAACCTCATTGTTTCTGTGCCGGAGTTAATAACGCTTTAACAATGGCTTATAAAGCCAAAAAAGAGCACCCGAACGAAACAATCCACATTTTAGGATCTCTAGTTCATAACGAAATAGTAGTTAAAGATTTAGAAAAAGACGGTTTTGTTATCCTCAATGAGAAAAAGAAAACGCTGGAAGAATGGATAGAAACGCTCCAAAACGGTCAGATCATCGTTTTCTCTGCGCATGGGCACGACCCAAAACTCGATTTGTTAGCTAAAAGCAAAGGCTTAATAATTTATGACTCAACTTGTGGATTTGTTAAAGCAAACGAACTTCTTCTTAAGAAGAAAGTCGAATCAGGCGGACAAGTAATATACATTGGCCAAAAAGGTCACGCTGAGGCGATGGGTGCTTTAGGCATTGATTCAAAAAGCATTTTCCTTTGCGAACCTGGGAAGCCTTTTGATTATTCAAAAGTAACTTCTGATAATCCTCTCCTTGTTTCCCAAACAACAATGGGACTTGATGAAATCAAGTTAGTCATCAGCGAACTTAAAGAAAGATACCCTAAATTGGAAATCGCCGCGAGAGCGTGTGACGCAACCGAAAAAAGGCAAAACGCAATATCGACTGCCCCTAGCGATACCGATCTATATGTAATAATGGGTTCATCAACAAGCAATAACACAATAAAACTTTTCGAACTTGCAAAAGCTCAGTATCAAAACGCTGAGGTGATTAGAGTTCTAGATGTCGAAGAGCTTAAAACCCTAAAAATTAAGGGAAAGAAAAAAGCTTCTTTGATCTCTGGGGCGTCTACAAGCCTTAAAGAATTCGAAGAAGTTCATAAATATTTGTTGAGTCTTTAGTAAATCCAATTAGTATATTTTTAGTTTCCTTTTAGTAGTTTATATATCTTAAAAAATAACACTATATCTAGTGTTTTTTATATTTTGTAAACTACTAATATATTATTTCAAAATAGATGTAATTTCGTTTATTGATTTTTCCACTGATTCCATTTTTGCTATATCACTTGAGGCTTTTTCTTGGATTCCTTTCAAAACGCTCAAGTAATGTTCATAGTAATCTCTGAATTCTTCATTCGGGGAGGTTAAATTGAACTTGCCATACGTCATTTCCATGTCGTTATAAGAGATTTCTTTATCGGTTTTTACCCACTTCATTACGTCGTAAGGCTTTCCTTTATCAAGCAAAAAACAACTATCCACTATTTCAAAAGACATAGAAGACAAAGTTTCATAGACCGCTCTTATGTCCGTATGAGCGTCTACAATTATTGTATTTATGTTTTTTAGTTTCTCCGGATGCGCTTTCAGAATGTCGCTTATCAAAAAACCTCCCATACCGGCCAAAATAAGCGTATCAGCCTTTGGGTCAAGATTTTCTATGCCACTACTCAAAAACGCGTGAATTTGGGCCTTGTAGCCGCTATTTTCGATAGCTTTTGTCATTCTTTCATACGGTCCAGGCTTGTTATCCACCGCTTGAGCTTCTTTTATAACTCCTTTTGACAATAAGAAAATCGGAAGCAAACAATGATCGCTTCCGATGTCCGCGATGAAAGAGCCTTTATCCACGAAAGAGGCAATTGTTTCTAATCTTCTGGAAAGGCTCTTCATCTTGGTTTATTAGTTTTTCTTGTGTGTCTCAGGTCCTTCTGGATAGTAGGCATCCTGGTAATCGCCGAGTCTCTTTGCTCTTGTTGGGTGGCGAAGCTTACGAATGGCTTTGGCCTCGATTTGACGAATACGTTCACGTGTGACGCCGAATTCTTTGCCAACTTCTTCAAGAGTTCTTGGGCGGTTGTCGTCTAAACCGTAGCGGAGTCTAAGGACTCTTTCTTCGCGGTCCGTAAGGTCACGCATAATCTCATAAAGTTCGTCTTTAAGAAGAGATTTTGTTGTGAACTCTTCTGGTGATTGAACTTCTTTATCTTCGATAAAGTCGCCAAGGTGGGAGTCATCTTCTTCGCCGATTGGGGTTTCGAGAGATACAGGTTCAAGAGCAATGCGCTGAATTTCGCGAATTCTTTCTGGGGTAAGGCTTCCTTCCATCTTTGCGCTAATTTCTTCTGGAGTTGGTTCGCGGCCTAATTCCTGAACTAACTGACGTTGAACCCTTGTCATCTTGTTGATTGTTTCAACCATATGGACAGGGATACGGATGGTTCTTGCTTGGTCAGCGATGGCACGTGTGATTGCCTGACGGATCCACCATGTTGCATAAGTTGAGAACTTGAAACCTTTGGTGTAGTCGAATTTTTCGACTGCTTTGATAAGACCCATGTTGCCTTCTTGGATTAAATCAAGGAAGTGCATGCCACGTCCTACGTAGTGCTTTGCAATAGCAATGACAAGACGTAAGTTTGCTGTAATAAGTCTGTTTTTGGCGTTTGTTCCTTCTGATGCATCGTATTTAAGAGCGCGCATCTTCATTTTGTACTTGGCGGTTTCCTGAGCTAAATCAAGGCCTTCTGCTTCGCATTTCTCTGCGAGTTCTTTTAATTCTTGTTCTTCGTTAGCTAAACGATCTTCGTATTCTTTCTGGGCTTTTTCGCCATCGACAATCTGTTTTGCTAATTCGGTTTCTTCTTTTGCGGTTAAAAGATGGACTTTACCGATTTCTTTAAGATACATCTTAACGGAGTCGTTTACTTTGACTTCGCCAGATTGGACTTTCGCGAATTCGTCATCGATGTTTTCGACTTCGGCTTTTTCACTTTCATCAAGATCATCGACATCCATTTCCTCTTCTTCGGCTTCGCGGTTTGCCTTTTCGAGGTCCATCATTGAAGGATCGATGTCATCTGATTCCGCTTCTTCCTCGTCGGTGATGACTTTGATTTTGCTCTCATTAAAGAAATTAATGAGACCTTCGATATCATTCTCGCTTAAATCCTGTTTAGCAGCGGCATCCATGAGTTCTTCTTGGCTGATTGAACCTGTGGATTTTGCTTTCTTTAAGAATTGTTTCTTCAGATTTTCAAGACTTTGTAAGATTCCCGAATCTTCGTTGTCATCAATTTGAACATCGCCATATGATTCGTCGAAGTCTAAATCATCATCATTCTTTTTCTTGGCTTTCTTTGTAGGTTTTTCAGCTTTTGGGGCTTTTTCCTTTTTTGCAGCTTTTTTCTTTGCAGGCTTTTCCTCTTTGACTTCGTCAACGAGTTCTTCTTTTTTCTTTCTTCCCATGTTGATAATGTCTCCTTCTTATTTATTCGGATGCTTCTTTTTTCTTTGGCTGTTTGATCTTTTGTTTTCTAAACTCGGCAAACTGTCTCAAGGCTTGCTTTTGTTCGTCAAGATCCGATCTTTGAAGCGCTTTGGAGGTTTGCTCCTTCATAAAGAGGCTTTCCTTTTCGTCCTTAATGGCACGGACGCAGGCAATCATCTCTTCTTTTGAATATGGAGGGTAAAACCCTTCATCAAAGACCTTGGTTACACGACTAATCAGAGAATCCGCTTCTTCATCAGCCGCTCTTTCTATGTCGTTAATCAAGAGAGGGATGCTGACTGTCTCCTGTCTGCTTTCCTCGTAATCGACGATATAGTTTGCGATTGAGTTATAAATCGGCGTGTAGAAATGCTGAATGTCTTCCTTGAAGTATCTCACTGCTCCCATGTTGTTTAGCATGTAATGGAGTACTTCTCTTTCAGCCCTCATAAGTCGTTTTTGAATGATTTTTTCAGGATGGAGCATTTCGAAGTCGACTTCGTCGACTGCTAAGCTTCCTTCCTCTTCTTGCTCCTTGCTTTCTTTGGTGTTGTTGATTTGAGATCTTATGGCATCCATCTCATAACCAGTGGCTTTAGCAAGTTTGGCAATGTAATTTTCTCTATCTATTCCTGGATCGATTTTTCTTAAGAACCTAATGAAGTAAAGCATTACTTTCTTTCGCTCGTCAGGAGTATTTAGTTTTTTAACGTTTAGGTAATAGTTGATTTGGAAGTCCATCGGATCAACTAAGTTGAACATGGCTTCCTTAAGCGCATCAGGACCGCTTTCCTGAAGAATCTCGTCAGGATCGCGCAAATCTTTTGGGTTGCTAACTAAACGGAATGGAAGGCCTGAGTCATTAAGCTGAGCGATGATCTTCATCATGCCCATCTGACCGGCATTATCACCATCTAGGCAAAGCCTAATCTCACAATTTAGCTTTCTAAGGAGCTTAATTTGCTCAGAAGACATTGCCGTACCCATGAGAGCAACAGCACTTTCGATGCCGGCTTTATCAAGGGCCATGACGTCCATAAATCCTTCAAGAACATAAACGTATCCGTCGTGTCTAGCCGTACCTTTAACGTTATGGTAGTTATAAAGGATGCTTCCTTTGTGGAAAATTGGCGTTTCTGGCGAGTTAATGTATTTAGGATCTTGCTCTTCTTTTAGTTTTCTTGCACTGAATCCCACTACTTGCCCATTCGGATCGCAAAGAGGGAATATGACGCGGCCTGCGTTTCCATCTTTTGCCTTAGCGCTTGCTAAAGCAATACCGATATCTTGAATGGATTTAAGTGAGTGGCCATGACTAATAAGGTATTCGACGGTTTTTCTTCCATCGGTTAGCGAGTAGCCGATTTTGTATTTATCGGCCTGAGCGCTATCGATGTTTCTTTTATCAAGATAATCTTTAGCGTCTTTTCCTTCGGAAACATTGAGGCTGTACTGATAAAGTTTCTGTAAATCATCAATACATTTATATAACGGTTCAAGGGTTGGGTTCTTTTTAATGACAAAGGCTTCTTTTTCAAGTCTCTCGTCTTGGAAACCAACAAGTTCCGCTACTTTTCTAACGGCTTCTTCGAAGGAAATCTTTTCGTATTTAGAGACGAAGGTGATGGCGTTTCCGCTTTTCCCGCAGACAAAGCATTTAAATATTTGTCTTTCCGGTGAGATTGACAAACTTGGGTGCTTATCATCGTGAAAAGGACAAATAGCCATGTAGTTACGGCCTTTTTTGGTGACAGGAATGTAAGCTTTAATGACATCGACTATATCGGCTTTGGCCAAAATCGCGTCAATTAACTCTCTTGAGTAAGCCATCATCTCACCTCCTTCTCTTGTTTTGCTAGGTTACTATTAGTAGAAAAGTTTTTCTGTGAAATAATTCACAAGATCTGCGATTGGCATACGGATTTGTTCCATGGTGTCGCGATCGCGGATTGTGACACAATTGTCTTTTTCGATTGTGTCAAAGTCGACAGTTACACAGTAAGGTGTGCCGATTTCGTCTTGGCGGCGATATCTCTTACCGATTGAACCTGTAAGGTCCATTGTTGTGACAAAGTGTTTGTTTAATAAGTTAAGAACTTCTGTTGCTTTTGGTTCGAGTTTCTTTGAAAGAGGGAGAACCGCAACCTTATAAGGTGCAAGATGAGGTGCAATGTGCATAACCGTACGTACATCGCCGCCTGGGAGTTCTTCTTCATCGTAACTATCCATCATGACCATAAGCATTAAACGGTCGATACCCATCGAAGGTTCAATGACGTATGGAAGATATTTTTCGTTGGTTTCTGGATCAAAGTAGGTTAAATCCTCTTTGCTGAATTCCTGGTGGCGGCCAAGATCGTAGTCTGTACGGTCTGCGACACCAAGGATTTCTCCCCAACCAATGCCAGGGAAGTTATATTCGACATCTGTTGTTGCTTTTGAATAAAAAGCAAGTTCTGCTGCTTCATGATCGCGGAAACGTAAGTTTTCTGCTTTAGGTCCAAGGCTTTCGACGAATTTTAAGCAGTAATCTTTCCAATAAGAGAACCATTCAAGGTCTGTTCCTGGCTTGCAGAAGAATTCCATTTCCATCTGTTCGAATTCACGAATACGGAATGTGAAGTTTCCAGGAGTAATTTCATTACGGAAGCTCTTACCGGTTTGGCAGATACCAAACGGAAGCTTCTTTCTCATTGCTCTTTGAACGTTTTTGAAGTTAACAAAGACGCCTTGTGCGGTTTCTGGACGAAGATAAACGACTGATGAATTATCTTCGGTAACACCGATATGTGTCTTAAACATCATGTTGAACTTGCGAATTGGGGTGAATTCAGCCTTTCCGCAGTTTGGACATTTGATATCGTGTTCTTTGATGAATGCATCCATTTCTTCGAAAGACATTCCGTCAACGTTTGCATCCGGGTATTGCGATTTAATGAGTTCATCAGCGCGGTGACGTGCTTTGCAGGCTTTGCAGTCCACCATTGGATCGTTGAATGTGGAAACGTGTCCGGTTGCTTCCCAGACTCTAGGGTTCATGAGAATTCCAGCATCTAAACCAACATTGGTTGGAGATTCCTGAACAAATCTCTTCCACCATGATTCGCGAACGTTTTTCTTAAGCTCAACGCCTAAAGGACCGTAGTCCCAAGAGTTTGAAAGTCCGCCGTATATTTGCGAGCCAGGGAAAACGTAACCCGTTAACTGAAGATGGGTTGTTATTTTCTCAAATGAAAATTTACTTGCCATTGTTATACCTTTCATAAATTAAAAGCCTCTCTTTAGAGAGATGAGTAAATATACATTAATCAGTTATTTAAAGTCAACCCTTTATAAGTGTACTTTTCAATATTTTATATATTTTTTAAATCTTTGTCTATAGGAGCTCTAAACTCTTGAGTTTTACGCCTGTGAAATTATCTATATATTTAATTAAACGCTTTATTAGTTTTATGCTCTCTTCGGTTGTGAATGCAGCTCTTTCCACATCCTCTAATTGGCATTTAAAGCAAAAACGGAGAATCTTCAAATCTCTCATATCCATCTTATCGCTTTCATCCGCACAATCATTGCAAACAAATCCACCGTCTTTAAAAGAAACCCCTACTATTCTGGTTTTGCCACCGCATCTAACGCATTCATTTACCTCTAAACCATATCCTATTTCGTTTAACAGGTGAGATAAGAAAATCAAAGCGCTCGAGGCTTCTTTGCCTTCGTTTTTTAAATCATCCATCGTTTTATCTAACCATGGATAAATTTTTAACGATTCTTCCTCTATTACTAACTTAAGGCACGTTTCGCTTACAAAACTAAAGATTCCTAATCTCAAAAGGCTGCTTTTTCCATCGGGAACCGAGATTACGTCGCTTTCTGAGAGACTATAGTTTCCGTTTTTTTGTTCATTAAGCGAGAATTTAGACTTTGCCAGCAATTGGCAAGACGAAAAATTTTTGTTTGTGTTCTTTAGAACACCTCTTGCTAAAAACGAAAACAGCCCTTCCGCCGATAAAACAGTGACCATCGCGTCATTTTCTTTATATGAGGAAACGCGAAGGACATAGCCTTCGATGTTTTTAATTGTCTGCTTTCCTGCCATATCCTAATTTCTGGAGCTTGCGAGGATCGTTTCTCCAACCTGGGATACATTCAACTCGGCAAATAAGGGTAACGTGCTTTTTCCACATCTTTTCAAGGTTGTGGCGGGCTGCCATGGAAATCTTTTTGATCATTTCTCCACCTTTGCCGATGATTATTGCTTTTTGTCCTTCTTTTTCGCAAACAATCGTGGCGTTCAGAGAATAACCGCCGCTTAAAGGTTCGAATGAAGTGATTTCGACAGCGCATTCATGCGGAATCTCATCCTTTAAGAAACGAAGAATCTCTTCACGGATAACTTCTTTAGCCATAAAAGCCTCATCTTTGTCTGTTGTGACTTCTTCTGGATAGAAAGGGAGTCCTTCAGAAAGATGGGCAACTATGGCGTTTTTAATATCTTTTAAACCGTAATTTGTTTTCGCGGAGATCTGGATTTTTTCATATGAAGGGAATTTCTCGTTGTAATGAGCTAATAAAGCCTCCATCTGGTCGACTCGTGCGTCATCTATTTTGTTAAACAAAAGGATGATCGGCGCATCGCTTTTAATCGATGCAAGGGTTTCATCGTCTTTTGCGTAGTTTTTTGAAGTTGAATCGACGACGTAAAGAATGGCGTCGACCCCAGAAAGAGAACGTCGTGCGCTCTTCTCCATCATTTGGTATAAAGCTTCGTCGCCAGGGAAAAGCCCAGGAGTGTCAATATAGACAATTTGAAGGTCTTTTTCATTATATACGCCCATGATTGCGTCACGAGTTGTCTGTGATTTTGATGTGACGATACTTACTTTCTTTGAAAGTATTGCGTTAATTAATGTACTCTTTCCAACGTTTGGAAGTCCTAAAATTGATACAAAACCGACTTTCATTTTGTTTCTCCTGTTAATTCTAAAATCTTTTCCTGAAGTGGGAACATAACCGCTTCATCTTCTGGCTTCATATGGTCATACCCAAGCAAATGAAGTAATCCATGGACATACAAGAAAGACAGTTCTCTTTCTAAAGTGTTTCCAATTTCTTTAGCCTGACGTTTTGCTTGTTCTAAACAAATTAGAATCTCGCCAAGCATTCTTGGCACTTCCGGGGAAAGAATCTGGTTATTAGGATCTTTATCATCGTTGAACGCAAAAGAAATGACGTCAGTGACTCTATCTACCTTACGGTAATCTCTATTTACTTGATGAATCGTCTCTTCATCGACAAGAGAAACGTCAATCTCATAATTGGTTTGAACTTTTAAATAATCGAATGCCGTTTTCGTGATTGCCAAATAGCGTTCTTCAAGCCAATCAAATTCATTTCCAAAAGGATTATCAAATACTACTTCCATAATAGAAATACTTTAACACATTAGATCAAACAAGATAACTATCTTGAAGACTCTTTTTTAACAAAAGTTTCAATAAAATACGAATACGCTTTTTCTCTTTGACATTTTGTTTCGAAAAAATATAGCAGCGAGCGTATCCCTTGCCCTATGGCCAAAAGACCAAAAAGATGGAATAGATAGTAATTTAATGACAAATTATCGCCCATGAAAGGAGGGATGAACGCTAGAAAAGCAATAATAGCGAAATAGATAATCCTCATATATGTCATACTCGCACCTATTTTGTTCGCTTTGTTTCCTATATCTCTCATCTTTTTTAACTGGACGTGTTTTGAATCGCGGCATTCCAAAAGGTTAGCCTCATCGATGATTAACCTTTCTTTTTGTTTGCTAAGCCCACTTCTATAAACTTTGCTCTCGATTAATAGGTATATCCCAAGCCCGAAAGCGGAAACAAAGAAATAAACATCATTTAAGCCATATAAAAAGTTGAGTCCGACAATGACGCTTACGCTCTCTAATACGTTTATCAAAGCAGGGAAGACTTCTGACTTAAAAGCGTAGTATCTCTCATAGTTTTTCGATAATTTTTTCTTCGTTGTCGAAGGTACGTATTTAAGCCATTTTTTATCGAATTTTTTGCTGTAAAAATCATTTAAGACTCTAGATCCGATACTACATAAACCATAGATGGCAAAGAACAGAATAACTAAAGGATACGTCTTTTCGTCTCCCATGAAAGATAACCCGAAATATAAACAAGCTACACCTATAAAAGTAATTAATCCCGTAAGCACCAAAGATCGCTTTTTTATTACTTTCGGTTTGCTATACGGACAATTTTCTACGTTAAATAGAGTGGCTTCGCCATAGACGCATGAAAACGATTCTACGACCTTTTCTTTCCTAGTCCATTTTGGGCCTATGGCTGGATCATAGACCAAGAATTTCTTTTTGTTTGCTTTTTTCAGCAAGACTAAATGGCTTTTCCCTCCGTTTTCCAAAACGATTAAAAGAGGAAGCGTTTTATATGCGTTGAGGTCTTCTTTCTTTTGGCACCTCTTCCACACAACATCGACGCCTTCTTGAAAAGCAACCTTCCTAATGTCTTCAAGAGACAAAGGGTTATCCTTTTCAACAGTTAAATATCTGTAGCCTTTTTTCTTAGTAAGTTCTAATAGGAGCATTTTAAGGACGGCAAGGCCGCAGCTGTCCTCATCTCCTTGATACACAAAATTTTTCATCACTTACTAATAGGGAAGAATTTCAAAAAATTGCGAAAAAAATTGCAAAAAAGAAAAATCCCTCAGTTAACTGAGGGATGTTTTTTTACCACTTCTTACGACGTGCCATTTCGGATTTCATTTTTCTACGAAGTCCGGTTTTGAGATAGAATTCTCTTTTTCTTGATTCAAGGAGAATGCCACTCTTGTTAACGCTTCTCTTGAAACGTCTAAGGGCTTCATCGAGGTTTTCGCCTTCGCGAAGAACAGTTTTGACTGACATTTGTAACATTCACCTCACTTTCGTGCTAATTAATTCTAGCTATATAACGCGGTTTTGCAATTACTTTCGATACTTTTGTCACTAAAGTGACGAAATAATAAGACTTTAATGATGGTTGTCGCTTTTATTGGCGGTTATCAAGTTCTTCGACAATGGAGACGCTTGCGCTACATCCTATACGGCTTGCTCCTGCCTCTATCATGGCTTTTGCTTCTTCCAAAGTGTGAATGCCGCCAGCTGCCTTAACTCCGATTTCAGGACCAACAGCTTCTCTCATGATTTTGACATCTTCAGGTTTTGCGCCGCCTTTGCCAAACCCAGTAGAAGTCTTAACAAAATCAGCACCCGCTTTTTTAGCGGCTAATGAAGATTCTTTTATTTGTTCTTTGCTCAAATAACAATTTTCCAAAATTACTTTTAAGAGGGTGTTTCCAATAGACTGCTTGATTGTCCTAATTTCATCCTCGATATAGGTAAAATCATTCTCTTTTGCTTTAGCAATGTTGATTACCATGTCCACTTCTTCAGCGCCGTGTTTGACTGCGTTAGAAGCTTCTTCCGCCTTAATTTCCTTGGTCATTTGACCTAATGGGAAACCAATAACGGTGCAAACTTTAACGTCAGAGCCTTTTAGAAATTCTTTTGCTTTTTCTATATAGAAAGGATTGATACAGACGCTCATAAAATCATATTTTTTGGCGTCTTCGCAGAGTTTTTCGATATCTTTCAAAGAGGCATCGGCTTTTAAATTTGTATGATCAAAATATTTTGAAAATTTCATAGTCTAATAATAGAGCCTTTTTATTAAATAAAAAAGAGCGCTATTCTCAAGCGCTCATATAAGTCGGGACTTATTTCTTGAGGTGAAGGATATCCTTACCATCGTAGTAGCCACATTCTGGGCAAACGTGGTGAGGTCTAACCATTGAACCGCAGTGGCTGCACTGAACTAAGCCTGGAGCAGCGAGGTTGAAGTGTGTTCTTCTCTTTCTTTTAGCGGTTTTACCGATTCTTCTCTGTGGGACTGCCATCGTCTAATCCTCCTTTATGAGTCGGGTTAATTATATAGATATATGGAAAACAGTCAAACGAATTTTTGTCAATGTCATAATTTTTCTGTTTTCTTTCGATGAATACTATACTGATTTTTCGACAGCTTTAAATTGTAAAAGCGTTAATTAATCCGCTTTTGAATCCTCGTCATACACAACTTTGGCAAAAACATCGTGCATTGAAGCCAAACTTTTTTGTTTTACTAACAGATAGTTGCCAGTATGGCCATAAGAATAGCCTTCTGTTTTATCATAATCCTCAAAAAGAACCTCTACTTCTTTTCCATAGAATTTCTTTTCGTATTCATTTCTAAGAGATCTAGAAACTGCTAAAAGTTCCTTCACTCTTTGCTCTTTCACCATCGGATCGACTTGCCCTTTCATGTTCGCGGCCGCCGTGCCTTTTCTTGCTGAATATGGGAAGACGTGTATTTCTGCGAACTCGCATTTCTTTGCAAAATCGACAGTTTCTTTCCATTCTTCGTCTGTTTCGCCAGGGAAACCAGCAATGATATCAGTTGTTATAGCGATATCAGGTCTTATATTCCTAAGGGTAGTAATCTTTTCCAGATACTCATCTTTTGTGTAATTTCTTTTCATTCTCTTTAGGACGGATTCAGAACCGCTTTGGAGAGAAAGGTGAATATGAGGCATTAATTTGTCGTATTTTCTAAAATCACCAAGGATTTTCGGTGTAATTTCGCTTACATCAAGGGAAGAAAGACGAAGTCTTCTCAATCTAGGGTTTTCTACAATAATGTCTTCGATCAATTCACCTAGCCCATAGTTTTTGCCATATAAATCAAAACCATAAAAACCTACTTCGATTCCAGTTAAGACAATTTCAGAATAGCCGCGCTCTATAAGAGACTTTACTTCTTTCAAGGCGTCTTCTTTTTTTCTCGAGCGTGAATTTCCTCTAACAAACGGAATCAAACAATACGAGCAAAATTTGTCGCATCCGTCTTGGACTTTTAACTGTGCTCTTGTGTTATTTGTGAATGCAGGAGCTCCGAGCTCTTCATAACGCTTGGTTCTAGAAAGATAGGAAACATCGACAATTTTGTTTCCATCAAGCATTACTTTATCGATATATTGAAGAAGCTTATCGCGGTTTGACGTTCCTATAATAACATCTGCTTCAAGCTCCTCTGCTTCCTCAAGATGGCCTTCACTATAGCACCCCATGACAGCAATAACGGCATTTGGAGACAAACGGTTCATTTTTCTTATTTGCTGACGAGATTTTTGGTCACTAGTAGCGGTTACCGAACATGTATTAACGATAATCAAAGAAGCCTCTTCGGGCTTAAAGACCTCAACATCCCCTCTTTCTATAAGGGCCTCTTTGATGGCGTCTCTTTCATAGGCGTTTACCTTGCAGCCAAGGGCTAACATGTAGAATTTCATAGTTCTTTTTCCTTAAGATCTATTAATCATCCGTTTTCCTAGGCTATTTAAGGCTTTCCCCCAAAAACGAGAAAACGCTGGCCATATATAATGAAGCTGTTTCCGCCCTTAATATTCTCTGTCCTAAAGAAACGCTCTTTAGACCTTTTTGATCTGCTTTCGCCACTTCTTTTTCGTCAAACCCGCCTTCTGGACCAACGACAAGAAGAACTCTTTCTCCAGGTTTAACGTTCTTTGCTTCCAAAGCCAAATTAAATTGTTCATGCGAAAGCGCTTCGTAAGCGAAAAAGGCATGATCAAATTTTGTATCAAGCATTTTATCAAAAGAAAGAATAGAGTTGACCTTTGGAATAAACAGTCTTTTAGACTGTTCACAAGCGCCTTGGACTATCTTTTCAAATCTTGCCTGGCGTTTTGCTTTATCTTTATCGTCTAGTTTAATAATCGTTCTTTTTGAGATGTAAGGAACAAATTCCTTCACACCTAACTCCGTTCCTTTTTGAAGAACTAACTCATCGTGTCCGCCTTTTAACAAAGCAAAAGCCAGCACGACATCAAAAGGGAGTTCGCTTGGGCAATATAAAGATTCTTCAACCTTGATTTCTAAAGGTTCGATTGAGGTGATTGAGCATGAATAAAGTTCACCACAATCGACAACTTCTAGTTTATCCCCTGCTTTTGCACGCAAAACATGGACAAGATGATGCGATTTATCTTTATCAAGAATAGCTCTTTCGCCTTCAATTTTTCCGAAGAATCTTTCCATAATTAACGAAGGAAAACCCCATTTTTATCTTTGATAGAGTCTTTTTTGAAATAATAAATGGATCTAAGAGCGTATAGAACGAATAGAACCCCAAAAGGAATAAGGAATCCAATTATTGGATTAAGAACTTCCATTTCCCCTAAAGAAAGGCCCAAGAACGTGCCCCCGATAGTGGCTATTGTAGCTAAAGAAACGACCAGTTGGATTAAACCTCTCTTCTTGAATCCGATATAAAAGGAATGTGCACCAAACCATCCAAACAATAAGCATAATAGCGCTGTTAGAAGGCGTGATTTACTCTTGTAAAGTTTATAGTTCGGACGCTGTGGATCTATGACTTGTGTCATATCTTTTGTTTTATATTTAGCGTCAATAGGATCGGCCATTCCGCAGTGAGGGCAGAAATCCGAATCGAATTTAGTTATTGGTTCATGGCAATTACGACAGATAGGCATAAGAATTCTCTTTCCTAAAAATGATAACATAAGAAAAACATTATGCGTGTGCATGTTTTAAAAAAAGCTCACTTTCTATTAGTGAGCTAGTTTTTTATTTATTTTTTTGACCCTCTTTTCCACCACTTACTGTTTTTTGAATCTTGTTCTTTTTGGAATTGTCTTAACAATTCTTTCTCGGTGCTAGTAAGGTTTGTTGGAGTTTGAACCTTAACATGGAGGAATTGGTCGCCAGGTTTTCCTGTCCTAAGATCCTTGACGCCTTTACCTTTAAGTTTCAAGAGCGCATCAGGTTGGGTTCCGGCAGGAATCTCTACTTCAACCGTTCCGTAAACCGTCTCAACGTCTAGCGAATGGCCAAGAGCGCATTCTACGAAGGATAATTTGAGATCGACATGAATGTCATTTCCGTCTCTTGTGAAGAATTGGTCGTTCTTAACGCGGACTTCGATATATAAATCTCCGTTTTCGCCTCCGTTATATCCTCTTTCGCCTTTGCCTTTAACACGGACTTGCTGGCCGCTGCTAATACCTGCAGGAATTGTGACATCGAGGTCTTTGTGCACTCTGTTATAGCCACTTCCTCCGCATTTATGGCACCCGTTTTTGACAATTTTTCCTGAGCCATGGCAATGATCGCAAGGTCCTTCGGTCTGAACCATGCCAAATAAGGATCTTTGGGTTTTGAGTACAAAACCGCGCCCCCCACAATGAGGGCAAGTCGTTATATCGCTAGGATTTTCAGCGCCTGTGCCATGACAATGATCACAAGGTTCGTCATAATTGACTGGAATCGTCACATGCGTTCCTTTGATGGAATCCATGAAGCTGATACTCACTTGTATAAGTGCGTCATTTCCTTTATGAGGGCCAGAACTTTGTCTGGAAGTTCTTCTTCCTCCTCCAAAGAACGAGCTGAAAATATCATTTAAATCGACATCTCCAAAGCCTCCGCTGGAGAAACCACCGCCGAATGGGTTGCCTCCTCCTGGGCCGCCTTGCTCGAAAGCCGCATGACCGAACTGGTCATACTGTCTTCTCTTGTTGTCATCATATAAAGTGTCATAAGCCTCTTGGATCTCTTCAAATTTCTTTGGGGCATCTGGAGACTTGTTGATATCTGGATGGTATTGTTTGGCCAATTTGCGGTAGGCACTTTTTATTTCGTCTTTGGTAGCGCTTTTGCCAATACCAAGAGTCTCATAATAATCGCGTTTTTCCCCTGCCATTGTTGCCTCCCTTCTAAGAAAAGGACGGTGGCGCCTAGTTTAAGCGCCACCTCCTATTGTTGATGAATCAATTATTTTTTATCAGTGAAATCTGCATCGACGACATCGTCTGCGGATCCTGCGTTTGCTGAGCCGTAATCAGTTGGTGAAGCTCCAGCTTGCTGCTGATATTGTTGAGCTTTCATAGCCAAATCCTCGAGACGACCGACGATTTCACGAAGTTTTTCGATATCGTCTGCGCCAAGAGCACCCTGAGCTTCATCGCGCATCTTGGTGAGTTCGTCTTTCTGCTCGCTTGTTAAGGAATCGCCTTTTTCTGTTAAGGTCTGATTAATCTGGTCGATATAAGTCTGTGCTTTGTTTTTGACTTCGATATCATCCTTACGCTTCTGATCGGCTTCTTTGTTTTCCTCTGCTTCCCTGACCATACGATCAATGTCTTCTTTGGAAAGACCGTTAGAACCGCTGATTGTGATGTCTTGCATCTTCAGGGTGTCGAGGTCTTTAGCGCTAACTTTAACGATACCGTTAACGTCGATGTTGAATGTGACTTCGATTCTTGGCTCGCCGCGTCTTGCTGGTTTGATGCCGGAGAGTTGGAAGTGACCAAGTAATTTATTGTCGTGAGCCATTGGTCTTTCACCTTGGTAGACCATGATGTCAACTGCTGGCTGATTGTCCTGAGCGGTTGAGAAGATCTGGCTCTTTGTGGTTGGGATTGTTGTGTTTCTTGGGATGAGTGGGGTTAAGACACCACCAAGTGTCTCGATACCAAGGGTTAATGGGGTAACGTCAAGGAGAACGACGTCTTTGACGTCGCCAGCAATGACAGCGCCCTGAAG
Organism: Bacilli bacterium; assembly: GCA_045598525.1. Lineage (GTDB taxonomy): Bacteria > Bacillota_I > Bacilli_A > RFN20 > CAG-826 > UBA4951. The sequence continues at coordinate 2,123 of JAZLMH010000003.1, read as the reverse complement.
TGCAGCACCACGGCTAACAGCTTCATCAGGGTTGACCGAAAGGTTGATTTCATGTCCAGTGACCTGACGGACCATTTCCTGAACAGCTGGCATACGGATTGAACCACCAATCATAAGGATCTGTCCAAGTTCGCCATATGAGAGTCCTGCGTCTTTCATTGCGGTTTCCATAGGAATCTTGCAACGTTCGAGAAGGTTTCTTGTCATGTTCTGGAATTCAGCGCGGCTAAGTTGTTTTTCGAAGTTGATAGGACCGTTTGCACCCATTCCGATGAATGGAAGGGAAATGGTTGTTGTTAATGAGCTAGAAAGTTCGATTTTTGCTTTTTCTGCTGCGTCTAAGAAACGCTGCATAGCCATCTTGTCGCTGATATCGACACCTGCTTCGATTCTGATCTGAGCGCGGATCCAATCAGCAAGGGCTTTATCCCAGTCATCGCCACCGAGGTGGGTGTCGCCTGAGGTTGAAAGAACTTCGAATGTGCCATCGCCGATGTCAAGGATAGATACGTCGAATGTACCACCGCCTAAGTCGAAGACGAGAACCTTTTCAGTTTTGTTGCTTTCTAAGCCATAAGCTAAGCAGCTGGCGGTTGGTTCGTTGATGATACGGACAACTTCTAAGCCAGCGATTGTGCCTGCGTCTTTTGTTGCCTGACGTTGTGCGTCATTGAAGTATGCAGGAACGGTGATGACGGCCTTATTAACTGGTTGACCGATGTTCTTTTCTGCATAGTCTTTCATGTATGAAAGAACTTTACTTGAGATTTCCTGTGGGGTGAAATCTTTGTTTAAGCAATTGATATGGAATTTTTCACCTGTGCCAATTGCACGCTTTGCGCTACGGACGGTGTCTGGGTTGGTGATAGCCTGACGTTTTGCGGCATTGCCAACGATTTCTTCACCGCTGCCTTTGAAAGCAACGACTGATGGGGTTGTCATTGTACCCTCTGGGTTTGGGATGACCTTAATCTGGCCGTCAGCCTGCATGTAGCTGATGACGCTGTTTGTTGTGCCAAGGTCAATACCGACGATAATTTCTTTTGCCATAATTGTTATTCTCCTTAAGCTTTATTAGCTTCGCTTTCTTCTTTGACTGTGTCAGCAGGTGCTGGCTCAGGTTTTTCTTCTTTCTTTTTGCTGACTTTAACCATTGCTGGCGCGATCAGTTTCTCATGGAGGCGATAACCTTTTCTCATTACTAAGGTAACTTTATTCGATTCGCCTTCTGTTTCTTCGACTTCCATGGCGTGCATGGTAGCGGAGTCGAATTCATCCCCTACCTTTGGTAGTATTTCACTTACACCTTCGCTTTCGAGGGCTGCTTGGATTTGGTTATAGATGAATTGGAATCCTTGTTGGTAGTTCTTAGCTTCTTGCGAATTTGGTTCTGCTTTCAAGGCTAAGTACATGCTATCAAGAGCTGGAAGCAAATTCTCGATGAAGCCTTCTGCCCTATATCTAAGAGCGTTTCTATGATCTGCTTCGAGTGATTTGCGGAGGTTAGCCGTATCAGCATAGGCAAGATAGGCTTTATTCTTCCATTCTTCTTTTTCTTTTCTCTCAGCTTCAGCAGCTTCTGTTAATTTGATGTAATCACTATAGAGAATCGAGATTTCCTTAGGAGTTTCTTCTTTCTTCTCTTCTTCAGTCTTTACTTCTTCTTTGTTTTCTTGAGGCTGGTTTTCTTCGGACTTGTTTTCTTTTCTTTTATCTTTGTTCCACATTCCTGCTCTCCTTTCCTTGGTTTTCCACCGAAGTACTCATCTAGTGCTTCAGCGAAATATTGAAGTGTCGCTACGACTTTGTCGTAGTCCATACGTGCTGGGCCAAGAACCGTTAATGTTCCTTTATCGCCTGGCACATTGATCTTTGTGCTAACCATGGCGAGATTTTCATAGCCGTCTTGTTTATTGCCGATCGAGACCGTAACGTCACCGTTTGTTTTGCCATTATTGAGAACCCTTCTAAATTCTTCAGGATTCCCTAAAAAATTAAGTAATTCTCTAAGCTTTGTTGCGTCGTTTGCGAATTCAGGTTGTTTATATAACTCTTCCTGGCCATAGAATTCCATACGATCAGTGGCTAGTTTTGCAAACGCGCTCATAAGAGCTTCATAGATG
>JAZLMH010000002.1:0-6769 GCA_045598525.1 Bacilli bacterium | reverse complement strand
TCGTGTCTAACGATTCTTTCTCTAGCTTCTGCTACGTCGTAATTGATGTCGTTAACGTGGGCTTCGAGTTCTTCGATTTGTTCATTTGTGATGTCTAAACCGAGTTTTTGTTCGCTTTTTGCTAATGAAACCCAAAGTTTTCTCCAAGTCTGGAATTTGAAATCATTAGAGAAAACGTACTGCATTTCCTCGCTTGCGTAGCGGGTTGAGAATGGAGAGATGTATCCTTTTCTTTCTTCCATTGTTATTCTCCTTATTTGTTTTTATTGATGAGTCTTGTTGTGACTTCTTTTGTTTCTAAATCAACGAATCTGACATAGAGGGAGATCTTATTGTTTTCGTTTAAGCCTGCCCAGATGTCATTTGTGAATTCGTCGATATCACAAGGGATGGCCACTCTTTCAGGTTCGCCCTGGAAGGTTGGGATTGGGTTACCATCTGTGACGTATGTATGGATGAAATGTCCAAGACCTGGAAGAGCATCATATTCGAAATAATATCTATTGCATGATGTTCCTTTTTCATCAGCTGATTTAAGGATGGACATTTCGTATGTGAAATCATTTTCTTTGAAGGTGAGGACACCGGAAATTCTTGGGGTGAGGTTAGGATAATCAGGTTCGAAAGCGCGTGCTTTAAGTGAATGTTTCATGCACTTGCCTGCTTTATAACCTTCATAGATGGTGTCTGTCTGGTCTCCGTTTGTGACGATCATCTTGTTTTCGATGTCACGGACGGCTGCATAAATGATGAGGGATGGATCTTCTACTTTTGATGCATCAAATGGTTCGGTGTATAAGACGTTGTCTTTATAGGTGAAGACTCTGTTTCTGGAGTTTTCACTTCTACCCATGATGAAATATGCGAATGCCGCTTTCTTGCCATCTTCGGTTTTGCCGATGATGATGCCGCGTCCGACATATGGGTTATCCTCAATGAGTTCTTTGATGTTGTTTACTTTGTAGATGTTCATTTATTTTTCCTCCATTATTTGTTTTGAGACCATTTCAACCGCTTTTGGAAGGATGATCCATTCCGCTTCTTCCATTACGCGGCGTTGTAAGATTTCTGGGGTGTCGCCATCTTTGATTTCAACAGCTTTCTGAAGAAGGATTTTTCCTCCATCAGTGATTTCGTTTACGAAATGGACTGTTGCCCCTGTTACTTTCACTCCATAGTTAAGGGCGGCTTCATGGACTTTTAAGCCATAATAGCCATCCCCACAGAATGAAGGGATCAAGGATGGGTGGACGTTGATGATTCTATTTGGGTATTCTTTGACGAATCTCTCTGAGAGGATTGCTAAGAAACCTGCAAGAACTATGAGGTCGATATCTCTTTCCTTAAGGGCTTTAAGGATTGCTTCTTCGAAGGCTTCTTGGGAACCAAGGGCTTTTTTAGAGAAGACAAGAGATTCGATGTTATGACTCTTTGCTCTTTCAAGAGCGTAGACATCTTTTTTATTGGACACGACAAGCGTGACTTTGCCAGAACTGATGATTCCTTTATCCATGGAATCAAGGATCGCTTGGAGGTTTGTTCCTCCTCCTGATACGAAGACTGCGATGTTAGCGGTTTTCATGTTTGGCATTAGAGATTGATTTCAATCTTTTCTTCGTTTTCTGATTTTTCGATATGTCCGACGACATAAGCGTCTTCGCCATGAGCTTTTAAGATAGCGAGTGATTTCTCGACATCTTCTTTCTTGACGATGATGGACATGCCAACGCCCATGTTATAGGTGTTATACATATCTCTTTCAGGGATGTTTCCTGTTTCTTGAATGAGTTTGAAGATTGGAAGGACTTTGACGTCTTCTTTCTTGATGACGACTTTAAGTCCATCTGGGATTGAGCGAGGCATGTTTTCATAGAAGCCACCGCCTGTGATATGGGAGATACCTTTGACCTCGACTTCATCAAGAAGGGCGAGGACTGGTTTGACATAGATTTTTGTTGGGGTGAGGAGTGTTTCACCAAGGGATTTGCCACCAAGGGCTTCTAAAGGTTTCTTGATGTCAGCGTGCTCGATATCAAAGACTTTTCTAACAAGGGAGAAGCCATTTGAATGGACGCCGCTTGATGGGAGGGCGATCATGACATCCCCTGCTTCCATCTTTTTGTTATCGATTACTCTGTCTTTGTCGACGATACCGACAGAGAAGCCTGCAAGGTCATATTCATCGACTGGGTAGAACCCTGGCATTTCAGCGGTTTCACCACCGACGAGTTCGGAATGTGCCATGACGCAGCCATCACAGATGCCAGAGACGATTGAAGCGATCTTTTCTGGGTAGTTCTTGCCACATGCGATGTAGTCAAGGAAGAAAAGAGGCTTAGCGCCGCAGCAAATGACATCATTAACGCACATAGCGACACAGTCGATGCCGACAGTATCATGTTTGTCCATTAAGAATGCCATCTTAAGTTTGGTTCCAACACCATCGGTGCCAGAAACGAGGATTGGGTGTTTGTATCCTTCGAGATCAAGGGTGAAGAGTCCACCGAAACCGCCAATATCGTCTGCTTTAGCCTGGACGATTGTTCTAGCGATGTGGGCTTTCATTAGTTCGACAGCTTTGTAGCCTGCGGTAATATCAACGCCTGCTGCTGCGTAAGATTCTGATTTTGAGTTCTTGTTCATTGTTTTGTTCCTCTTTCCTTTAATCTCTATGGTATGTGGCTGAGATTTCTTTATCTTTTTCAAGAGCGGCTTTTGCTCCTTCTTCTCTAATTGCTTCTAAACGTGATGCGAGTGCTTCATCGTTTAAGGCAAGGATTTCTGCTGCTAAGATGGCTGCGTTTTTAGCTCCATCGATCGCAACAGTTGCAACTGGGATACCTGAAGGCATCATGACGGTTGCAAGAAGGGCATCCATTCCATCAAGTGCGGCTGATTTGCATGGGATTCCGATTACTGGGAGGGTTGTTCTTGCCGCTATTGCGCCTGCAAGGTGTGCTGCCATGCCTGCGGCTGCGATAAGAACACCGAATCCGTTTGCTTTGGCGTTTGCCGCGAAGGCTCCTGCTTCTTCTGGGGTTCTATGTGCTGAATAGACATGCGCCTCATAAGGTACTTCAAGGGCATCGAGTTGTTCGAATGCTTTCTTAAGGATTGGTAGGTCGCTTGCGCTTCCCATGATGATTCCGATTTTTTTCATGGATGATTCCTTTCTCCTAAAAAATAAAAAGACACGCTATTAGAAAATCTCTCAAAGATCAATTCCAACAAGTGTGCCCAGACGGTCGACTTTAGCACTGAATTTATTATTGCTCCATTGCGTTAATTCGCATCTACCGTCAGTCACAATAATACTTTTGGGTTTCAGTATATAAATAATATATTTTATTTATAGAAGATATTCAATCGAACTTGGCTTGAAAGTGGTTTCAGGAACAAAAAAGGCGCATCCGTTTATTGTTTTAATCTATATGAACATCGATTGTTTGATGCGATTCTAATTGTTTTTTGGACTGCATCAACCAGTCATAATTCGCTTTATCTTTCAAGAGATAGGCGTTTTCAATAAGGTTGTTGTATGCTTTTTCGGAAATAAGCACGACATTTTTGCCTTTTCTTGTTATAACAATTGGCTCAGAATCATCCGCGACTTTATCAATGCAGGATTCCATGCTTTTTTCAAACTGATTGAATTCGATTCTTGTCATATTATTGTTCTCCGATCACTTATTATTGTGCTAGGGTTTTTCGCTGATAAACCTTCAAATTACAAAAAAAGACTCTTTAAGAGTCCTTTCCTATAAAAGTTGGAATAACAGGGTTATCAGAGGAATGGTGATTACCGATAAGATGGTTGAGGCAAGACAATTAGCCACAGCGTCTTCCTGACCTTGCCCTACTAATTCCGCGAAGGTCTGGGCGATTTGGGCTACAGGGACGGCCGAAAGAATAACCAATGTCATCTTTAGTTCAGTTGGGATTGGAAGGAAAGCGACAAGAAGGAAGACCACTAAAGGGAAGCCGAATTGCTTTACCCCTATTACTAAATATCTAATTGGTTCTAGGAAGATCTTTTTGATGTCCATCGAGCCAAGTCTGATGCCAAGAGCGATCATACATAATGGAGCGGACATTTTAGCAAGGATAGTGACGCAGTTGCTTAATGGTTCTCCTGCGGTTGGGATTGAAGCGATTTTGAGGTCAAAGAAATAAAGAATAAGCGCGATAACGAAACCTATTGTCGCTGGGTTAAAAAGGATCCTTTTTATTGAGATATATTTCTTATCTTTTGTGATTATGAAGCATGCGACTGTCCAGCCAATTAAATTCATGGCGGTAAGGTAAATGGCGCACATCGCAGCGCCTGCAGAATAAGAAGGAAGCAAAGCTTCGATGATTGGGACGCCTAGAAATGCTTCGTTACCAAAAGCACAGCAAACCGCCGCTACTCGATAACGGATATCCTCATTTTTCTTTTTGAAAATCAGATACATCAAAAGAGTCATTCCTAGCATTGTGACAAGGCCAAAAATAAAGGCAACTAAGAGGTCGATTGATGTTTCGTTTGAATATGAAAGTTTCTGGAATGAATAGAGCGTTAATAATGGCGAGCAAACGTATAAAAGGATGGTTGCGATTGCTTTAGCGTGTTCTGATTTCAATAACTTGAATCTGACTAAAAGAACACCTGGAATGGCATATAGCATCATGATTGCGACGTTAATTAAAACAGTAACAAAATTTTCCACGAGAAATAGTATAGCAACTTATATGAAAAAAGCCCTGTTTTGGGCTTATTTCTAGTTTTTTGTTTTGTTTTCGTAGTATTTTCCAGATGATTTTTCTTCTGTTTCTTGGAAAAGCGAGTCCGTATATTCTTTGGTTATCTTTTGGTATTCTCCGTCGTATCTAGTTCCAGCCAATGTTAAACAATATCTAGATTGTAACGTTAACGATCTCTGGATTGTTTTAATAATTCTCTATATGAATGGAGGAGAATCTTTTCATAACGCTGGTTAATATAATATTTGTAAAAAATTTTTTGTCTTGTTGTCAAAAACGATTCGTCATCAATGATTTTGCTAATATTATCGACATCAATTTTAGGGATCATTCTTAATAATGCTTTATTGCAATCATCATTTTTCAAGGAAGAGATAAAGTCATAATAATTAATTTTCTTCCCTTCTTTTTTGATTGCTGAGGTTGGGAAGCGGTAAATTCTTGCATTTAGCTCATCTTGGTCTTCCAAAATGCTTTCCATTGTCTTTCCATCGGCCTGTGGCAATAAGCAACTTCCACAATCAAAAACAGGCGCGATTTTGCAGCTCCCCGTTGAATGATCATACAAAAATCCCCAATTACCATTGTGACGATCAAAATTTCCAAGCAAAGCATCAATTATAAAAACATTCCAAAAATGTTCCAAAAGTTCTTTTTCATTGACAAATTGCTGCTTTTCTATCGTTTCCAACAAATCGTCTAGTTCAGTTCCAGTGCCCTCATGCTCTGAATCAATTATTGTATTTTTAATCGAGCAAAAATCATAAAGTGTCTTCCCATTGGTAGCAAAATCTTCGCAGGCGCACACAACTTTTACCTTTCCATTAATTTCATAAGTGCCCAAAAATGTTTTTTGGGCCTCAATTCCGCAAGCATTAAAAATGCTGCTTCCTAAATGTTCAGAAAAACAACTATTTGTGTAGGATAATTCTGTTGGTTTGTTATTTCCAGATGGCGGAAACTTAAGCATGTATATCTTATCGTTCCATTCAATGGAAATCTTCTTTCCGTTCGCGCCATTATATGCTTTATCAAAAATTCTTTTGCAGTTCGTAAAATCCATCTATTTTTTCCTCAAAGGTACTTATCTCTTAAATATTGGGCATGTTCGCTAGTTATGCTGCCTTCACTTATTTCTGCTATGTTTATACTTCCGTAAAGTTCGCCCCATAAGCAGTCTAGCAAAGATGATTTTTCTCTTAAGCCCTTTTTATATGCATCTAAATCGTCTTGCAAATATTTTGGTAAGCCATGTTCCCAAGAACGTTCAATTGCTGATTTTTCTATGCTGCTTTCGATAAGTGACTCAATAGAAACACCAAGAACTGTGCTTATTTTGTAAAGGGTTTCTCCTGAACATTTTTCTATTTTTGTTTTTCCATTAATGATTTCGCTTAAAGTAGCGTTTGACACACCACTTAGTTTTGCCAAACGGTATTGTGTCATATTTTTCTTTTCAAGCGCTTCAATTATACTCATTTTGCATCAACCCTTTTCGTAATTATATATCGCTATGGCGAAATATTAAACTAAATCATTTCGCTTTACCGAAATACTTGGATCAATAAATTACAAACATAAAAAGGCCTCTTTTTCAAGAGACCTTTATCATCAACAAATGATTAGTTTTTAAGCGAATTAAGAGGTGCAGGGATCTGTCCGCCTCTATCGATGAAGGTCTTTGGGGACTGGCGTCTTATCGCCATGATTGGAGCATGGCCAAGAAGTCCGCCGAAATTAAGTTCCTCGCCTTCTTTTCTGCCTATGGCAGGGATGACTCTTACTGCGGTTGTTTTAGAGTTAATCATGCCAATAGCTGCTTCATCTGCGATAAGGGCTGAAATGACCTCTGGGGTAGTGTCTCCAGGGATGACAATCATATCTAAACCAACTGAGCAAACAGCGGTCATTGCTTCAAGTTTTTCAATGCATAAAGCGCCGGATTCTGTTGCATCAATCATACCTGCGTCTTCTGATACAGGGATGAATGCGCCGGATAATCCTCCAACACGTGATGATGCCATGA
>JAZLMH010000001.1:0-19224 GCA_045598525.1 Bacilli bacterium | reverse complement strand
ATGCCCCAATTTACAAGAATCTAATCTTTGTTTCAACAAAATCATCTAAATTAAATAAAGCGACAACCTTATTGCAACACATTTTTAGCAAAAAGGAAAAGGACGATGCCTTTTGATGCATCGTCCTAGTCATTTAATAATTTTGATTATTTAGCTTCGCCTTTATTTGAAGCAACGAGAAGTGTTGTTCCAAGGCCAAGGGTGATAACACCAACGACTAAGTTCATGACCATGAAGCCATAACCATATTTGTCGCCAAATTTATATGCGCCTAAATCGCCAACATAGTTAAGGTGGATTGAGTGATCTTTCCAAACAATGCTAAGAACACCATAAGCAATAAGTCCTAAACCAAGAGCTAAGATTGCCATGCCACTAAGGTATCCTGCGAGTTTTCCATTTTTATCAAAGATGAAGAAGTAAACCAAGCAAGCAAGAACGAATGCAACGAAGTTCGTTGCAAAGATAACAAACAAGAGCCAGTTGATTTCACCTTGTTTCCATGGGTTAAGGGATGCGTTTGTTGCGTTAACAAGAAGAGCAATGCCCCCTTGGAGAGCTGTGAAGAAGGTAGCAACCATAGCGCCTCCAACCATTTCTTTAAGAAGAGGTTTCTGGTCTTTGCCGTCGTAGAGTTTAACCATAGGGATGTTTGTTGCGATAAGAAGAACAAGAGCAAGGAGAATTGCCATAACGATAACGAAGACTAAATTGTCTTTACCGTTTCCGTTGTTACCAGTGAGATCGAAGAATAAGACTGCCTGAAGAAGGAAGAAGATGCCCATGATCCAGCCTTCAACAATTAAAACTGTAAAGGACTTAACTACTGGAGCATCATCGCGTGGATTCTGAAGAGCCTTGATTGAATGGTATAAACCATAGCCGCTGATTGTAGCCATGGTAAGACCGATAACAGCTAATTCCAAATAGAGAAGGAAAGCGCCATTAAATAAGAAGTTTTCCCAAACCCATTCGACTTTAGCTTGCTGAGTAGCAAAGTATTCAGGAACGACAAATATGCCGAAGAAAAGACCCAATAAACCGAATAAAACGGCGATGAGTGCGTGAGCTAAGAAGCTCAATGTTCTTGAAGTGTTTTGATATTTCATAATGCAACCTCGCTTGCACAAGGGCTTCGAAAAGAATGCCGTGCAACTTAATTATTTAAATCTATCTTATAAAGATAGTCAATTATGAAAAGACAAACTGAAGCTTTTTCTATGTTTCTTTTTGAAATAAAATGGCTCGAACGCCTATTGTCCGAGCCATTTTATTATGCTTTTCTAAATGCTTTTGAAAGCCAAAACAGCGCTTAGCAAATCCCAGGTTAAGTTGTAACCTCCGCAATTTCCGTCGATGTCGAGAACCTCGCCAACAAAATAAACGCCTTTTTCTCGTTTTGATTCAAGGCATTCCGTTACCTCGCCAAGGGAAAGACCACCAATTGTCACCTGCGATGACTTGAAATCATAATGATCTTTAACCTGATACCTCAAACCTTTCATGCATGTTGCCAAAGCAAACGCATTTTTTCCTTTTGCTCTGCTTTGAATATGCTTTTGGAGAGGCTCGACCATATAGGCATCAAGATAGAAGTCTTTGTTTAGGCTTTCATCATGAATTAGTTTATTTTCTAAATCTTTCTCTTCTATTTCAGGGAAAAGATCGATTACTAGTTCAACGTTTTTTGGACGAACGTGCCTAAAAATAGCGCTTTCTGCATTCATTATTACTATGCCTGAGATTCCATCATTCTTGTAAAGTATTTCCCCTTTTTCCTCAAAGACTTTTTCTTTGTTGATATAGGTTTTAACCAAAGCAGGATGGCGAATTCCTGAAAGAGGTTTAATGTCTTTATCCCCTAAGACAAGAGGAGTTAAACCAGGACGTAATTCAGTAATTTCATATCCATGTTCCTTTAGAATTCTAAAAAACGATCCATCGCTTCCTAAATTCTCTTGGCTGCAACCGCCTGTTGCAATTATAAGTTTGTCTAAAAGATAATCGGATCCAGTTAATGAATATTTATCATTGTTCTGTCGATAGTCTGAAATTCGAGTATCCAAGACAAACTTTACCCCTACCTTCTCTGCTAATTTTTTCAAATACAATGCAAATGAAGGAGCGCTAAAAGATAGAGGATAAACATATCCGTCTATATCCATTGTTTGAATACCTAAACTTTTGAGGACGCCTTCTAGAAATTGATAAGGATATGCTTTTAGCAACCTATCCATATATTCAGGATTGTTATACTTATCACCTTTGAGATCTTTGTTTAGCAAATTACAATGCCCGTTTCCTGTCGCGTATAACTTTTTAGACGCTTTTTGTTCCTTGTCAAAAACTATAACCTCATGCTCTGGATGTTTGATTTTTAGAAAGATTGCGCTATATAGCCCTGCTGGACCACTTCCGATAATACCAATATTCATATGTCCTTCTCCTTTGTTCCCTAAAGAGCATCAACTTCCCTTAAATAATCATCAACCATGGCATCGCTAGGCATTCTTAAATCCCCACGAGGTGATACTGCAACACTACCAACTTTTGCGCCATCAGGCAAACAGCTGCGCTTGAACTGGCTCTTAAAGAATCTATTAAAGAAAATGCGCAACCATTTCTTAATAGTTTGATCATCGTATTTCCCTTTTAGCGCGTTTTTGCTGAGGAAAAATATCTTTTTTGGAGTAAAACCATATCTCAAATAATAATAAATAAAGAAGTCATGCAACTCATATGGACCAATTTTATCTTCCGTTACTTGGGCAATTTGACCCTTGCTGTCGGTAGGCAAAAGTTCTGGACTGATCGGCGTCTCTATAATATCTAATAAAGATGGTTGTGTTTCTGGGTGAAGTATTGCATATCCTTCAACTAAATATCTAACTAGCGTCTTTGGAATAGATCCATTAACGCCATAATTTGACATATGGTCTCCGTTGTAAGTGCACCAGCCAAGACAAAGCTCACTTAAATCTCCTGTTCCAACCATTAAAGCATTATCATCATTTGCAACATCCATTAATACCTGTGTTCTTTCGCGGGCTTGGCCGTTTTCGAAAGCGACGTTGTGATTGTTTGGATCATGGTTAATGTCCTTAAAATGCTCTAAGACACTATTGCCAATTTTTATTTCTCTAAACGATATACCAAGCTCCTCTGACAACAACACTGCATTATCATGCGTTCTTTTACTTGTTCCAAAAGCAGGCATCGTAATTGCCGTGATTCCTTTTTTGTCATATCCAAGCTTCTTAAACGCTTCAACTATTACAAGAAGTGCTAACGTGGAATCAAGCCCTCCCGATAAACCAACAACCGCCTTATTTTGATGAACAGTTTTTAATCTCTTAACAAGACCCATCGCCTGCATATCCAAAATCTCTTGGACTCTCTTCAAGTCAATGCCCTTTGTATTTGGTATGAATGGGTTTGGCCTATATGAACGAATCATCTTGGCAGGTTCCTCAAGAGGCATAGAGAAATTGATGAACTTGAATTCTTCCGAATAGCGATTTGTGAACGACGCAACGCGGCGACGTTCAGACAGCAAAAGTTCTACATCAATTTCAGTAACAACTTTCCTCATCGAGAACAGTGGGCTCTCACATAATATTTTTCCGTTTTCAGCAATGATGTTATGACCGCCGAATACCAAATCGCTTGTGCTTTCTCCATCTCCTGCATCTGCATAAATGTAAGCTGCATATAATCTTGCAGAAGTCATCGAAACCAATTGTCTTCTATAATCGGCTTTCCCAACAATCTCATTGGAAGCACTTAAATTAAGAATAACGTTAGCACCAGCTTGAGCAGCTTTTGTACACGGTGTTTCAGTTGCCCAAAGGTCTTCACAAATTTCAACAGCAATTTTTAGTTTTCTGTAATCGGAATCAACAAATATCAGCTTTGTACCAAATTCATAAGCTCCACTGCCGATATGGATATGTCCATTCTCGTTTGGCGCACCTTCAAAATATCTTTTTTCGTAGAATTCAGAATGGTTAGGTATATGGGTTTTTGGCACTACTCCGATAATCTCGCCCTTATGGAAAAGAACGGCGCAGTTGAATAATTTACCATTCTTTCTTATAGGGGCCCCAACAACGAACATTAAGCCATGGTTTTTTGAGAAAGACTTCAAATCAAGCAATCCTTCTTCAGCTAAATCCAATAACTCATCATTCAGCAAAAGATCACCGCATGTATATCCAGTTAGACATAATTCTGGCAAAACAAGTATTTTGATATCTTCTTTTTCTGCTTCTATAACAGCTTTCTTTATTTCTTCTTTATTGTGGATTATACCTGCAACTTCTATATCTATTGATTGCGCCGCAACTCTGACGAAGCCTAAAGGATTGCACTGCAAAAACTCATTTTTATTATCTTTTATATCCGCAAATTGTTGGTCTTTTTGTAATTTTTGATACTTTTCATCACTTAAAATAACAAAATCTTTTTGCCCATTCTTCGTGATGTAAATCTTACCATCATTCTCTTCGAGTTCTTGCTTTAATTTATCTGTGTTTCTTAATAGCGTAATAGGTTTGATATCATTCATACTTTTTACCTCATTGTCATTATAATGTCATTTTCTCGAATATGTTGAACTTTTTTCATTCACATTTAAAATGTGTGTCATGGAAATGACAGGTCTAGCCATACTTAACGCATACTTACAATCTCCTGCGATGATGCACTACTTCAATCGTATGAAAGAAGAGCTTTTAAAATTAGGCGTTGCGCTTGATTTAAAGACAAACGCTGAAGTTCTTGCCTATGTAGCTAGTGATGGAACTATAAGCCAAGACATAAAGGACAATTATTCTTTTGTTCTTTATCTGGACAAAGATCTTTATATTTCTGAAATGCTCGCTCAAAGCGGCATCAAATTATTCAATTCATCTGAAGCAATTAGGCTATGTGATGACAAAATGCTGACACATATAGTTTTAGGAAATCATGGGATACGCATGCCAAAAACCGTTTCTTCTCCTCTTAACTATATGGGAAGGGAAGATTTTCATTTCTTAGAAGATGTTGTTCGTCTTTTATCGTTTCCTATGATTGCAAAAGAAAATTTTGGAAGTTTAGGAAAAGGCATTTCTTTAATTCAAAGCAAGGAAGAGCTACATGAATATGAACGCTCTCATAAATACGTTGCTCATTTATATCAAGAATACATTGAATCAAGCAAAGGCCATGATTATCGTTTAATTCTTATTAATGGCGCGTGCGTAGCGTGTATGAAGAGAGTTAACGATAGCGGTGACTTTAGAAGCAACGTTGCCCAAGGTGGCCATGGAGAAATTGTTGAAGTTCCTCAATCATATATAGAATTGGCAGAGAAGGCCGCAAAGATACTCAAATTAGATGCATGTGGCATCGATCTTCTGGATGATAAAAACGGCGACCCTGTTTTGTGTGAAGTAAATTCAAATGCGTTCTTCCAAGAGATAGAAAAAATAACCGGAAAGAATGTTGCCAAATTATACGCTGAACATATAGTCGCGTCTTTAAAATAAAAGAAAAAGGGTTGCATGCTTGCAACCCTTAAACTTTTTTAATGTTCAACTATTCAGCTGAGGTTGGTTCTGAAGTTTTCTTTTGAACTAAAGCATCGCGGATTTCGCAAAGAACGTCCATTTCTGTTGGAGCTGGTTTTCCTGGCTCTGGTGGAACTGGTCTTTCTTCTGGGTGCTTTTCATAGTACTGTTCAAGAGCTTTTGCTTTGACTTCAGCGTTCTTCTTTTCAATGCTGTTCATAACCTTAACAACGATAAATAAAGTTAAACCGATGATAAGGAATGCAATGATGGCATTGATGAATGTGCCCCAGTCGATGACAGCAGACATCTTGGAAGTGAATGTTGTACCGTGAAGATCGTAAAGGCTGAGGAGTGAGTTCTTCCACTGAACGAAGTCAGCATCATTAACTGAAAGTGTTTTGCCCTGAGCTTTTGCGAAGTCGATAACCTTGTCATTAACATCAGCAGTTGTGAAAAACTGAGCTGTGTATTTGCCTGCTGCGTTTTCGAATGTAGCGCCCTTCTGAACATCGTTGAGTGCTGGAAGGACTGTGACCAATCCTTTTAAACCACCTGGAACGCCCCAAGTAGCAACGCTCATTAAGATGTTGACTAAAGATGTAACGATTGCATTGAATGCGCCACCAATGACAACACCAACAGCAAGCATGAATGCATTACCTTTGTTGATGAAGGCTTTGAATTCAGCAAAGAAAGCTTTGATTTTGCTTTGTTTCTTCATACTAATTTCCCCCTTATTTGAAATTTAGCATATCTATAATAACGCACGCACAACTAAATTATTAATAAAAACTAATCAAAAAAATCATTTTGCGTTTTCTTTGCAATTATCAATTTTTGCTACTCATTTTTTGACTAGGTTTTAAATCGTATTAGCGCACCTAAAAATTAGTAGTTTTTTTGTAATAAATTGCATGTGGAAAACCTTGTGGATAATTATTTGTCAGCATCTAGTAAAATCAATAATTTGTAAAGCCATGAATTTCTAGTCAATTCATAAATTTACAATTTTCCAACGTACTACAACATGTAGTGAGGATGTCCAAAAAATTTTTTAGAATTAAGCTTTTATCGTTACTTTTTAGGGGTTCTCATACAGTGTCCAAATTTCGAATTTTCTTTATTGACTATGTAACTTAGAAATGATGCCCCTTTAAAACACCCTATATATCGGCACTTTTTTCCCAATAAAAAACGCATTGAAAATAGTTTCAATTTTTTCCACTTTTTTTCTTAAGCATTTCAGTTGCACGTGAATTTTTTCCTTGTAATATTATCCGTGCAAAGGATGAAATCCTCATCCTGAATCATACACTAGAAGATTATGTTCAATTTTTTAGAACCCTCTTCTATAAGAATGATTAGCGTATGAGAAAGGACTACCGTATGTTAAGAATCAAGAAACGTGATGAGTCGATTGTTGACTTCGACTTATCCAGAATTGAAAAGGCTATTGAGAGAGCCTTCCTTGCCGAACATAAAGAGGCAACAAAAGAAATCATTGAGCTTTTAGCTCTCCGTGTCACCGCTGAATTCAATAAGAAAGTCGTTAATGGCGTTGTTGCTATTGAAGACGTTCAGGACAGCGTTGAAATTGTTTTAATCCAAGCTGGTTATGTTGATGTTGCTCACAGCTACATGGATTACCGTAGAAAACATGCTGACATCCGTCAGATCAAAACAACAGAACTCAACTATGCAGCTGTCGTTGATAACTATCTCAAAATCAGCGACTGGCGTGTTAAAGAAAACAGTACAGTCACCTACTCAGTTGGCGGTCTCATCCTCTCCAACTCTGGTGCAGTCACTGCTAACTACTGGCTCAGTCAGGTTTATGACAAGGAAATCGGCGACGCACACCGTAACGCTGATATCCACATCCACGATTTAAGCATGTTAACTGGCTACTGCGCTGGTTGGTCTTTAAAACAACTCATCCAGCAAGGCCTTGGTGGCGTTTCTGGTAAAATTACCAGCACCCCTGCAGGTCACTTATCAACTCTCTGCAACCAAATGGTCAACTTCCTTGGTATCATGCAGAACGAATGGGCTGGTGCTCAGGCATTCTCATCCTTTGACACCTACCTCGCTCCATTTGTCAAAGTTGATAACCTCACCTACAAACAGGTTAAACAGTGCATCCAATCATTCATCTTTGGCGTCAACACCCCATCACGTTGGGGCACACAGGCTCCATTTACTAACATCACCCTCGACTGGACAGTCCCTGAGGATTTAAAGAACCTCCCAGCAATCGTCGGTGGCAAGGAAATGGATTTCACCTATGGCGATTGCAAACCTGAGATGGACATGATCAACAAAGCATTCATCGAAGTCATGATTGAAGGCGACGCTAACGGTCGTGGTTTCCAATACCCAATCCCAACCTACTCAATCACAAGTGATTTCGATTGGTCAGATACAGAGAACAACCGTCTCTTATTCACAATGACAGCTAAATATGGCACCCCATATTTCTCCAACTACATCAATAGTGATATGAAGCCAAGCGATGTCCGTTCTATGTGCTGCCGTCTCCGTCTTGACCTCCGTGAACTCCGTAAGAAATCAGGTGGTTACTTCGGCTCTGGCGAAAGCACCGGTTCAGTCGGTGTTGTTACAATCAACATGCCACGTCTTGCTTATCTCGCAACAGATAAAGAGGATTTCTATAGACGCTTAGACAACATGATGGATATCGCTGCACGTTCCTTAAGCATCAAGCGTAAAACCATCACCAGACTTCTCGAAGCTGGCTTATATCCATATACAAACCACTATCTCGGATCCTTCAAGAACCACTTCTCAACAATCGGTCTTGTCGGCATGAACGAAACATGCCAGAACGCACGTTGGGTCAAAGCAGACTTAACCACAAAAGAAGCTCAGGATTTCACAGTCGAAGTCCTCAACCACATGAGAACACGCCTTTCCGACTATCAGGAAAGATATGGCGACCTCTATAACCTTGAAGCTACCCCAGCAGAAAGTACCGCTTTCCGTCTTGCTAAACATGACCGCAAACGTTATCCAGACATTGTTGTTGCCGGTGGCAAAGAAGGCGAAACCCCATATTACACCAACTCATCACACCTTCCAGTTGGATTCACAGAAGATATCTTCGCTGCTCTTGATATTGAAGACAGATTCCAAACACTTTACACATCTGGCACAGTCTTCCATACATTCCTTGGACAGCGTCTTCCAAACTGGGAAAGCTGCATGAAGCTCGTCCGTAAGATTGCTGAAAACTACAAGCTTCCTTACTACACCATGTCTCCTACATATTCAGTCTGTCAGGATCATGGTTACATTACTGGCGAAGTCCACACATGCCCAGTCTGCGGCAAAGAGACAGAAATCTGGTCACGTATCACTGGTTACTACCGTCCAGTTAGAAACTGGAATGATGGCAAAGCCCAGGAATACAAAGATCGTAAGACATACGTTCTCAATGAAAACCATCAACCACGCGCTGGTGTCCATGAATGCTGCGATGGTGATTGCCACGAACACGGTGCACAGCCAAAAGTCACAAAAGTCATGCTCTTCACTTCTCCAACTTGCCCAAACTGCAAGATGGCAAAGATGATGCTTGATAAAGAAGGAATCGCATACGAACAAATCGATGCAGTTTCCAACAAAGAGACAACAAACGCATTTGGCATCACCAATGCTCCAACTCTCTTAGTTCCTAATGGAGATTCCTATGATGTTTACGATAACGCTTCAAACATCAGAGGCTATATCCAGAAGGTTAAAGAAGGCAATGCTGCCTGATATCCTAATAATTGGTGGAGGTGCCGCGGCAATGACCGCGGCCCTTTATTCCTTAAGAGCAGGAAGAAGCGTTAAACTCATTGAGAAAGAAGCGTTCGGCGGTCAAATCGCCGATTCTCCAAGAGTCGAAAACTTCCCAACCATCAAAGAAATCTCTGGGCTCGAATTATCAGATAAGATGTTCGAGCAAATAACTGAACTAGGAGCCGAATTTGAAATGGATGAATGCTTATCCGTTGAAAAGGTTGGCGACCACTTCATTGCCCACTGCCAATATGGCGACTACGAAGGAAAGGCAGTTATTCTTGCTACAGGTGTCAAACACCGCCACCTTGGCATCCCAGGAGAAGAAGAATATAAAGGCAAAGGCGTTAGCTATTGCGCAGTATGTGATGGTGCTTTCTACACAGGCCAGGATACAATGGTCATTGGCGATGCAAACAGTGCCCTCCAATACGCCCTTCTCTTAGCGAAAACATCAAAACACGTTGATGTTGTTACTTTATTTGGCAAGTTCTTCGCCGACAAGATTCTTGTCGATTCATTAAAAGCGCAGCCAAACGTATCTATTTATCACGATTGGAATTCGGTTACATTTAATGGTAATGGCGAAAAGCTCGAAAGCGTTTCATTCGCAGGTCGTGAAGGCACGGTTAACGAAGGAAAAGCCATGGAACTTAAAACCAATGGCGCGTTTGTCGCAATTGGTCAAATTCCTGATAACGATAGATTCTCTAATCTTGTCGACTTAGATAAAGGATTCTTCGTTTGTGATGAAACAATGGCAACCAAAACTCCAGGCATCTTTGTAGCAGGTGACTGCAGAGTCAAAAAAATAAGACAGCTCACCACCGCTTGTAATGACGGCGCAATCG
The DNA here is from genome assembly GCA_045598525.1 of Bacilli bacterium. GTDB lineage: Bacteria > Bacillota_I > Bacilli_A > RFN20 > CAG-826 > UBA4951. The sequence continues at coordinate 9,014 of JAZLMH010000001.1, read as the reverse complement.
CTGCCTTAAGTGCAAGTAATTACTTATTTGCGTTGGAATCTCATTCGTAACCACGAAGTGAGACTTCATCAATCTCTTTTCCAAGAATGGTCTTCCAATGGAGGGCCTTTTCTTTTTCTACTGCGTGGAAGCCGTGAGCAATGCAGTTATCTCTATCAACGTATTGTTGCAAGAAGAAACGTTTTGCTCCACCAACCCATGATGCTATCTTAATCATGTCTTCATCGGTGTGAAATTCTTCAATAATGGTTGTTCTAAATTCATAATCGACCAAATCCGTTCTTAAAAGGAAATCAATCGATTCTTGAACGGCATCAACATTGATATTTTCGACTCCTGTAGTTAAAGGATATTTCTCAGGCGAGTTTTTAATATCCATAGCAACATAATCAACTAAACCTTGCTCAACAGCAATTTTAAGCACTTCTGGCCTTGAGCCATTTGTATCTAATTTGATTTTATAGCCAAGGGACTTGATATCCGCTAATTTGTCCAACAAATCAGGCATCAATGTTGCTTCGCCACCTGATACACACACTGCATCAAGTACGTTCTTACGCTTTTCTAAGAACTCCATGATTTCTGACCAAGGAATCTTTGGGGCCTTAAGTGGGTCATGTACCAAAGATGAGTTATGACAGAAAGGGCAACGCATGTTGCAACCGGCGCTAAAAAGCGTGGCAGTGATGTTATCATCAAAATCTAAAAGTGAGAGTTTCTCTAATCCGCTGAATTCCATATTGTCTATATTATAAACCTTTAATAAATGAAGTAGAATATAGGCATGTCAAATCAAACATCTTTTTGGAACGATAATAACGAGCCATTGGCAGAAAGACTCCGCCCTACTACAATCGATGAAATCGTTGGGCAGGAACATCTTCTTGGAAAAGGTAAGATTTTAAGAACCCTTATTGAGAATGACAGAGTATCTTCTCTTGTGTTTTGGGGTCCTCCTGGCGTTGGTAAAACAACAATCGCTAAGATCATTGCCAATATGACCAAGGCCGATTTTATTACTTTCTCTGCTGTCACAAGCGGAATTAAAGAAATCAAGTCGGTCATGGAAGAGGCTGAGAAAAATAGACTTTTTGGTGGCAAAACTATTGTTTTTGTTGATGAAATTCATCGTTTCAATAAAGCTCAGCAAGACGCTTTCCTCCCATTCGTTGAAAAAGGAAGCATCATTCTTATTGGTGCAACAACCGAAAACCCTTCGTTCGAAATCAATAACGCTCTTCTTTCACGCTGCAAGGTTTTCGTTCTTAATCCACTAGATGCTAATGCAATAGTTACTCTTCTTAAAAAGGCAATAGAAGACAAACGTGGTTTTGGCGAATTCAAAATCAATATCAGCAATGAAATATTGGAGATGATTGCCATCTTCTCTAACGGAGACGCTAGAGGAGCGTTAGGCACTCTTGAGATGGTTATCCTTAATGGTGACCGTGTCGATAACGAGATAACCGTTTCAAAAGATATAGTTGAACAGGTCACATCCAAGAAATCGTTCTTATATGACAAAAAAGGTGAAGAACACTATAACTTAATCAGCGCTCTTCATAAATCCATGAGAAACAGCGATCCAGATGCTGCTGTCTATTGGTTGGCTCGTATGCTTGAAGCAGGTGAGGACCCGTTATATGTGGCTAGGCGCGTAGTAAGATTCGCATCCGAGGATGTTGGCTTAGCAGATCCAAAAGCTCTTCAGGTTGCAGTTGCGGCTTATGAGGCTTGCCATTACATTGGCATGCCTGAATGCAACTGTGCTCTTACTGAAGCGGTTGTTTATATGGCGATGTCTCCAAAATCAAATGCGATGGAAGTCGCCTACCTTTCTGCTGCTGACGACGCTAGAAAGATGATTAGTGAACCAGTTCCACTTAATATTAGAAACGCCCCAACTAAACTAATGAAGGATCTTGGCTATAGCGATGGCTATATGTATGCCCATGACTACGAAGAAAAAATCACCGCCATGCAATGTCTTCCAGATTCACTTCTTGGAAAGGAATACTTCCAGCCAGGTGTTCAAGGGTTAGAATCAAAATACAAAGCAAGGCTTGAAGAAATCAAGAAATGGAAAGCCGAGCATAAACTCAAAAAATAACCCCATTCTCAAGGATTATCTTCTATTTTATTACTGCTTATAAGATAGTGCTGTACTTCAAAGAAGCTTTTACTGAAGTTATTTTTTTGACGCCGTTTTGAGTGGTTTCCTGATATTCGTCAGCGTTCATCAAAAGACCATAATTGTTAAAATCGTATGCTCCCTTGAGCTCATTTATAACATAGGTGGTAGTTCCAGATAATAATCCCCATTGGCTGACTTCAACTTTTGAAACAACCGATACATCGCCTGATCCAATATAATATTTTGGAGTTATTTTCTGAGCAGAATAAATACTGTTTAAATTTGCAATAGTCACCCCAAATACGGAAGCGGCAGCAACATCAGATTTGACAAATGATCTATAACCATCAATTACTTTTTCACCTTTTATTTTAAATGTCGAATCAATTTTTATAGTTTCTTTTTCACCTTCTGTTTCGGTGCTGAAAGTTCCAGTAATTTTGACGGTATTGTAAGGGCTCTGATATGACTGAGACAAAGTGCCTCTTGCTTCCCAATAAGAGACCTCCTTCAAAGCAGGCGCGCAGGAGGAGAGAATTGCCCCTGCAAACAATAAACTTCCAAATAACTTATTAACTTTCATATTTCAATTTTAACAATAACTGCGATAGCAAAAAACTTTTTCTGAAATTTATATTATCTGCTGATTTCAATTTCTCCAGCTTTTTGAAGAGCGGTTTTTGTGACGATTGGGCCAATAAGCTCGTACACCAATGTTGATGTAAGGATGACTGCGACAATCATTGAACCGATTTCAGGATTTGATGTAGCCAATATGTTTCCGGCGGTTGTCGCTAAACCGATGGCGACACCAGCTTGAGGAACAAGACAGAAACCTAAATATTTCTTAACATTTGGCTCTGCTTTAGTGATTGTTGAACCAAGAGCGGCACCACTCCATTTACCACCGAATCTGAATACAAGATAAAAGGCAGCAACAGTTAAGACGATGACACCATTATCGCCAGTGAAGATGGCGAGATTGAGATTTGCTCCACTTAAAATGAAGAAGAGCATATAGATAGGCGTTGTGAATCTATCAAGGAACTCGAATGTCTTAATACTATCTGGTCTAAGGTTAACGTATATAGCCCCTGCAGCCATGCATGTGAGAAGTGAGCTTAATTCAAATTCGCCCATGAAGTCTTGTTTGAATAAATAATAGAAGCCAAGAGCGGCGAACACTGTGAATAAAACCCAGCCTGTTCTATTTGCTCTTGAGCGGAAGAACTTGCAAGCAAAAGACATGATTAAACCAAGAACGACACCAATAACTAGTGAGATTATGATTTCTAAAAGTGGCTTAACAAACATTGCGTACGGATCAAACGATGAGCCAACCGCAATGGTTTTTGCGATTTGGAAAAGAATGGCAAAAAGAATAAGAGCTGCAGCGTCATCAAGAGCGACGACAGGAAGAAGAGTCTTACTGACAGGGCCGTTTGCTCTATATTGCTTGATGACCATGATTGTCGCTGCTGGAGCGGTTGCTGCCGCAATAGCGCCAAGCGATAAAACAAGAGGGAGAGGGATTTTATCAGGAAAGATCAAATAAGCCGCTGCTAAAACCGCGACAACCGCAAGAGAAGCGAATAAAGATTCTAATGCAGTAATGACGATGATTCTGCTTCCAACGCTTTTAAGAGTAGACGTTTTGAAGGATGAACCAATCGAAAAGGCAATGAAACCTAATGCTGCGCTGTTAACCCAAGACAAAGTATTAACGTATCTGAATATTGGGTTTGCGTTTGTGCCCGCATTAAGGAAATCAAAACCATTAAAGAAGAGACCAAAAATATAAGGCCCCATTATGATGCCGGCGATAATATAGCCAGTAACGTTAGGCATTTTGATTAGTTTCATCACTCTTGTTGAAAGAAGACCAACCAAAACTAAAGCCGCGATATAAAGAAAAATATAAGGTTCCATTAGAATGTGCCTTCGTAATCTTCAAGAGGGATCGTGAAGAAAGCGCCTTTGACTGTTTGAAAATGATCTGTGTATTTTCTGATTGTATTTTTTAGTAATTCAAGCTGTTCTTCGTCTTCAACAAACATTGAGACAGTTGATTCTTTCTTGTTTTCAGCTTCCCAATGAGCAAGGTGGAAAAATGAATGCTCTTCTGGGAGTTTTCCTTCAAGTGTGTGTCTAAGGGAAGCGCCTCCGACCAATGTTCCATTGAAACCGTGGCTGTTGATTTCTTCAAGAGCATGTAATGAGTTGTTTCCGTTTTCTAAGATTAAGAATAAGACTCTTTTCATAAACTAATCCTCTTTTCGTAATGAATTATAGTCCACAAATTTATCATTTGCTGAAATATGTTGAAAAAATCGTCATATTTTGAAAATATGCCCTTTTTGCAATGAAAAACACAGAGACAAATAACAAATAATGAAATGTAAATGCGTTCTCGTTGAAATATAGCCCCAAGATTTTTAGCAAGATTGTCATTTGATAGATAGTAATAATATCTAAAGATATTGACATCTTAAGAACGCTTTTTTTAGGTTTTCGTCTGTATGCCTCTTATTTGCGTTCGCAAAAAAAAGAAAGGAAATAAGTATGGAAAAAGAAAAATCCATGGCTACTGGAAAAGGTAAGCTAGTTGTCTCTATCGTTGCCCTTCCAATGATCGTCGCCGCTGGCGTTGGTTTAGCAGTAGCAAACAGTCTTGGTTTTAACGAGTATTCCAACACTTTAACAACCTATCTTTGTCACGCACCAGAAGATGAAGCTCGTGTTACGAGTGTTCCTGGTATGGGTGACGAGTTGGCTGTTGAATGTGAACGCGAAGGCATTGTCATGCTTCACAACGATGGAACACTTCCTCTTGCCAAAGACGACATTACAAGAGTCAACGTTTTCGGTCACGGCTCAATCGACTGGTATTACATGTCATCAGGTTCTGAAAGAGTTGGCTTCAATGGTCACCCACAATATGACCTCAACTCCGCATTGGAGCATTATGGTATCGAGGTAAACCCAGAAATCCCTCAATACTACAAAAGCTGGTGTTCCGCTAAAGGCGATTCAAACACCATCATGGCTAACTTCGACGACTTCTTCCAAGTCCGTGAGCCATCATTAGAAACAGATGCAACATATCAAGGCATCTATGAAAACGCAAAAGATTACAGTGATACTGCTTTCTTTGTTATTTCACGTCACGCAGGCGAAAACAGTGACTGCCCACACTATCAAAACAAGGTCAACGGCCAGCCACAAGATATGACTCGTGACTACCTTGAAATCTCCACAGAAGAAGAATACACACTTCGTCAGCTTGGACAAGATTTCGAAAATGTTATCGTTATCATCAACTCAACAAACAACATGACCCTCGACTTCATCGAAAGCATCGAAGGCGTCGACGCATGTTTAAGTGTTGGCGTTACAGGCGGTTCTGGCGCTCTTGCTATCCCAGAGGTCATCTATGGTGATGTTTCACCTTCCGGTCACTTAACAGACACGCTTCCTTATAGACCAGAATACAACATCACATACTACCGTTCATGTGCTAAGCACACCCGTCACTACACCGGCGGAAGATCAGCAGACTTCTTTAATACCGCAGGTAGAGGCGCAGGCGGCAATGCATTCTACAAATTCGCTTGTTACTCAGAATATGCTGAAGGCATCTACATGGGTTACCGCTGGTTCGAAACTGCTGATGAAGAAGGTTTCTGGGATCAAGATCCATATAACGGCTACGAAAACGTTGTTCAGTATCCATTCGGCTTTGGTATGAGCTACACCGATTTTGAATGGGAATTTGTTAAATCCAATTTGAATGAAGAAAGCGAAATTGGAGTTAATGACACAATTAACCTCGACGTCAAAGTCACAAACACTGGTTCATACGCAGGCAAGGATGTTGTTGAAGTTTATCTCACCGCACCTTACTACGAAGGCGAAATCGAAAAATCAGCACGTAAACTTGTTGGTTTTGCTAAAACCCCATTACTTAACCCTGGTGACAGTGCAACAGTCACAGTCGAAGTCCTTACAAAAGACTTCAAGTCATATGACGACTATGACGCAAACAACAACGGCTTCACAGGTTATGAATTAGAAGCTGGTGACTATGAACTTTACCTTATGACAGACGCACATAACGTCAAAGATATGGCAAAGAACAAAATCACCTACAAAGTCTCAAAAGGCTTTGAAATCACAGAAGACGAAAAGACTGGTTCAACAGTTGAAAACCGCTTTACAGGCGAAAACGCTTATGAAGAAATGCCAATTGATGGTTCATCAGTTGATCAGAACGTCCAATACGTCCACCGTAATGAATTCCCACCACTTCTCGAAGACGTTGAAGAAGACAAGCCATGGACTGACAAGCTCATGAACCGTGCAGGTGGAATTACAGTTTCCAACTACTCCTACTCCAAAGAAATGAGTGATGTTTGGGATAACTCAATGGAAGACTATTTCGGCAATCCAATCCCAACAGAAAAACCAACTTGGGGCTCAGGCGGCACAGGCAAACTTATCGAAAACGGTAAATTAACCGAACTCGGTATGCAACTTGGCGCTGACTACAATGACGAAGGTTGGGATGACCTTCTCGACCAAGTCCCATTCGATTCAGCAAAGAGAATCGTTACCATGAACTCACAGTACAAAGCTCGTGGTATTCCTGAAATTGGCATGCGTGCAGCTGACGATGCAGCATTCCAGCACGCTGAAGGCGCTGCTATGATCGGCGGTGGTCTTGGCCAAAACGAAAGCATCAACTGTCCAGCTTACCCAGGCCCAACAATGGTTTGCCAAGCTTGGAACAAAGTCCTTACATACATGCTCGGTAAGAGTATGGGTAACGATATGAACTCTGCTGGTAAAGATGCTATCTATTCTCCAAACTGCAACCTCCACCGTTCAACATACGGCGGCAGAAACTGCGGTTACCAGTCAGAAGATCCATATCTCTCTGGCCACTATGTCTCCGAAATCATCAAAGGTATCGGCGTCTATGGTAAAACAACATTCGTCAAACACTTTGTCTGCAACGACCAGGACTTTAACCGTATGGCTCAGTTCACCTGGCTCACAGAGCAAACATTACGTGAAATCTATCTCCGTCCATTCGAAGAAGCTATCAAAAACGGCGACAGCTGTGCTGTTATGACATCATTCAACCGTGTTGGTGGAATCTGGGCTGGCGGTAACGAAGCTCTTCTCATGGGCGTCCTCCGTTATGAATGGGGATTCCATGGTCAGATCATCACCGACATGACAGAAAACGCAACCAACATGGACGTTGGCTTCGCATTCCGTCTTGGTGGTAACATCAACCTTATCTCTGGCACCGGCACCGTCGCTAATGCAATCGGCACCGCTGCTAACACTCCAAACCGTGTCCAGTATCGTATGCGTGACGCTATCCACGAAATCGCATATAGCTATGCTCACTCACTTTGGAAGAACGCAACATACAACGCATCCGCAGATCCTCAGGATGTTGTCGTTTCATTACCATCACTTGGTGCATACGAATGGTGGAGACCAGCACTCATCTCTCTTGATGCATTCGCTTATGGCGGACTCCTCATCGGCGCATTCGCAAGCGTCATCACCATCGTTAAATACTTTGGTAAGAAGGAACAGGAGGAATTACCATGTCATTCTTAGATACCGTAAAGAAACATATTGTCGGCTCTGTTGCTATCTTAGTTGGCGCTGCTGCTGTCGTCGTTGCAGGTGTTTCCTGGATTAGCTACACCACATCATTCAATGAACAAACTCAAAAGATTCAAAAAGACAGAGAAGCTCTTAATGCAAAATTACCAAAGCTTCCTGAAGAAGTCTTAATTGATAATGAGTACGTTAATTATGATGACAGCGAGAAAACTGTAAGTTCTTCAAAATCAGCTTTCAAAAAAGCTTATGTCTATGAAGCTGAAGACGCAAAAATCACTCTTAATGACGAAAAGTCGCCAGCAACATATGCTCCAGTCGAAGAAACCGAATGGAAAGCTATTACTGGTTTAGAGAAAAAAGGCGGCACAGTTACATTCGCTATCAACACTTCCAACTATGGCAAAAGCGATATTGATATCGTTCTCGCTTCAACTTGGAAAGATAGCAAAGGCGAAATGCACGCTGTCGCAAACGTTTCTGACTTCATTAAGATCGAAATCAACGGTCTTCTTGTCAGAACCGAAGATGCTGAACTCCCTGAAGATGGTTCATACCAACACCTCATCCTTAAGAACACTCACCTCATGGAAGGTGAGAACACCTTAAAGATCAAGTCTGCTGTCTATAACGATCTCGGTGGCAGTGACATCTATGTCATGCCAAGCATCCGCAACATCGCTGTTATGGCCGATGTAAACATCGATATGACAGTTGCTGAATAACTCTCACATTCAAAGTCTAGGGTCGCTTATGCGGCCCTTTTCTTTTGCTGATTTTTATATATAATGTATGTATACATTAGAGGTACACAAAAATGAACGAGTACATCAGCTGGTATAACGGCTTAGGCAAGGCAGTAAAAATCATCTTTGCTGTGTTAGGCATCTTCTGCTTCATCTATAGACTCTTATTTGTCATTAGAGAAAAGGCATCAAACACAGGGAGACTTATTTACCTTATCTTAAACATCATCCCAGTTATTGGCACAGTCCTTTGGGTCATCGACATTGCATTTGCTTGTAAGAATGAAGTTCCGCTTTCGTTCGAACAGCTTGTTAACGAAGACTAATTTGCATGAAAACTAAAGACCGGCTATGATGTGTACCCAATAAACTGGACAAGTTAGTTGGATTATATCATAAGCTCAACATGGATGCCGCCCTGTATTTTGCAGGGGGCATCCATTTTGTTTTGCCCTTGATCCTTTCGTTGTTGTAATAATCGATGTATTCCC